>JAAELQ010000299.1 GCA_024226515.1 bacterium
GTAGGCCCACGAGGCCTTGTCGATCTTACTCAACCGCTCGACGACGTGGAAGGTGAACGGATCGGCCCAGGCGGCGACCGCTTCGTCGCGGGCGACGTGGACCGGGTAGTGCTGGAAGTCGCCCGTCCTGGGGAAGTAGAAGTAGTACTCGATCTTCTGCGTCGCGTACGGGCCCAGCCGCAGCGACTGGCTGCGCGTCCGCTTGCTGCCGAGCACCGGCATCCCCTTCTCCGGGATTTGCAATAGCACGTCGAGCCCCTGCGTGACCGAGGTCGGGTTGGTCACGACGACCTGGCAGCCGTAGACGACCCCGCGGAGGAACTCTTCGGTCACGTACTTGTCGCGTTGCTCGCCGTCCACCTGGATATAGCGGTCTCCGTGGCGGAAGAAGTTCTGCCCGACCAGCACGGGTGTCTTGTCGTCACTGACCGGGGCCGGCTGGATTTGCTTGTGGAAGACGATCGTCGGCGAGGCGGCCGTCAGCGCGAAGGCCGCCGCATCCTGCTTCGTGACGTGCTCGCCCGCCTCGACGGGCAGATCGAGCACGGCCAGTGCCAACATCATCTCGCTGAAGTTCGACGTCGGCTCGGCAACGTTCTCCGAGAGGAACGGCCCCTCGGCGCCATCGGCCA
>JAAELQ010000300.1 GCA_024226515.1 bacterium
CATGTAGAAAATGAATGGAAATGCTTCTCTAAGAATGCTTCGAAACATTCAAAGATGTTCATTCTTGTTGTACCAAAAGGTTGCGCGCTAAATGCACGGCAAAGGGCGAAAGAGATCGGTGTCGATTTGGATGGCATATGGGAGGTTGAAAGGCTGGATTAATTGAGACTTCATGCCTTCTTGACCTACCACCAAAAAAACAGATATAATAAAGATAGACATTCTATCATTAACCCCGGCATCAAATACCAAATCAACTTTTACTTTTTTTGTCGGGGTTTCTTCCCTCATTCCATGTTGCAAAAGTCGTCAGTAATTTTAGGATGGTTTTACTTTTTTTCGTTGGGGCACTTCTATATTTAGCTCGTTCCAGACATCGGTCATACTTGTTGTTTTGAATAGTTTTACAATTGTCATACGTGAGGGGAGATCTGGGTGTTGGTCGATCTCTTTCTGTTTTAGGTAGCCTATTTTTTTTAGTGTTTTGGAGACCTCTTCTTTTGTGTAGGAAGGTTTCAGCGTGAAAGGA
>JAAELQ010000301.1 GCA_024226515.1 bacterium
GGTCCGTCGCAAGCCACATTTCCGACTGACTCTCTCGGTCCCGACGGCCCATCGACATCGGAGTCCTCCTCGTTCTCGGATCGATTTTACTCGAACGTTCGATCGGCGAGATGGGAGTTTTTCAACGGGCTGCTAGGTTCTGTGCGTTTTCTTGAGAGGTGGGGATGAGAAAGACTGCTTTGCGAAGCGGCGTGGGTCTTGCACTCCTGATTTTCATGACGCTCGAAGGGAATGCACAGGTGAGCGACCTCGTGCTCGACAAATCCGGCAACAACGTCGAGCTCCAGTGGACGACGGGCACGACACCGCACCGGGTGCTTCGGAGCCTCTCGCCCGTATTCATGTCGGGGAACGTTTCTGTTGCCAGCGGGGTTACCACGGGTGGTGCTACGGATGCGGGCGCCCTGGTCGAGCTTGAGAGCTATTTCTACCAAGTTCTCGACTCCGACGACACCAACCCGCCGTTGTACGACCTCAACACGCCGCGGCCCGTGCCAATGATCACGATGTTGACACCGGCGACCGGATCGGCAGGAACGAGCGTCACGATTGACGGCTCGAACTTCGCCGATCTCGGAAGCGGGCAAACGGTGATGTTTGGCGCAGTAGCTGCGGACGTCGTGTCGTCGAGCGAGACACAGATCGTTGCAACCGCCCCGACCGGGACCGTAACCGACGACGTGGTTGTCTGCGTCGCGGATCAGTGTTCAAACGGCGTTCGCTTCACCGTCACGGTGGGACCGGCGTTTCAAGACATCAGCTCTCTGGCGTTTGAGCCAGGCACGGGAAGTCTGTGGCTCGGAGACCGCGGGACTGCAGACGACGTGATCGAGATCGACAGCAGCGGTACGGTCTCGATCCGTGCCAACCTCGGGGAAGCGTTCATCAGCAATCCATCTCCCGGGGATGGCAACGGCCGGATCTACTACTCGAACGGCACCGTGAGTAACTTCAATCAGGGCACGATCAACTACCTCGATTCGTCGGACAATTCGACGACCTTTTTCCGTGCCGCCGGCCAGGGTGGTGGTGTCGATCCTGTGCATGCCAGGGGCATGGCGGCCCGAGACGACGAGGCGGATGTTATCTACTTCCTCGACGGGAACAACAACACCGTCCGCCGCGTGCCGGAGTTTGGTCTGATCGACTTCAACTGGGGCAATACTGCGCTCTCCTTCAACAACCCCGCCGGCGGCCGCTTTGACTCGGACGGGAATCTCTACGTCAGTAGCACAACGTCGATCTTCAAGATCGCCCCAGATGAGACGACCACCGTCCTGACAACTGAGTTCACCGGCGCTGCTGGCATTGACCTCTCGGAGGTTTCCGGCATCCCGACCTTGCTTGTCGCGGACAAGGCGACCGGCGAGGTCTACCTGGTGAACGGCGAGGATGGCAGCCGTACGTTGGTCGACTCCGGATTCACCAACCCAGTGGCGGTTGCCTTCTCCGAAGACCTGGCGACGGGCGACCTCTTCTACGACGTTGCCGAGCCAACACGGATCATCCGTCTTCCGGATCCGGTGATCAAGTTCGCGATTAAGAAGAAAAAGAACACCCCGGTGCTCATCAACAAGCATCGTAGCGACGATGCGTACCCGAGCTCGTTCCAGACCCAACCGCGCGAGATTCGCGTCGAGGCGACCGTTATCGACGGCGGCCCTGCCGCCGGCGTCGACGTCTTCTTCCGGCTCATCGACCCCAAGGATACAGCGCCCTACGCCTCGACCGGCTCTGGTGACAACAAGGGGGGCTTGGGCACCATCGACTGCGGATCAGGGCCGGCCACCACCTGTATGGCGACGTCGGACGCTGCGGGCAAGGTCTCGCTCATGCTCACCGTTACCGACACGTTCGCTGGCGACAACTACCGCATCGAGGCGAGCCTCACGCAGACCCCGTTCAAAGTGAAGGCCAAGAGCGCAGCGTTCACCGCGTGGAAGCGGGCATACGTCGAGTACGACCGGATGTACAAGGTCGGCGAGTTCGTCGACCAACCGTCGGGGCCGGGTCATCCAGTTGGGATGCCAGACCCAACCAAGGTATTTGTTGTGAACCCCGGTACGTTTACGGCCGGTGACCAGGTGCACGTGTTGTCAGCAACTTCAGCCGCGACCGTCATCGGTGAGATGCACACTGTGGCAAGCGTCGCAACCGATCACCTGGTCCTCAACGCGGCTCTCGCCAACGTCTACGACGATTCCGGCGGTAATCCGCCCGCTGACGTGTTCCCATACGCTTTCGTCGCGCGGGTCGCTGGTGGTGCGCACGAGATCACGCCAACACCCCAGGCCCTTGCCAAGGCGTTCGATGACCCGTTCACCGAGTGGCGATTCGTCGACGGGGGCAGCTTCCTTCCGTCGTGGCCTGTCATCGCCGAAATCGATATCGATCCTCGGACGTTCTGGTTCTTCAAGAATTTCGACCGACCTTCGGTCACCCCGACCATCAACCACGTGCAGTTGGTTGCTGCAGGAGCCCTGGCCGCGCCAGATGCCATGGGCGTCGGCAGGACCGCGAGCGAACGAAACTGGTCGTGGATCCTGACTGACACTATCGTTAGCTCATGCGGCGGCGGCTGCACGTCAACGGATCTTCAGAACTACAAGGACAGCGTCATCGTCCATGAGTGTGCACACCAATGGGACGTGAATCCGCCAGTCATGACGACAGACGGGCATGACACGCTGAAAGCGTGGAACGACTCGATGCGGGGATGTTTGATGAACGCATTGATCGACAATCCCACCGCTGGTGTCCCGCGATTCCACAACGACCTCGGTGCTTCTATCCCCAACGATCTTTACTGCATCCGTGGGCATGTGGACGATCTAAACCAGGAGACATGCACATGGTGAGGAGCCCAGCTATGAAAACGATTCTTGCAAGCATGGCAATCCTCGTAGCGGTGTCGGCGAGCTGGGCGGATGTTCGCGTGGAGATCGTCGACCACCCGGCACAGGTACTCCAGTGGAGCCCGGTTCTTATCACCGCCCAGATCGTGAACGACGGGCCGGACGCGGCCATCGTACCCACGGGTCGCTGGATGCAGAACGGCTACTTTGTTGAGACTGGTCCGTCGGACGGTGAGCTCTCGGCGAAGAGCCTGTTGACTGGATCGGACGCGTCTACCAACGTCAGAAAACTGCAACCCGGCAGCACGTGGTTATTCCAGATAGACGTCCGCGAGTGGATGTCCGAGCCCGGGCACTACCGAGCACGCGTCGGTGTGCATGGGGGCGGCCGTTGTTTTCTTGAGAAGGCTGTCGCCGAGGATCTTGGGGCTACGGCGATCGCGCAAAAACGCAGAGCGAGAAAACAAAAAGGCCCGAAGCCCTACGAGTGCTGGGAAGGCTCGGTGTTTTCGCAAGAAGTGACGGTGCAGGTGGACGAGCCAACAAGCACCGTCGATCGCGAGGCCCTGAAATACATTCAGTCCCCCGACTATCCCGTTGCCATCGGCGGCTTCTTCCGTGTGATGCACGGGGCGCGTTATTTGAAAGAGCGCTTTCCGGAGAGCCACTACACGTACGTCTCGGTTTTCTACAGCGGTGGCGATTTCGACTGGCTTCTTCGCGTCCAGCCGGACCATCCGTTGACCCCGTATACACGGATGAAGGCCGTGATGGGCCGGTCACAGAAGAGCGGTTGGTGCAGCGAGTCCGCCACGGCGTATGCGTCGGAGCTTCAGTTGCGGCCAAGTCTTGAGCAGTACGCTCTGCAGATGGTGCGGGAAATGAGGGCCTCACGATGAGTAGGCAACAGGGTGGTTTCGAGATGCTGTTGTTTCGCGTCGTGTGTATTGTCGGGCTTTTCACGTCAATCACGCTCGGGGGCGACGAGATTCGTGAGCTGCAGAAGATCGCCGCCGGCGACGTCCGCATGATCGCTGACAGCGTCCGCAGCTACGCAGTTGTCCAGAACAAGTATCCCGGTGACCTTGCCCAGTTCACTGATGCCGCTGTGCTCGAGCAGCAGCTTGTTCCAGATCACGCCAGAGCGCTTCCGCCCCTGGATCCCTGGGGACGACCCTATTGGTACTGGACCAACGGCGAGCACTTCATTGTCGGAAGCGGCGGAGCGCGCGGCATGGATCAGAAATGGCGCACCGAACTTTCTACGGACCCGCGCGGCCCTGCAGTTGTTCTCCAGGACCTGTGTTCTTCACCGGGACGGAGCGCCGTTCTTTTCGTGGATGGCCGCTTCTGTGCATTGCCCAAAGACGTAACCGAGGCACCTATTGCAGGCGAACTCACGGAACAGGAGCGGCAGGCGCTCACGGCGCGCGACGTGCGCACGATCGCGATCGCCGTCATGTCGTATTCGATCGACAACAACACGTATCCCGTGCTCACCGGCAGTACGTCCGGGGTGCAAGCCCTGCAACCGCTATTGGAACCTCACTATGTCCGCGGGTTGCCGATCTCTGATGGCTGGGAACACGGCTACTTCTACTGGTCGGACGGCAAGAACTTCATCGTCTACAGCACCGGCGGGGACCACGAGGACCAGCCCTACTACAACGTGCTCCGGGATACTGACGATGCAGCGGCCCAGATCGCTTCGATCTGCAGCGGCGCAAGCAGGCGCCTCGGCGCCGACATCGTGTTCGCAAACGGCGAACCCTGCCAGTGGCCCGAGGGTTCTCTCGACGACTGAAGCACAAAAAAAGGCGCCCCTCGCAGTTGAGAGGCGCGTATTGCTTCTGTTCGGTTCGTCCAGCTAGAACGGAATGTCGTCGGCCGGTTCGGTCTCCGGTGCGGGTGGATCTTCCGTCGCCGGCGGTTCATCTTCCGGTTGCTCTTTCGGCTTTCCGAGCATCTGAATTCTCTGTGCTCGGACCTCCGTTGTGTACCGCTTGTTGCCGTCGCGATCGGCCCACTCGCGGGTCTGCAAGCTGCCCTCAATGTGGACCTGTGAGCCCTTCTTCAGATACTCACCAACGACCTCGGCCTGCTTGGCCCAGACCACGATGCGATGCCATTCGGTTCGTTTCTGTTGGTCGCCTGCCTTGTCGGTCTTACCCGATTACCGCCACGTGGTAACGGGGCGTTGCGGAGTGTTGCGGTATTGCGCATGACGCAATACTCGCCGCCGTCGACTTTCGCCCGCGGTCGAGTTGTAAAAAGTCTACGCATAAGTCTACGCCTGCGATGGGGAACTGGGGACTCCCAGCGACGCTGAGAACTCGGAAACTCCCCAGAAAGGGGAAAAACTGGGAATTCCTGATGTTCTGTTTCTTCATTCGCAACGCAGAGGTCGAGGGTTCGATCCCCTTGCCGTCCACCATTCTCGCCTGACACCCCATGACAGTCAGCGCAGCGAGCCCGTGGCGCGTTCCACCGCGCGCCGCAGGCCTCCGCCGCGGATGACCTCCGCCGCCGCGTCGATGTCGGGTGCCAGGCGCCGGTCGCCGTCCAGATGAGGCACGTGGCGCCGTAGCTCGCGACGCGCGGCCTCCACGCCGCGCCCGGCGCGCAACGGGCGCAACAGGTCCAGCGCCTGGCCGGCGCAGAGCAGCTCGACGGCGAGCACCGTCGTCACGTGCCGCACGATCGACGCCGCCTTGCGAGCGGCGTGCGTGCCCATCGACACGTGGTCCTCCTTGCCCGCCGAGGTCGGAATGCTGTCCACGCTGGCGGGGTGGGCCAGGATCTTGTTCTCGGAGACGAGGGCGGCGGCCGTGACGTGGGCCATCATGAAACCGGAGTGCAGGCCGGGGTCGTGGGCCAGGAACGCGGGCAGACCGGACACCGACGGGTTGACGAGCCGGTCGATGCGCCGCTCGCTGATCGTGGCCAGCGAACAGACAGCGGTGCCCAGGTGATCCAGCGCGACGCTGACCGGGTGCCCGTGGAAGTTGCCCGCGGAGATGAGGCTGTCCGACTCGGGGAAGATCATCGGATTGTCCGTGCTGGAGTTGACCTCGACCTCGAGCACGCCGCGCACGTAGCGCAGCGCGTCGCGCACGGCGCCGTGGACCTGCGGCATGCAGCGCAGGGCGTAGGCGTCCTGGACGCGGCCGCACGTCGCGTGCGAGCGGACGACCTCGCTGCCGCGCAGGATGCGCCGAACGTTCGCGGCGGCCGCACGCTGGCCGGGCTGCGGCCGGGCCGCCTGCACGGCGGCGGCGAACGGCTTGTGCGAGCCCTTCAGCGCCTCGAGCGTCATCGCGCCGATCACGTCGGCGAGCAGCGCGAGGCGCTCGGCGGCCAGCAGCGCGAGGATGCCGATGGCGCTCATCACCTGCGTGCCGTTGATCAGGGCGAGGCCCTCCTTGGGACCGAGCCGCAACGGCGCGAGGCCGGCGCGCTTCAGGGCGCGCGAGGCGCTCGCCCGCTTGCCGCCCTGGTACACGTCGCCCTCGCCGATCAGCGCCAGCGCGATGTGAGCCAGCGGCGCGAGGTCGCCGCAGGCGCCGACCGAGCCCTGCTCGGGCACGACGGGGAGGATGTCGTGCTGCAACAGCTCGATGAGTCGTTGCACCGTCTCGATGCGAAGGCCCGAATGGCCGCGGCACAGGCAGTTGGCACGTAGCGCCAGGACGGCGCGTACCTCGCGCGATCCGAGCGGGTCTCCGACGCCCGCGGCGTGGCTGCGGACCAGATTGAGCTGCAGCTGATCGAGGCGGTCGTTCTCGATCGGAACGTCGGCCAGGTGGCCGAAGCCGGTGTTGATCCCGTAGACCTGCTCGCCCGATGCCACCGCGCGGTCGACGACCGCCCGTGACTCGCGCACCCGGCGCCGGGCTCCGGGCGTGAGTCCGCACGACCCTCCGTCCGCGATCGCCTCGACGTGAGCGAGCGTCATCGTTGAGCCGTCGATCTTGACCTGCCCACGGGGTGTGCGCGGAGAACGAGCCATAGGGCAACCTCAGTGTGTCGCGAAGAAAGCGACTCCGAGACCGCCCGCGATCAGCCCCAGGCCGAGCAGTCGCAGCGTGCCGTCACTCAGGGTTTCGAGTTGCCGGAGATACGCCCGGACCGCCGGCGGAGAGACGAAGTAGGGCAGGCCTTCGAGCGCCATCGCCAGGCCGAGCGCGGCGAGGAACAGACTCCACTTCTCCACGGCGCCAGGATCCTATCACGGAGGGGAAACAACGACGACCCGCGTGCTATATTTCACGCCGCTCGACGGTTCGTCGTCGAGGTTCGTGTCCTCCGTACAAGCCGGAAATGGCATGCCCAACATAGCGGTCGTGGGTGCCCAATGGGGCGATGAAGGCAAGGGGAAGGTCGTCGACCTTCTGTCCTCGCACTTCTCCGTCGTGGCCCGTTTTCAGGGTGGCCCCAACGCGGGCCACACCGTGATCTTCGGCGATCAGAAGTTCGCGCTGCACCACGTCCCGTCCGGCGTCTTCCGTGCGGGGACGCGCATCGTCGTCGGCAACGGGACCGTGATC
This sequence comes from bacterium, assembly GCA_024226515.1. Classification (GTDB taxonomy): domain Bacteria; phylum Acidobacteriota; class Polarisedimenticolia; order Polarisedimenticolales; family Polarisedimenticolaceae; genus JAAELQ01. The sequence continues at coordinate 7,403 of JAAELQ010000301.1, forward strand.
GACCTCGAACAACTGTTGGCCGAGCTCGAGACGCTGCGCCAGGCGAACATCGAGCTGGGCGGACGGTTCTTCATCAGCGACCGGGCTCACGTGATCCTGCCGCTGTGGAAGGGGCTGGACAAGCTGCGCGAGACGACGGCCGACGCGACGAGCAAGATCGGCACGACGCTGCGGGGGATCGGCCCGACGTACGAGGCCAAGGCCGCTCGCTGGGGCGTGCGGATGGGAGACCTCGCCGAGCTGGAGCACCTCGAGGATCGCGTGCGACGCATCATCGAGGGACCCGCGGGGGATCGGCTGCGCGACGCCGGGATCGACCCGGGGCAGCCGGCCGCGGTGGCGCGCGAGGCTCACGAGCTGTGGAAGCAGGTCGCGGCCACCGTCACCGACACGGCGACCCTGCTCAACGACTGGATCGACGAGGGCCACGGCGTCCTGTTCGAGGGCGCACAGGGCACCTTGCTGGACGTCGACCACGGCTCGTATCCCTTCGTCACGTCGTCCAACACGCTGACCGGGGCGCTGTGCGCCGGTCTCGGCGTGGCGCCGACGCGGCTGACCGGCACCGTGGGCGTGTTCAAGGCCTACGGCACGCGCGTGGGATCCGGCCCGATGCCGACCGAGCTCGACGACGGTCCGGAGGGCAACGGGCAGAAGCTGCGCGACCGCGGACACGAGTTCGGAACGACGACCGGACGCCCGCGCCGCTGCGGCTGGTTCGACGGCGTCGCGGCGCGCTACGCCACTCGCATCAACCGCTTCGACGGCGCCTGCGTGATGCTGCTCGACGTGCTGGACGCGTTCGACGAGATCGACGTCTGCGTCGGCTACCGGCTCGACGGCGAAGAGCTGAAGACGTTCCCGGCCTCGATCGCCGCGTGCGAGCGCATCGAGCCGATCTACGAGACGCTGCCGGGCTGGAAGAGCGACACGACCGCCATCCGCCGCTGGGATCGCCTGCCGGCGGAGGCCGTGCGTTACGTCGAGCGGCTGGGTGAGATCGCCGGCACCGAGATCACGATGGTCGGCGTGGGGCCCGATCGCGAGCAGAGCATCGTCAAGCCGGGCTCGTGGCTCTCGCGCACGCTGGATCTGTAGCGATGCCCGACGAGCGCCACGAGCAGAACCGTCGCTCGTGGAACCTGGCGACAAGGGCGCACAACAGCCACAAACAGAATCAGGCGGCGTTCCTGCGCGACGGCGGCAGCACGCTGTTCGACGAGGAGCGCGAGCTGCTCGGTCCGCTCGGAGGGCAGAGCCTGGCGCATCTGCTGTGCAACGCGGGGCAGGACTCGCTGAGCCTGGCGCGGCTGGGCGCGAGGGTCACGGGCGTCGACATCAGCGACGAGGCGGTGGAGTTCGCGAAGCGGCTCGGCGCCGACGCCGGGATCGACGCGACGTTCCAGCGCAGCGACGTCTACGACTGGCTCGACGCGGCGGGGGAACAGGGGTTGCGCTTCGATCGCGTCTTCTCGTCCTACGGCGCGCTGCCGTGGCTCAGCGACCTCGACCGCTGGTTCCGCGGCGCGGCGGCGATCCTCGAGCCCGATGGATGCATGGTGCTGGTCGAGTTCCACCCTGTCGGCATGATGCTCGACGCGCAGTGGCGTCCCGGCTATCCCTACGGCACGGGCGCCGAGGCTCACCCCGACGCGGACGGTGTCGGCGATTACGTGGCGGCCTCCGAGGACGGCCTCGCGCCCTCCGGGTTCCGCGAGGGCGTCGAGGATTTCCACAACGACGAGAGCTGCATCGAGTTCCACTGGAGCATCGGCCAGATCCTCACCGCCGCGACCGCGGCCGGGCTGACGATCCGGCGCTTCGAGGAGTACCCCCACGCCAACGGCTGCCGCGCCTGGGAGCGGATGCGCGAGCTGCCCGGGCGGCGTTACCTGCCGCCGGAAGAGCTGCCACCCATCCCGCTGATGTTCGGTCTGGTCGCAGGCCGCAGGGCCTGACGCGAGGCCCCGAGAGCGTTGCATGGTGGACCTGCCCGAGATAGCATGCGGGCGCCGCGCAGGGTGTGGGCCGTTAGCTCAGTTGGTAGAGCACCAGCCTTTTAAGCTGAGGGTCGCTGGTTCGAATCCAGCACGGCTCACCACTTCAGCGCTGCACTGCTTGGCGGGCTCGCCCCGTTCGAAGGTTCGCTGCGCACGGTTGTCGCGATTGCGGGGACTGTTTGTTGACAGCATTGGGGTGTTTCAGTACGTTTTGACTACCTGAGCCCGCACGATGTCCCCTGCGAAGCCTCAATCCGGATGAGCCAGAAATGAAGCTGGAAGAGTTTGTAGATTACCTCGTCTGTCCGGCGACCAACCAGAAGCTCGCTCTGGAAGGCGATTCGAGCGCGCGACGATCCGAGCTGGCGCCCGTCTCCCGAACGAACGGCGATCTGCCCGTGCCGCAAAGCGTCGGTGTGACCGATCGTATCTTGGTGTGCAGCGACACGAAGTCGGCGTATCCGGTCATCGACGATATTCCGGTGCTCATGGTGCCGGAACAGCTCCGCGCGGCGGCGGAGGTCGCCACGGCGCCTCCCGTAGATCTTCGCGACCTGAAGTACGCGGAGGCCTACGAGGAGATGGAGTTCTACAACGCGCGCCGCGACGAGGCCGGTGACGACGTGTTGGACTCGATCATGGCGGGTCTGACGGGGCACCCGGACATCCCGGCGATCGCGGAGACGTTCCCGAAACCCCACGACATCTGGCTCGACGCGATCCATGATTCTCTGGGGCAACTCGAGGCCTACGAGTATCTGGCCCCTCTGAAGGACAAGGTGTTTCTGCAGCTCGGGGGCTCAGGCTCGCATTCCGTCAAATCCCTGCTCGCCGGAGGCAAGCAGGCTTTCCTGTTGACGCCGATGATCGGCGAGGCGCGATTCGCGATGAGGCTGGCGGAGAGATTCGGCGTCGCCGACCGGATGGCGTGCGTTCTTGCCGTCGGCGAAGAGCTGCCCTTTGCGAAGGACAGCATCGACATCGTGTTCTCGGGCGGTTGCTTTCATCACATGAGTCTGGGACACGTGGCGGATCAGCTGCAGCGAGTGCTGACGACGGGCGGGAAGTTCGCGGGATCCGATCCCTGGAAGACTCTGCTTCACACGGTCGGCACGAGAGTCATCGGAAAACGGGAGACCTCGATCTTCTGCAAGCCGATCACTCCCGAGCGTCTCGCGCCGATGCAGGAGCGGTTTCCCGGAATGCTCGTCAGTCAACACGGACCGCTTCTGCGCTATTTCTTTCTCGGTCTGTCGAAGGCCCGCATCGAGTTCTCCCTGCCCACGATGATGCGCATCATGAGGATCGATGATCAGATCGGACGCGCCGTCGGCCTGAGAAAACACGGTGGCAGCCTGGTTATTGCCGGGACAAAGGAAGGGTAACCACCGCGGCTCACCCGTGCCCGGGACGGATTTGCCGTACCGGCCGGTTGTTCGCTACACTGCCGGCCGTTCCGCACTTAGGAATAGCGACCCCATCGTCTAGTCAGGCCTAGGACACCACCCTTTCAAGGTGGCGACACGGGTTCGAATCCCGTTGGGGTCGCCAACACTCCTTCCGCAAGAAACCCCGCCGGTTGTCCGGAGAATCGTCACCCGAGTGACGCGGAACGCGCCACCGGTGACGGAATCGTGACGTGTTACGGCATGTCGATTCCGTAATCGACGCTCGAGCTCCCCGAAGCGCAGCAGGTTTCGGGGTTTTCCGGATCGTCGCTCATCCTGGCACCGATCTCGCTCTTGAACGGAATCGCGACACGTCGCGAGAACCGACAGCGGAGGACGAGACCTTGGACCACGAGCGAGCGAGATTGTTGTTGGCCGACGATGACCCGATGATCCTGGAGGCCTACGGGGAGATCCTGCGCAGCGCCGGGCACGAGGTTCACACCGCGCTCAGCGGCGACGAGGTCCTGTCGAAGGTCCGCGACGTTCCGTACGACCTGCTGCTGACCGACCTGATCTTCCCGGCGTCCGACGTGATCCCGGTGTTGAAGGAGGTCAAGCAGACGCGGCCCTCGATGCTCGTCGTGATCTTCTCCGGCAGCGCGAACGTCGAGAACGTGCTGCGCGCCTTCCGCGGCGGCGCCTACGACTTCTTCGAGAAGCCGGTGCCCGCGGAGAAGCTGTGCGAGTTGGCCGATCGCGCGCTCGAGGTGCGCAGGAAGGGCGAGAAGCGGCGGCGGCTCGCCGAAGAGCTGCAGAATGAACGGGTGAAGGCGATGCAGCTGCGCCAGCAGCTCGGCGTCGACGATCCGTTCCGCAAGATCGCAGGGTCCTCGGCCGCGATGATGGGGTTCGTCGATACGCTGCGCGAGATTGCTCGCACGGACTCGACCGTGCTGATCACCGGCGAGAGCGGCACGGGCAAGGGGCTCGTGGCGAAGACGCTGCACGAGGCCTCGTCGCGCGCCGAGGCGGCCTTCGTCGAGGCCAACTGCGTGGTGTACTCGGAAGGCGTGTTGCAGAGCGAGCTGTTCGGCCACGAACGCGGGGCGTTCACCGGCGCTGCGCGTACGAAGAAGGGACGCTTCGAGCTGGCCCGAGGCGGGACGCTGTTCCTGGACGAGATCGGCGAGATTCCGCAGTCCACGCAGCTCATGCTGCTGCGGGTGCTGCAGGACCGCACGTTCGAACGTGTCGGCGGCGAGGAGACGCTGGAGGCCGACGTGCGGCTGATCGCCGCGACGAATCGCGATTTACAGGAGGCGATCGCGCAGGGCACGTTCCGCAGCGACCTGTATTACCGGCTGAACGTGATCCCGTTGCACATGCCCGCGTTGCGTGACCACGCCGAGGACATCCCGGTGCTGGCCCAGCATTTCATGGAAGGCTGCGCCTCGCGACTCGAGCGGCCCGTCGAACGCTTCACCGACGACGCGATCGACGCGCTGGCGAGCTACGCCTGGCCGGGCAACGTGCGCGAGCTGGAGAACATGATCGAACGCGTCGTCGTGCTCAACCGCACCGGCGTCATCGGGATCGAGGACCTGCCCCACGCGTTGCGCGGCAACGTCGACGCGCTGTCGATCCACCGAATCCCCGGTACACTGCAGGACATGGAGCGGATCCGCATCCAGGATGCGCTGGAAGAGGCCGGCGGCAACAAGAAGCTCGCCGCCAAGCGACTCGGGATCCATCGCAGCACGCTGTACGCCAAGCTGCGCAAGTACGGCCTGATGGACGATGTCGATGCGACGAGCGGTCGGGATGCCGAACACGGCGTGTCCGAGGTCGCGACAGTCGGTTCAAGCTCCTCGTAGGGCGGTAGTTGCGCGGGCCGGTCGGGGTTCCGCGCGTAGCGTGAGTCGCGTTGCGCGACACGCGTGAGCGTCGTGCGTCGGCGGAGCGCCGGCAAATCATCCCAAAAACGGGCCGAGATCTCATTCGCAGCATTCCGGCATCCGGCTTGCTCTACTTGCGGCCGGGAACCGCATGCCCGGCCGATCGGTCGGGACACGGAGGGCCGGAAGTGCAGCGACCGAAGAAGAGATTGACTCGAGCGCTCGGTGGCTGTGCCGTGGCGCTGCTCCTGTTCGGCGCCGCCCACGCGGGCGGCACGCAGGCCACGATGCCCTTCGCCTCGGGCGACCTCGACCAGTCCAAGACCGCGCAGGTCGTACTGAATCAACTGGCCGTCGATCCCGAGCAGGAGATGCCGCTGGTCGTCAGCTACCACCACAAGCCGACGACCGGGGCCGTCTCCTCGCTCGACGCGCTGGGCAACGTCGTTGCGGTACACAACCAGATCGACGCGGTCTCGGCGAGCCTGACGGCGGGCCAGGCCTACGCCCTGAGCGAGAACGCGGACGTGGCGTACGTCGCGATGGACGCTCCGGTGCACTCGATGCTCGACGTCGGAGTGCCCACGGCACGCGGCGGCGAGAACCTTCCGAGCTACCTCGGGTCCTTGACCGGCAGCGGCGTCACCGTCGCGGTGCTGGACTCCGGAGTGGCGGACCATCCGGACCTTCAGGGCCGCATCCTGGCCGCCGTGGATCTCCTGGATCCGGTGCGGGACGCGGCGACGGACGAGACGTACGTCAACCTCGAGGCTCAGCCCGGTTCGCGCGACGGCTCGATCTCGACGTTCGGCGTCGGCACGCTGAGTTACGGCGATGCCTTCGGTCACGGGACGCACGTCGCCGGCATCGTCGCCGGCAACGGCGCCCTCTCCGCGGGTCGGTACGCGGGCGTGGCGTCTGACGCCGGCATCGTGTCGGTGCGGGTGCTGGACGATGAGGGCGCAGGCACGGTCTCCAGCGTGCTGGCCGGAATCGAATGGGTGTTGATGCACCGCCAGCAGTACGACATCCGCGTGATCACGCTCTCGCTGGGGCACCCGATCTACGAGCTGCCGGAGAGAGATCCGCTGGTCCAGGCGCTGGAACGCGCGTGGGATCTGGGTCTCGTGGTCGTCTGCTCTGCGGGCAACCGCGGCAACGACGGCTACTTCACGATCAACAGCCCGGGCAACTCGCGCAAGGTGATCACCGTCGGCTCGCTAACCGACTGGAACACGCCGGACAGCGGCGACGACATGGTGTCGAGCTACTCGTCCCTCGGCCCGTCGCTGGGCCTGGAGAACGTGCTGAAGCCGGACATGATCGCGCCGGGCAATCGCATGGTCTCGCTTCGCGCGGTCGGCTCCACGCTGGACGAGTTGTTCCCGGACCGGCGCACGGGCAACCGGCGCGCGCCCGCGTACTTCGAGATGTCCGGCACCAGCATGGCCACGCCGATGGTCGCCGGCACCGTGGCCCTGATGCTGCAGCAGGATGCGGGCCTGCAACCGGCGAGTGTCAAGGCGCGCCTGATGCACTCGGCCGACAAGGCCGTGGACGACAACCCGTACGCACGGGGTGCCGGTAGCCTCGACGTGTCGGCGGCGCTGGCGGCGCTGGGTGAGACCGACTCCGCGCTGTCGCCGCTGGTGTTCCGCGACGACAAGGTCGAAGGAAAGCTGTGGATCGAAGACGTCGCCGACCTGTGGGGCGACGAGAACTGGTCGAACACCGCGCTGTGGTCGGATGCTGCTCTGTGGTCGGACGCGGCGCTGTGGTCGGACGCGGCGCTGTGGTCGGACGCGGCGCTGTGGTCGGATGCCGCCCTGTGGTCGGATGCTGCGCTGTGGTCGGATGCCGCCCTGTGGTCGGACACCTTGCCGCAGCCGGATTGATTTCTAGCCCTCAACCCCTCCTCCTCCTCGCGGGAGCGCCGTTCTGCGGCGCTCCCATCTTTTTGTTTGGGCCCGGGTTTGCGGTGTCTCGGCGTGCTTCGCGCCCAGGGAGGACCTAGGTTGAACCCGCAGGACCAGCCCGGACCGGACCCCGGATCGGGCGGAGGAATCGGCTTGTCGAACCGTCTGGCAAACCCGAACCGGGCACGGATGCTCGTCGTCGAGGACGACCCGCGCAGCAGGAAACTGCTCGAGGGCTACCTGCTCGGCGAGGGGTACCAGGTGCGCTGCGCCCCGGACGGACCCGAGGCGCTCGAGCTCGTCGCCCGGCAGGTGCCCGACGTGGTGCTGCTCGACGTGATGATGCCGCAGATGACGGGTCATGAGGTCTGCGCCGCGCTCAAGGCGCATCCGAGGACGCGCTCGTGTCAGGTGATGCTCGTCACCGCGCTGGACAGCCTGCCCAGCAAGGTCGAGGGGCTCGACACCGGTGCCGACGACTACGTGACGAAGCCGGTGCGCCGAGAGGAGTTCCTGGCCAAGGTACGCGCGCTGCTGCGCGCCCGGCGGCTGCTGGTGGACCTGGAGGACGCGCGCGCGGAACTCGCCGCGCGGAACGACGAGCTGCAGCTGAAGAAGGCGCTGGCGCAGAGCCTGGTCCACGACCTGAAGAACCCGCTCGCGGCGATCCTGGGTAACCTCGAACTGCTCGAGATGCGCAGCGGCAGCGACCTGTTGCACCTCGTCCAGCGCAGCAAGCGTGGTGCCGATCGCATGCTGCAGATGATCCTGAACCTGCTCGACGTCGAGCGGCTCGAAGAGGGCCGTCTACAGCCCGAGCAGAAGCGATTGAACGCGACGACCCTCGTCCAGGGCGCCGTGAAGGACGCCGAGGCGAGCGCCGGGCAACGCGATGTCACGCTGGTCGCGGAGGCCGATGGCGCGGTCAAGGCGCTGGGCGACGTCGCATTGCTGCGCCGCGTCGTCGACAACCTCATCTCCAACGCCGTCCGGCATTCCCCGATGGGTGGAGAGGTGCGCGTGGCCGCGCGCATGCGCGCCGAGGGAGTCGAGATCGCCGTCGTCGACAGCGGGCCGGGCGTGCCGGCCGCCTATCGCGAGAACATCTTCGACAAGTATCGCCAGATCGACGCAAGAAACTCGAACGAGACCGCCAACCGCGGCCTGGGTTTGACGTTCTGCCGGCTGGCCATCGAGGCGCACGGCGGGACGATCTGGGTCGACGATGGTCCCGACGGCGGCGCTTGCTTCCATTGCGTCCTCGCGGCGGCGGAGCCCGAGGGCGACGAGGAGCGCACTGCCGAGCCCGTCCTGGCGGGGCATTTCGAGGGCGGCGGCTGAACTCGTCCGGCACTGTCGGCTTCCGCGACACCCTCGTCGCGAACCGCGACACGCCACGCTAAGTCGTTCTCCCGCATCGAGATCGCACACACGTCCACGGTTGCGTGTCGAGCGGTGTCGGTTTACGCGACAGCCTCCTTCGGCGGGCCGGCAGGCGTCGGCGGCGCTAAGTGGCTGTGTTTGCCGGTGTTGTCGGCATTCGCTCGAAACGGGCGCGCGACTTGCAACACCGAGGGGGTAGTTTTCGAGGCGAGGAACCAGAGGTTGAGGCTGCCATGAAGAGCAGATGGATCTTGCCCTACGTCGTGCTCGTGGATCTCCTCGGGCTGGTGGCGTTTGCATTCGTCCTGCCGCATCACATCCCGAACCCCTGGGTCGGGCTGTTCTTGCTGTCCACGCTGGTCGCGCTGGCGGGCGCCACTCCGGTGCGCATCCCGGCGCTGAAGACGGCGGTGTCGGCGACGGATCCGTTCGTGCTCACCGCACTCGCGGCGTTCGGGCCGATGCCGGCTTGCGTCGTGGCCGCGTCGGGAGTGCTGGGTTCCGCGCTGGTGCGCAACAAGCGCCGCAACCCGCTGCACATCGCGTTCAACATGGGCAACGTCGTGCTCTCCGTCGCGGCGGCGGCCTGGTGCTACTCGTTCGTCGGCGGTGTGCCCGGTGGCGCGATCAACTCGCAGATCCTGCCGCTGTTTCTCGGAACGACCGTCTACTTCATCCTCAACACCGGTCTGGTCACGACGGCGATCGTCATCGACACCAAGCAGCCCTTCGTCTCGACCTGGACGCGTTCCGGCCTGTGGACCGCGGTCTCGGCGTACTCCGGGTTGACGCTGGCGGCGTTCCTCCTCGTCGCCCTCGACGTGGTCGGTGTCTCCGGGCTCGCTCTCGGCATCCCGCCGTGCTGGTTGCTCGCGGCGTTCTACCGAACGCACAAGGAGCGCCAGGAAGAGCAGCAGCACCGCATCACCCAGATCGAGGAGATGAACGTCGAGCTCGAGGACAAGGTCACCGACCGCACGGCCGAGCTGAGCGACGCTCTGGCCCAGATCGAGGAGGCCAACGCCCAACTGCGCGAGGCGAACGACGGACTGATCGAGGCCAACCGCACCAAGAGCGAGTTTCTGGCCAATGTCTCGCACGAGCTGCGCACGCCGTTGAACGCGATCATCGGCTTCTCGGACCTGCTGCGGGACACGAACTTCGGTCAGCTCAACAAGGAACAAGACGAATTCGTCAGGGATATCCACGAGAGCGGCGAGCATCTGCTGCGCCTGATCAACGACATCCTCGACCTGTCCAAGCTCGAGGCCGGGAAGATGGAGGTCCATCCCGAGCGGTTCGACATCGCGAAGGTGCTCGGCGAGTCGACGTCCATGCTGCGGGCGCAGGCATCGCAGAAGGCGCTGCGGCTCGAGTTCGAGTCCGACGGCGTGGGCGACGGCGAGCTCGACCCGGGCATGTTCCGCCAGGTCCTGGTCAATCTGCTCAGCAACGCGGTGAAGTTCACCGACGAGGGCGGCGAGGTTCGCGTCACCGCCAGCGCCGAGGGACGCGATCTCCTGCTGCGCGTCAAGGACACCGGCATCGGAATCGCGCCCGAGAACATGGAGAAGATCTTCAACGAGTTCTTCCAGGTCGACGGATCGTACTCGCGCAACTACGGCGGCACCGGACTGGGCCTGGCCCTCGTGCGGCGCATGGTCGAGATGCACGGTGGGACGGTCACGGTCGACTCCACCGTGGGCGAGGGGACTTGCTTCACCTGCGCCTTCCCCGAGACGCTGATCGGCGAGCCGCAAGCGGAGGCGCAGCCGGAGGCCGAGATTCCGCTGATGGCGCACGCGGGCGGACGGCGCATCATGGTCGTCGAGGACAACCCGGTCAATCGCAAGCTCGCGCGCAACGTTCTACGATCGCGCGGGTTCGAGGTGTTCGAAGCCAAGAGCGGAGAAGAGGCGCTCAACGTGATGCACGAGCACTGCCCGGACCTGGTGCTGATGGACATCCAGCTCCCGGGACTCGACGGGCTGGAAGTCACGCGGCGGCTCAAGGCCGATCCCGAGACGGCGAGCTTGCCCATCGTGGCGCTGACGGCGCACGCCCAGGAGTACGACGAACAACGGGCGCGCGAGGCGGGCTGCGTCGGCTACATCACGAAGCCGATCCGCCTGGCGCAGTTCCCGGGCCAGGTCGAATCCTATCTGACAGGCTCCTAGCCGGCGGCTAGCCGTCGGCCAGCGGCTTGCTGAAGTCCAGGCCGAGCAGCACGGCGATGATGATCGCCGCGACGGCCACCGGCGCCAGGTAGCGTACGCAGAAGCGCCAGATGCCGTAGTGGAACCACGATGGCGTGGTCTCGTCCACGAGCTCGCCCTCGCTCAGCTTGCGGCTGACGACCCACCCGCAGACCAGCGTGATGAAGAACCCGCCGATCGGGAGGAACCAGTTCGACGCCAGGTAGTCGAGGTGGTCGAACAGCCCGAGCTTGGCGTTGGGCGTGCCGCGGAAGATGAGGCTGAACTCGGTCAGTATGCCGTTGGCGCCGAAGGAGAGGGCGCAGAGCAGGGACAGGACCAGCGTCGCGGCGCCGCAGCTGAGCACCGCGCTCGAGCGCTTCCAGTTGCGCTGATCGATGAAGTAGCTCGAGACCACCTCGAGCAGCGAGATCGTCGAGGTGAGCGCGGCGAAACAGACCAGTAGGTAGAACAGCGGAGCGAGCAGCGCGCCGAGAGGCACCTCCTGGTAGAACAGGCCGGGCAGCGCGATGAACAGCATGCCGACCGTCGAGCCGCTGATCTCGTCCTCCAGGCCGGGGACGGAGAAGATCACGGAGAACATGATCGTCGTCGCCACGAGCGCGATCAGCGTGTCGAGCAGCACGACGAGGCCCGACGCCCGCACGACGGATTCGCTGCGCCGCAGGTACGAGCCGTACGTGATCATCGCGCCCATCCCGAGCGATAGCGTGAAGAACGAATGGCCCAGGGCCTCGAGGACGCCGAGCGGTTCGAGATCGGCGAAGTTGGGGCGGAAGATGAAGCCGACGGCCCGTCCCGCACCGTCCAGGGTGAGCGCACGCAGCAGCAGCACGATCAGGATGAGGAACAGTATCGGCATCAGCACGCGGGACACGCGCTCGATGCCGCGCCCCACGCCCCGGTGCACGACGAACACCGTGGCGCACATGAACGCCAGCACCAATGCCGCCTGGACCACTCCGTTGCCGGCGAAGGCGCCGAACGCGTCGCCGCTGGACGCCTCGGGAGAGAAGTCGGACAGGCTCCAGCGCACGCACTGGGCGAAGTAGCGCAGGGCCCAGCCCGCGATCACCGTGTAGTAGCCGAGGATCACGAAACCGGTCAGCACGCCGAGGCCGCCGACCCAGCTCCAGGCCGGACCGGCGACTGCGCGCATCGCGCCCACCGGGCTCTTCTGTGTGCTGCGTCCGATCAGGATCTCGGCCATCATGATCGGCAGTCCGACGGCCGCGATGCAGATCAGGTAGACGAGAACGAACGCGCCGCCGTTATTGGCCCAGGTGATGTACGGGAACTTCCACAGATTGCCCAGGCCGATGGCGCTGCCCGATGCGGCAAGGATGAAGCCGAGGCGCGAGCCCCACTGATCGCGGATCTGCGACATGCTGTGCCCCTACACTCGCTGCTGCCCGCCGTACGCGTTGAGTCGGACGCGCGGGTCGCGAGCGCCGAGTATAGGGAGGGGATGGAAGGCGCGTCAAGGAGGACGCGCCGGGCTCAGAAGAGAATCTCTTCCCAGCTCACGATGCGGTTCGAAACCTTGCGCAGCGTCCAGGCGTGCTCGGGCGTATGGGTTTCGATCTTGCCGCGGTTGTTCACGACCTTCTCGTAGTTGCGGAAGTGGACCACCGCCATGCGCCCGCGGAACGTTCGGTACATCGAGATGTCGGCGTGCTCCTTGCGACTCGAGATGCCGACCACGAGATTCCAGTCCCAGGATCCCTCGATCGTGTTCGCGTCGGCCTTGATGTCGCTGAGCGCGAAGGTCACGGGTGCCGCGCGGAACGTGTAGTCGGCCGCGGTGTTCCAGTCCGTCTCGAATCCTTCGAGGTTGCTGCGTCCGAGGTAACGCAGCTTGATCTCGGGTCGCTTGCCCTTCTCGCGGATCCAGAACACCCAGCGCCCGTCGCGATTGACGTAGACCCACGTGCCGTTCCACGTGCCGCTGTCGTCGCGCTCGGCGAGCGTGTAGTTGCCCGGGTGCTGCAGTTGCGCGTCGACGGTTGACGCGACGAGAAGCGACGCCAGCAACAACAGCGATACGACGAGAAAACGGAGCTTCATGAACACCTCGTGCGAGCTACGACGGGCCGCTGAGAACTATACCCCGGGCTTCTCCCGGCGGCCAGCGGAGCCGAGCAGGCGGCGTATGCGCTTTCGCCGAGCGGGTTCGAGGCGGACGCCCGAGCGTTCGGCAAGCTCGAGCAGGACTCCCGAGAGGGCCCGATGGAGGCGAGCGCGGCGCGGAGACTCCGCCCGCAGACGCGCGAGTTGCTCGGCCAGGGTCGATGCGTCGCCGCGCACGACCGGTCCGGTCAGTGCGCCCTCGAGGCCGCCCTCCTCGGCGTGGGTCAGTGTGCCGCGCGCGAGTGTGAGGATCGCGGACAGCGCGGCGCGTCGCTCGTACCCGGCGGCCGTCATCGTCTCGACGGCCTCCGACAGCAGGGCGACGAGATCGTTCGAGGCCAGCGATGCGGCGGCATGGTAGGCCGCCCGGTCGACGGCGCCCGAGGCGCGCGGCAGGGGCAGCAGGCCGAGATCGCGAGCGAGTCGCCGCGCCACGCGTTCCGCCCGGGCGTCGCCCTCGATCCGCACATGACTCCCGGCCAGAACGCGGGCGGCGAGCGCGGGCTGCGCCAGGCACTGCAACGGGTGTAGGACACCCAGCGCCGCTCCGCTTCCGCGAAGTGGAGCCAGGGCGTCGGCGCCGAGGATGCCGGAATGATGCAGGACGATGCGGCCGGACCAGTCGATCTCGGCGTCGGCGAGCCGCGCGGCGACCTCCTGGATCCTCGCGTCGGGGACGGCGAGCAACACGAGCTTCGAGGCCCGAGCGACATCCTCCGCGTGCGGGACGGCGCGCACGCCGCGCATGCCGCGGCGCAGGGCGCGCGCCGACGCGATCCTGGCGGCACAGACGGCGCCCACGTCGTAGCCGGCGGCGCGGACGGCGGGCAACAGCACGCCGGACAGCTTGCCCGCGCCGACGAAGCCGACGGAGGGGCGCCCGCTCATCGGGTCCTCAGCGTATCCAGCAGGCGCTCGAACGAGGGCGGAAGTGCGGCGCTCAGCTTCAGTGGCTGCCCCGTGACCGGATGCGTGAACGCCAGGCTCGCGGCGTGCAGCGCAAGCCGCTCGAACTCGCGCAGCGCCTTGCGCTTCGCCGGGTCCTGGACGCCGCGCCACGGACATCCGCCGTACCGCTCGTCGCCGACGACCGGATGGTGGACGCTCTGCATGTGAACGCGAATCTGGTGCGTCCGACCCGTGCGCAGGTTCACGTCGAGCAATGCGAAGCCCGGTAGACGCTCGATCGTGGTGTACTCGGTCAGCGCGTGGCGCGAGCGCCCGCGCATACCGCGGACCGCCATCTTCGTCGGCTGTCCTCGACTGCGGCCGATCGGCCGGTCGATGCTGCCTGTGGGCGGATCCGGCGCGCCCCACACGAGTGCCCGGTAGCGTTTGAGCACCTCGCGCGCGGCGAGTGCCCTGGCGAAGCCGTGGTACGCAGCGTCGCTCTTGGCGACGACGATCAGGCCCGAAGTGTCGAGGTCGAGGCGGTGGACGATGCCGGGACGGTCGGGGCCGCCGGCCTGGGCCAGGGGCGTCCCGCGCCCGAGCAGGGCGTTGACCAGGGTGCCCTCCATGCGGCCGTGTCCCTGATGCACGACCATGCCCGCGGGCTTGTCGACCACGACGAGGTCCTCGTCCTCGTGGACGATCTCGAGCGGGATCTCCTCGGGCCGGATCGAGCTGGGCCTGTCTCCCGGCTCCCGCAGCTCGACCCGCATTCCGGTTTTGAGCGCCAGGCCGGGCTTGGTGGCGGCGCCGTCGTCGACCGAGACGTGACCCTGCTGGATCCAGCGCTGCACGGTCGAGCGGGTGCGGCCGTCGAGGCTGCGCGCGAGGAAGCGGTCGAGGCGCTCGCCGTCGTCGTCCTCGCCGACGTCGAGCGAGAAGAGCTCGCCGGTCACGAGGGGACCGGGTCCGCGCGGCGCAGGCCGCGGACGAGCATTGCCGCCGCAACCGCGAACGCGACGAGTGAGAAGAGCTGCGTCGTGGAGAGCAGCCCGTCGAAGTACAACCCGCGCTGATGGTCGCCACGCAGGAACTCGATCGTGCCGCGTCCGATGCTGTAGATCATGACGTAGATCCAGAACACGGTGCCCGGGGGGCCGACGCGCCTGCGCCACAGGATCGTCAGCACGACGGCCAGCGTCAGATCGTGGGTCATCTGGATCATCTGCGTGGCCACGAGCGGCACGTTCAGCGGGACGCCGGTCTGCGCGGCGGCGTCCGGGTGCGTGAACGTCACCGAGAACCACGAGTGAGCATGGGTAGGCTTGCCCCAGCAGCAGCCGGCCGTGAAGCAGCCCAGTCGACCGAGCGCCTGGGCCAGCGCCAGCGGCGCGGCCATGGCGTCGGCGAGGCGGAACAGCGGCAGGGCGTGTCGTCGGCAGTAGAGGGCGAACGTCAGCGCGCCGGCGAACACGCCGCCGACGAGGACGCCCGCGGAGCGCAGCAGGCTCAGGCTGAAGATCTCGCCGGGGTGCAGGAGGTAGACGCGCCAGTCGACGAAGATCAGCAGCAGCTTCGCGCCGAGGATACCGGCGAGCAGCGAGTAGAATGTCAGGTTGAAGCGCTGCTCCTCGGGAATGCCCATGGCGGCCGCGCGGCGCGAGAACAGCCACCAGGCGCTGAGCACGGCGATGGCGAAGAGCATCCCGTAGGTGGGCAGAAAGAGGCGCGTCTCGCCGAGGAACGGCAGGTCGAACGTGCCGAGATCGAAGACGACCGGGAACACGCTTCGAGTCTAACCCCTGCGGCCCGAGTCCGCAGGGTCGGGTTCGGCCGAGGGGGCGGCGGAGGGCTCTCCACGGAACACGCCCAGCGCCAGCAGGCCGGCGCCGACCACGATCGCGGAGTCGGCGACGTTGAACGTCGGCCAGTGGGCCGTGCCGAACCGCGCCTCGAGCCAGCGGGCGAACCCCGACGCCGTAACGTAGACGTCGAGAAAGTCGATCACCTCCCCGCGAAATATGCGGTCGATCAGGTTGCCCGTCGCGCCGCCGAGGATCAGCCCCAGCCCGCACAGCGTTCCGCGGTCGAGGTCCGTGCCGCGCAGCAGGAACACGGCAATCAGGACGACGGCCACGAGCGGCAGCAGCGTCAGCAGAATCATGCGCCACGGGTCGGGCAGATCGCGCAGCGTGCCGAACAGGGCGCCGGGGTTGCGCGAGTAGTCGAGATTGAAGAACGAGGGGATCACCGTGACCGGACCGCGCCCGGAGAGTTGAGCGTGGACGACGAGCTTCGACAGCTGGTCGAGCAACAGAACGACCGCGCCCACGATCAGGTAGGCCCTGCGCTCGACCAGGCTCCGGCGGAGGCTCACGACGGCTCCGACCCGGCGAGGGTCTCGCGCACGTGCTTCACGCAGCGACCGCACACCTCGGACCATTCCGCGTCGTCTCCGACGTCGGTCGTGTAGTGCCAGCAGCGAGCGCACTTGACGCCCTGCACGCGCTGCACCTCGACCGACAGGCCCGGGATGGTCTCGGAGGCCACGGCCTCGGCACCGGTCGAGCCGAAGCGCACCTCGCTGGTGATGAACAGGAAGTGCAGGTCGTCGCCGAACGAGCGTAGGAACTCGAGCAGATCGGCGTCGGTCGAGTCGATGACCAGCGACGCCTCGAGCGCCGTCCCGATCCGCTTCTCGTCGCGTGCGCGCTCGAGCGCGCGGTTGACCTCCTCGCGGACGCGCGCGAGCCGGCTCCAGCGTTCGAGCAACGCGGTGTCTTCGTCCACCTCGAGCGGATCGGGAAACAGCTCGGCGTGCACGCTGCTCGTCGTCTTCCGCTCACCGCCGCGTTGCGCGACGAGCTCCTGCCAGACCTCTTCGGCGGTGAAGCACAGGACCGGCGCCATCAGCCGGCACAGCGCGTCCGCCAGGCGGTACAGCACGGTCTGCGCCGACCGCCGCGCGGGGTGCCGCGGCGGAAAGGTGTACAGCCGGTCCTTGAGGATGTCGAGGTAGAACGACGACAGGGTGACGGTGCAGAACTGGTGTAGGCCGTGGTACACGCCGTGGTACTGGTGCTTGGAGTACGCCTCGACCAGGCGTGCGCGCAGCACCTCCAGCCGCTGCAGCGCCCAGCGGTCCATCTCTTCCATCTCCGCGTACGCTACGGCATCGGCGGACGGATCGAACCCCTTGAGGTTGCCCAGCAGGTAGCGGAACGTGTTGCGGATCTTGCGGTACGCCTCGGCGTTGCGGTCCAGCGTCTCCTCGGACAGTCGCATGTCCTCGAGGAAATCGATCATCGAGACCCACATGCGCAGGATCTCCGCGCCGCGCTTCTTGCTCACCTCCATCGGCGAGATGACGTTGCCCAGCGACTTGGACATCTTGCGTCCGGCGCCGTCCAGTGTGAATCCGTGCGTCACGACCTGTTTGTACGGCGCGCGGTCGCGATCGTTGACCGCCACCAGCAGCGACGAGTGAAACCAGCCGCGATACTGATCGTGTCCCTCGAGATAGATGTCCGAGGGCCAGGGCAGCCCGTTGTGCTCGCCCAGCACCGCCGAGTGCGATACACCGGACTCGAACCAGACGTCGACGATGTGCTCGTGGAACTCCAGGCCGTCGCGCGAGCCGCAGGACGGACACGAGACGTCTGCGGGTACCAGGCGCTCGAGCCGTTCCGCCCGGTTCTCGTAAGGTCGATGGCCGTTCGCGCCGTCCGGGGCGCCGAACCACGCGTTCGAGCCCTCGGCCAGGAACAGCTGCTGCAGGTGATCGAAGAAGTGCGGGTCGCGGAGGTACGCCGAGTGATCGTCGTCGAAGCAGCTCGAGCAGACGACTGCCGGGATCGGCACGCCCCACGTGCGCTGACGCGAGATGCACCAGTCGGGCCGCGTCTCGATCATCTGCGCGATGCGCCCCTCGCCCGTCTGCGGAATCCACTCCGTGCGGGCGATCTGCTCCAGCGCCTTGCCGCGCAGACCGTCGGACTCCATCGAGATGAACCACTGGGGCGTGGCCAGGAACAACGTCGGTCTCTTGCAGCGCCAGCAATGCGGGTAACTGTGCTCGTAGTCCTCGGCCAGCACGAGCAGGTCGCGCTCGCGCAGGTCTTCGATGATCGCCGCGTTCGCCTTGAGAACGAACACCTCCTTCAGCCACTCGGGCGCGACACGGTCGGCGATGAACTTCCCGTCCTCGCCCACCGGGTTGAACGGTTCCAGCCCGAAGCGCTTGCCGACGACGTAGTCGTCCGCACCGTGCCCCGGCGCGGTGTGCACCGCACCGGTGCCCGCGTCGAGCGTCACGTGTTCGCCGAGGATCAGGACACCGTGGCCGGAACCGGGACCGGAGACGGTGGGGTAGGGGCGCTCGACGGGCAACTCGTTGCCGGCCCAGGCGTCGCCCTCGCCGACGAGCTCGCGCCCCGCGAAGCGGGTCAGGACGTTGGGCGATGACCAGCCGAGCTTCTCCGAGACCTGCGGCAGTAGTCCCTCGGCCAGGATCAACGCCTCGCCATCGACGTCGACGGCGACGTATTCCAGGTGTGGGTGCAGCGCGACGGCGAGGTTGGCGGGCAGCGTCCACGGAGTCGTGGTCCAGATCAGCACCGAGACCGAGCGTCCGGCCAGATCCGGCAGACGGGCTTCGGCCCCGCGCAGCGGCAGCTTGACGTAGATCGACGGGTCCGTGCGGTCCGCGTATTCGACCTCGGCCTCGGCCAGCGCGGTGCGGCACGACGCACACCAGTGCACAGGCTTGATGCCGTGGTACACGCCGCCCTTGGTGAAGAAGCGGCCCAGTTGTCGAACGATCTCGGCCTCGTACGTGTGGTCGATCGTGCGGTAGATCGCGCGTCGACTCGGGGCGTCGGCCCCCTCCTCCTGGCGGTCCAGCTCGCGATCCCAGAAGACGCCGAGGCGGCGGAACTCCTCGCTTTGCACCCCGATGAACTTCACCGCCCACTGGCGGCAGCGCTCGCGGACCTCGAGCGGGTTCATTTCGAGCTTCTTCGGCCCCAGCTCCTTGTCGACGCGGTGCTCGATCGGCAGTCCGTGGCAGTCCCAGCCCGGGACGTAGGACGCGTCGTGCCCCATCATCGAGCGCGACTTCACCACGAAATCTTTCAGCACCTTGTTCAGCGCCTGGCCCAGGTGGATGCTCGCGTTGGCGTACGGCGGGCCGTCGTGCATCACGTAGGTGGGCGAACCCGACCGGGCCTCGCGTGCGCGGCGGTAGACGTTGATCTCGTCCCACCACTCCAGCCACTGCGGTTCGCGCTGGGGCAGGCCGGCCTTCATCGGGAAGGCCGTCTTCGGAAGCTGGATCGTACTCTTAAGTTCTGTGTTCTTTGACACTTGGAGTTCCCCTGGAGAACCGGGTACTTTAACATACACAAACGGTCTCCAATTCGAGGCCGCGGCGGCACGCCGGGGAGGGGTGATGGGCGGCTCGGACAGGCGGATCTATCTGGATCACAACGCGACCAGTCCGCTGCGTCCGGAGGCGCGTGAAGCCCTCGCCGAGGTGCTCGAGAGCGCTCCGGCGAACCCGTCGTCGCTGCACGCCGAGGGGCGCGCCGCGCGCGCCGTGCTCGACACGGCGCGCGAGCAGGTCGCCCGGCTGGCCGGCATCTCCACGGGCGAGATCGTCTTCACCAGCGGGGGCTCCGAGGCCGCATCGGCCGCCGTGCGCGGCGTCGTCGACCGGGCTCCGCCCGACCGGCGCCGCATCGTCGTGTCCGCCGTCGAGCACTCGGCGGTGCTCGACGTCTGCGAGCGGTTGTCCCGACGCGGCTTCGTCGTGGTCCGCGTCGCGTGCGACGAGCAGGGGCGGGTCGATACCGAGAAGTTCATCCGCCACCTGGGCCCCGGGGTCGCTCTCGCGGCGCTGCAGTGGGCCAACAACGAGACCGGCGTGATTCAGCCGGTCGGCGAGATCGGTGCGGCCTGCCGGCATGCGGGCGTCCCGTTCTTCGTCGACGCCGTGCAGGCGGCCGGGAAGATCGCGCTGGATCCGCACGCGGCCTGCGTCGATCTGATGGCGCTCTCCGCGCACAAGCTCGGCGGGCCGCAGGGTGTCGGCGCGCTGACGGTGCGCAGCGGCATCTCGCTGGCGCCGCTGATCTCCGGGGGCACGCAGGAGAAGCGCCGGCGCGGCGGCACCGAGGGTGTGGCGACGATTGCCGGGTTCGGCGCCGCGGCGGAGGTCGCCGAGCGCGAGCAGCAGGAGGAGACGCAGCGCCTGTTGCGTCTGCGCGCGAAGCTCGAGACGCGGCTGCGCGATCAGTGTCGCGGGATCCGGTTCCACGGTCAGGCGGCGAACCGCCTGCCGAACACGGTCAATTTCGCGGTGAGCGGACTGCCGGGAGAGACGCTGGCCATCGCGTTCGATCTCGAGGGCTTCGCGGTCTCGACGGGCTCCGCCTGTGCGTCGGGCGGAGTCGAGCCGTCCCACGTCATCCGCGCCATGGGTTTCGACGACGCCGAGGCCCGCGGCGCCGTGCGGCTGTCGCTGGGGTGGAGCACGACGGCCGAGGACGTGGACCGGCTGCTGGCCTGTTTTCCGGACGTCGTCGCCCAGGTGCGCCGCGGGTTGGACCGTTCGGTTTAGGTACGTTACCGTGAGGTCTTACCCGCTGCCTTCCGCGTCCGGGACGGCAGCTCGGAGCCCTCGCGCAGGATGAACGATCCGAGCCAGACGACGGCCGTGGCGATGAGCGGTGGAGTGGACAGCTCCGTCGCCGCATGCCTCGTCGCGCGGCAGGGGAGGCCCGTCGTGGGCTTCTCGATGCAGCTCGTCGACCGACTGATCGGCGAGGGGGAACGCTACGGACGCTGCTGCTCGCCGGACGATTTCGCCGACGCGCGTCGCGTCGCCGACCGCTTCGGTTTTCCGCACTACGTCATCGACATGGAGGACGAGTTCCGGCGGCAGGTGATCCAGCCGTTCGCGGACGACTACGCCGAGGGGCGCACTCCGTCGCCCTGCGTACGCTGCAACACGTTCATGAAGTTCGGCGCCCTGCTGGCCCGTGCGCGGGCGGTCGGCGCCGAGCGTGTTTCGACCGGGCACTACGCGATCCTCGAGTCGGACGCGCGCAGCGGTCGAACGCTGCTGCGGCGGGCCGCCGACCCCGACAAGGACCAGAGCTACTTCCTGTTCGACCTGTCCGAGACGCAGCGCAGGCACGCGGAGTTCCCGCTGGGCGGGATGCGCAAGGACGACGTGCGCGAGGTCGCGCGCGAGATGGGGCTGGGCAACGCGGACAAGCCCGAGTCGATGGACCTGTGCTTCGTCGCCGAGAACGAGAACTACCGCGAGTTTCTGGGTCGGCATGAGCTGCTGCGCGAGTCGAGCGCAGGCGACGTGGTGGATGCGGAGGGACGCGTCCTGGGCCGCCACGACGGGATCGAGAGCTTCACGGTGGGGCAGCGGCGTGGGCTCGGGATCAGCGCCGACCGACCGCTGTACGTGTTGCAAACGGAACCGGCGACGAGCCGCGTCGTCGTCGGCGCGGACGAGGAGTTGTTTCGTGAGACCTGCATCATCGAGCGTTGCCGCTGGATCCCGTTCGAGCGGCTGAACGGCGCCCTGCGTGCCGACGTGCGCGTGCGCTCGACACACGAGGGCTCGCCGGCACGCATCACCGATCTCGGCGACGGGCGGGCGGAGATTCGCTTCGAGGAAGCGCAGCGTGCCATCGCGCCGGGGCAGGCGGCGGTGGCCTACGACGGCGATCTGGTCCTCGGCGGAGGCTGGATCTCGGCAGCGATAGAATGAAGGTGGAGACTGCGAGCATGGTGGACGTACTCAAGGCGGGCAACAAGGTGAGTGAAGTCGCGGACGGTTTCGTTCGTCGTCATATCGGTTCGGGAGAGAAGGACATCCGCGCGATGCTCGAGGTCGTGGGGCAACCCTCGCTCGACGCTCTGGCGGACGAGGTGGTGCCGGGGGCGATCCGTCTCGGCCGGCCGCTCGCGATCGGCGAGCCGCGGGGAGAGACCGAGCTCGTCGCGTCGCTGCGGCGGACGGCGATCCGCAATCGCGTGCAGCGCTCGTTCATCGGGCTCGGCTACTACGGCTGCATCACGCCGGCCGTGATCCAGCGCAACATCCTCGAGAACCCGGGCTGGTACACGCAGTACACGCCGTACCAGGCGGAGATTGCCCAGGGGCGGCTCGAGGCGCTGATCAACTTCCAGACGATGGTCGCGGATCTGACCGGACTGCCGCTGGCGAACGCCTCGCTGCTGGACGAGGCCACGGCCGCCGCGGAGGCGCTGGCCATGTGCCACGCGGTCGCGCGCGGGAAGCTCGACGCGTTCCTCGTCTCGCCCGATTGCCACCCGCAGACGATTGCCGTGGTCCGGACGCGGGCCGAGGCGCTCGGCATCCGCGTCGAGGTCGAGCGCCCCGCCGTGGGCAGCATCGCCGACCGCGGGATCTGCGGAGTTCTGCTGCAGTACCCGACGACGGACGGCGCCGTCGAGGACTATCGCGCACTGGTCGACGACGCGCACGGTGCGGGCGCGCTGGTCGTCGTCGCGACGGACCTGCTGGCGTTGACGCTGCTCACTCCGCCCGGGGAGTTCGGCGCGGACATCGCGGTGGGCTCGACGCAGCGCTTCGGCGTTCCGATGGGGTTCGGTGGCCCGCACGCCGCGTTTCTCTCGACGCGCGAGGAGTACAAGCGACAGATCCCGGGGCGTGTCGTCGGCGTGTCGCGCGACGACCGCGGCAAACCCGGCTACCGACTGGCGATGCAGACCCGCGAGCAGCACATCCGCCGCGATCGCGCGACGAGCAACATCTGTACGGCGCAGGTGTTGCTGGCGATCATGGCGTCGATGTATGCCGTGTATCACGGGCCCGAGGGGCTGCGGGACATCGCGCGGCGCGTGCATCGTCTGACGAACCGGCTCGCGACCGGGCTGCGCCGCGGCAGGCTCCGCGTGGGCGAACGGCCGTTCTTCGACACGTTGCGTGTGTCGGGTGACGCGGGCTTCGCCGAGTCGGTGCGCGACGCGGCCGAGAAGGACGAGATCAACCTACGCTACCACGACAACGGGGACGTCGGTGTCGCCCTCGACGAGACGACGACCGCCGACGACGTTCGACGGTTGCTGAACGTGTTCGGTGTCGCTGGAGACGCGGGCGAATCCGCTGAGGATACGATTCCCGACGGTTCGAAGCGCAGCGGAGAGTTCCTGACCCACGACGTGTTTCGGCGTTACCGGACCGAGCACGAGCTGACGCGTTACATCCATCGGCTGCAGTCGCGCGATATCTCGCTGACGCACTCGATGATCCCGCTGGGCTCGTGCACGATGAAACTCAACGGGACGTCGCTGATGCTGCCGGTGAGCTGGCCCGAGTTCGGCGCGCTGCATCCCTTCGCGCCGCAGGATCAGAGCGAGGGCTACGCCTCGATGCTGGACGAGCTCGAACGCTGGCTGTGCGAGATCACGGGCTACAGTGCGATCTCGTTCCAGCCGAACGCGGGTGCTCAGGGCGAGTACGCGGGGTTGCTGGTCATCCGAGGCTACCTTGACGGCCGCGGCGAGTCGCACCGGCGCAAGTGCCTGATCCCGACGTCGGCGCATGGGACCAACCCGGCCAGCGCGGTGATGGCCGGGATGCAGGTCGTCCCGGTGGCCTGCGACGAGCTGGGCAACGTGGACGTCGCCGATCTGCGGGCCAAGGGCGAGCAGAACGCCGCCGAGCTGGCCGCGTTGATGATCACCTACCCCTCGACGCACGGTGTGTTCGAGGGTTCGATCCGCGAGATCTGCGAAATCGTTCACGAGCACGGAGGGCAGGTGTACATGGACGGCGCGAACATGAACGCCCAGGTCGGCCTGTGCCGTCCGGGGGACATCGGCGCCGACGTGTGTCACCTGAATCTGCACAAGACGTTCTGCATTCCGCACGGTGGCGGCGGGCCCGGCATGGGTCCGATCGGCGTTGCGCCGCATCTCGAACCGTTCCTTCCCGGCCACCCCCTGGTGGGCGGAGGAGGGGTCAGCGCGATCGGCCCGATCGCGGCCGCGCCGTACGGCAGCCCGAGCATCCTGCCCATCTCGTGGACCTACATCGCGCTGATGGGCGGCTCGGGGTTGCTGGAGGCCACGCAGGTCGCGATTCTGAACGCGAACTACATGGCCAAGCGGCTGGAGGCCCACTACCCGATTCTCTACACGGGGAAGTCCGGTCTGGTTGCGCACGAGTTCATCATCGACCTGCGTCCGCTGAAGCAGAGCTCGGGAATCACGGTGGACGACGTGGCGAAGCGCCTGATGGATTTCGGCATCCACGCGCCCACCATGTCGTGGCCCGTCGTCGGGACGATGATGATCGAGCCGACCGAGAGCGAGTCGCGTGAGGAGCTCGACCGGTTCTGCGAGGCGATGATCCAGATCCGCGACGAGATCCGCGCGATCGAGGAGGGTCGCGGCGACCGGGAGAACAACCCGTTGAAACGCGCCCCGCACACGGCGGAGGCCGTCGCGGCCAACGACTGGGATCGGTCGTACTCTCGCGAGCAGGCCGCGTATCCGTTGCCGTGGGTTCGCGAGCGCAAGTTCTGGCCCTACGTCGGGCGCGTCGACAACGCCTGGGGCGACCGCAACCTGTTCTGCACTTGCGTCTCGGTCGACGCTTTCGAGGACCGCTGAACTCAGCGGCGAGCGTGCGCGAGACGCCCAGAACCTGGGGCATCCTGCTGGGCGGCGTCCTGCTGCTCTGCGTCGTGGCGTATGGCCCGTCGGCGCGCTTCCAGTATGTTCAGGATTCGTACCACGCGGTCAAGATCAATCCCGTCGTCGAGCGCGGGAGCGTGGTGGAGATCTTCACCTCCGATTTCTGGAAGGACACGATCTCCAACGCCCGAACGTTATACCGGCCGCTGACCGTGTGGAGCTTTGCGCTCGAGCGCGGCGTCGGCGGCGAGAGCGATTCGGGCGTCTCGCACGTCGTCAACGTGCTGTTGCACGGACTCGCGGCCTTGCTGCTGTTCCTGCTCACCCGTCGCTACGGGATGCAGGTGGGTGGGGCCCTGGTGACGGCGCTGCTGTTCACGACGCATCCGCTGCTGATGCAGGGCGTCGCCAACGTGATGGGTCGTTCGGATCTGCTCGCCCTCGTCTTCTCGTTGTGCGCGCTGCTGGCCTGGACCTACGCCGGTGCGTGGCGCGACGCGGACGGCTCGCGGCTCGCCGCCGGCCTGGGCGGCGTCGCGGCGTTCCTCGCTTTCTGCTCGAAGGAGATCGCCGTCGCCTTGCCGCTGCTGCTCGTGGCTCAGGAGGCGCTGTTCCGGCCTCGAGGACGAGCGCGGGGGGTGGCGTTCCTGCTCGGTCGGGTCGGGCTGTTCGCGCCGCTGGCCATCGCCGCTGCGCTTTACATGGCGCTGCGTACGGTGGCGATCGGCGAGCTTGCCGGGCTGCAGCGCGTGGCCGCGGAGGACAACGTCCTCGTGACGCTGGACGGCGTTCCGCGAGTGGCGACGACGCTGGCCATGCTCGCGCGCTACGCAATGTTGCTCGTGCGACCGGTGGGGCTGTCGGGCGACTATTCGGGGTCGGCGTTCGCCGTGCAGCCCGCGTTGTTCGCGCTGCTGCCGCTCGTCGGCTTGGCGTTGCTCACGGGGTTGTCGTTCCTGGTGCTGCGTCCGCTGCTCGGCGCGCGGGAGGGGGGCAAGCGCCCGGCGATGGCCGCGTGCCTCTTCCTGGTGCCGTACCTGGTCGTGGGCAACCTGATCGTCCTGAACGGCGCCGGCTTCGCCGAGCGCCTGGTCTACGTTCCGGCGGCCGGCTTCTGCATGCTGGTCGGCCTGGCCTGGACTGCGCTGTACGAGCGGGTCGCGTCCGCGGGCGGGCGCACGGCGGCGCTCGCGCTGGTCTTGCTGTGCGCGCTGGGCCTGGGGGGAGCGGCGTTGCACGCGCGTCAGGTCTCACGGATGTGGCGGGACAGCGAGTCGTTCTTCACGCGCACGCTCGAGACGACGCCGGGGAGCCTGCGGCCCTACATCTTCTTCATCGGACGGCACACCGAGCGCGGCGAGCTGGATGCGGCGCTGCGACTGTACGACAGGGCGCTGGAGCACACGCCGGGGCACGCCGACTTCTGGATGGAGCGCGGGATGCTGCTGGGCCGCCGCGGACGACTGGCGGAGGCCGAGGAGTCGCTGCGGCGCGCGGTCGAGGTGAACGACGAACTGGGCGCTGCGCACATGTACCTCGGGATCGTGCTGCAGCGTCGCGGTGAACTCCAAGAGGCCGAGCGCGAGCTGCGCGACTCGCTCGCGCTCGACCCGACGCTCGTCGAGGCCGCGGTGCAGCTGGGCCACATGCTCTACGCCGGCGGGCGGTTCGAGGAGGCGGCGCACTTCTACCGCGGGGCGGTCGAACTCGGGCGTGACGACGTGTCGCCGTTGCTGCGCGCCGCGGAGCGCCGGGCCCGGGCGGGCTCCTAGTCCTCGGCGGCCTCGCCGAGACGCGCCAGCGCCGAGTTGAGCTGCTCCGGCGTGAGCTGCTCGGCGCAGCGCTTCAACGCCGTCGTCACGTCGAGACCCGAGTTGCCGGCGAGCGAGAAATAGTAATAGGCCTCGGCAAGATCGACCTCGACCCCCTCGCCGCGCAGATACAGTACGCCGAGGTTGTACTGCGCGCGGGCGTGGCCGCCGTCGGCGGCTGCGCGGTACCACGAGAGCGCAGTCTCGCCGTCGTGCTCGACTCCGCGGCCGTGGTGATACGAGTTGCCCAGTTCGAACTGCGCCTCGGGGTACCCTTCCTCGGCGGCGCGCGTGTACCACTGGAACGCCTGCGCCGGGCGCTCGGGTAGGCCGCCGCGGCCTTTGGCGAACAACTGGCCGAGCTCGAACTGTGCAGCAAGGTGACCCTGTTCGGCGGCGGCCTGGATCCAGCGCCGGCCCTCGGCGTCGTCGTTCTCGACGCCTCGCCCGTCGAGATACATCGTGCCCAGCGCGTACTGTGCGTCGAGCTCGTCGTGTTGCGCCGCCTCGAGGAACCAGTACGCGGCCTCGACGTCGTCGCGTTCGACCTCGTCGCCGACGTAGTACATGCGTCCGAGCAGCATCTGGGACTCGGTGTCGCCGGCGACGGCGGCGCGGCGATACCAGTGGGTCACGAGCTGCGGATCGGCCTCGATGCCCGGCCCACCCTCGGCGAAGATCTCGGCCAGCTTGGTCTGAGCCGGAATGTGACCCTTTTCTCCTGCGATCTCGTACCAGCGCACGGCCTCGACGAGATCTCGAGCGACGCCGTGGCCGTAGCGATGTAGCTGGCCGATCTGATACGTCGCCGACGCGACATTGTTCTCGTGGGCGCGCGTGAACCAGTAGAGCGCATGCGCGTAGTCGCGCTGGACGCCGCGTCCCTGCTCGTGGTGCAGCCCCAGGTAGTACTCGGCGCGCTCGTCACCCTGCGTCGCTGCCTTGCGGAACCACTCGACGGCCTTCGCGTCGCTCTGCTTGAATCCCTGACCCTGTCGGTAGCCGAGACCCATGTAGAACTGCGCACGCGCGAAACCCTGTTCGCCGGCGGCCAGGAACCACTTCATCGCCAGGGTCGGGTTCTGCGGCAGGGGGCCGTAACCCGAGCGGTAGAACTTGCCCAGCGCATGCTGGGCGACGGGAAACTCCTGTTCGGCGGCGCGCTGCATCCACTGCACGGCGAGTCCGGCGTCGACCGGGAGGGCCTGTCCGCGCTGGTACATGCGCGCGAGGCGGTACTGTGCGTCGCGCAGGTGGTGTTCCGCCGCGGCGGAGATCCACGCGTGAGCCACCTCGTAGTCCTGCTCGACGCCGCGGCCCACGCGATACATCTCGCCGATGGTGAACAGCGCCTCGGGCACCTCCGCGTCCGCGGCGAGCTCGAGCAGCTCCAGCGCGCGAGCGTGATCTTCCTCGGTTCCAGTGCCGTACAGCTTCATGACGCCGGCCATGAACTGCGAGCGTGCGTAACCCTGGTCGGCAGCTCGCGAGAACCACGCAAATGCGGCCTCGTCGTCGCGGGCGGTCCCGGTGCCCCGCCGGTAGTACAGGCCGAGTTCGTGCTCGGCGGCGGCGTAGCCGCGCTCCGCGGCGCTGTGGCACAGCTCGAACGCCGTCTCGGGATCGGCGGGTACCGCCAGACCGTCGAGGTACATTCCGGCGAGCTCGAGGCGGGCCTCGTTGTCGCCGGTATCCGAGCGTCGCTCGAGGTCGGCGAACCGCTGTTCCAGGCGCGCTTGCTCGGCGCGCCGATTCGCCAGGCTCTTCGTCTGGGCCTGCGCCGGAACTACGAGCAACAGCACGAGCGCCAACAACCAACAATGTCTCACGTGAACCTCCGGAGCGTGACTCCGATCGAATATACCGTCGGGGCGAGCCGTGGGCGAGCGGCGCGTTTCAGGGGGCGGCCGCCAGCGCCTCCGCCTGCTCGATCTCGGTCGGGGTCAGGCGGGGGAGGAGCTTGTCGCGCCATTCCGCGGCATCACCGGTGCGGAGCTCGGCCGCGACGTCGAACCAGTGGTAGGCACGGACATAGTCCTTCTTCTTGGAGCCGCCGAGGCCGCGGAGATACAGGAACCCGAGCTTGTAGGCCGCCATTCCGTGGCCTTGCTGCGCGGCCCGCAGGTAGGCCTGCTCGGCGCGCTCGCGGTCCAGGGGACGGCCCTGTCCGGTCGCGTACATGCGCGCGAGGCGGTACTGGTCCTCGGCGTCGTCGCCGGCCGCGCGCGCCGCCGGAGCGGCGGCTGCCTGCGCAGCGGGTCCCGGCTCGACCTCTTCCAGGGCGCGAGGCGCGGCGTTTTCGGCGACGTCGTCCGCGCGAGCGTCCGCAACGCTGAGCGGCAGGTCCGCCGGCGTGCCGCTCGTCGCGAACTCGTCGCGCAGCAGCGCCGCCGCCTCCGCGGTGCCGCTAGCGGCGAGGGTGAGCCACTCGCGGGCGACGTCGATCTGGTCGCGGGAGCGATAGAGGCTGCCGAGGTTGCGTTGTGCCGCGACGAGCCCGTGATCGGCCGCCTTCAGGTACCACTTGAGCGCCTTGTCCCCGTCGGTCTTGAGCCCGGTCCCGCGATCGAGCATGACGGCGAGGTTGTTCTCCGCCTCGGCCACGCCTCGGCGGGCGGCGCGGCGGAACCAGCGCGCGGCGGTCGCGTCGTCGGCACGCACGCCGTCCCCTGCGGCATACAGCAGCCCCAGCCGATTCTGTGCACTTGGGTGGTTGGCCTCGGCGGCGGCGCGGTACCAGCGCGCCGCGAGCTCGGTGTCGCGCTCGACGCCGAGCCCTTCCTCGTAGAGTCGTGCGAGGTTGTTCTGCGCGACGGGGCGCCCCCGCTCGGCGGCGGCGCGGTACCAGCGCGCCGCCTGTCCTGGATCGGGATCGGTGCCGCGTCCGGCCTCGTACATGCCTCCGAGGTTGTTCTGTGCGCGGGCGTGACCGCTCTCCGCCGCGGCGAGGTACCAGCCGAACGCCTCGCCCAGATCCTGCAGCTCGCCTTCGATGGCGAACACGCGCGCCGCGCGAAACTGGGCCTCGGCATCGCCCTGGCGGGCGAGCGGGAGCCAGTTCTCCAGAGCTGCGGAGAAGTCCCCGCGCTCGTACGCGTCGAGTCCCGCGTAATAGTCCCCGAGGATCACACCCGGAACGAGCAGCAGTACGCATGCCGCGACGGTCGCGAGATTGGAGATGCGCCTCACGTGGCGATGATATCCCGTGACGCTACGGCCCACCACATCGGAGCGCTATGTGAACGACATTCGTGCAGCAGGCGCCCCGCGATGACAGGCGGTAAAACAGCCGGCAAAACGGGCACGAAACCGTCATCGGCTTACGAACATGTGACCCCGAATACCTCGACTTGGCATAGCGCGGAATTATATTTGCTTAAACGCGCAACAACGAGAGGCTATCCATGAACACGTTACGAATGCGACTCCTGACTCTGTGTGTGCTGGCCGTGTCCGCGCTCGCGTTGTCCTGCAGCAGCTCCGACGGGTTGCTCGGCGGCGGCGGCAGCTCCGGGCTGGACGGCGACATGAGCGGCACCTGGAACTTCAAGAGCGACACCGGTGACCCGGTGACGATCGCCGCGTGCAGCGGTGACCTGGCGGCTTTCGCCTTCGCGCCCGACGAAGATTTCATGATCTCGGTGCACCAGGAGGGCAATTCGGTCAGCGGCACGGTCGTGCTGCCGTGCCAGAAGTCGACCATTGGTCCCGACACCGTCGGGGTCGGTGACGTGACCGACCTATCCGCGATCCAGAGTACCGTCGATTGCGCCGGCTTCGGCGCGAGCTTCGAGGGGACCCTCGCGGGCGCTCAGTTCTCCGGCACGATCGGCGTGGGTGACTCCTCGCAGGCGCTCGACCTCGGTGTGTCGGGCTACGTCGTGGGCGACGAGGCCGCGCTGAGTGTGACGTCCGTCAGGGGTGAAGGGCTTTCCGGTAATTGCAGTGTGTCGGGCGCCTACAACGGAACCCGCTGAATCCGTCAAGCACTCCTGTCACTGTCTGGGTCTCACCGTTTCGTCGGGCCGGGCTTCGTGCCCGGCCCCTTCTTTTGTTTGGGTCCGACCGACGAGGCGCTCTTGCGTTGGGGGCGGTAGCCCCCGGCGGCGGTGTTGCGGGATTGCTTCTTCGACCCCTTCCGCTGCTCTCCGTCGATGCGGTGCACGTACTCGCCGCCGAACGACGCGTTCGCGTCGGCGCGACGCCGGGCCAGCGCCTCGCGCGGAGGAGTCGCGGGGATCAGGGCGTCGCATCCGTGCCCGATCAGGTCCGGGCGTCCCGCCTGCACCAGCGCCTTGCGCACCTCGAAGTAGTTCTCGGGCTTGAAAAACTGCATCAACGCACGCTGTAGCTTGCGGTCGCGCAGGTGCTTTGCCACGAAGACCGGCTTGCGGCTGAACGGGTCGATCCCGGTGTGGTACATCGCCGTCGCGACGTCGAACGGGGCGGGAATGAAGTCCTGTACCTGGTCCGGCCGGTAGCCCGTGCGCTTGAGGAACAGCGCGAGGTCGATCATCGCGTCGAGGTCGCTGCCGGGGTGGCTCGCGATGAAGTACGGGATGATGTACTGCTTCTTGCCGGCGCGCCGTGACTCCGTGTCGAACGCAGTGGAGAACGCCTCGAAGTCGTCGCCCGACGGCTTGCGCATGCGATCGAGAACCTCGGTGTCCGTGTGCTCGGGGGCGACCTTGAGGTGACCGCCGACGTGGTGCCGCGTCAGCTCACGCATGTACGTCGGCGAGCGGCGCGCGAGATCCATGCGGATGCCGCTGGCCACCAGCACCTTCTTCACGCCGGGGATGTCACGCGCCTCGCGCATCAACTCGATCAGCGGCCCGTGGTCCGTGCCCAGCAGCTTGCAGACCTTGGGATGCACGCACGACTGGCGGCGACAGATCGCCTCGACGTCGGGCTTCGTGCACTTCATCGTGTACATGTTGGCCGTGGGGCCGCCGATGTCGCTGACGGTGCCCTTGAACTGCGGGTCTCCCGCGAGGGCCCGTAGCTCGCCGACGATCGACTTCTTGCTGCGCGACTGGATGATGCGGCCCTGGTGCGTCGTGATCGAGCAGAACGTGCAGCCGCCGAAGCAACCGCGCATGATGGTCACCGAGTCCTTGATCATCTCGAACGCGGGAATCGGCTCGGTGTACGAGGGGTGCGGACGGCGCGTGTAGGGCAGGCCGTACACACGGTCCATCGATGCGCCGGAGATCGGCAGCGCGGGGCGGTTGCAGACCACCGTCTGCTGCCCATGGCGCTGTGCCAGCCGACGCGCGTTGTAGGGGTTCGTCTCGTTGTGGATCGTGCGTGTCGCCTCGGCGAACGCGCGCTTGTCGTCGCGCACCTCCTCGAACGAGGGCAGCAGCAGGGCGTCGTCGGGGGGCTCTTCGGATGCGCCGAGCGCGAAGGCCACGCCGCGCAGGTCGCGCAGGTCGCGCGCGCCCTCGCCGCCGTCGAGCCTGCGCGCGATCTCGAGGATGCCCTCCTCGCCCATGCCGAAGACCAACAGATCCGCCTTGCAGTCGAGCAGGATCGAGCGACGCACCTTGTCGCTCCAGTAGTCGTAGTGCGCGAGCCGACGCAGCGACGCTTCGACGGCTCCCGTGATGACCGGGACGTTCTTGTACGCCTCGCGCGCGCGCTGGCAGTAGGCCAGCGTGGCACGGTCGGGACGCATCCCGATCCGGCCGCCCGGCGAGTACGCATCGTCGTTGCGCACCTTCCGATTGGCCGTGTAGTGGTTGATCATCGAGTCCATGTTCCCCGCGCTGATCGCGTAGAACAGGCGCGGGCGCCCGAAACGGCGCCAGGGGTCGGCCGAGCGCCAGTCCGGCTGCGCCAGGATGGCGACGCGGTATCCCGCGGCTTCCAGCACGCGGCCCAGGATCGCCATGGCGAAGCTGGGGTGGTCCACGTAGGCGTCTCCGGTGACGAACACGACGTCGGGCTGCTCCCAGCCACGCGCCTGCATCTCCGCCGGAGAGATCGGCAGCGGCGTGGCGGGCAGCGACGGCCGCGCGGGCAAGCCCGTCAGCAGGTTGCCGGTGGCTCCCGGTTTGTCGAGAACTCGCCGAGGGGACATGGCCTTAACCTACCCGGGTTTGCCGCCCGGGTCGAGCGTGGGGCGACTCGGCCGCTGTCGGCGCCTAGTCGGCGAGCGCCTCCGAGATCGAGACGGTGTCGAGCATGCTCGTGTCGTGGATCTCGATGCGTGGCAGCGCGCTGCGCTCTCCCGGGCCGTCGTCGTGGGCGATGACGGCATCGTCTCGTCCGGGCTCGTGAATATCGCAGTGGCCGACTCCGCACGCGATCTCGATGCGGGAGTCCACCGTCCACTCGCCGCGGAGGTCGATGCAGGCCTCGCCGGTGCCGACATCGATGCGCACGTCGCCCGGGCCGGCGTTGCCGAGCTGAGCGATCTCGATCTCGCCCACGGGGACGTCCAGGTGCAGGTGTGTCATCGGCTGGCGCAAGGGCTCGGAGAAGGCGAAGCGGTGCTGGCCCGGACCCACCTGCAGCGTCGTCGCGACCGTCCACGTACTGCCGAGCTCCGCGCTCGTGCTCCCGCCGCTGATCTCGCCGTCGATGGCGAGAGGGAGGTTCGGGGGGAGTTCGATGCGGAGCGCGGTGCCCGGCGCGGGTGCAAGACGGTGCAGCAGGCCGATCGGCTGGACTTCGAGGCGATAGACCCAGGGCGCGTCGCCCTCCGTCGAGTACACAGCGGTCCAGTCATATCCGGCGGAGTTGTAACTACCGGAAACGCGAATCGTCTTCTCGGGTGCGCCCTTCACGATGGTCAGCTCGACACCTCGCAGGTCGAGGACCAGCCGGCCGGGTCGATCGGGGTCGGCCGAACGCGGTAGCGAGCGGGATTCGTCGATCGTCTCGACCTCGCCGCTGCGCGTCAGCTCGAAGGCGACGAGGGCCGCGGCCGTGGCGATCAGCGCCATGAACAACAGGCCGAGGATGCCGAGCCAGAGCTTCTTGCGCTTGGAGTTCGGTTCCACGTTACCCATACGGCGGCGGGCGGGATCGATTACATCTCCCCCGTTTTCAGCCCGAGAACCGCCGTTTCGGCGCGGCAGCCATCAGGGCGGCCAGCAACGGGTTGTCCTCCGATCCCGATCGCCACGCCGCATAGACGCTCGAGCAACGGTTCCAGCTCGCGCTGCTCCAACCACCAGGTGCGATCGCTCAGGAACAGCCCGCCCGCGCTCCACGTACGGATCAGCCGCTTGAGCCGGCCGGCTACCGTGACTCGCTTGGCGCGCATGCGGCTCGCGAGCGATCGCGCATACTCCAGCAGGAAGTCGGCGGCCTCCGCGCGGTCGACCGTCCGCCCGCTGAAGATCCACGGATCGGCCAGCGCCGCGCGACCGACCATCGCGTAGGCACACCCGGTCTCGACGAACATGCGCCGCAGATCGACGTGGGTGTTGATGCCGCCGTTCCCACACACGGGGATCCTCACCGCAGCCACCGCGCGGCGTAGCCTCGTCCAGTCGCCGTCGCCGCGGTAGCCCTCTTCTCGAGTACGGCAGTGCACCGTGAGCATCCGCGCGCCACCGGCCTCGACGGCGCGTGCGATCTCCTCCAGCCTGGCATCGTCCCGTCCTCCGGCACGGATCTTGGCCGTGATCGGAATCGTACGCACGGCCTGCACGCAGCTGCGGACAACGCGCTCGATCCGACGCGGCTCGTCCAGCAGCGCGGCGCCGGCGCAAGTCCGCAACGCGCCCTTGGCCGGGCAGCCGAAGTTGAGATCGACGACCGGCGCGCCGATCGATTCGGCCACGCGCGCGGTCTCGGCGAGTGCGTCCTCGCGCTGCCCCATCAACTGCAGCCCGACGGGCGCCGCGAAGCGTTCCGGCCCGAGGTGGGTGGCGAGATTCCGCGCCGGGAGAGGATGCGTCACGACGCGCGCGAACTCGGTGAAGGCACCGCCAAGCGCGGTCGGCGCGTTGCGTTGCAAGACAAGATCGCGAAAGCACGGCTCCGTGACACCCTCCATCGGGGCCAGCAGGGCCGGGCCGGTGAAGGGTAGACGGTGGTCGCGCATCGGGGCAGGGTAGCGCAGCGGGGGAGGATCTTGTGCGCTCGCTAGTACTCCTGGATATCCAACTGCTCGAGGAAGCGGATGTCCGGTCGGCCCACGACGCCGGCGCTCTGCATGGCCTCGCGCAGCTCGCTCGACTCGACGAACGCGCGCAGCGCGGACATCTCCTCGGCCTGATGGTAGATGATCACGCGGTTCGGGTTGCCCGCGTCCTGGTTCACCGCGTGGCCCACGATGCCGGCCCGTTTGCGGTGCGCGTCGAAATCGTCGTACGCCTTGCGCCAGGAGGAGTAGTCCTCGACCTCGTGCACCACGACCATTCCGGGCAGCTTGCGGTCCTCGATGAAGTCAGCCGACATCGGATTCATCGACCACACCTCGGGCTCGCCCTCGACGCCCGCGCTCTGCATGATCTCCTTCAGCTTCGGGTTCTGCAGGTGGGCGGCCAGCTTGGCGGCGTCGGCGGCCGGGCAGTAGACGTAGATCCTCTCGGGGGCGTCCGCGTCGCGACTGACGTCGTGTCCGAAGATGCCGTCGTCCTTGCGGAACTGCCGGGTGTCGTCGAACACGCGCTTCCAGGCGGCGTAGTCGGCGACGCGGTGGGCAACGAGGACGGCGGCGGGCGGAAGGGGGTGGCTCATCTACTTGGCTCCTTGTGCAAATGTGGATCGGCCGCCTCGGGGGCGCCACAGTCTGCCGTCCGAGGTACGCTCATTCTACGGAGTCGTTGCCCCGTCGGGCAAGCTTACCGCGTGTGCGAAACGGGTTCGCGCCGGAGCAGGCTCGGGTATCTCCGTCCGTTGAGGAAGGCCCCGACGAAGGTGCCGCGCACCAGCACGGCGTAGGTCACGAGGCAGATCGCGGTGGTCCCGCCGAGCACGAGCATGAACTTGACCCCGGCCGGCAGGCCCGAGCCGATGAGCAGCCCGGCACCGAGCGCAGTCAGCGGCAGGTGAACCAGGTAGAACCAGTAGGATGCGTCCGAGACCCAGCGCATCGCCGCCGAGTGTCGACTGAAATAGCGTACGAACAGCCCGGTGATGCCAAAGACGAAACTCCACACGGCGAGCACATTCAGCGCCGTCAACGTTGCCTCGTGGAGCCGCTCGTAGGCCAGGGTCTTCACGAGGAACGACGCCGTCGCGATCGTGGTCAACGCCCAGGCGTGTCGCGGCAAACCGCTCACGAGGTTCCTCGAGCCGTAGAGCAACCAACCGAAGACGTAGAACGTGAAGTAGTTGAGCAGCGGCTCCCAGGCCGGAACGAAGCTGCCCGTCTTCTCGGGCCAGGGCGTTCCCATCAGCAGCAACAAGATGAAGCTCGGACCCGCAAACAGCAGCGGCCGGAGCGCCGACGATCGCATCATCAACTCGTATAGCCACCGGATCCGGCGCGAACCCCCCGGCAGCCGCCGCATGACCGAACCGAGAAGCCAGCCGGCGAAGGAGAACAAGACCAGGTATTCGAGGAACCACAGGTGCATCGGATTGGCCGGGATCAGAACCAGGGGATTCAGCAGCGCCGCAAGCGCTCCGATGAGCGGTGTCGCCGAGCCGTTCATCGCCGCGGTCGTGTAGACCCAGGCAAACACCACCGGCGGCCAGATCAGGAACAGGAACGCGAGGAACGGGTAGACGACGCGCGACAGGCGGTTGCGGAGCAGTTCCCGCGGCGACCGCTCGTAGAACAGCAGCGCCCCGAAGAAACCGGCGATGGCGAAGAAGACGGGCATGCGGAAAGCGTGGATGTAGGCGACGACCAGATCGAACACCGGAGAGGTGGTCTCGGGGTCCTTCAGCGACCAGGCGTCGCCGTGCTCGAGAGTTGTGTAGGAAATCGCCGAGTGCAACACCAGACCGAGCAGCATCATGATGGCGCGCAGCGAGTCCAGCGCGTGTAGGCGTTCGGTTCTCTGCGGTCGGTGAGACATGGTGCTTCGGCTCTTCGATCCTCCCGACTGCTGTCAGGCGCGCATTGTATCTGTTGCCTTGGGAGGCCCGCCTTCGCGGTGCCATGCCCGCCCGGGAACAGGCTCCGATCGTCTCGCATGAGCTTCCCACTCGACGAGTCCGGGGGGCAGCGGGGAGCGTACGGTCGAACTCGACGATGACCGTATACTCTCGACGAGACATCCGGTTGCCGGAACGCATGGTGGAACACGCCCAGGCCGGGAGAGACCGAGAATGAGCAGCGAGAGATCGTCGCGCAGTGTCAAGATCCTGCTGGGTCTGGCGATCGCCGCGCTCGTGCCCTGTCTCCCGACCGCGGCCGGGGCTGATCCCGCCTTGACGCTGGCGTCGAACGGCACGACGACGTACCGGATCGTCACGCAAGACACTCCGTTCGAAGTCGAGGCGTATGCCGCCGCGGAATTGAGCTCCTACCTCGAGCAGATCACGGGCGCGACCTTTCCGGTCATCGCGGCGTCCGCGTACTCCGGCAGCGCCCCGGCCATCTTCGTCGGACTGAGCGCGCCGGCTCTCGGTCTTCTGGGCGGGGATCCCCTGGCCGCGCTGGCGGATCAGGAGCACGTCTCGCGCAGTCTCGGCACCGACATCTTCCTCTACGGCGAGGGCGTGCACGGCAACCTGCACGCCGTGATGGAATTCCTGGAAGTCTCGCAGGGCTGGCGCTGGTACTCGCCGTTCGAGGATCGGGCGCTGCCGGACCTGCCGACGGTGACGCTCGATCCGTTCGACCGAGTGCGCGGCTTCTCGTTTCCGTATCGGGAGGCGCAGCTGACCTACAACCTGCACCTGTACTACCAGCAGGGCATCAACATGGGGGTCGACCGGCGCGTGGCGGAGATCGGACCCGCGGCCGACGGAATCGGTTTCGTCTCCGAGATCAACGACGAGCTGAAGTTCCCGCATACGTTTTTTGGGTACATCCCACCGAACGCGGACGCACCCTTCGTGGACGACTGGCCCTGGATCCCGCGCTCGGACTACTTCGCGACGAACCCCAAGTGGTTCTCGTTGTGGGACAACGGCATGCGCGTCGACGACAGGCAGCTCTGCCTAAGCGGTACAGATCTGCGCCTGGAGCTGACGCAGAACGTCCTGCTCGGCATTGCCGAGACGGGAGACCGCGCGATCGTGTCCGTCTCCGCCAACGACACCCCGGGGCCCCTCTGCTACTGCGAGCACTGCCAGGCGCTGATGGCGCAATACCAGAGTCCTGGAGGACCGCTCTACGACTACCTGATCGAGCTGGCCTCCGTGCTGGCGACGGCGAAACCGGAGGTTCGCATCCACGCCCTGGCCTATCGCCGCGAACAGACGCAGATCCCGCCGACGCTTCCGCCCGGAGAATCGATGCCGGCAAACGTCGTGATCGACTTTGCGCCCATCGAGGACAACTACTTCGCGGACTGGACGCATCCGGATGTTGAGATCCAGGAGACCTACGGGCACCTGCAAGCCTGGGCCGCGATCACCGCTCCGGGGAACCTGTGGGCCTGGCTGTACCCCAACCCGTGGGGCACCGGGATCCCGATGCCGGTGGGCAACGTGGAGCGGCTGATCACGAACCTGCGCCTGATGCATCAGGCAGGCGTGGGCGGCGTGTTCACCGATCACGCGGCCTACAACGCCCGCGGCGGCTGGAGCGAGCTGCAGGCGTACCTGTACTACCGATTGGTCCAGGACATCGATGCAGACACCGATGCGATCATCGAGGAGTTCATGGATGACATGTACGGCCCGGCGTCGGCCGACATGCGCGTCTACCTGGACGAGCTGGAGGCCGAGCGTCAGGCGATGACGGACCTCCCGCCGGGAGTCGGCTACAAGTCCCTCGAATTCGACGCGCTGAACTTCCCGTACCTGACGGCGGCCAACATCCACCGCTGGCAGGGCTACTTCGACCAGATGGAGCAGGCTCTCAGCGGCCGGCCGGAGCGCGAGCTCGACAACGTGCGCCTCGTACGGCGCGAGCTGGATCTGGCCACCCTGTGGAACTGGTTCGATCTGGCGCAGGCCTATCCGGCCGCGTACATGGATCACACGCTCTATTCCGACAGGATCACCGCCGTCAACGACCTCCCCGGAATCGCGGTGGCGCTCGGGACGTCGGACATGCCGTACTTCTCGACCGTCATCCTGGGTGGCGGTGTGGAGAGTCCCTGGCCCGCTAGCTTCGACGTGATCGACCCCGAGTGGGTCCGCAGCTTCGTGCCGTACCGCTACCGCGGGGAGCCACGAGCGGTGCTGGATCCGGAGGCCGCGTGGGGCTACGCAGTCCCCGTGGACTCTCCGAACCTCCCGTTCTCGCTGGGCGTGCACCAGATGGATAGCGGGATCCGCGTGAGCTCGTATTCCCTGGGGCTGGAGGAGATCGTACCGGGTGCGTATCAGCTGTTTGCGCTGGGCGAGATCCCGGTCACGCCGGAAACGTGGATCTACTTCGGCTCGAGCTGGCAGACGCACTTCAACCTGGGCCGGTACCTGTACGAGCCGGACGACGTCAACCTGTGGGAGGGTTACGTGTCGCTGAAGTTCGACGGCCCGACCTATGGCGGGGGCGGCGCGGCGGACAGCGTGGTGCTCGATCGGATCTTCCTGGTCAGCTGCACGGACGCCGACAACGACGGAACGCGGGCATGCGATCTCGACTGCAACGAGGCCAATCCCGATTGCTCTCTGGACTGTACGGACGCCGACTCCGACGGGATCTGCGTGACCCACGACTGCGACGACGCCACGGCCAGCGCGGGTTCGACCGCCTTCGGCCAGACGATCTTCGCGATCGATGGCGACACGCTGGCCTGGGGCGCCGCGACGGATGTGCGCTGGTGCAAGGGCGAGCTGACCGGCGTGAGCGGCTACACGACGACCGGCGCGGGCTCGCTGACGGCGGCGACCTCGGTCGACATCTCCGGCGACGTTCCGTCGCCCGGCGGCGGTACGTACTTCATGGTGCGGGAGCAGGGCTGCGGGAGCTGGCAGACGGATCCGGGTGAACAGCCGGGCCGTGACGCGCAGTTGCCGCTGCCGTGATGTTTCGACGGGAGCGGACGTGCGCGGCTACTCCGTTTCGTAGACCCACAGCTTGCCTTGCTGGTTTCCGACGTAGAGCAGGTGCTCGGTGCTACCGATGACCTTGATGTAGTCCGAAAGGGTCAAGGACCACTCCATCCGCCCATTACCGGCGCGAAACGACTGCACCGTGCCGTCGGGCGCGGCGACCAGCGCCAGCTCGTGCCAGATGTGGGGCAGCCCGGGAGTCCACTTGGCCCCCGGCGCGGCTTGCCGCCAGCGCACCTTGTGGAGCTTGCGGTCGACGGAGACCAGTTCGACTCCGTTTGGTCCGTCGACGATGACAAGCAGCGACTTGTCGTACGGGGTGATGCCGGGTTCGGGCACGCCGTCCAGCTCCAGGCGAGCCGGAGACCCGGCGGTGACGACGGTTCCTCCGCCGCGAAGACGTTCGGCGAAAGCGACCCGATGGCAATCGAAAATACCAGGAATGCCCGTCGACCTGGGGTGCGCATCTCGCCCGACCCTCCTCGTCCCAGAGCTTAACACTCGCAACGCGCGCCACCGGTGACGCGGACCGGGCGGCCGCGGTCGCTCGTTGTGGATGGCCCGTCAGGAGCTCTGTGGAGCGCGCAGCATCTGTTCGGCCTTCCGCATCAGCTCGCGCGCACCATCCAGGCCCACGGCATAGCCGACGATGGTGCCATCGCCGTCGACCAGCGCGGTGCGAGGGATCCCGAAGACCCGGAAGGCTTGATAGAGGTCGTCCTCGGCGGTGATCGCTACCGGGAAGGTAAAGGCACGCTTGCGGGCGAACTTCGCGGAGCTTTCCCGCACTTGTCTTCGTTTCTCGGGTCCCGACGAATCACCGTACCGCGTGATCGCCACCACCGACAGACCACGCTCACGGTGTTTCCGATGAAGCTCGTCGAGCTCCTCCAATTCGACGTAGCACGGCGAGCACCAGGTGGCCCAGAACGCGACGATCGTCGCCGGACCGGCGTACGAGGTGGCGGCAGCCAGCGTTTGTGAATCGGTGTTGAGCGGTTCGAGACCGACCAGCGCGGGGGCTTCGGTGCCGCGCAGCAACTCGAAGGCCTGCGCCTGCGCTCGTGCCTGAGATTCTCGGACGATGTTCTGCTGGTGCAGCCACCCTGCCACCGGCAAGGCCGCCCCGACCAGCAGCAGCAGCGCCCACGGCGCGGCTCGCACTGTCGCCCGATTGCGCCACAGATCGAACCATCCCAGCGCCAGGCAGATGCCCCCGAAGACCAGCGGGAAGTTCATGATGGAGTTGAACGTGCCGAAGGCGGCCAGCCCGCCCACGACCGCCATCGCAACGAACAGCCGAACAGACGACCTGCCCAGCGCGCGTGGCTTCACCGGTTTGTCCGACTGCGTCACGGGGTAATCGTATCCTCACCGCGATCCCGCAGTCCATTCAGCCCCGCAGTCGCGGGTTCACGACGTTCGCCACCTTGGAGCCGAAGCGGTAGCTGAAGCCCAGCCCGACCCTGAAACGGTAATCCGTCTCTCGTTGCCGCCGTTGGAGGAGGATTTCCTCCTCCGTCGCTTCCGTGGCCGGCAGGAAGAACTGGTCCTTGATCCTCGAGAAGCTGGCGGAGAGGTCGAGCGAGAACCCGCGGAAGATCCGGACGCTGGAACCGACGAAGAGATCGATGCGATGAGTGCTGGTGTCGTGCAGGTACTGGACGACATCGATCTCACCGAAGATCCAGCCCCAGGGCTGATTCACCTCGGTCGCGACCAGAAGCCTGTGCCGCCCCAGCGTCTCCTCGAGCTCGCCGGTGACCGTCTCTTCATCGTAGTCGTTGCTGACGGCCTCTATCGAGTACTGAAATATCAATATCTTCCGTGTGGATTCGGTGTAGGGGAAGACGTTGTACTCGATGGCGGGGGGGGCCGCCGCTCAGAGAGAGATCCAGATTGTCGAAGGACCTCTGAGCCACGGTCGCGGTTCCGCCCAGCGACCAGTGATCGCCGAGGCTCCAGACAGCCAGGAGCTCCGAGCGATGGTTCTCGCTCTTGTTGACGATGGTCTCGTCGTCGATGTCGAACTCGGATCGCGACGTTCTGGCCCGGGCGTACCAATCCAGCTTGAGCTGCTCCGTCGTTCGGTTCGCCGAGGCGAAGCCGCTAACTGAATGGCCCCGCTGAAGCTCCTCGCCACTGAGAGAACCGGAAGCCGAGACGCGGAAGGTCCAGAGGTTCCACGGGTCGTCATCCGTGCTCGTCTGAGTGGCCTGTTCCAGGTCCGTGTCGTGCTCGATTCGGAGCTGATCCGCGATGGGTGACTCGGCGACGAATCGAACCAGCCCCAGCGCGATCTTGCGCGTCAGCGCATCACGATTCTCAGCATGCGTGTCGTCCGGAACGCTGATGAAGTCGAGCGACACCGAGGTGCCATCCGGACCGCTCGAGTCGATGTACTCCAGGTCATACTTGGAAGCCTGCCCGCCGGCGCGTTCGGCGGTGAGCAAGAGATGGATGTCCGCGTCCCGGCGTTCCCTGGCCCAGTCGACCCACTGGATCTCCCGTCGAACGTGGTCGAAATCGCAGTGACTGCGCGCCCTCCCCTGGCAATCCAAGAACACGAGGATCGTGTTCGAGTCGCGCGGATGTTGTTCATCCTCCGCCAATGCAGGCGAGAGGCTGAGCGCGAAGGTGGTTGCGAGTAGCAGGAAGAGGAGTGAACAGTCGGCTCCCCGCCGGTCGCGGAATCTCATGGCGAATCTCCCCTGACACTTCCGGAACATGGATCGGACGTGGTTATCATGCTCCGATGAGGCGACCGGATCCGTCACAGCTGTGTAACGAGCGGCGTTGAGGGATCGTGCGTCGAATAGACTCCTGACGTAGTTCAGCGCGCGGGGAGAGATCATGATTCGTTCTGTGCTCCGCGTTCTTGCGATCGCCTTGCTCGCCTCGCCGCCGCCTGATGAGATCCAACGCGAGCGGGGCCGGGATCAGCCGCCCGGGCCTAACTTGTTGTGGGAAAACGGGCAAGAGGTTTGGAATCCGCAACCGCGTCTCGAGCTCGCCATCACCGGATCGCCGATTGTGGCCGTATACTACCCAGAGAGGTAGCCCAATGTCCGAGCCTTTGCCCGATTCGCCGCCCGGCTTCGACGACCTGAGCGTCGAAGACCAGATTGACTATCTTCAGTCGTTGTGGGACCGGGTGAAAGCCACGGCTGACGAGGTTCCCGTGCCTGCCTGGCACCGGAAGATCATCGACAAACGTCTCGCCGAGGTTCGTTCCGATCCTGACCGTGCGTTGACCTGGGAGAAAGCCCGAGACGAGATCGCTGGCCGACTCGACAAGAAATGAGGCGACGCCTCTTCGTCCTGCCGGCTGCGCGGGACGACATCGCTGCCGCGGCCAACTGGTACAATGCCAGTCGCTCGGGCCTGGGCGCGACCTTCCTCAACAGCATAGATGAACTTCTCCGGCGGATTGCAGAGGCTCCCCAACAGTTTCCCGAGGTCCAACCCGATGTGCGGCGCGGACTGGCCGGGCGGTTTCCGTACGGTGTCTACTTCCTCGCAACCGAGAAGCGTGTGGATGTCCTCGCCGTGATCCACCTCCATCGCGACCCCGAAACTTGGAAGCGCGGAAGGTAGGCCCGGGAGGGACGAACCGAGGAGATTGTGCGCGGAGATGACCCTCTGGTATCATCCTGCAACGCAGTAGAAAGAGCGGGAATAGCTCAGTTGGTAGAGCATCAGCTTCCCAAGCTGAGGGTCGCCGGTTCGAACCCGGTTTCCCGCTCCA
>JAAELQ010000302.1 GCA_024226515.1 bacterium
AGGAAGTCGATGCTGTTGTATCGTCAACGACGAACAACGAAGCATGCGCCCGCAACCCCCATGCGCCCAGAGGGTTCCGGCGGCGTGGGGCCGTTTGCTTCGTTGCGCCGACTTCCCTATGCCGGGCATATGTCTGCGTCGCCGGCGCCTCGCATACGGCCCCACGGCGCGCGGAACGCGATGCCGGTGATGACTCGGACAGGCTCCTAGCGGCCTGTTTCCTCGAGCGGAGAAGACGGTGATCGCACGTGGCCGGGCCTGGTTCGAGATCGTCGCCATGACGGCGTTGCTGCTGTCCTTCGTCTGGCTGTGGCGGGACTCG
This sequence comes from bacterium, assembly GCA_024226515.1. Classification (GTDB taxonomy): domain Bacteria; phylum Acidobacteriota; class Polarisedimenticolia; order Polarisedimenticolales; family Polarisedimenticolaceae; genus JAAELQ01. The sequence goes on from JAAELQ010000302.1 coordinate 323, forward strand.
TTCGTCGCGGCGCCCGCCGTGTGCCTGATCCTGTTTCTGGCTCTGGGTATCGGCGCGCACACCGCGCGACGCGAGGCCGCAGCGGACGTCGGGCTGCGTTTCGACAACCTCGCGTCCACGCTGGTCGACGCGTTGATCTGCGTCGCGCCGTTGATCGTGCTGACGCTCGCGGCGGGCTGGTTCGTCGGTTCCACCAGCTTCCGTCTCTCGCTCGACGCCGCTCCGGGCGTGTTGCGCGTCTGGGTCTTCGCGCTGCTATGGCAGTACGGCCTGCTGGCGTTTTTCTATCGGCGCCTCGGCGAGGTCCTTCCCGGCTCGATGCTTCCCGCGCTCGCCGCCTCCGGACTGTACTCCGTGCTTCACCTGCCGAACCCGCTGCTGTGCGGAGCGAGCCTCGTGGTCGGACTCCTGTCCTGCTGGTTGTACCGTCGCAGCCCCAACCTCGTGGTGCTGGGAACGGTCCAGGCGATCCTGATCCTGTGCGTTGCGGGCGCGCTGCCGGTCGAGTGGACGGGTGGGATGCGTGTCGGACCGCAGTTCTTCGAGTTCGTCGAGCGGCTACAGAACGCCTCCGGCGCATTCTGAACCGTGCGCGGCCGCGGCGGGCTGAAGCAGGTACTCGGCGCCGCGGACGCGGGGTGGCTCGTGGCCGGTTGCATGATCGGCGCCGGGATGTTCTACACGCCCGGTCTCGTGGTGGGAAGCCTGCCGAGCGCTGGGTGGGTGCTGGCGGCCTGGATCGTCGGCGGAATGCTCGCGGTGTGCGGCGCCGCGGTCTACGCGGAGCTCGGCGCGCGTCTTCCTCGCGCGGGGGGCGACTACCAGTTCCTGAAGCACTCGTTCGGTCCCGCGTGGGGTTTCCTCACCGGTTGGGCCTCGTTCACCGTGACGTTCTCGGCCGCGGTCGCCGCGATGGTGATCGTCGGCGTGCGCTACCTCGATTCGGCCCTCGGCAACGCGGCGCCGCCGTGGCTCACGTGGGTCGCCCCGCCGCTGATCGTGCTGGCGCTGACCGCGGCCAACACCGCCGGCGCGCGCGTCGCCGGACGGACCACGCTGTGGTTGACGATTCTGCCGGTGTTGTCGTTGATGCTGCTGTTCGGGGTCGGCATCCTGCTCGGCGACGCTTCGATGCAATGGCCCGGCCAGCGCGCGTCGGGTGCGCCGACTTCGAGAATCCTCGGCTTCGGCGCAGCCCTGATCCCGGTCTACTTCACGTACACGGGTTGGAACTCGGCGGCCTACGTGGCCGGCGAGATCCGCGACCCGGGTCGCAACCTCTCGCGGGCGCTCCTCGGCGGGACGCTGTTCGTGACGCTGCTCTACGTGGCGTGGAACCTGATGCTGTTGCTCGTCGTGCCCTACGACGAGCTGGCCGGCTCGACGACGGCCGGTGCGCAGGCGGCGCGTGTCCTGCTGGGCGACCGCGGCGAGCGTGTCCTCTCTGCGGCTGTCGCCGTGGCGGTGTTCGGCACGGCCAACGTCACATTGATGAGCGGGTCGCGGATCTACTATGCGATGGCGCTCGATCACGAGGCGCTGCGCCCGCTGGCCCGCGTCGGATCGCGCGGGGTCCCGACGACGGCGTTGTGGGTCGGAGGCGTGTGGACGGCACTGCTCGCGGCGATCGGCCGCGTGGACGCGCTGGTGAACTGGACGACGCTGGCTATCCTGATCCTGTCGTCGCTGACCGTCGTCGGGCTGTTCGTGTTGCGCAGACGCGCGCCGGACGCCACGACATTCCGCTGCCCGGGCTACCCGCTGACCCCCGCGATCTACCTGGTGGCCTCGTGCGGTGTGGCGTTCGCCAGCGCGCGCTACGCGCCGTGGCAGGCGCTGGCAGGCGCGACGCTCGTTCTCGCGGGACTGCCGGTCTACTTCGTGGTGCGTCGCCTGTCGGCCGCGGAACGGCCGACTCAGTGACCGTGTCGTGATCGATTGCATGATCGAATGCGGATGAAGACTCAGGAAGCGAACGATCCAGGTTAAGATCCACCGTGCGGCTCGTTCCGCGCAGGAGGTTCTTCGATCGTGGCGCGATCCGGCGCTCCCGGCCGCGGCTTTCGTTTCACGCGCGGCGCGGTCCGGGCGCTGCTGGCGGCGTTCTTCCGCGACGTCGAGAGCACCGGGACCGAGCACGTCCCCGACGATCGCGGCGCGGTGATCGTGTCCTGGCACCCCAACGCCCTCGTGGACCCGGCACTGATTCTCGTCACCTGCCCGCGCCCGGTGTTCTTCGGCGCGCGCCATGGATTGTTCCGCGTGCCCCTGCTCGGGGCGCTGATGCGCGTCATGGGTACCGTTCCTGTCTACCGCGCCCAGGACCCGACGGGGATGGATACGAATACGCGGCGTACGGCCAATCGCTCGAGCCTCGCAGGGCTGGCGGAACGCGTCGCCGCGGGGGACTGCGCCACGTTGTTCCCCGAGGGGGAGAGTCACGATCGCCCGCATCCGACCGAGCTCAAGTCCGGGGCCGCGCGGCTGTACTACGCGGCGCGCGATTCCGCGGGGCCGCGGCCGGTGATCCTGCCAGTCGGGCTGCACTACGAGCGCAAGCGCATGTTCCGTTCGCGAGCGCTCGTCTGGTATCACCGCCCGATCGAGATCCCGGTCGAGCTGGATCGCGACCTGCGGCCGGACGCGTCGAGCTCCGAGCGGGAGCGGCTCGCGCGGGAGCTGACCGAGGTCGTCGACTCGGTGCTGCAGGATGTCGTGCATGCGACCGAGGACTGGGAGACGCACCGGATTCTGCACCGGGGTAGGAAGATCCTGCACTTCGAGCGCGCGCACCGCGAGGGGAAGGACCCGGGCGAGCCGCGCGTCGCGGAGCAGGCGGTCGGCTTCCGGCGGATTCGCGCGGCGTACTACCGCCGCCGCGAGGAGAATCCGGCCGGGGTCGCGACGTTGCGCCGCAGCGTCGAGGCCTACGACGAGGACCTGCGCGCGCTGGGGCTGGAAGACCAGCATCTCGACCGGGCACCGCAGGGCCGCACGTGGGGGTTGGTCTTCTGGTTGCTGGCGCAGGTCGTGCTCGTGTTCCTCTTGTTTCCGCCGTTGCTGGTCGTGGGCTATCTGGTCAACGGCCCCCCGGCCGTGCTGGTCGCCCTGCTCTCCAGGCTCGGCAAGCGGCCCAAGGACGTGGCGTCGCTCAAGATCCTCCTGGGTGCGGTGCTGTTTCCGGCGGCCTGGGTCGTCGCCGCGTTCCTCGCCGCGCGGGCGCATCTGTCGTTGCACGCGCGCTATCCGGCGCTGCCGGATACGCCGATCCTGGCCGGCCTCGTGCTGGGTCTCTCGGCCTTTCTCGGCGGGCTGGTCGCGTTGCGCTACGCGCGGCTGGCCCGTGAGACCTGGCGCGCCCTGCGCGTCCGACTCACGCGGGCGAGACGGGCCGACACCGTCCGCCGGCTGCGGCGCGAGCGGGCGAGGCTGTACGACGCGATGCTCGCACTGGCCCGCGGAGCCGGATCCAGCTAAAAAAGAGGGGCGGCCGTCGCCCCCCGGAGCGCGGTTTCACGCCTTTCGATACGGGCGTCTCCCCGAGGGGGTGGGGGCCGCTACGGAGGAAGAAAATGAGCGTGCTCTCGCGGTTTTCGTTGTTGGCCGGAATTCTCGTCCTGGCCTCGGTCGGGGCCGCCGCGCAGCCGGCGCAGATCACGATCGCCGGTCACGTGCTGAGCGACAACGGCGACGACGACGGTTTCGCCGACACGAACGAGACGGTGACGATGCGCCTCGTCGTCCGGAATACGGGCAGCCAGGACCTCACGGGAGTGATCGCCCGGATGACGACCGAGGACCCGACCCGGGTCTGCGTCACGGCGCCGCAGATCGTCATCGGCGACCTCGACGGGGGAGAGCAGCGGCTCACGCTGGGTGCCTTCACGTTCAAGATCGCGGACGACGTCGAGCGCAGCGATGCCTTCGAGGAGCTCGTGTCGCACTTCTCGATCACGTTCTCCTCCGATCAATCCGGCGCTCCGTCCGAGCCCGAGCCGCTGGTGCTCGATCTCGATCTGGACGCCGCCGGCGGGTCGGGCGCGAGCGCGTTCTTCGAGGGCTTCGAGGTGCTCGACGGCCTGGGCAGCTTCACGACGGCCAACCTGGACTTCGGCTTCTTGACCGGGGATCCGCATGCGAACTCCGACGGCTACCGTTGCCAGTACAACGACCCGGCCTGGAGCAACTCGAACTCGTACGGCGTGATCACCGACTGCTACCTCGGGCCGACGCCGGCCGCCACGGACGCCTACAACTGGCAGGTCGACGGGCCCGAGGCGCTCGACGGGGGACGCTCGTTCTCCGGCATGCGATCGCTCTACATGGGGATCGTGCTCGACGAACAGCTGGGCCGCACGACTCCGATGGCCGCGCTCGAGGCGACGCACACGATCGATCCGGTCAACCTGAACTGGGGGCGAGTCTGCTCGTCGAGCCGCGACAGCCGTTGCGCGATCGATGCGGATTGCCCCGCGAGCGAGTCATGCGTCGACGTGAATCCGACGCTCTCGTTCAAGCAGCAGATCAGCCTGATCGATTCACGCACGGTCAACGTCACTCCCGGGGAGTCGGCGGATCGCGGAGTCGTCCACGCGCAGCTCGCGGATTCCGCGGGAGACCCCGTGGGGCACTGGATCAAGTTGACGCCCTACGTCAATCGCTACGACCAGCAGGGGACGGACAACTACACGAACTGCACGTTCGATCCGATCGACGACGGCAACGACGAGGACAGCTACTTCGACCCGTTCGATCCGTGGCGCCGCTACGGGCCATCGTCGACGTGCTTTCCGGCATACACGTTCGTCTACCTCGGCGACACGGACGAGTCGTTCGATTTCGCGAACATCGGCAACGCCGACGGCCCGGGCCTCGAGGGTGAGACCGGCCTCGGCACCTGGGTCGAGTCGAGCTTCGACCTGAGCCGTTTCCGCGGCCGGCGGCTGCGGTTGCGTTTCCTCAACACGAGTCTGCGTGCGGGGACGTACGAGACGTACGAGCAGATCTTCCAGTACAACCCCGATCCCGGGGACGACGGTTGGTGGATCGACGACGTGACGCTCAGCGACACGCTGAGCGCTCCGGCGACGGTCGGTGTCGACACGGCGGACAACAGCGGGTTGCCGGGCGGCCTGCCCGACACGGACCTGGACGGCACGTTCGACCCCTGCGACAACTGCCCCGACGACGCGAACGCGGATCAAGACGATACGGACGGCGACCTGGACGGTGACGTGTGCGACGCCTGCCCGTACGAGTTCATCGACGACGCCGACGGGGACGGGCTGTGTTGCCCCGAGGACAACTGCTGCGCGGACTACAACCCGGATCAGCAGGACAGCGACGGCGACGGGGTCGGGGATCCGTGCGACGTGAACCCGGTGTTCACCGTGTCGAACGATCCGGCGGACGAGCCGGACTTCGCCACGATCGAGGACGCCGTCGCGGCGGTGTTCCAGTCCGGAACGCGGATCCGCATCCTGCCCGGCCTCGAACCGTACTATCAATACGTCGACGTCGACAGCCCGATGCTGCTGCACTTCGAGGGCATCGGAGCCCCCGGCGCCGTACAGGTCAGCGGCGGAATCGACGTGATGGCGATCGCGGGCACGGCGCGGACGACGATCCGCAACATCACGTTCAGCGAGTACGGGATCCGCGCCGCGGTCCCGGTCGACGTGGAGAACTGCACGTTCGACGCCCTCCCGGTCAGCGGCGTGGATCTGCTCGCGGGCGACCATGTGCTGCGCGGGCTCAAGGCCGCCGAGACCGACATGGCGCGCGCGGTCTGGGTGCGCGAGGGCGCATCCGCCGTGATCTCCGATTCGACCTTCATCTCGCTGACCGGCAACGGGGTTCAGGTCGGTGGGACGGCCGAGGTCCGCAACAGCCTGATCGCCGACTGCTTCGACGGCGTGTCGGTCGGAGCCACGGGTTCGGTCCACATCGCGCACTCGACGCTCAGCGACAACGGTGTCGGCGTGGATCACTCCGGGCTGGGGGTCACGCTCGAATACTCGATCGTTCACGGCAACACGCAGGACGTGCAGGGCGTGGACTGCTCGTCGGTCTCCTGGTCCGCGCTGGGCGACCTGGACTGCAGCGAGACGAGTAACAACGCCTCGGTCGATCCGGCGTTCATCGCCGGTTACCGGCTGGACAAGACCTCGCCGCTGATCGACTACGGCCCGAGCCCCGAGCTCTACGACGGTACCCCGCGGCGGGATCTCGACGGGGGGCCGCGGCTGCGCGATCACGACGGCGACGGCCTGGCCCAGATCGACCTGGGCGCGTACGAGATGAACAACGGGACGCTCCTCCCGCGGGAGGTGACCGGGTTGGTCTGGAACACCAAGTCCAACGCGGTGTGGACCGCCGAGCCGACGGCGGTCGAGTATCACGTGTACCGCGGGCTGCTGGCGGAGCTGTCGTATTCCCACTTCGCCGATTGCCGCGACACGCTCGACGCGGATCGCACCGATACGGCGCTGTTCGACGACCAGATTCCGGGGCCGTTCGAGGCCAACGTCTACGTGATCACGGCCGAGGACGCGCAGGGCAGGGAGTCGACGCTGGGCGTGGGGACGAGCGCGGAGCGCAGCAACTTCGCGCCCTGCCCGTAGCTTGCTAGTGTCTCGGATCCGAAGTCATGTTAACGAGATTGGCGTTGATCGGGGTCGCTGACGAGGCGCAACGACGACGGCATACTCTTTGTATTCCTAGAAGATGCAACGAAGTCAGCGGCGTCGAGCGACGCTAAGATCGCTAACATGACTTCGGATCCGAGACACTAGTCGACCGCCCTGCCGGTCTGTAGCTGACGCCGCTGCCGCAGACGCTCGAGGCGTTCCTCGCGCAGCGTGAGCGCACGGTCGCGCAGGTCGACGTCGCGGTCGGACTCGTCGACGATCTCGACGCCGAGGATCGTCTCCGTCAGGTCCTCGAGCGTGATCAGGCCCTCGACGCCGCCGTGCTCGTCGGTAACCATTGCGATCGGCTCGCGCCGCTCCAGCACGCTGCGCAGTGCGGCGCCGACCGAGGCGGTCTCCGGAACGAACTGGATCGGCCGCATGAAGTTCTCGATCGGCTGATCCCGGTCTCCCCGGCGCGCCATGGCCAGCAGCACCTCCCGCTGCAGGACATAGCCGACGACGTTGTCGCGCTGGTCGCGGTACAGCGGAACGCGGCTGAACGTCTCGGCGTCGGCCTCCTCGGTGAAGGCGCGGACGGTGGTGCGGCAGGGGAGCATGAACGTCACCGTGCGCGGGGTCATGACGTCGCCCACGCTGACCTCGTGGAAGCTGAGCAGGTTGGCGAAGATCTTGGACTCGCTGTCGCTCAGCGCCCCGTCCTGGGTCGCCGTCGTGATCATCGCGGCCAGCTCTCCGCGGGACACGCCGGGCTGTCCCTTGCGCGTCAGCCAGCGGGTGATCGCACGCGAGGCGAACAGGGCCGGCGTCATCGCGCGTGTCATGAAGTGCAGCGTCCAGCCGATGAACGCCGACAGCCGCACCGCGTAGATCGCGCCCAGCGTCTTGGGAATGATCTCCGAGAAGACGAGGATCAGCAGCGTCAGAACGCCCGAGAACACGCCGACCATCGGATCGCCGAACACGCGCGCGGCCTGGGCTCCGGCCATCGTGGCGCCCAGCGTGTTGGCCACGGTGTTGACGGTCAGGATCGCGCTGATCGCGTCATCGATCCGGTGCTGCTTGAGGTCCAGCAACAGGCCGGCGCCGCGCGAGCCCGCGTTCTTCTTCTCGTTGAGCGTGGCCGGGCGAATCGACAGGAGCGCCGCCTCGAGCAGCGAGCAGAGAAACGAGACGCCCAGCGCCAGGCCAACGAAGGCGAGCAGCTTGATCACGGGCTGCCCGCCGATTCTGGGTCGTCCACACCTCTCTCCGAGCGTCGGCCGATGGGGTCCGGCCACCGATTCCGCGCGTTCATTGTAGCGCCTGCCGGCCCCGGCGTCGGGTGCCCGCCGTTGGACGGCCTGTCGGGTTCCGCAACGCGCCGGGCCCGGTCTCCGGTCGGTCCTGGCCCGTAAGTCGTTGAACCCGAGCGCCTTGTCCGGTGTCGCCGTTCCCGGACGAGGCCGGGGCGATGCCTGACCAATTTCGCCTCACTTGCGTTTCTCGCGGTCCCACCGTACCCATTTATATAGTTGTTCTGGGGTGTTCGTATGCGCCTTATGCCCGTAAGCCGGCGCGCCCTCGTGGCCGTCGCCGTTCTTGTCGCCGCCGTGGCGACCGGGCAGGTCTGGGCCGAGGCCCCTTCCTTTTACTCTCGCGATCTCGGGGCGAGTATCCCGAAATTCCAGCAGAGCTTCCGCCCCGCGGGCGACCTGAGCGGCGCGGACGTCCGATTGCGCCCCGAGTCGAACGTCCTGCCGAGACGCAGCGCCGAGCCGCGCGGATTCCTCAACCGGCGTCTCATTCCCGGTCTGAGCCGGCAATTGCACCGGGTCGTGCCGCTGCACGAGTCGTCGCCGGTGCTGACGGGATCCACCGAGGCCGTGATGCTCGACCGGGTGACCGACGCGGCCGAGCGCCGCACGCTCAAGGGGCTGAGGAAGGCTTTCGAGCATCACCTGCTCGAGACCACGTCGCTGGGCCAGCGACTGACCTCGGTCTCCGTCGGACGCGGCGGCGGCGGCGGCGGCGGGCGGGGCAAAGCGGTGCGCTTCGGAGTGCGCGTCGCCAGCGGACTCCCCCGCATGGAACTGCGCTACCGTACGGCACGCGGGCAGATCCGTTTCAGCGTCGATCTTGACGGGGCGACGGGCTTCGAGATCAAGCGTAACGGGCGCGCGGCGCGGGCCCGGGTCTTTGCGGGCTACGACATCGGCGACGACGCCCTCGACCTGGCCTACCGCTACCGTTTCTGATCGTCCCTGCCGGAATCCGCTATCCTGCCCCCGCGCCCCGGATCGGACCGTGGGCGACTTCTGAGCGACAACCTTGGGCGCCCTTCTGATCATCGCGGCCGTCGCGTATCTACTCGGCTCACTGCCCACCGCGGTCTGGACCGGCCGGGCGCTGGCCGGAGTCGACGTGCGATCGCGGGGCAGCGGCAACCCCGGTGCGACCAACGTCCTGCGTTCGATCGGCCCCGTTGCTGCGCTCTTCGTCGCGCTCGTCGACGTCACCAAGGGCTGGCTTGCCGCGGGGTGGGCCTGGCGTCCTCCGGGACTCGACTGGGCCGTCGACTCGCCCTGGGCGCCGCTGGTCGCGGGCGCGGCCGTCGTCGTGGGCCACGCCTTCCCGCTGCTGGCCGGGTTCCGCGGCGGCAAGAGCGTGGCCACGGCAGCCGGGGTCGTGGCGGCGTTGCAACCGGCGGCGGCGCTGATCTGTGCCGGCGTGTTTCTCGCCGTCGCGTTCGTGACCCGGGTCGTATCGCGTGGGTCGGTCGCCGGCGCGGCAGCGATTCCGTTCGCGCTCGCCGGCACGGCTTGGTCGAGCGGCGACGTCGAGGCGGCCGTTCGCGAGGGACTGTTCGGTCTTGCGCTGGCGGCGTTCGTCGTGTGGCGACACCGACCCAACATCCGCAGTTGGCGCGCGGGGACCGAACCGAGAATCGGTCGCTAGCGTCATCCCCGGCGACTGCGAGCCGCGAATCGGCGGAGCTTGACCGACGGCCGCCGCGACCTGAGATTATCCGGGGGCTCGCGGCACCCGGATCCCTGCCGCCGCGGGCAGCCTCGATCGATGAACGACCAGCGCAATCACAGTCTCGTACGCCGGATCGCCTACGGCGCGCTCGTCTCGGCCGTCGGCTGCGCCGTCGTGCTGGGAATCCGCGCCGGCAGACCCGCTCACGACGGGGCACGGGCCATCGCTTGCGCGGGGGGCGAGCTCGAGGCGGCGCACCATGCGGCCGCCGGCTACCTCAATCGAGTGGCCAAGCCGGACGGCAGCTTCGTCTACCGTGTCAACCCCGGAGCCGCTGCCGAACCGAAGCGCCGGTACAACATGTTGCGCCACGCCGGAGCGATCTACGCGCTATCGAGCTACGAGCGGCGGTACCCGAGCGCATCGACGCAGGATACCTTGCGCGCCGCATCGGACTTCCTGGTGCGCGAGGCCATCGGACCGATCGAAGGGCACGACGATCTGCTGGCGGTCTGGACCCGTCCGGAACAGGTCGGCGGCTCGAAGCGCTTGCGAGCGAAGCTCGGCGGCGCGGGTCTGGCGCTGGTGGCCCTGCTCGGCGCACGGGAGGTCGGCGCGAGCTCCGTCCCGCCCGAGACGTTGAATGCGCTGGGGCGCTTCATCCTGTTCATGCAGAAGCCGGACGGCAGCCTGTACTCACTCTACGTTCCGGCCGAGGGTGGCCGCTCGGACAGCTGGACATCCCTGTACTACCCCGGCGAGGCCGCGTTGGGCCTGGTCCTGCTCGACGAGCTCGATCCGAACCCGGCCTGGATCGACGGGGCGACTCGCGCGTTGGCCTGGCTTGCGCGCTCACGCGACGGCGCGGAGCAGGTGCCGGCGGATCACTGGGCCCTGCTGGCGACTGCTCGGCTGCTGCCTCGATTGGATCCCGGCACCTCCGAACGGACCCGCCTCGCGCTGATCCGGCATGCAGAGCAAGTCAGCGAGAGCATCCTCGACGTCCTGCCGTCGACCGATGCCGCACGACTGGAACACACGGGCTTCGTGGATGACGGGCGCACATGCCCCACGGCGACGCGGCTCGAGGGGCTACTCGCGGCGCTGTCGTTTCTTCCCGACGAACACGAGGCGCTACGTCGCAGGATCGCCGCCGCCGTCGGTCCCGGCATCGCGTTTCTCATGCGGGCTCAGTTGAACGACGGAGAACATGCCGGCGGGATCCCCCGCGCAATACGCCGACTGGACCGGGAGCCCGCGCACGATCATGCACGATTCAACGAACGAGCCGGCGAGATCCGGATCGACTACGTGCAGCACACCCTGAGCGCCATGCTCGCGGTCGAGCGGTCGCCACGCGCCTGCCGCGGAGAATAGTCCGGACTCGGACCGGCGACAACCTGCGCATCACTCAGGAACAGGCTCCTAGAACACCTCGCGCCAGTAGCGAATCTGCTTGGTCTTCGCGGCCGGAAGATCGATCTCCTTCAGTTTTCCTTCCGAGGACCCGACGACGATCGTGTCGGTCGTGTCGCCCAGGATCACGTCGGGATCGGAGGCGATGCCCTCTCCGGCATCGGTCGAGTCCGCCTCGGAGCCGTCAGGCGACTCGAGGGACTCGCCGTTGGTCCAGTCCACGCCCGGTAGCCCGTCGCCGAATCGAAGCGCGTAGAGCTTGGCCGATCCGATCGATGCGGCACACAGCTTGACCGACTCCGGCGTGTAGGTCGTGAAGAGTACGTTCCCGTTGAACGCGTCGGCACGATCGAACACCTTCTCGTTGCTGGCCAGCGGGTGATACCAACCCTGCGTGACGGCGCTTCCGGAGCTCGTGCTGACCAGCGAGGCCGACGTCAGTGCCGAGCTGTTCGTCATGTCGGTGTCGTCCATGATCGCGAAGAAGCGGTTTGAACCGGTGGCCTTGGGGTGGTTCTTGTCGCCGGTTCCGGCGAAGACCCACAGGTTGTCGGCGACATCCAGTGCGAGGGTCGGAGAGCCGTAGAACGCCTGCGGGGCGAAGAACTCGCCGGACGCGGGAGGGTTCGCCGCCGACGGTGCCGCGGCGAACAGTCGCTTACCGGTCCAGTTCGTCACCAGGCCACCGGAGACGGTCGCCTCGGCCGACACGTCGAACTTCCACAACTGACCACCGACGTCGCCGATGTAGGCGCGATCGATGAAGCCGTCCTGGTCGAGGTCGACGATCGTCGGGCTCGCCGGGATGCTGAAGTGCATGTACTTCTTGTCGGTCGTCGCGCCGGCCTTGTACTCCCACAGTTTCGAGCCGGTCGCCAGATCGACGACGAGCAGTGCGCGTCCGCTCGCGTTGTTGGCGGTGGTGTTGTAACCGGCGCCGAAGAACGCGACGTACTTCGTGGAGCCGCCCGACATCTTGACCTTGCCGATCCGCGGCGTCGACCAGCTCTCGCCGAGCTCGGCGTCCGAGAAACTCCACAGGTAGCCCGGGTTCGTCGTGTCGGTGATGTTCAGTGCGAGATAGCTCGCCCCTCCGCGTCGAAGTCCGACCAGGGCCAGCGTCTTCCAGCTTCCGCCGGTCTTGACGTCGGCCACGACCGGGTCTCCGTCCACGTAGTACGGGTGCGAGCCGATACGGCCCGTCATGTCCTGCAGGTCGTCGAGCAGGTCGGGAGGAATGAAGCCCCACAGCTCGACGCCGTCGCTGGCGCGAAACGCGTGCAGCATGCCGTCGTTGGCGCCGACCAGGACGATGTTCGTCCGGCTCGAGTTCGACGACTTGAACGTATCGTAGGCCGCATCCTGGCTCGCCAGAGGTGGCGGGAAGACGAGAACGGGCGCCGAGTGGAAGACGTCGCCCAGTTTCCAGTCCCGCTGCTCGGTGACGTTGCCGTCGGCGTCGGCGTCGAAGGTGTCCACGCCGCGAACGAAACCGATCACCTTGTCCTTCGTTGCGTTGTCGGCGACGCTGAGCAGCCCGCTCGTGATGGCGGCGTTTGCCGTGGTGAACGGCTGACGCGCGCCGGCGGCTGCGGTGTAGATCGTGCGACTGGCGGCGGAGCGCGCCGCGAGAACCTGGCCCGCGTCCCAGGCCAGGGCAGACGCTGCGGGGCTGCCGTCGGCCTCGAGCGGAATCGTGCCGTCCGCGGATCGCGTGTAGGCCTTGAGGTGACCCGGCCAGAAGGGCGAGACGGGATCCGGCTCGAAGGAGCCGAGGTACGCCTTACCGCCGCCGGACACCGAGGTCGAAGGGATCAGCGGCGCGGAGAAGGTGTAGGCATCCGAGATGATGGCGGAGAGCGCATCCTGCAGGGCCTTCTCCAGCTGAGCTGCGTTGCTCGCGGTGAAGAACGATCCCCCGCCCGCTGAGGCCGTCGAGGTCAGCAGCGCGGTTCCCGCCGGGACGTCGAAGCCCACGGTGTGCGTGATCACGTTCTGCGTCCCCGGAAGTGCCGAGTGGTCGGACAGGTACAGGCTCGCCGCGACGTCGGTCACGAGAGTCTCGGCCTCTCCGTTGGGCATGCCGTCGGTTACCAGAATGGCGTAGTTCTTCTGGCACTCGTACTGGATCGGGCTCGGGTAGTTGGTCAGCGTGCTCCAGATCTCGCCGCCGTCATCGTCGTCATCGCTGCTGTCGTCGTCGTCGTCTCCGCCGGCCGGGGTGTAGATGCCGTCACAGTTTCCGACGCAGGTGCGGCCGGAGTGGATCCCCATGTAGTAGTCCTGGACCGTCTGGGTCGCCCGTCCGAGCGGCGTCATCCCGTTGGGAGAGATCGAGTTGACGAGGGTGACCATCGTTGCGTCGTCCTGCCCGACGGGGGCGACGATCATGCCGCTGTCCGAGCTTCCGTTGAAGCGGAAGACACCGATCCTCACTCCGTCGATGTTGTTGATCAGGTTCTCGACCACGCGCTGGGCCGAGGCGATCTTCCGCTCGCCGTCGATCGAGGAGTTCATGCTGCCCGAGCTGTCGAGGAGGATGACGACGTTCGGCTCGACGGCGTCTACGAGAAAGATGTCGCTGTCGTCGGCCGCGCTGGGGACCCAGAAGCCACCCGCTGCCAACGCCAGAACCAAAACCTTGGATAGTGTTTTCATGGAATCCTCACTGGATGGGGCCAATCACGACTTCGACCTCAACCTCGCGTTCAGTGTTGCGGGGCCCGGTTCCCGTTCCACTGATTCGATAGACCGCAAAACTGTAGCCTTCGTTGTTGTATCCGGTGCTCTGGGCCACCGTGTAGCCGGCAGCCGGTGCAGTACCCATTAATTCGGGCGGTTGCGGCGAGCTGTCGTCGCGTCCACCGCTCTTGAACACGAAGACGTCGCCGATCGTCGTTTCGCTCACGACCGCGGTCGTGTTGTCGACGTCGAGCTGGTCGACCGCTACCTGGACCGCGGCGTCCGCGGCCTGGAACGCGCCCTCGGACCATTGGTCGTTGGCCGCGATCAGCGTCTCGGTGTCGGAAGTTGCCAGCAGCGCCGCGCCGAGAACGAACAACAGCACCGTCACCATCAGCGCAATGACCAGCGCCGATCCTCGCTCGCCTCGGGTGTCTCGCTCATCGTGCATTGCCGATCCTCGTCCTATCCCGCGTTGCGCAGCCGCACGTCGGAGTTCAGGTGGTAGTTCTGCTGCTCGCCGTTGGGTTCCTGCCACTCGACGCTCAGCGAGACGACGACACGTCGAATGCTCTCCCGCTGGACGACGGTCGTCATGTCCGGGACCGCTCCCGGCGGCTGGTCGTCGAGATCGTAGGGGGTGCTCGGCGGATCGGGCACGGGGGCGCCGTTCTCGTCGTAATACGTGAAACGCAGCGCCGTCACGTTCTCGGCGAGGACCTCGCCCGAGGAACATGTGTACGAACCGCCGGAGGCCCGCGATCCGTTGATTCGACGCAGCAGGTTGCCGTCGAGGCAAAACGAAAACGCACTGCTGGCGGCGCTGCCGTCCGCGGCGCCGTGAATCGTGAGGAAGTTCTCGCTGGCGACGAGAATCGGGTCCACGATCGACGGAGTCGGAGGTGCGTCCGTGAAATTCTCGGGAAAGAACCCGGCCATGCGAATCTGACGCGCCATCTCGGCCATGCCGAGGCGCGCGTTCTGCTGAACGTCCGTCTTGCGCTCGCCACGCGTGTAGAGCAGCCGGCTGGGTTTGTAGATGCTGAGCGTTATGGTGAGGACGACGAGGAACAGCGCGAGGCTGATCACGGCTTCGAGAAGGGAGAAGCCGTGCTGGCGGCATGCTGTGCGAGTAGGGTTCATCATCAGAGATCCGCGATCAGCGTTCCCAGCTCGATCGGCCGCCAGCGGCCGGGAACGGAAACCGAGACCGTGATGCGCGTGATCGTGGCGGAGATCTGGACCGCCTCGATGCTCCCCGACGCGCGTAGCGCGTCGCCCTGATCGGACAGGGCCGGCCAGCGGGCTTTCTCGTCCGAGGTGAACGACCAGCCGACGCCTTCTCCGGCGACCGCATAGCGCCAGCGACGAGCGACTTCGAGCTCGGGTCCCGATGCCGGCAGCGTGGACGCGTCGTCGGTATCGAATCCGTTCAGGTTGACCAGGTTCGCATAGGGGAGTCTCCGCGCATCCTCGAGAACCTGCCGCGCGGCGGCCAGGCCCATCGTCGTGTTCCCCGCGCCGTTCACGTTCGTGTAGCCGAGGACGAACATCGTCGAAACGCCGAGCAGCGCCGTCAACAGCAGGCCGACGGCGACGAGCAACTCGACGTAGGTCAACCCCGACTGGCACGTGCGTGGGTTCATTCGATCCGAATCCCGCCGGACGCCGAAACCGAGACCTTGGTCTGCATCCCGTCGTAGCCCGTGACCTTCAGCGGGTTGAAGCTGGTGCCGGCGTCCGGCGAGGCTCCGCGCGGATCGAAGGTCACCTCGAAGCGGTTTGCACCTGTATCGAGCCCGACTCCGTGGTACTCGGAGGCGATGTCGACCCAGGCCCCCGCGACGCGCACGGCGTCCGAGAACGGCGCGACCTCTTCGGCGGGCCAGGCCACCGACGTCGAGCGCCGTCCCAGCATGCGGTACTGGTTGCTGCGGCTTCCGCTGTCGTTCGTGTCGTAACCGATGACGCGATACTCCCAGCCGGTCGAGACCGCATTCGAACGGGCCTCCCGTACGTCGGAGACGATTCTGCGCAGCGCCGAGGAGTGACGGTTGCGCTGGACGACGCCGGAGAAGTTGGGGATGACGATCAGCGCCACCAGGGCGGCGATCGCGATCGTCACAACCATCTCCGTGGCGGTGAAGCCTCTGGAGAGCGAACGGTTCATCAAGTAGAAACGTCGGTCCCCGAGGGCATGAGAGTCAACCGTTCGGCCAACTCCTTTCTTAAGGAGTTTCATGAATTCGCAGGTTGTCTGCCGAATCGAGGCTATCGATTACGGATTTGTGATCGATTGTTCGATTCCCGACGGTGCCGGATGCGCGAGAATCGGCTCGTTGCCGGCTCCGGCTCGCCACAGGCCGCGCTGCAGATCCTCGTGAATCGTGATCGCGAGCAGCGCTTCGGGGTCGTGGGTGTCGCGCAGCAATCCGAGCCGCGTGCGTTGGTCATCGGCCTGCGTCGTCGGGACGATCTTCAGCGGTTGCCACCGACCGCTGCGATCCGAGACCAGGCAGTACGTGCGAAGTACGCTGCGCGGGTCGGGACCCGAGACCTCGATCGGCCGTCCGCGATCGTCCGTCGCCACCGTGGTGTTGCCCACGATCTGCTCCGCGGCCGCAGCGTTCCGTCCATCGCGCGACTCGTGGTTCACGACCAGGACGATCGCCAGGGCCAGCGCCAGCATGCCGAGGACGAGCGGTCGCCGGTTCCTCGAGGGCACCTCGATCCCCAGTGGGATGGCGTCTGCCGGCCGCTTGCGGATCGCCTCGAGCAGCGAGATGCGGTTGTCCGTCACGTCGTACGCGATGTCCATCGGGAACTGGTG
Source organism: bacterium (assembly GCA_024226515.1). Lineage (GTDB taxonomy): Bacteria > Acidobacteriota > Polarisedimenticolia > Polarisedimenticolales > Polarisedimenticolaceae > JAAELQ01. Next base: position 16,862 of record JAAELQ010000302.1, read on the forward strand.
GCGAGATGCGAGATTGGCCGCAAAAGTGTCCCGATTCCCGCGCTCGGCGGCCTGCCGTCCGGAGAGCAGTCCCTCGTCGATGGCGGGTTGAAAGGCCCGGTCGAAACGCTGGGTCCGCTCGCCGTCCGTTGCCGGCGTGCGCAGAGTCGAAGCGCCCGCGCCGATCTCACGCAGCTCGTCGGCTGTGGCAATGCCGAGCAAGACGGAATACGCGCCCTGGAGATCGAGCTTCTCGTCGCGCGCCAACCGCCGTGCGCGCTTGGCCAGCTCGGATCGGCCCTTGCCGACCGCCGGCCACGCATTCAGCGTGTATGTCTGGCCGCAGGTGCGACACGAAACGCCGGCCGAGCCTCCACTGGAGTCCTCGGCCTGGATCCAGATCGATCCATGGCAGTGCTTACAGCGGAGCGTCATGAGTCGTCTCCGATTGCCGCAAGCGCGACCTCGATTCCGGCGAGAAGCGTCATCCAGCGATCCTCGTCCTCGACGTCGGGGTAGAACAGGCAGCCGACCTCGATCTGGCCCTGCCCGAGATTGCGGATGTTGCGCACGACCGCTTCTCCGCGCAGGGCGCACTCGCCGACGCGCACCGCGAGACTACCGAGAGAGCGCCCCGGGATGTAGGCCACCGGTGCGGCCGCGGTCTCGAAGGCCAGCCCGGCGGCGCTGACTCGCGTCAGGACACCCTCGATGGACTGTCCGGAGCCGGCCGGGTCGTCGAGCTCGACGATCGAGCTGCCGCGCTTCAGGTTGAAACGCGGGTCGCGCCGCGTCGATGGAGGTGTGAGCGTCATCCGTGGGTCCCCAGTTCCGGGTGTGGGTGTTCATTGACAATGTAGGCCTCGCCCCGGCGCGGGCCGGAGTCGGCCGTGTGACGCGAGAATGTCAAGTAAGAGAGCAGGAATGAGAGGAACGCGACTCCCGTCAGCTGGTAGCGGAAGGTGATCCCCATCATCAGGAGAATGCCCCAGTGCATGCCATAGACGCCCAGCGCCCAGCCGAGGGCCCAACGGTGCGATGTCGCCACCAGGGGCGCTCCGAGTTCGAGCGCCAGCGAGATCGCGCCGATCAGACCGAACAACCAGAGCTGGTCCTGCAGCGCGACGAACACCGGCGAGGCCCCGCTCGAAAGCAGCTCCTTGCGCAGCGCGTCGACGGCAACCTGGTTCCACATGGCCTGTCCCGACGCCCAGGACAGCCCCAACGGTCCGGCGATCTTGGCCACTCCCGCCAGAAAATATGCCGTGAGCGTCACGCAGCCGATCAGCCGCAAGGGCCAGCCGAATGCGCCGCCGGCGGCGCCGCCGGGAGGATTCCAGGCCCCGAGGCGCGCGAGTCGCAGTCCGCCTCCCCGCCGTTCGACCCATGCGTCGAACGAGATCGCGCAGGCCGACGGCGTGAAGCCGAGTACCAGCACGTGAAGAGCGAGCAGATTCTCCGAGTGGAAGATCATGGACCAGGAGTTGCGATAGGAGAGAACGCCGAGCAGCATCACGGCGAACAACGGACCGACCAGGCGGTGCCGCACGCCGAGCACGAACAAGAGCCCGAGGATCAGCGTGATGTGCAGGATTCCGTCGAACACTGCCGGCGGCAACGGCGCCTCCAGCAGCCGAGCCAGGCCGACCGGCTGGAATAACCCGATCGACGTGCGCGCCAGGTTTCGGAGCAGGTCGTAGCGCGTCCCGACATGCCACAGCGCGTAGAGCCCGACGACGACGCGCAAGACGGCGAGGCTCGTCGGAGGCACGGCGCGGAACCAGAAACGATCGAAGGAGCTGGCGAGGGAACGCACGGCTACCTCGTGATGCGGCAGACGGCGTGCACCGTCTCCGTAACCGGTTGCCGCTGCCCGCGGAAGTACTCGCTCAGCCGGTACGACCCGGTGATGACACGAATCTCGCGGATCCGGGCCTGCTCCGTGACCGAGGACTCGGCGACGCGCGCTGCGGCCTCGCGGCACAGCAGCGGCGCCTTGCCCGCGCGCGCAATCCGCCGGATTTGCTTGCGCGATTGATTCATGCCGCCACTCAGGCCGGTCAGACCGGCGTGCAGCGGCCGGGCCCGGCCGTCGGCGTCGATACCCACGAGGTGCGTGACGGACGACTCGTCAGCCCGTTGCTTGGAGAACATCGGATAATGCGAGAGGGGGAAACCGTCCCGCGGACGGTCCTTCCAGTTCTGCCCGATGGGAGAGATGACCGCCAGCAGCACGGCGGCGCTCAGCAGGCAGGCATAGGTTTTCCCGGAAGTCTCCACCCGGAGAACCTCGTGTCTCCGGGGGCGCGAGGCAAGTCTACAGCCGGCCGGCCTCGTCCGCCTCGAGCTTCCGCACGAGGATGCCGGACTCGCCGAGCTCGTGGCCCGGGGGCAGTTCCACTCCGACCTCGAGCCACGGAAAACCCTGGACTTTCAGCATCTCGCCGCACTTCTCGGACATGGCTGGCAGGAACGGGGCCATCAACGTGGCCAGCGCCTTGACCGTCTGGAGGCAGATGTTCAACGTCGTGCCGCAGGCCGCCATGTCTTCCTTGCGCTGCTTCCACGGCTGCTTGGTATCGAGGTAGCCGTTCGAGGCGCGCGCCAGCGCCATCACCTCTTCCAGCGCTGCCTTGAAGTGGAACGCCTCGAGCTGCTCGGTGACGCGTTCGGCGTGGGCCCCGATCCGGTTCAGGTGCTCCAGGTCGACCTCCGTCCGATCGCCCGGCTCGGGCACGCTGCCCTCGAAGTACTTCTCGGTGAAGGTCAGCGTGCGATTGATGAAGTTGCCCAGAGCGTTCAGCAGCTCGCCGTTGTTGCGCGCGACGAAGTCGTCGGCGTCGAACGCCGTTCTCCGCGTCTCCGGAGCGATGGCGGTCAGGTAGTAGCGCAACGGGTCCGCGTCGAAGTGCTTCAGGTAGTCCTCGATCCAGATCGCGACCTTCGTCTTGCCGATCTTCGTCTCGTCGCCGCCGGCCAGCTTGATGTTGAGGAACGCGTTCGACACGACCTGGGACGGAAGGCGGTGCGACCCCTCGGCCAGGATCATCGCCGGCCAGGTCAGCGCGTGGAACACCGTGTTGTCCTCGCCGATGAAGTGCACGACGCGGCTGTCCTCGTCCTTCCACCAGCGCTCGTAGTTCTTCCAGTCGCCGGTCTCGCGCTGGCAGTGGGTCGCGGTGAACGAAACGTAGCCGATCGGCGCGTCGAACCAGACGTAGAGCACCTTGCCCTCGGCATCCGGGTCGTCGAGCGGCACCGGCACGCCCCAGTCGAGGTCGCGCGTCATCGGCCGCTCGGGCAGTCCCTCCTGCAGCTGGCCGAGCGCGAAGTTCAACACGGTATCGCGCCAGGCGGGCCGATCCGGTCCGGCCGTCCGATTGCTCGTGAGCCACTCGCGCAGCGGCTGGTCGAAGTCGCCCAGCTTCATGTACCAGTGCGTGGTCGACCTGGACTCGGGCCGGCTGCCCGTGATCGTGCTCTGCGGCTCGACCAGCAGCATCGGGTCGATCGCATTGCCGCAGCTCTCACACTGATCGCCGTAAGCGCCGTCGTATCCGCAGGGGCTCCCGTTCTCACGCGTGTGATAGCAGGTGCCCTTCACGAAGCGGTCGGGGAGGAACTGCTGCGCCTCGACGTCGTAGAGCTGCTCGGTCGTTCGCTTGACGAAGTGGCCGTGCTCGTGGATCACGCGGAAGAACTCCTGGCTGATCTTCTCGTGCATCTCGACGTATTCGGGCTGGTGCGTGCCGCCGTAGACGTCGAAGCGGATCCCGAGGCGCTCGAAATCCGAGCGCTGCCTCTGGTTGTACTCTGCGGTCAGCTCCTGGACCGACCGGCCCTCCTTGCGGGCCGAGATCAGCGAGGCGACGCCGTTGTCGTCGCTGCCGCAGACGAACAGCACCTCGTCGCCGCGGGCCCGCAGGTAGCGGGCGAACGTGTCGGCCGGAAGATACGCGCCGGCGACATGGCCCACGTGCAGCCGTCCGTTGGAATACGGCAGTCCCGCCGTGATCAGGAATCGTCGTCTGGACAATGAACTCACCCCTGCCGGTCCGGTCCGACCTGCCGGGTTTGGAGGATCGGTACGCCGGCGCGACGGCAACCCGCCGCCGCCGCCATTCTACCCGGAACCGGGGGTCAGTTCCTCGACCTGGATTCGTCGACGATCAGCATGGGCTCGAGGATCATCTCCGCACCCACCCGCGCGAGCTTGATCTCGATCGTGTTCCCCACGCCGCCGCCGGAGACCAGGTACGAGAAGTGGTGTGCGGACTTGATCGGCTGCTCCGCGACTTCGAACACCACGTCGCCCAGACGGAACCCCGCGGCCTCCGCCGGGCTGCCCGGCTCGACCTCGGAGATCATGATCCCCGAGTCTTCCTGCGCTCCGAAGTGCTCGCGCAGCGCGGGCGGGAGGTCGATCGCGTCCACGCCGATGGTGGCGCGGCGCATCTCGAGCTCTCGCGGGTTCGCGGGCCGCTCGACGAGCCGGATCCGCAGGTCCATATCGTCGTCACCGCGCAGCACGCCGAAGGGGACCCAGTTGCCGGGTGCCTCGTTGCGCAGCAGCGCCAGCAACTCGTTGGCCGACTCGACGTTGTTGCCGTCGAAATTGACGATGATGTCGCGCGCGCGTAGACCGGCCTTGGCCGCCGGGCTGCCCTTCACGACGAACTGCACGGGGACCCCGCTCACGCCCGCCTCGCGGGCCGCCTCGGCCAGCTCGCTGCCCGGCTTGCCGAGCAGGATGCCCATCCAGCCTCCGGACTTGGCCTTGGCCGTGTCCGCCATTGCGGGAGCCAACGCGAGTCCGAGCAGGAGCGGGAGGGCGACGGTCAGGCGGCGGGCGCGGTGCGTGTCCATGCAGCGATCCTCCGTCCGGGAGGCCGACCGCCGGGTACTCGGCGCGCTCCTGGACCTAGAAGTCTACGGCGAGCGGTAGCCCGACGCAATTGCGGACGTGTTTACAAAGGCTCGAACAGGCTCCTAGCCGACGTAGCTGCGGATCGCCAGGGCCAACAGCACGAGAGCCCCGACGCCGAGCGCGAGCCCCGCGATCTTCCACCAGCTCTTCGGGTAGTTGCCGGCGATGGTGCCGGTGTAGCCGTTGACGAGCACCTGGAACAGCTGGCCGTGGAACGTGTAGGACAGCAACCAGGTCGGGACCAGGATGTGCTTGAAAGTCTGCCCGGCGTAGGTCGGCTCGATCTGCAGGCCGCGGTGCGTGTCCCCGGGGATCTGTCTCGCGCACAGCTCGTGGAGACGCTCGTTCATCGCCTCTCTCGCCCGCCGCGCCGCGTCGACCAGCACGACCTGGTAGTGCTCGACGATGAACCCGCGCAGGTAGCCGGGGTCGTAGAGCACGAGCTCGTGGGTCGGGAAGGGTTCGATGCGGTTGAGCAGCGACACGTCCACGCCACGCGTTCCGGGGATCGGTTGGTCGTCGAAGAACTGATGCACCCGGCCCGAAACGCGACGCCAGCGTGTTTGGCGGACGCGGCGTGTGCGGCGCTTCCCCGAAGCGTCGGTGAACGCGTTCGTCGTGTAGTAGTACGTTCCGGACTCGGCCGTCCAGGGGCAGTCGGCCTGCGCGTCGAACGTCCAGTAGGGGAGGTAGATGCCGCGGATCGTATCCAGCGCGGCGGCCCGCTTGAACCGTCCGGGAGCAAACCAGCGGTTCGCGAACCAGCGCCGCATCGACTCGCGGACGCTCGTCTCCGAAACCTTGAACGGCAGTAAGCTCTCCGGACGGATCGGAGCGTTGATCTCCGAGTAGTCCATCAGCTCGGACGAGCCGCAGAACTCGCAGCTCTGCCCGACTCGCTCGGCGTCGAACATCGAGATCGCGTCGCAACTGCGGCAGCGCACCGCGCGGCGCGTCGATTGCCAGCCCCCGCGTTCGCGCGGGGTCTCGCGCAGGGCCGCCACGAGATCGATCTCGCGGATGCGCCCGGCGTCGCGGTCGAACTCGTACGGCGCCTCGGTGCCGCAGAACTCGCAGATCAACGCCTGGCGCTGGGCACTCCACGTCGCCTTGGCACCGCAGGCCGGGCAACTGTCCTGCTCGAGGGCGTTGTACTCGCCCACAGCGAAACCCTCCCCGGATCAGTCGGCGAGGAAGGCGTCCAGGGCCGAGCGCTTGACGCGGTACGTCGTACCGATCTTCTTGGCGCTCAGCTCACCGGACTCGATCGTGGCCACGACATCCGCCTCGGACACGCCCAGCGCCTGGGCAACCTGAGCCGGCGTCAGCAACTCGGGCAACGCCGTCGCAGCCGCTCCGGCCGTTGCCGCAGCCGCGCCTGAGGCAGCCGGCTGACCGAGCAGCCCGCCGCCCTGCTGCTGCATCATCTGTTGCGCGATCGCGAGGCCCACGGCCATCTCGGTCGCCATCCCGCCGGCCCCGCCGCCACCGCCGGTCTCCATGCCCTGGCCCAGCTGGTATTTGACGTAGTCGTTCAGGTCGCCGACGGCGGTCATGCTGGAGCGCTTGTCGATCGCCTCCTCGACCTCCTGGGGCACGGAGAGGTTCTCGAGGACGAAGGCGGAGACCTCCAGCCCGTATTTGGACTGCATCACCGGGTTGATCAGCGGCAGCAGGGCGTCGCCCAGCTCCATGAACTTGCTGGCCGCGTCGAGCACCGGGATGTTCGACGTCGCCAGCGCGTCGCTGAACACGCTGACGATGCGCGAGCGCATGGTCTCCGAGAATTCCTCGAGGCGGAAGTTGTGATCGGATCCCGCGACTTCCTTGAGGAACATCTTCGGGTCGGTGATGCGGAAGTCGTAGGTACCGAACGCGCGGGCTCGGACGATGCCGAAGTCGTCGTCGCGCATCATGATCGGGTTCGACGTGCCCCACTTGTTGCCGGTGAACAACCGCGTGTTGAGGTAGTAGACGTCGACCTTGAACGGGGATTCGAAACCGTACTTCCACGACTTGAGTCGCGTCAGGATGGGAATATTGTCGGTGGTCAATCGGTGCTTGCCCGGCTCGAACGTGTCGCCGAACTCACCGAGGTAGACGAACTGTGCGACCTGCGACTCGCGCACGATGAGCTGCGCGCCGTTCTTGATCGCCTTGTCCTCGTCCGGGAACCGCATGGCCAGCGTGTCCCGCGAATCGTCGGTCCACTCGATGATCTCGAGCAGCTCGCCCTTGATAAAGTCCAGGAATCCCATGCTTCCCTCTCCTTGTCGTCTTGGGTCAGGGCCTGATTGTAGCAACCCGACGGACTTTAACTTAGTCGCTCAGGTGGCGCAGGGGTAATTGACCGCTGCGTTCCAGGGCCGCCGCCCCGGCCGGGGTCAGTCGCAGGTCCGAGGCCACCGACTCGACCCACCCCCGGTCGACGAGCCGATCCGCGATCCGGTTCAGCCGGCGCGTCGACCATGCGAATCGGCGGGAGATCAGCGGCCGCGCCACGCCGGGATCGCCCTGCTTCAGGTGCAGCAGCAGGAGCTGCTCGGCCGTGGCCAGGGCCAGCCGGCGCTGGGTCAACACCCGCGCCAGCACCCCGTGACGGTGCGAGAACAGGAACGAGAGCAGGAAGATCGACCCGGCGACGACGGTCATGCCGCCCACGATCGACGCATCCAGCCAGCTGGCCAGCCCGTAGCCGCCGATCGCCGACAGGATGCCGATGACGACGCCGAGCGCCAGCATCACGCCCAGCCGTTCGGTGAGCAGGTAGGCGGCCGCCGGCGGGACGACCAGCATCGCCAGCACGAGAATCGCGCCGACCGATTCGAAGGCGCCGACGACCGTGATCGAGACGGAGCTCATCAAGACGTAGTGCATCAACACCGGGGAGAAGCCCAGCGCGGCGGCGAGCTGCGGGTCGAACGTCGTGACCTTCAGTTCCTTGTACAGCAAGCCGACGAGGAGGATATTGACCGCGAGGATCGCGCCGTTGACCCACAGCGCCTTGGGGCCGAACGAGCGCTCTCCGAAGAACAGCAGGTCCAGCGGGGCGTACGCGATCTCTCCGTACAGCACGCAGTCCAGATCGAGATCCACGGCCGACGCGTAGCGCGAGATCAGGATCACGCCGATCGAGAACAGCGCAGGAAAGACGACGCCGATCGACGCGTCTTCCTTGAGTCGGTGCGTGCGGTGGAACAGCTCCACGAGCAGCACCGTGATCACGCCCAGCGCGCCGGCGCCCAGAACCATCGGCAGCGGACTGCGCGTCCCCGTCAGCAGGAACGCGATCACGATCCCGGGCAACACGGCGTGCGAGATCGCATCCCCGAGCAGCGCCATCCGTCGCAGCACGAGGAACGTGCCGACCAGCGCGCACGACGACGCGACGACGCTGCCGACCAGTAGGATGACCAGCACGGGGCTCACGCCGGGCTCCGCGGGATCGGGCGGCCGTGCGGGTCGCTCGCCGGGTGCCCCAGCAACTCGTCCAGGCGCGCTACGGCGCGATCGCTCAACGCGTGCTCCATCGCGTCCGCGTCGCGGTGCACGTGATCGGTGGGTAACTCCAGGCGGCGTGTCAGGTAGGTCTCCCACAGCCGGTGCTTGCGCACGACCGCGGCGGCCGCGGCATGGCCCTCGGAGTTCAGCTGCAGGCCGTCGTCGGCCGAGCGCAGCAGCCCGCCGGAGGTCAGGCGCCGCGCCACGCGGCGGAGCTGCCGGCCGCTCTGGCCGCGGACCCCCATCAGCAGCGACAGCGGTACCGGCCGTGTCCAGTCGTCACCCTGTTGCTCGCCCCACTTGTAGAGGTCCTTCAGCAGGTTCTCGCTGCGGATTCTCCACGCGACGCGACGCTCCTCGACCGCGCTCCAGACCAGGCCGCGTCGCGGCGCGAACAGCACCGAGAGGATCAGGATCACGCTCGAACAGAGTACGATCACGGGACCGGTCGGGACGCGGGCGACGCCGGCGCTGATCAACGCGCCCGCGGCTCCCGTGCCTCCGCCGAACAGCGCGGCCAGCGCGAGCATCACGCCCAGCCGTTCGGTCCACTGCCGCGCGGCGGCCGCCGGAGTGATCAACGTGGCGACGACCAGCACGACGCCCACGGTCTGCAGCCCGACGACGACCACGACCACCAGCAGCAGCGTCAGCAGGAGCTCCAGCTTCCGGGTCGGCAGCCCGACGCTTGCCCCGTACTCGCGATCGAAGCACAGCAGCTTGAGCTCCTTGAACAGCAGGACCGTCACGCCGACGACGATGGCGCACAGCACCCCGATGACCACGATGTCGCGCGGCAGCAGCGTGGCCGCCTGACCGAACAGGTACTTGTCCAGGCCGCTCTGGTTGCCGTAGGGCAGTTTCTGAATGTGGGTCAGCAGCACGATCCCGGTGCCGAAGAACACCGAAAGTACGATGCCGAGCGCGGTGTCCTCCTTCACCCGGCTCCAGCGTACGAACAGCAAGATCAACATCGCGCCCAGGATTCCCGCGGCGAGGGCTCCGGCCAGCAGGACCAGCGGCGTCTTGCTGCCGGTCAACATGTAAGCCAGGCACACCCCGGGCAACGCGGCATGCGCCAGCGCGTCGCCGAGCAGGCTCTGGCGTCGCAGCAGCGCGAAGCAGCCGAGCACGCCGCCGGCGATTCCCAGCAGGCTGGCGCCGAGCAACACGTTGCGCGCGAAATAGGGCAGCTCGAACATCTTCGATTCAGCTCTGCTCGCCGGGCGTGCCCTGTATCTCGGGTCTGCCCGCCGGGGTGCGCAGCAACGCCTCGGCGGCCTGCGTGAGCACCGTCAGCTTTCCGCCGTACGTGCGCTGCAGGTTCTCGGTGGTGAATGTCGTCTCCACGGGTCCGGCGGCGACCAGCCGCATGTTGAGCAACACGACGTGGTCGAAGTACTCCGGCACGGTCTGCAGGTCATGGTGCACGGCGACCACGGTGCGCCCGTCGCTGCGCAACTGCTGCAGCAGTGCCACGATCGCCCGCTCGGTCGTGGCGTCGACGCCGGCGAACGGCTCGTCCATCAGGTACAGACGCGCCTCCTGGGCCAGCGCGCGCGCGAGGAACACGCGCTGCTGTTGACCACCGGAGAGCTGGCTGATCTGGCGCGACGCCAGGTCGCGAATGCCAACCTGATCGAGGCACTGCAGCGCGATCTCGCGATGCTGCTGCGTCGGGCGTCGGACCCAGCCCAGGGCGCCGTAGCGGCCCATCGTCACGACATCGAGCGCGCTGGTCGGAAAGTCCCAGTCCACGCTCTCGCGCTGCGGCACGTAGGCGACCCAGGACCGGCGTTGTTCGTATCGGGCGCCGAAGACCTTGACCCAACCCGTGATCGGCTTGACCAGCCCCAGCACGGTCTTGAGCAGCGTGCTCTTGCCCGCCCCGTTGGGGCCGACGATCGCGATCAGCTTGCCCTCCGGCAGCTCCAGATCGACATCCCACAGGACGGGTTGCGTGCGGTAGGCGACCGTCAGGTCGTGCACCTCGAGTACCGGGTCCCTGTGCGTGTCCTGTTCCGGCGTTTCGGCGGGGTGTGACATACCGGCTCCTCGTGGGGTTACTTCAACGCCCCGACGATCGTCTCGACGTTCGAGCGGACCATCCCGGGGTACGTGCCTTCGGGGGTTCCGTCGGGGCCCATCGCGTCGGAGAACAGCTCCCCGCCGATGACGACCTCGCGATCGTGGCTGCGAACGGCCGCCTGCACCGCCTCGATCGAGCGGCGCGGGACGCTGGACTCGACGAAGATCGCCTTGATCCCGTTGTCCACCACTTTCGCGACGACGCGCTCCATGTCCTGCAGGCCGGCCTCGGCCAACGTACTGATGCCCTGCAGGCCGACGACCTCGATCTCGTAGCGCAGCCCGAAGTACCCGAACGCGTCGTGCGCCGTGATCAGCACGCGCCGCCGCTCGGGAATCTCGGCGATCCTCTGCTCGACCCAGGCGTCCAGCTCCTCGAGCTCTGTGCGGTACGCCTCGGCGTTGGCGCGAAATTCGTCCGCGTGCGCGGGGTCGATCTCGGCGAAGACGTTCACGATCGGGTCCAGCGTCTGCGCCCAGAGCGAAACGTCGAACCAGATGTGCGGGTCGTACTGGCCGGCGAAGGCGGGGGGTTCCCGGAGCGCGTCCTCGGGCACGGTCTCGCTGACCGCGACGACGGGGCGCGTTCGAGCGACCTTGACCAGGACGTCTCCCATCTTCCCTTCGAGGTGCAGTCCGTTGTAGAGAATCGCATCGGCCTGGGTCAGATTGGCGACGTCGCTCTGCGTCGCCTTGTAGAGGTGCGGATCGATTCCCGGACCCATCATCGTGACGACCTGCGCGTGCTCGCCAGCGATGCGGCGCGCGGAGTCGCCGATCATCCCCGTGGTGGCGACGACGAGGATCCGGTCGTCCTCGCGGGAGGGGGCCGGAGCGGCGCAGCCCGCGGCGACGAGCAGAGCGACCAGCAAGACGAGGGAGGGGAATCTACAAAATTTTGACATATCAAAATAATATTCTTGAATAGCCGAAAAGTCAATTCGCTCACGGCGGTCAGGTAGCCCAAGTCTCGACTTTTCAGCGAGTTGGGGCGTCCGTGGAGTCCGGCGCCGCGGAGCCTGCGGACAGGGGCAGCCGGATCCGGACGAGCGTTCCCTGTCCGAGCCGGCTCTCGACCTCGATCTCACCCCGGTGCTCCTTGACCAGGTTGTAGGTCACGAACAGGCCCAGCCCGCTGCCGTGGCTGCGGCGCCCGGCGTACAGCGGATCGAAGACGCGCGGCAACTCCTCCGGCGAGATGCCGGCCCCGGTGTCCTCGACCTCGAGGACGGCGTTGCCGTTCGCCTGACGCGTGACGACATGTAGATCACCACCCTTGTACATCGCGTCGGCCGCGTTGAGGAACAGATTGAGGATCACCTGGTACAGGTGCTGCGGAACGCCGCGGACCGGCGGCAGCTCGGCGTCCAGCTCGACCTGCGAGACGACCTGCGAGGCGCGCAGCTGGCTCTCCGCGAGGCCGAGGGCCTCGTGGATCAGCGAGTTCAGATCCACGTTCTCCGGCCGGCTGCGGCCCATGCGATGCAGGTCCAGCAGGTCGTTGACGACGCGGTGAATCCGGCCGATTCCCTCCTGGATGCGGTCCCAGGACTCGCGTTCCGCGAACGTCGCGGGCAGCGACTGACCGACGAGCGACAGGTGCATCAACAGCGCCTGCAGCGGGTTGTTGATCTCGTGCGCAACGCTCGCCGCCAGGCGGCCCGTCGTCACGAGCTGCTCGGTGTGCACGAGGTGACGATGCAGGCTCTTGCGCCGAGCGACGTCGTGCAGCACGGCACGGATCTCCGCGACCTCTCCGCCGGGTTCGCGCGAGACGTACGCGTTGAGCAGCGTCTCGACGCGCGACCCGTCGGCGCGCAGCAGATCGCACTCGATGCGCTGTAGGGCGTCGCTGTCCTCGAGCCGGTCGAGCGCCTGGATCAACCCGGGCCGGCAATCCGGCGTCACGAAACGGGTCATCGGTTGCCCGGCGATCTCGTCCGGGTTGAGAACCAGCCCGTCGGCGAACGCCTTGTTGACCTCGACCACCGTCGTGTCGGGCAGCAGCGTGACGAAGAAGTCGCCGGCCGAGTCGTACAGCTCGCGCAGGCGCTTGCTGCGGCCACCGCGCGCCACGTCGTTGAGAAAGAAGCGCTCGAGGTTCTCCTCGTAGGACGAGAGCTGCCGCTCCAGCCGGCGTCGCTCGGTGATGTCGACACCCAGTCCGAGCACGGCGGGTTCGTTCGAGTTGACCAGTTTGAACGGGATCTTCGTCGACTGCAGCAGGCGTCGGCGCCCGCGGTGGTCCACGAACGGCTCTTCCGGGACGAACTTCGGACGGCCGCCGTCGATTACCTCCAGGTCGTCGATCAGCATGGAGTCCAGTTCCTCATGCGTCCCGTGCAGGTCGGCGTGCGATCGACCGGTCAGCGCATCGGCCGAGCAGCCGTAGGCGTCGGCGACCACGCGGTTCGCCATCAGGAAGCAGCCGCGCCGGTCCTTGACGTAGATCATGTGCGGGACGAGGTCGATGATCTGGCGTAAGTTCCGTTCCCCCTCGTGCAGCGCCATCTCGCGTCGCTTGCGCTCGATCGCGATGCCCGCGATGTGGGCGGAGGCCTGCAGCACCTCGAGCTCGTGCGGCTGCGGTTTGCGCGGATGCGGAGAGCAGATCGACAACACGCCGAGCAGCTTGCGGTCGGAGTCGAAGATCGGTTGAGACCACGCCGAGCGCACACGGGCCGCCGCCGCCTGCTCGCGGTACCGGGCCCACAGCGGGTCGGTCTCCACGTCGTCGACGATCACCTGCTCGCCGCGATGGGCCGCGGTGCCGCACGACGCGGCCGCCGGGCCGATCTCCATCCCGTCGAGTGCGTCGTTGTATTCGCGCGGTAGGTTCGGCGCCGCGCCGTGAAACAGACGGCCGCCGTCGTCCGAGCGGAGCAGGATCGAGGCCCACAGACCCTCGCACTGATCCTCGGCGACGCGCGCGATCGTGTCGAGGATTCGCTGGAGCGGCTCGCCGGTCGTCAACACTTCCAGGATCTTCGAGCGTGCCGTGCGAAACTGCTTGGCGTAGTGCGTCTCGGTGACGTCCTCCGCCAGCCCGGCCACGCGATGCACCCGCCCCAGCGCGTCGCGCACCGGAAACGCCCGGTCGCGGATCCAGCGTACGGATCCGTCGGGGCGCACGATGCGAAACACCTCGTCGTAGCTTCCTTGCTCCACGTTGTGCAGGAACTGCCGTTGCACGCGCTCGCGGTCGTCCTCGTGGATCGCCTCGATCCAGTCCAGCGGGTTGACCTGCAGTTGCTCGGCCGATCGACCCCAGACGCGCGCGTACGCCGGGTTGACGTAGGTCACCTCGTTGTCGGGCCAGTTCATCACGTAGGCGACGTCGCGCACGGCGTCGCCGAACTGGCGGAACAGGTCGCTCTGTTGCTGGAGTCGCGTTTCGCGCGCCTTGCGGCGGCTGATGTCGCTGAAACAGTTGATCCAGCCGATCGTCTTGTCGCCGACCGTCAGCGGACTGGTCGTCACGGCCGTCCAGAATTTGGATCCGTCCTTGCGCCTCAGCGGAATGTCCTGTCGGACGGAACCCTTGGCCGTCGGGGCTTGCAGTACGTTGGCGCGGAGCTTCGTGTCGGAATGGACGAAGTCTCCGAGGGAATTCCCGCCGAGTTCGTCGACGGCGAAGCCCAGCATCTCGGCCATCTTCGTATTGAAGAAGAAGGTGCGTCCGGTCGGATCCGTGGCCCAGATGCCGTCCTCGAGCGACTCGAGGATGCGTTCGAGTATCTCGGCCGCCGCGGGCGCGTCCGCCGGCCCGACCTGATCGAGAATCCCCGGCGGTCTCTTCCGTGCTTCGCCCATGGCGTTACCCCTCGAACGGTTTGCTAGCCCAGTTTCAACAACTCCTCGACGTGCGTTCGCAGCGAGGCGAGCGGCTGCGGCTTTGAAAGAAACAGGTCGGCGTCGTACAGCAGCGACTGTTCGCGGTTTCCACCGCCCGGATAGCCGGTCAAGATCACGATCTTCACGTCGCGTTGCTCGGTGAGCGCTCGAATGCGGTGGCACACCTCGAGGCCGCCCATACCCGGCATCACCACGTCCAGGAAGACGAGATCCGGCTCGAAGCTGCTGACCTTGGCGCCGGCCTCGAAGCCGTCGACCGCCGTCTCGACCTCGTATCCGCGCGGATCTCGTCGGAACGCGCGCGCCATGCCGTCACGCACCGCGGCGTCGTCGTCGACGATGAGGATCCGGAGTGCTCGCCCGGTCTCCGTATCGGTGGAAATGTCTGTGGTTCCCACGTCTCGCCCCGTTCCATCGATGAAGTCTGCCCTGTGCCCGACATTATACGCCGATTCGGCTCCCGGCCGGCCGGAAGAAACCGGAGTGAAAATCGGGAGCGGACGGCAGGTTGCGGATACGGAATCGTGGCCGTCAGAGCGCCGCGATGATCGCGTCGGTCATCCGGCGCGTCGTTGCCGCGCCGCGCTCGAGCACGTCCGTGCTCCCCGGAATCCGCAGCATGTCGAACGTGCGAACTTCGCCGGCCTTCACGACCGTCGCCACCGCGTCGCGCACGCGCAACGCGTCGTCGGTTTCGCCGACGTGGTCGAGCAGCATCGCCGCGGTCAGCACCATCGCGATCGGATTGACGATGCTCGGCTCGATCGCTTCGTACTTCGGCGCGGAGCCGTGCGTGGGCTCGAACACCGCGACTCGCTCGCCGATGTTGCCCGACGCGGCGAAACCGAGGCCGCCGACGAGACCGGCGAACGCGTCGGACACGATGTCTCCGAACAGGTTGCCGGCGACGACCACACCGTATTCTTCGGGGTTCTTCGTCAGCCACATCATCTGCGCGTCGATGTTGGTCGACCAGAGCTGGATGTCGGCGAACTCCCGGTGCACCTCTCGCGCCACCTGTTCCATCATTCCGGACGTCTCGCGCAACACGTTCGGCTTTTCGCACACCGTGACCGAGCGGTAACCGTGGTGCGCCGCATACTCGAAGGCGGCGCGCAGGATGCGCGTGCAGGCCGAGCGGGTGACGACACGGGTGCTGATCGCCAGATCCTCCGTCGGCGTGTCCGAGAAGCGTGAGAATCTCGGGTGGGACGCCAGCGCGTCGACGACGTTCGCCGGCGGGTCGGTCCACTCGATGCCCGAGAACAGGCCCTCGGTGTTCTGGCGGAAGATCACCGCATCGACTGCGGGCTCCTCGAGACCCCCGTCGGGCGAGCGGTGGACGAAGTTCAGCGGGTTGCCGGCGAACGAGCGGCACGGCCGGATGCAGACGTCGAGATCGAAGTGCTGCCGCAGGGCGACGATCGGGCTGTAGTAGGTGTGGCCTGCGTCGCGCAGCTCCGGCTTCAGCTCGGCGGCGGCGTGTGGCGCGGGCTTCGACGTTACCGCCCCGAGCAGCCCCAGCCGGTGTTCGGCGAGCAGCTCGATCGTGGCCTGGGGCAGTGGGTTCCCCTCGTGGATCCAGAACTCCCAGCCGATGTCCGCGTGGACGTACTCGGCGTCGAAGCCGATCGCGTCGAGCACACGGATCGTCTCCGGCAGCACGATCCTGCCGATCCCGTCCCCGGGCATGGATACTACGTTGTACTTGGCCATGTTCGTCTCTCTCGTTACTCGCGGAGGCCCAGCGATCGTCGCACGTGGTTCTCGAGTCCGCCGGCTGCGATCAGCCGCTGCGCCATCCTCTCCAGCGCGGGGAAACGAAACGTCTCTCCGCGAAAAGCAATCGTACCCGAAGCGAAGTCGACCTCGACCGTGTCCCCGGGAATCAGCGTCTTCTCGCCGGCCTCGATCCCCGCGGAGAGCAACTCGCGCACGCGCGCGACAAGCTCCGGGCACTCGATGCAAGGGAAGCCGTTGTTGTACGCGTTGCGCAGGTAGGTTCGCCCGTAGCTGCCGGCGACGACCATCGCGATGCCCCTGGCCTGCAGCGCGGTCACGGCTTGCTCGCGACTCGATCCGCTGCCGAAGTTCCGGCCGCCGATCACGATGTCGCCGGTCGCGGTGCGCGCGGCGAACTGCGGATCGTAGTTCTCGAACACGACGTCGGCCATCTTCTCGGGCGTCATGTCGTCGCGATACGTGAACTCCTTGCCGTACATGCCGTCCGTATCGAGGCTGTCGCGCGGCAGCAGCACCAGGCGTCCCGCGAGTCTCTCCGGGAACCCGGGCAGGATGCCGACCGGCGCGCGCTCGATCGGCGCGTGAGTGAACGTCTCGAATGTCGGCGCGAGTCGCCTCGATTCGCTCGGCGCCGGCCCGCAGATCCGCCCCGCGACAGCCGAGGCCGCGACAACGGCCGGACCGGCGAGATAGCAGCGCGCGTCGCGCGAGCCCATCCGGCCCTTGAAGTTGCGGTTGGTCGCCGAGATGCCGACCTCGCCGGCCTCGAGCAGTCCGGCGCCCAGCCCGATGCAGGGGCCGCAGCCCGGAGGCAGCGCGCGCGCACCCGCGTCGAGCAACGCCTGCCAGGCCCCCGTGCGTTCGCTGTTCCGTTGCACCTCGCGACTTGCGGCGGCGACGTACAGCTCGACCCCGTCGGCGATCTTGCGGCCCCGTAGAACCGCCGCGGCCGCCGCGAGATCTTC
Organism: bacterium; assembly: GCA_024226515.1. Classification (GTDB taxonomy): domain Bacteria; phylum Acidobacteriota; class Polarisedimenticolia; order Polarisedimenticolales; family Polarisedimenticolaceae; genus JAAELQ01. The sequence goes on from JAAELQ010000302.1 coordinate 33,920, forward strand.
GAGCCGCGAGTTGACGCACGAGACCAGGTACGCCTTGTGGATCCTCACGTCCTGCGTCACGAGCTCCGCCAGGGGAGTCGTCGTCTCGACCGAGTCGGGGCCGGAGACGTGCGGCGTCACCCGCGACAGGTCGAGCGTGATGCGTCCGGCGTATGCGGCGTCGTCGTCCGCCGCGACGGGCTCCGCGCGCCAGCGTTCGACGTCCTCGGCCGTCACGCGTTGCGCCCCGCTCCGCGTCGCTCGACCGCGGCGTTGCTCGACGAAGGCCAGCGTCGTTTCGTCGATCGGAAACCAGCCGCAGAGCGCGCCCCACTCCGTCGTCATGTTGGCGATCGTGAGGCGGGCGTCGAGGCTCAGCCCGGCCGCGCCGGACCCGCCGAACTCGACGGCCGCGTTGAGGACCTCGCCCTGGTCGTACAGGCCGCACAGGGCGAGGATCACGTCCTTGCCGGTGGCGCCGTCCCGCAGTTCGCCGTGGAGTTCGACAAGCACGGTGCGCGGGACTTGCCACCAGAACGCGCCGCAGGCCCAGATCGCTGCTGCGTCGCTGCGCACGACCGGCGTGCCGAGCGCGCCCATTCCGCCGTACATGTTGGCGTGCGAGTCGGAGGCGACGACGAACGCGCCCGGGACGACGTACTGCCGCTCGATCATCACCTGGTGGCCGACGCCCGTTCCCGCGGGATGGAAGTCGATGCCGTGCCGCTTCGCGAAGGCCTCGATCGCCGCGTACTTGGCGAGGTTCGCCGCCGAGCGGTTCTGGATGTCGTGGTCGAGGACGAATACGGGCTGCGCCGGGTCCCGCACCCGCGGGGCCCCGATCGCCGCGAACTTCTCGATCGCCGGGGCCGTGTTGTCGTGCGTCATCACGTGGCGCGGTCGGACGTACAGGAAGTCCCCGGCGCGCAACTGCCGATCGCGTGGTCCCCGTGCCATGTGTGACTGGGCGATCTTCTCGACGACGGTCTGTCCCACGAGGCCCGCCTCCGTTCAGCCTTGCACCGGCCTTCCGCGCGTGCGCAGGACGAGGTACAGGCAGAGCGCAGCCACCAACTGGCACAGCAGGGGCGGGATGCCGAAGCCCGCCGGCAGGTAGCCCAGGACGATGGCGACGACCGCGACCGTCAGGGCATACGGAAGCTGCGTGCGGACGTGGTCGATGTGGTCGCAGCCCGAGGCCATCGACGACATCACCGTGGTGTCGGAGATCGGGCTGCAGTGGTCGCCGAAGATGGCGCCGGCCAGCACGGCCGACACGGACGCCAGCAGGATGCCGTGCGCGGCCCCGGCGCCGAGGCCGGCCGCCTCGGCGGTCGCCTGCGCCAGCGGCAGCGAGAGCGGGAACAGGATCGCCATCGTGGCCCAGGAGGTCCCCGTGGCGAACGCCGTCAGCGCCGCGGTCAGAAACACCAGCGTGGGAAGCAGACGCGGGTCGAGCCCGTCTGCCAGCGTCGCCTTGAGAAAACCGCTGGTCTGCGCGTCCTCGCAGACGCTGCCGATGCCCCACGCCAGGACCAGGACGACGATCGCGGGGGCCATGCTCTTGATCCCGCCCAGCCAGGCGTCGAAGCCCTGCGCCGCGGTCAGGATGCGCTGCCCGAGGGCCAGCAGCAGGGCGACGAGGCAGCCCGCCGACGAGGCGTACAGCAGCGCCTTGTAGGAATCTCCCGCGCTGAAGACGCCGCCGATGCCGCGGATTCCAAGCTCCAGGAATCCCGCCTCGCCCAGCGGGTCACCGTCGGCGATCAGCGATTGCCGGCCGCCGATCCACAGCGCGAGGAAGGTCACCAGCAGGACGATCGCCACGGGGATCGCCGCGTTGAACCAGCGCCGCGGCTTGCCCGCCGGCGGCCGCAGCGAGTCGCTGTCGAAGTCCGTCAGCGGCGCGGCCCCCTGGGCCAACAGCCGCCCCTCGCGGGCCCGGCGCTCGGCGGCGAGCATCGGTCCGAAGTCGCGCCCGCTCGAGGCGATGAACATCCCGAAGACGAGGGCGAGCACGGGGTAGAAGCTGTAGGGCAGAGACTGCAAGAAGATGCTGTAGGGATCGTGTTCCGATCCCATCCGCTCGAGCTCCGCCCCGATCAGCGAGACCTCGTAGCCGATCCAGGTCGAGATGATGCCGATGCTGGCGACCGGCGCCGCCGTAGAGTCCACGATGTAGGCCAGCTTCTCGCGCGACACGCGCAGTCGGTCGGTCACCGGGCGCATGGTGTTGCCCACGATCAACGTGTTCGCGTAGTCGTCGAAGAAGATCAGCAACCCCAGCGCCCACGTCACGAGCTGCCCGCGACGGGAGTCGGTCGCGTACGGGGTCAGCGCGTCGACGAGCCCCGACGTTCCGCCCGCGCGCGAGATCACGCCGACCATGCCCCCGAGCAGGAGCGAGAACAGCACGATCGTGAACCGGTCGGAGTCGCTCAGCGTGCCCACGATGTACTGGTCGAGCGTGCGCAGCAGACCGACGAAGGGTCCGCCGTGGACGATCCAGGCCCCGCTCCAGATCCCGACGAGCAGTGCGGGCACGACCTGGCGGAAGATCAGCGCCAGCAGGATCGCCAGCAACGGAGGCAGCAGAGTCCACCAGCCGGGGCCGGACACGTCCGCGCCGCCACCGGTCGCTTCCTGGCCGTACGCCTCCGGAGCGGCGACGAGCAAGATGCCGAACAGGCACACGACTCCGGCGGCTTGCCACAGTTTGCGGTTCAATCTGAAACTCCGCGCGCCCGCATGAGGCCGGTCATGCTAACACGGGGCCCCGTTCGTACTCGGCGGTGCGCGATTGACGCACGCTCGATCCGCAGTATCCTGACCCCGGCGTGACGCACGGTTCCCGCAGCTCCCGACTGGCGCTCGAAGACGGCCTGTTGCTGGCGGCCGTCTGCTTCCTGCCGTGGGTCTTCGGCGGAGCGGACCAGTGGGCCTACCGACTGGCCTCCTCGCTGGTCTGGTCCGGGATCGCCGTCACCGCCTGGAAGCACGGTTGGCGCTACCTTCGACCCGAGCGTGGCGCGCTCGCCTGGTTCGTTCCCGCGGTCCTGCTCGCCGTCTGGGCGGCGATCCAGACGGTCCCGATGCCGCCGTCGGTCGTGGCGGCACTCAGTCCCGAGGCCGATCGCATCTACCGGCAGAGCCTGAACGGCTACCCGGGACCGGTTCCGCCCGATCGCATCGCCCAGCTCGAGGCCGAGGCCCTCGAACGCGTTCCCGAGGCCGCGGATTCGGGGCTGCCCGAGATCCTGCCCCCCGAGAACCTGGCGCCGTTTCCGGCCTCCGGGCCCGGCTGGCGCTCGCTGTCGGTCTCGCCCTCGAACACCCTCGAGAGACTCTTCTGGTATGTGACGCTGCTGGGCGCGTTTCTGCTGGCGCGACGCAGGATGTCCGACGACGGCCGGATGCGCAGCTACCGGATGGTGTTGTTCGCGCTCTTCGCCGCGTTGCCGTTGTTCGGCCTGCTGCAATCCTTGACGTGGAACGGCCGGATGTACTGGACCTGGCGCGTCACCTCCAAGGCCAGTCCGTTCGGCCCGTATGTCAACCCGAATCACTTCGCCGGAGCGATGGAGCTCGCGGTTCCCTGGCTGGTGGCGTACGCGTGGATCCTGAGCCGCCGCGACGGCTGGCGGCGGCCGACCCCGCGCCTGCTGGCCGTCCTGGCCGCGGTTCTGATCTGCCTGGCGGGAGTCGTGGTGGGCGCCAGTCGTCTGGGGTCGGTGCTCGTATTCGGCAGCGCCGTGGCCGTCGCGCTGCTGGCGGCACGCACCCTCCGCGCCCGCCTGGCGGTCGCCGGTTCCGCCGTCGCCCTGGGTGCCGTGGCCGCGGTGGTGCTGGCCAACACCAACCTGGGCGAGCGGTTCCAGAGCCTGTTCGTCTATGCGCAGGGGATGCGGGTCGATCCGACCCGACTGGCCGTCTGGACCGGCGCGCGAGGGATTCTCAACGATTTCTGGCTGACGGGCTCCGGAATCGGCACGTTCCAGCACGTATTTCCGCGCTATATCCCGGCGGGGGCCAACCAGAAGTGGGTCACCGCGCACAACGATTACCTCGAAGTGTGCCTGGACGGCGGCGTGATCGCGGGGGTGCTGCTCCTGGCGCTGATCCTGGCGTTCTGGGTCGCCGCGCTGCGGCGGCTGCGCGGGATGGACTCGCTGCATCGCCTGGGCCGCTGCGGGATCCTGATCGGCCTCGCCGCACTGAGCGTGCACGCCCTGGCCGAGTTCAACCACCAGATGCACGCCAACGCTCTGCTGTACGTCATGCTCGCCGCCGCCGCGGTCCCGGCCGTGAACTCGCGCCGGGCACGACACCGGGGGCGCGGAGTCCGGATCGCCGGCCACGCCGTCGCGCTGGCCGTGGTGGCCCTGTTCGCCTATCGCGGCGTCGAGGGCTCGATCGCCGGCCTGGCCAAGGCTCGGGCGGGGGAGTTCGAGCACCTGGACCAGTTTGAGAACGCGGCGACGCAGCTCGAGAGGGCCGCGGTCGGGGCGGATGCGTTTCGGGTGCTGCGCCGCCTGGCCAACCTGAGGATCGAGATCTGGGCCGAGCAGGTCGACGGCGTCGGGGCCGGCCGGGCGGACACGGAGCTTCTGGAACGGGCCAGACTGGAACTGATCCGTTGCATCGACCTCGCGCCGTCCTCCGGGCAGCCGTGGACCTCGCTCAGCCGTGTCTACGACCGGTGGGAGCAGCACATCGAGTCGAAGGTGTCCCGTGACGACGCCCTGGCCGGCTGGGATCGGCTGGGCTACAACGGTCGTGTCGCGATCGGGATGGTGCGCCGGGCCATCGGTTATGCCCCGAACTGGTACTCGTACTACGATCGGCTGGCGCTGACGCTGATGTTCTACGAAATCGACGATGTCGCGTTGCTCGCCGTGGCCGATTCGGCGCGGGTGCTGCCGCTGTTCCACGAGCACCGGTACGACGAGATCAAGGACATTCCGATCGAGCTCGTGGACGCGTTCATCCAGGGATCCGAGTCGGTGTTGGGCCAGGTTCCGCTGGTTCCACTCGTCAACCACCACATGGACCTGTCGCGATTGCACCGTCGGCGCGGGTTCTACGATCTGGCCGCGCAGGACCTCGAGCGCGCGATGGCGCTCCCCGGGGACAAGCTGATGAGCGCTCAGCTCCACTTCCTGATGGGACTCGTGCGTCTGGACCAGGGTCGTTTCGGCGATGCCCGCGACGAGCTGGCGCTCAGCATCGATCACCCCGTCTTCCGGGCCCAGACGCATGAGGTTCTGGCCCGCGTCGCCGAACGATCCGGCGACCTCGAGCAGGCCTACGAGCTTCTCTCCGAGTCCCGGGTCGTGGATCCGTCGAACCTGAGCTACTCCCTACGCTTTGCCGAGGTGGCCCTCAGGCTCGAGCGTCACCCGCAGGCCATCGAGTCCCTGCGCTGGGCGGTGATGAAGCACCCCGGCGCCACCCAGGCGCACATCAGGCTCGTCGAGGCCTATCACGGGGCGGGGGAGTCCACGCGGGCTCGCGCGGCGCTGGAGCGGCTCGAGCGGCTGGGTGCGCCGGAGCATATCCTCGAGCGGCTGCGTGGTCTGGTGGAGCCCGGGGCCGAGTAGAGCCCCCGGGGGCAGTAGCCCCCGGGGATCCCGCGAAGAACGGCCGCGGAAGGGCGGGCACCAGACAAAAAAAACGGGCCGTGAGGCCCGTTCTTTTCAGGGGGGAGGAGGGTCCCTGCCGGGACCCCCCTCACTCCTAATCGATTAGGACAGACACGAGATCAGTACGGACTGGCCTCGTCATCGTCGGTGTCAGAGTCGCGATCGGAGCTATCGTCCGACTGGTCGTCTCCACCCTCGTCGTTTCCGTTCTCGTCGTCACCACCACCGGAACCACTACCGCACCACCAGCCCCAGCTCGGGCACCAGCGACGCTCTTCCAGCGTGGCGGCATTGCGCGACTGACCGCGCGAATCCAAACGCGCACCGCGGTTGGCGGTGGCGGCGGCCGGAGCCTCGTTGCGATCGGCCGTCGTGACGGCGCGGTCGAACAGGTTGTCCGCACGGCGGAGAATGCGATCGCTGCTGTCTTCGGCGCGATCCTGCGCAGCAGCGTTTACATCCTGGGCCGCGCGATCGTTGACGTCAGTCGCCTGCGCGAACGCGGGACCAGCCACGAGCAGCAGCGCGGCCACCGCGAGAATAACAGCGATCTTCACCGAAAACCTCATATTGTTCCTCCCCCCGGCTTTATCGAATTCCGACAAAGTCCAAATGGCGTAACCTTCTACAGAATAACCCTTTTACGTTTCGACGCTCAATCGATCCAGAATTCGGGCACCGGGACTCTCCGGAACTCACAGAATCCTGAAATCCGTTGAAATATACAGCGGATCGCCTGAGAGTCAATCACCAATTCCGCACGAATTGGTCCCCGAAGGGAGGGGGCCCCGGGGACTGGCCTTCGAGCCTGCGCCGGCTTAGATTTCTCATCGCTTTAGGTTGACGCTCCGGGTCCGCTTAAGTATGTGTTCGGCTGAGGTTCGGGGTCTGCCCGGGGGGGCTGAAAAGCCCCATGACCACGGGGGTGGGCAACCCTTCTAAAATGATCGCGCTACCTGAGGTTCGCATGAACGCTCGTTCTTGGGGTTTTGTAACTATTCGCGTCCTTTTTGCCGGGCTCATCCTGGGGCTGGTCTGGGGCAGTGGCATCGCCGGCACTCGCCGGGCGCCTGCCTCCAGCTGGATGACGAGCGTCACGGATGAGATCCGCGACGCCGAATACCGTTTCTCCGCCCTGGACGCCGAGACCTGGACCGCGCCCAACCGGAGGAATCACCTCCGCAGCACGATCACCGGGGACGGACTCCGGCTCGAACCCCGCGATCCGGCGGGGGGCGAGTGGGACGTGCGGCTCGGACTGGTCGGCATCGGGCGCGGCGAGACCTGGATCCAGCCCGGCCCGGCCCGGATGGCGGCCTCCGGCAATCGCGTCCAGCTGATGCGGGGCGCGTTGACCGAGTGGTTCGTCAACGACCGCGCGGGGCTCGAGCACGGATTCACCGTGCCGGCCGACCCGATTCGGGATGAGAGCGGCCCCCTGGCCCTGAGGCTGGAGGTCGGGTCCGCGTGCAGGGCCGAGCTGCGGGCCGATGGGCAGGCGATCGTCTTCAGTTCCGCCGCGTCGGGTGACGACGTACTGCGTTACGCGGAACTGGTCGCGTGGGACGCGAACGAGCGGCGGCTCGACTCCCGATTCCACGTGCGTGACGGCTTCGTCGAGATCGTGGTCGACGACCGCGAGGCGGTCTACCCGTTGCTGATCGACCCCCTGGCGACCGCGTCATGGACGGTCGAGGGAGTGCAGTTCGACGAAGAGATGGGGATCTCCGTGGCCTCCGCGGGTGATGTCAACGGCGACAACTTCGACGACGTGATCGTCGGCGCCGACGAGTACGACAACGGCGAGATCAGCGAGGGGCGCGCCTTCGTCTATTACGGATCCGGCAGCGGCCTCTCCCTGAGCCCCGACTGGTTTGCCGAATCGAATCAGTCGGCGTCGGATTTCGGCGTCGACGTGGCGTCGGCCGGCGACGTCAACGGCGACGGATACGACGACGTCGTGATCGGTGCGCACAAGTACGACAACGGGCAATCCAACGAGGGCGCGGTGTTCGTGTACTACGGTTCGGACGCCGGTCTCGGGCTGCCGGGCAACACGCGCCCCGAAGGCATGCCGACCAACGCCGATTGGTTCGCCGAGGGCGACCTCGACGGAATCGACTTCGGCTTTGCGGTCGCGGGCGCGGGCGATGTGAATAACGATACGTTCGACGACATCGTCATCGGAGCGGACGAGTACGCGAACGGCCAGAGCTTCGAGGGCGGAGCGTTCGTGTATCACGGCTCCGCCGACGGTCTCGGGCTCGCCGGAAACTCGCGCCCCAAGGGCAACACGGCGAACGCGGACTGGTCGGGCGAGTCGAACTCGGTCGACGCCGACTACGGATTCTCGGTGGCCGGTGCGGGCGACGTCAACAACGACGGGTTCGACGACATACTCGTCGGCGCCTGGAAAGAGAGTGTCAACAAGCTCGCCGAGGGTCGGGTCTACCTGTATCGCGGGGCGTTCAACGGTGTGCAGCCGGTTGCGGTGTGGACGTTCAAGGGCGACCAGGACTACGCCAACCTCGCGATATCGGTCGCGGGCGCTGGCGACGTCAACAACGACGGGTTCGACGACATCGTCGTCGGGTCGGACGGGTTCGACGCCGGCGAGGTCAACGAGGGCAAGGTCTTCGTCTTCTACGGCCAGGCCGGGTGGCCCGCAGCGACGCCGGATTGGACGGCCGAGTCCGACCAGGGCAGCGCCTGGCTGGGCACGGCGGTCGCCTCCGCAGGCGACTTCAACGGCGACGACATCGACGACATCATTCTCGGTGCGTACCGCTACGACAACGGAGAGATCGACGAGGGGGCCGCGTTCGTCTACCTCGGCTCGGATCTCGGTCTGGGGGCCACGCCGACCACCACGATGGAGAGCAACCAGCCCAGCGCCCAGTTCGGCCGCGCGGTGGCCGGTGCGGGCGACGTCGACGGCGACGGTTTCGACGACTTGCTGGTCGGGGCGGAGGAATGGGACTCGGCGCCCGACCTCTGCCTGAACCAGCTGTGCACGATCGGCGGCGGCATCTGCAGCAGCGATCTGGACTGCGCCGGCGCGGGCGATTTTTGCCTCGGCGCCTGTTCCGTCAGCCTCGGGCCGTGCGGCATGGACTTGGACTGCCCCGGAGGCGACCAGGGTGTGGCGCTGCTGTACTCCGGTTGCGCCGACCTGGACCGCGACGGCGTGTGCAGCGTCGACGACAACTGCGACAACGTCTCCAACCCGGATCAGGACGACGCCGACGGCGACGGTCTCGGCGATCCGTGCGACGCGTGCACGGACATCGATACCGACGACGTGTGCGATTCGGAGCTGATCCTGGTCGAGTCTTCCGGGCTGGGTGAGGAGGTCCTGGTCGAGGCCGGAGCGCCGTTGCGCTACCTGGCCAATAGCTCGGACCCGGCTCTCGGTGTGACCTGGAAGGAAGAGCTGTTCGACGATTCGGGTGCGCCGTGGGGAGACGGTTTCTACGGCATCGGATACGAGGCCGGCAGTGGCGCCGAGAACCTGGTTACGGGAACGACGGTCGCCTCGACCTCGGTCTCGCTCTACACCCGCGCGGATTTCGAGATCACCAACCTGCTCGCGGTGCAGAGCGTGTTCCTCGGCGTCGACTACGACGACGGCTTCGTGGCCTACATCAACGGCTTCGAAGTTCTGCGTTCTCCCGAGATGCCGGTGGGCAACCCTCCGTGGAACGCCCAGTCCGGGGCGCACGAGTCGAGCAACGGGGTCGTGCCCAACTACGCCCCGCTGCAGGACATCTCCGATGACGCGCTGGCGGCGCTGAAGACCGGCACGAACGTGCTGGCCATCGGCGTCTGGAACACGGGGGCCGGCTCGAGCGACCTCGTGCTGGTTCCGCGGCTGTCGATCAACAAGCCCGAGGCCACCACGGTGACCTACCTGGCGAACACGTCCGACCCCGGGATCGGCGCGGACTGGATCCAGCCGGGCTTCAACGACACCGACTGGCCGCGCGGCAACTACGGCGTGGGCTACGAGGCCGGCAGCGGTGCGGAGTTCCTGATCAACACCGCGATCCTGCCGGGCGCGCACTCGATCTACACCCGGACCAAGTTCAACGTCGCGGTCAGCGCGGTCGAGCGCGTGCTGCTCGGCGCGGACTATGACGACGGCTATGCGGCCTACATCAACGGCGTCGAGGTCTTCCGTTCTCCGGAGATCGGCCCGTCCCCGGCGTGGAACACCAACGCTTCGCCCCACGAATCGAGCAACGGCGTCGAACCGGACTACAGCCCGATCCACGACATCACCAGTGTCGCGCGTCCCATTCTGCTCAACGGAGAGAACGTGCTGGCTATCGGTGTGTACAACAACAACGCACCGGCTGACGACGATCTGCTGATCGTGCCGAAGCTATCGGTCGCGGCGGCCGTCCTGGACAACTGTCTCGGTGTCCACAATCCGGAGCAGGTCGATACGGACATGGACGGGCTCGGCGACGCTTGCGATCCCGACATCGACAACGACGGAGTCGAGAACGCGTCGGACAACTGCCCGACCGTACAGAACCCGCCGGAGGACTGCGACAACAACGGGGGCACCCCCGACGAGCAGTGCGACACGGATATGGACGGACTGGGCAACGCCTGTGACGACTGCCCGGTCGATCCGTTCAACGATCAGGACGGCGACGGGCTGTGCGCCAACGAGGACAACTGTCCCACCGTGCCGAACCCGGGCCAAGAAAACAGCGACCCCGACGGACTGGGAGATGCGTGCGATCCCGACGACGACAACGACGGTGTCATCGACGAGAACGACAACTGCCCGCTCGATCCGAACCCGCCGGAGGACTGCGACAGCAACGGAGGCACTCCCGACGAGCAGTGCGACGACGACGACGACACGGTCGGGAACCCGTGCGACTGCTTGCCGACCGACGGCGACGTGTGGGGCACGCCCGACGCGGTGTCGACCCTGGTCGTCAGCCACAATCCGGGCACGGGCGTCAGCAGCCTGACCTGGCAGACTCCGGTCGAGGTGGGCGGCAACACGCCGGCCTACGACACGGTCCGGGCGGCGTCCGCGTCGGCATTCGGCGCCGGCACCTGCATCGACAGCGACGGGGCGGACACCGTCTCTACCGACAACGTGGATCCTGCGTCCAGTGCAGCCTCCTACTTCCTGGTGCGGATCGAGAACACCTGCCCGACGGACAACACCGCGATGTTGCCGGACGGGGACGGGGATGACCGGACCGTGGCGGCCTGCCCCTGAGGCGGCCGTCGCCTCGACGGCGATTCAACTGTGTCGATTTGGACGGGGAGTGCGAACGCACTCCCCGTTTTCTTTTCCTGAGCGCGGTGGTTGTCTATTTGAGAATCAGAACCAGCCGAAGCGACGAACAGCTTCACCCGACCGCATGTCGCCCTCCGAGAGAGAAGGACCAAACGGAGTGATGGCGGTCTGC
>JAAELQ010000303.1 GCA_024226515.1 bacterium
TAGCTGGCCTCCGCTCGTGTCCCGGATCTCCGTGAGCCGCTCCGCGGCGTCGTAGATGAACGTGAGGTCGCTGGCGCCGTCGACCTTGCGCCCGGCGTGGCCGAGGGCGTCATAGTCGTCGTAAGTGACGGCGCCGACCTTCTCCGGGTGGGTCTCCGAGGTGAGAAACCCGCGCAGGTCGTAGACGAAGCCACGGACCTGGGTGACGCCGTCAGCCGTCGTCGACACTTCGGAGAGCCGGTTCCCGACATCGTAGCTGTACTCCGTCGTCACGGGCGTCTCGCCGGGGCCCGAGGACTCGGTCACTTCGTAGAGCCGCCCCTGCCGATCGTAGCGCTCGGTCGTGCTCTCGGCGGTCTCGCTGCCGCTCGGTGACGTGGCGATCTTCACGGTCCGCGTCACGAGGCGATCGCCGGTGTAGCTCATCGTCACGTCGTGGGACGCGCCGTCCGGCGGCCGAATCCTCCCGGGGCGGCCCAGGGCGTCGTACTCGAGGAACTGCGTGAAGTCCGTCGCCGACCCGCTGCCGCTCTCGGCGTACCACTCGGACACCGTGCTCTGGTGCCCTATCGCGTCGTAGGTCGTCTCGCGAGCCACCCAACCGACGCTACCCGGGAGCAGGCGCCGCTCCGTGGCCACCCGGCCAAAGCCGTCGAATCGAAGCTCCTCCTGGGCGAGGATCGCTCCCGTCTCGCTGCCGTTGGCCCGACGTCGGATCTGCACCTTCGCCGGCGCGGTCGTCTGCGGGTCGGCCGGGGTGTACTCGTACTCGATCCAGGCGCCGTGGCCCGCCACCGGTTTCTCCCACACGAACCGCCCCATGTCGTCGTACTCGAGCGCGGTCTCGATCCCGGCGATGTCACGGCTCGCCGTAGGGAGCCCGGTGCTCGAATCGATCGTCAGGTCCACGTTGTAGAACTGGATTCCCGTCCACGTGCCGTCGGGATTGGTGTACCGGGAGCGTTCGAGGGAACCGGAGTCGTAGTCGTGGACCTTGCGGTAGGCCGGTTCCGCCGGCAGGGAGAGGGCGCAGAGGTTCGACGAGGTGCTCACCGTTTGGCTGTCGCCACCGTAGTGCCTCTCGACGACGACATTTCCCAGACCATCGTGGTTGTGTCGGGTGATGAGATCATCGGAGCCGGGGGTGGTCCCTGCGAGGACGCGGCGGCGCTTCAGAAAGCCCGTGGTCGAGTCGAAGCAGGCCTGCGTCTTGGCGGTGTCGCCCCCTTCGGCGACCGTCGCCTCGGTGAAGGTGCCGAGCACCCAGGGATCACCGGACGGCCACATCACGTAGCCACCCTGGACCGTCGTGCCGTTGGCGCCGCCGAGCACCAGGTCGTGTCCCGGATTGAACTCGATGTGGGTCGGCCGTCGTTCGTGAAGGTGTGGATCGAGCCGTCGGGAAACTCGAGGATGAAGTCGCCGCCCGGCACCGGTACTTTCAACCGCAGGTAGGTCGAGTCTTTGGTGTAGTAGACGCCGTCTTCGCTCTCGTCTCCGGGATGGAGCGTCGTGTAGAACGCATGGACGCCACCGTCGGGCGATCGGTACTGCGAGGCGAGGGTGTCGCTGCTCGGGTTCTCGTTCGGAACCAGCCGACCCAAGCCGAAGAACCAGCCCACGCCGACATTGTCGTAGCGATTCGGCAGGGATCGCACGGCCCCGCTCGGCGCCATCTGCTCGAAGTTCCAGAATTTCGACGAGTAGCTCAACCGCAAGCTGTATCCGAGGCCGCCTCCCAGCGGGTAGCTGCCGCCGATCGGAATCTGCACGGTGAGGGCGCCGTTGAACAGCGAGACCTGGTCCAGGCCCGAGAACTGGTAGACCTTGTCGGCGGCGAAGCCGCGTTCCAGGGCCGGGTGCTCCTGGGCGCGGAGCGGCAGGGCCAGCA
>JAAELQ010000304.1 GCA_024226515.1 bacterium
CGTCGCACTCCTCGCCCGTGTCGGTCACGTCGTCGCCGCACTCCGGGGCCATGCAATTCGTGCGACACGCGGCGGGCAGGATGTCCGAATTGGCGTCGCCGTCGTCGCAATCCTCGCCGGGATCCTCGATCCCGTCGCCGCACTCGGGAATCGTGCAGTTGTTGCGGCAGCCGTCGTCGTTGTCCAGGTTGCCGTCGTCGCACTGCTCACCCGTGTCCTGGACGTTGTCGCCGCAGACCGGATCCATGCAGTCCTCACGGCAGGCGTCGGGCGCCGTGTCGGAGTTGGCGTCGCCGTCGTCGCACTCCTCGCCCGTGTCGGTCACATCGTCACCGCACTCCGGGTCCATACAATCGGTGCGGCAGGCGTCGGGCAGGATGTCCGAGTTGGCGTCGCCGTCGTCGCAATCCTCGCCCGTGTCGGCCACGTTGTCGCCGCAGTCCGGATTCGTGCAGTCCTCGCGGCACGCGTCCGGATTGGTGTTCGAGTTGTCGTCGCCGTTGTCGCAATCCTCGCCAGTGTCGAGGATGCCGTCGCCGCAGTCGGGCGCCGTGCAGTCGTTGCGACAGTCGTCGGTATCGATGTCGTTGCCGTCGTCGCAGGTCTCACCGTCGTCAACGACGCTGTCCCCGCACTCGGGGTTCATGCAATCGACACGACAGGCGTTGGGCAGGATGTCCGAGTTGGCGTCGCCGTCGTCGCACTCCTCACCCGTGTCGGTCACATCGTCCCCGCAATCCGGGTCGCTGCAGTCCTCGCGGCACGCGTCCGGGACCGTGTTCGAGTTGTCCGGACCGTTGTCGCAGTCCTCGCCCGGATCCTCGATCCCGTCGCCGCAGTCCGGCAGCGTGCAGTCGTTGCGGCAGCCGTCGAGGTTGTTCGTGTTGCCGTCGTCGCACTCCTCGTCCGTGTCGGTCACGTCGTCGCCGCACTCCGGGTCCATGCAATTGGTGCGACACGCGTCGGCCAGGATGTCCGAGTTGGCGTCGCCGTCGTCGCAATCCTCTCCGGGATCCTCGATCCCGTCGCCGCACTCGGGAATCGTGCAGTTGTTGCGGCAGCCGTCGTCGTTGTCCAGATTGCCGTCGTCGCACTGCTCTCCCGTGTCCTGGACGTTGTCGCCGCAGACCGGGTCCATGCAGTCCTCACGACAGGCGTCGGGCGCCGTGTCGGAGTTGTCGTCTCCGTCGTCGCACTCCTCGCCGGTGTCCTCGATAGCGTCTCCGCACGTCGGATCCATGCAATCGGTGCGGCACGCGTCGGGCAGGATGTCCGAGTTGGCGTCGCCGTCATCGCACTCCTCGCCCGTATCCTCGACGTTGTCCCCGCAATCGGGGTTCTTGCAGTCCTCGCGACAGGCGTCCGGTGTCGTGTTCGAGTTCTGGTCGCCTTCGTCGCATTCCTCACCGGTATCGAGGATCCCGTCGCCGCATTCGGGCGCCGTGCAGTCGTTGCGACAGGTGTCGTCGTCGTTGGTGTTGCCGTCGTCGCAATCCTCGCCGGTGTCGGGGACCATGTCACCGCAGCGCGGGGTCGTGCAGTCGAGACGGCAGGCATCGGGCTCGAAGTCCGAGTTCATGGTGCCGTCGTCGCACTGCTCGTCGGTGTCGATCACGCTATCGCCGCAGTCGGGGTCCATGCAGTTCGTGCGACAGGCGTCCGGGGCCGTGTCGGAGTTGGCGTCGCCGTCGTCGCACTGCTCGCCGAGTTCGGGGTCGACTACGCCGTCGCCGCAAGCCGGCAGCATGCAATCGTTGCGGCAATCGTCGTCGTTGTTCAGGTTGCCGTCGTCGCACTCCTCGCCATCGTCGGTGACGTTGTCGCCGCAGGTCGGATCGCTGCAGTCCTCGCGACAGGCGTCGGGCAGGATGTCCGAATTGGCGTCGCCGTCGTCGCAATCCTCGCCGTCGTCGATGACGTTGTCGCCGCAGGTCGGATTGCTGCAGTCCTCGCGACAGGCGTTCGGATTCGTATTCGAGTTGTCGGGACCGTCGTCACAGGCCTCGCCCGTGTCGGTCACGCCGTCGCCGCAGTCGGGGTCGCTGCAGTCCTCGCGGCAGGCATCCGGGTTCGTGTTCGAGTTGTCGGGACCGTCGTCACAATCCTCGTTGGGATCGACGACGCCGTCGCCGCACTCCGGCAGCATACAGTTGTTGCGGCACATGTCGGTGTCGACCATGTTGCCGTCGTCGCACTCCTCACCCAGGCCGGTGTCGGTCACGTTGTCGCCGCATTCCGGGTTCGAGCAGTCGAGGCGGCAGGCGTCCGGTTCGGAGTCGGAGTTGCCCTCGCCGTCGTCGCACTCCTCGCCCAGGCCGGGGTCGGTCACGAAGTCGCCGCAGTCGGGGTTCTGGCAGTTC
This sequence comes from bacterium, assembly GCA_024226515.1. Lineage (GTDB taxonomy): Bacteria > Acidobacteriota > Polarisedimenticolia > Polarisedimenticolales > Polarisedimenticolaceae > JAAELQ01. The sequence goes on from JAAELQ010000304.1 coordinate 2,361, forward strand.
GTGCGGCAGGCGTCCGGCGCCGTGTCCGAGTTGCCGGCCCCGTTGTCGCATTCTTCGCCGCCGTCGAGGATGCCGTCGCCGCAGCTCGGCATCGTGCAGTCGTTGCGGCACGTGTCGTCGTCGACGTCGTTGCCGTCGTCGCACTGCTCGCCCGTGTCGGTCACGCTGTCGCCGCAAACCGGGTTGGTGCAGTCCTCGCGGCAGGCGTCGGGCGTGGTGTTGGAGTTGGCGTTGCCGTCGTCGCACTCCTCGTCGCCCTCGGTCACGTTGTCGCCGCAAACGGGGCCGCCGGGACCGAAGACGAGGTTGTCCGTCGCGCCGGAGCCGCCGAAGTCGAACTCGACCTTGTACACACCGGGCGTGCCCGCGCCGTTGACGCCGGTCTCGCGGATGATCTTGCCGTTGTCACCTGTGGCGCCGATCGAGAACTGCGCGATCAAGACGTCGTTCTGATCGAACAAGCTCAGTTGCGCAGCCTCTTCTTCAGCCTCGACATCGAGCACCGTGGCGGAGTAGATCGTGACGCCGTCGGCGTAGTTCGAGAAGTCGAAGAGCAGCTTCGAACCGGGGAACATCGAGTCGTCGGGATCGCTGGAGTCGAGATCCTCGGAGACGATCAGCAGGTTGCCGAGCGGCTCGCAGTTCTCGGTGGGGCGACCCTCGTTACCGTCCGACCCCTCGCCCGGGCAGTCGCCGGGCAGGTTGCATCCGGAGCTGCTGCCACAGGTCTGGTTGGGCGAGCCGAGGTCCTCGTCGCCGCCCGTCGGGTCCGACGAGTCGAAGATCATCGCCGCGTTCTGGCCCTCGAAGCCCGAGCGCGGGAGGATCCCCTCGACGAGAATCTGGGTCGAGCCGAGCGCACCCGTCACGACGCTGACGATGTCGCCGGCCTCGAAGTTCTCGAAGTCGATGCAGTCCTGCCCGGGCAGGAGGTCGCAGGACTCGATCTCGCCGGCGGACGCGACGCCAGCGATACAGACCAACATACAGACGAGCGCGGTTTTCCTGAGGAAGCTGTTCACGACGTGTACCCCATACAGAGACCGCCGGACGCGCAGAGAGCACGGCCCGGCGTAACCCCCGGATCGTTAAGTCATTTCGAATTGACTCGAGGCCTTCAGCGCCCGCCTGCACCGGTCGCCTGTCGTCGTGCTAACCCCCTGATTGTACAGACGTCTACTCAACATGGGAACGTTTTGAAGATCCCTTTTGAAGAGTTAGAAGAATTACCTCGCATTTCGTTTCGAGCCCACAACATCGAACCGATCGAGTATCCCCCGATGGCACTGCCGAAGCCCGAAAACGGCCCACCCGAAGGGTACGACCCGACAACGCGGACGACCACGAGAAAACCGCCCACACCGATCCCGATTTCGCTTTCGTCGGCCGGCAGGCCGGGGCTCCTAGAGCGACGAGTCGGTGAGGATCTCGGCCAGCGTCGCGGTGTCGATCGATCCACCCGTCACGAGCGCGACGGACGGGTCTTCCCGATCGGTCGCGGCCGACGCGGCAGCGACGGAGAGCGCGGCCGCCCCCTCGACGATCATCTTGTTCTCCAGCGCCAGCCGCCGGATCGTGCGCCGGACATCGAGCTCGGACACGAGGACGACGTCGTCGACGATGAGTTGCAGCAGCGGAAACACCTCGTCGGTGATGTACGGCACGGCGACCCCGTCGCACATCGTGCGACAGGAGACGGTCACGGGTCGCCCCCGGCGCAGACTCTCGTGGAGCGCCGGACAACCTTCCGGCTCGACCGCGACGACACGGATCCGCGGATCGATCGCCTTCAGAGCGGAGCCCACGCCGCCGATCAACCCGCCGCCACCGACCGGGATCCAGACCGTGCGCACGTCGGGCACCTGCTCGACGACCTCGAGCCCCAGGCTGCCGTGTCCGACCATCAGGTCGCGGTTGGTCCAGGGATGAACGAAGGCCCAGGGTTCGTTCTCCCACGCGTGCTGCTTCAGGTAGCGGAACAGCTCGTCGACCGGCACAAGCACGGGCTCCCCGCCGTAGGCGCGAAACGCGTCGATCTTCACCGAAGGCGCCGTTTCCGGCATCAGGGCCCGCGCGGGGACGCCGAAGTGACGCGCCGCCCAGGCCAGGGCCTGCGCGGTGTTACCTGCGCTGACCGTGCTGACCCCGTGGGAACGCGCCATGGGGTCGAGGGACGCCACGGCGTGAAACACTCCGCGGATCTTGAACGAGGTTACCGGCTGGTGGATCTCCGGCTTGAGCAGGATGCCGGATCCCCCGGCGTAGTCGTGCAGCGGGACGATCGGGGTGCGCACGACGACCGACTCGAGGCCCCGGGCCGCGGCGCGGATCTGCTCCAGGCTGGGTAGGTCGGGGCTCACGGGCGCTTCTCATTATAGGTGCGGCCGCATGCGGCCGTATAATGCCCGAAAAACGGAACATCGCGCAGCGGAAGAACCTTTTGCCGTGGATTGCGTCTTTCCTGGGTGAGGGGCCGGGAGACGAGCCGGCCAACCGGGAATCGAAAGGGATTCGGAGCCATCGTTGGCCGAACTCACGACGCTTTTGGAACGCTGCCGTCAAGGTGACGGCCTGGCCTGGGAGGCCCTGGTGCGGCAATTCCAGGGGAGGATCTACGCGGTGGCCTTGCACTATTCGAGAAACTCGGAAGAGGCTCGGGACATGGCCCAGGAGATCTTCATCCGCGTCTACTCCCGGCTCGGATCGTTTCACGGCGATCACTTCGTGCCGTGGATGCTGCGGCTCGCCCGCAACCTGTGCATCGACAAGCTGCGCCGCAAGAAGGCCCGTCCCGTCTCCGGCGAGATCGCGATGGACGACGCGCCCGAGATGGTCGACGAGGCTCCGACGCCGGAGGAGAACTGGTTTTCGGACAGGAAGCAGCAGCTCGTCTATCGCGCCATGGGGCGGATGAGCGAGCAGAACCGCGAGATGATTCTGTTGAAGGAGATTCAGGGGCTGAACCTGCAGGAGATCGCCGACCTGCTGCAGGCCCCGCTGGGTACGGTCAAGTCCCGCTCGAACCGCGCGCGCCTCGAGCTTGCGCGCGCAGTCATCGCGCTGGACCCGTCGTACGGAGCTTAGGAACCGGATGCTTTGCACGCAGTTCCAGGAGCGGGTCGACGAGTTCCTCGACGGAACCCTCGATTTCGAGTCGCGCGCGCCCTTCGAGCGACACGTCGCGGAATGCGCGCGTTGCCGAGGGCTCGTCGAGCTGCTGTGCGACGAGATCGAGCTGGCGGCGACCGAGCCGCCCGAGGACCTGACCGCCGCGATTCTGGAACGGACCACCGGCTCCGCGTGCGATCGCGCCCACGACCTCCTGTGCGACGACGCCGACGGGGCGCTCGACGGGCTCGACGCCGAGCTGCTGCGCATGCACCGTTCGACCTGCGATCCGTGCGATCGCCTGGCTCTGACGTTGCGGCGCCTGCCGAGCGAGTTGAGCGCGATGTCGAGCGTCGTGCCCGACGACGCGTTCGCCGACGACGTGCTTCGGCAGACGCTGCCCGCGAACGATCCGTCCGGGGTCGGTGCGTGGCTGGCCGAGGTCTGGGCGCGGCTGACCCGCCGTCCGCGGTTCGCGTTCGAGTCGGCCTACGTGGGGGCGATGATCCTCGTGCTCGTGTTCGCTGTTCCGGGTTCCCCGCTGAGCGCGGCACCCGCTCAGGCGCTCGGCCTGGCGCGGGCGAACCCGGTCCAGGAACTGCACGAGCAGGTCGCGAATCTGGGGCGCGAGGCGCGGTGGTCCGTGCGCACTTCCGTCGAGCAGGCGCGGCTGGACGTCGAGCGACGCTATCCGGACCTGGGCCTGGTGACGCGCTCGGCGAGACAGAACGCCACCGAGGTGGGTCAATCGGCAATACGACTGGATCTGAACGGGACGTCCCGGGCACTGCAGGGCCTGAGCGGCGACCTGCTCTCGATCTGGAATCAGTTGACTTCGAATTCCGCGTCGGCCGAGGGGCCCGCGGACGAGACCAGCGACGAACAAGGGAGATGACGATGAACGGTACTCCGGAACAGCAAAACCCGGGCGGCGCGGCCGCTCCTGCAGCGCAGCCGCAAGGTGCGACCTACGCGGCACCGCCCGCCACTCCGCCCCAGGGGCTCGCCGCCAACCCGGCCTCGGCCATGGACCCGCGGCGCAAGTCCCCGGTGCTGGCGTCGCTGCTGTCGCTGATGCCCGGCCTCGGGCAGGTCTACGTGGGCTACTACCAGCGAGGGTTCGTCCACATCCTCGTCGTCGCCGGGATCATCGCGTTCCTCTCGAACACCCAGTCGGAGAGCCTGGCCCCGCTGTTCGGGATCTTCCTCGCATTCTTCTATCTGTACAACATCGTCGACGCCGGGCGAAGGGCCGCGTTCTACAACCAGGCGCTGGACGGCGTGGACAACGTGGAAATCCCGTCCGACATGGCGTTGCCGTCCGGTGGCGGATCGTTGATCGGCGGCCTGGTGATGGTCGTGGCCGGCGTCATCCTGTTGACCCACACGCTGTTCGGCTTCGAGCTGGAGTGGATCGAGGAATGGTGGCCCGTCGCGCCGATCTTGTTCGGCCTGTTCCTGATTGCGCGGTCGATTCAGGACCGGCAGTCCAAGGCCTCGGAAGATGCCTCGAAAAACTAGGTGCCGCGGTGGGCGGTCGGTCGCCGGGGGCCCAGACGGGCCGGCGTGTCACCGTGATGCCGGGAACCCGTGTCGTACCCCGGCTTGCTCGGCAACGGCCTCGCGACCGGGGGCTCGGGACGCGGCGCGGGGCGCGGGCGATACGGAGCAACGTAGTAGGGCGAGTACGGCAGGTAGTACCGCGGCTCCGACGCCTCGCGCGCGGCCGCTCCCGCCTCGGCCTCGGTCAACAGTCGATCGAGATCGTGCGCCCTCTCGGCGTCGATCCTCTCGTACTGGCGGTCGATGAACTCGATCACCATCTCCCAGCCGCCGTCGGCGGGCTGCGCCGGCGGCTCGGGAGCCGGAGACGGCGGGCCGAACATCTCCAACAGGTCGGCGTTGGTGTAGACGTAGCCCTCCTCCGCCGCCGCGGCACCGCTCGCGCAGCCGACGACGAAGGCGAGCACACCAAGCCAAACCAGCACAGGCCTCATACCTAAATCCTACGCTCACAACGAACTACCGACAATCCCCGCCACGGGGGGGGTATGCTGGGAGCTCGTTTTGGAGGGTTTTTGCGATGCTGCGGATCGGACGAGGCCGGGTGTTCGGATGGGTCGTGGCGCTGGGAGCCGTGGTCACGATCTCGGGGGCGGTTGCGGGACAGGGAGACTGGCCCTCGTTCCGCGGAACGCGCGCGGCGGGGGTGGCGCCCGGCGCCGAGGCGCCCACGTCGTGGGACATGGCCTCGGGGACCAACATCGCGTGGAAGACGGCGATCCCCGGCCTGGGGCATTCGAGTCCCGTGATCTGGGGCGACAAGTTGTTCGTCACGACCGCGATCAGCGGCAAGAAGAAGGACAGCCTGCGCGTCGGGCTGTACGGCGACATCAAACCGGTCAACGACAGCACGATCCACCGCTTCATCGTGTACTGCCTCGACAAGAAGACGGGCAAGATCCTGTGGGAGAAGACCGCCCACGAGGGCGTGCCGGCGGTCAAGCGACACACCAAGGCGACCCACGCCAACGCCACACCGGCCACGGACGGCAAGCACCTGGCGGTTCTGTTCGGTTCCGAGGGTCTCTACGTCTACGACATGCAGGGGAAGCTGCTGTGGAAGAAAGATCTCGGCGTGCTGGATGCGGGGTTCTTTCGCGTGCCGGAAGCCCAGTGGGAGTACGGCAGCTCACCGATCGTTCACGACGGTCGCGTGATCGTGCTGTGCGACGTCCAGGGCGACTCGTTCATCGCGGCGTTCGACGTCGAGACGGGCAAGGAGTTGTGGCGCACGGCCCGCGACGAGGTGCCGACGTGGGGCAGCCCCACGGTCGTGGAGAGCGAGGGACGGACGCAGGTCGTCGTCAACGGCTGGAAGCACATCGGCGGATACGACATGCAGACGGGTAAGGAGCTGTGGCGCATGACGGGCGGCGGCGACATTCCGGTCCCGACGCCGGTCGTGGGACACGGTCTGATCTTCGTGACCAACGCGCACGGAGGCATGGCGCCGATCTACGCCATCCGCCCCGGAGCCGAGGGAGATGTATCACTGAAGGACGGCGCCTCGTCCAACGACCACGTGGCATGGAGCCACGAGCGAGACGGCGCCTACATGCAGACCCCGCTGGTCTACGGCGATCACCTCTACGTCTGCCGCGACAACGGCCTGTTGTCCTGCATCGATGCGAAGTCGGGCGCCGTGCTGTGGAAAACGCGCGTCGGTGGAGGTGGATCGGGCTTTACCGCATCCATGGTCGCGACCGCGGGCAAGGTCTACGTCACGAGCGAGACGGGCGACATCCACGTCTTCGAGCCGGGGGCCGAGTACAACGAGGTCGCCGTCAACGCGCTGGACGAGGTGACGATGGCCACGCCCGCCATCTCGGACGGCACGCTGTACTTCCGCACGCGGGGGCACGTCGTCGCGGTGGCGGAGAAGAAGTGAAGGACGGGCCAACCCCTCTCAGGGCTGCGGTTCGGCCGGGGGCTCGTTGCTGACGATCTCGATCAGCTCGACCGTGAACTGCAGCGTCGCGCCCGGCGGGACGCTCGGCGGGCTGCCCCGATCGCCGTAGGCCAGCTCGGGCGGACAGGTCAACTTGCTCTTGCCTCCGACCTTCATCTTCTGCAGTCCCTGGCTGAAACACGGGATCACACCGCTGACGTTGAACGTCGCCGGGCCAGGCTGTGGGCCTCCGCGCGAATCGTCGAACACGCGACCGTCGGGCAGCGTGCCGCGGTAGTGCACCTTGACGCCGTCATTGGGGCCGGGTTGCGCGCCGTCCCCGGCGTCGATCTTCAAGTAGACCATCCCGGCGGCATCGGTCGTCGCGCCTTCTTCCTTGCCCGCCTCGGCGAGGTACGCCGCACCGGCCGCCTTCTGACGCTCTTGGATCGTCGCCATGCGCGCCTGCATCATGGCGTCGATCTTCGGACCGAACGTCGTCGGGTCCACCCGCGGATCACGCGCCAGCGCACCGTCGGTCAGCCCGGCGACGATCTTCTTCATCTCGTCCTCGTTGAACTCGAAGCTGGCCAGGTTGCGCGACAGCGCCACGCCCAACGTGTACAGAACCTTGTCGTCGTCGCTCTCGAGCGCGGGTTCGCCGGCAAGTACGGTCGATCCGGCGATCAGACACAGCAAGAGCACACACAGTCCACGAGGTCGCAGCATCGGTTCGTTCCTTTGGGTTGAGATCAGGCCGAGGAGTCGGCAAAAAGTTTATCGGATCGATCCGCCCCCTGCCATCAGCCGCCGGCCAGCTCCTGCAACGCCTGCTCCGAGCGTTCGTTCCACCCCGAATAGACCTCGAGCACCTGCCCCCGGTCGTCGAGCAGCACCGTCAACGGCACGGTGGCCTCGCCTCGCGGATAGAGCTTCTGCATCGCCTCTCCGGTCGTCGTGTAGACGGGATATTCGACGCCGCGGTCGGCGAGGTACGACGGGACCTCCTCCACCGTCTCCAGATCCACGCTGAGGCCGACCAGGTCGACACCGGCGCGTTGCAACGACCGGTAGCGTCGCTGCAGCTCGGGAACTTCGAGCGCGCACGGAACGCACCACGTCGCCCACAGATTCAGCAACGTCTTCCTGCCCGGGCGCAGCAGGTCCGCCAGGCGCGACGGCTTCCCGCCGGCGTCGACGAACTCGATCGTCGGAAACGGCTCGCCGACGCGTAGGCCCAGACCGGCCAGCAGCGCCTCGCGTTCGTCCAGCGGATCGATCAGGCGAAACGCGGTCTCGCGAACGCCCTGCGGCTCGGGTGTGCCCTCGACGAAGCGCAGAGAGGAACCCGCTCGAACGGAATCGACGCGTTGACGCTCTCCCCCGGGCCAGGCGATCTCGACCCACTCCGCGCGATCGTCCTCGCCCAGGCCGAACAGCAAGCGGCCATCGTGCTGGGACAGGAACCCGGCGCCGCCCGCCTTGAGCCTGGTCTGAATGCCGGTGGACGTCTTGACGCGAACTACGGCGCCGAAGGCGTCTCGTCCGCACCGCGTCCCCTCGAGCGCAACGCGCACGAAACGACTCCGCTGGCCGACGTTGTTGCGAAAGAGGTAGTGCGCTTCGCGCTGAACGGCCGTGAGGAAGATGTCGGCGTCGCCGTCGTTGTCGAAGTCGGCAAACACCGACCCGCGCCCATCCGAGATCGAATCGACGCCGCTGACGCCGGAGACGTCCAGATACCCGTCCGCGACCTGCTGCACGAGAAGGTCGCGTTCGTAGCCGCTGAAGGAGAACCCCTCCTTGAAGATCGCGCTCATGTGATCGTCGTGATACTGCTCGCTGCCCGCTTGCTCGGCAGCTTCCGAGGCGGCCACCACGTGGCGCCAGAACAAGCTTCACGTGTCCTTCATCGACTTCCCGGAGACGAAGCCGTTCGGCGTGTAGATGTCTTGCCGACCGTCGTTGTCGAAGTCGATGAACCCACCGCCGAACGCCCAACCGCCGGACAGGCCACGCACGTCGGCAGTCACGTCGCGGAACGTGCCGTCGCCCTGATTGCGATACAGACTGTTGCCGGCCGCCTGCTTGCCGAGGACACGACGGATCTCGTGCTGCTCGGGGTACAGCAGCTTGAGGATCCGGTTGCCCGCCGTGGACGACATGTTGGTCACGTGCAGATCCAGCAGGCCGTCATTGTCGTAGTCGCCGAAGTCGACGCCCATCCCGAATCCGGGGTCGACAATGCCCATCGCCCCGGCGACATCGGTGAAGCCCGCGCCGTCGTTGCGATACAGCGCGTTCTCGCCGAAGTCGTTGGCCACGTAGAGATCCTGATCTCCGTCCTCGTCGATATCGACGAATCCGGCGGCGTAGCTCCAGCGCGTGTCCTGAAGGCCCCACTCCGCAGCGGCTTCCTCGAATACGCCGTCGCCGCGATTCACGAAGAACAGGTTCGCGGTGCCGTTGGTCGCGCGATACCACGAGTTGGGCATCACGGTGCCGTAGTGGTTGTAGGAACAGACGTAAATATCGGTCCGGCCGTCACGATTCACGTCGGTGGCCACGGCGCTGAAGCCGACCGCCTCGCGATCGACCCCGGCCTTCTCGGAGACGTCCCAGAACTCGATCTTCCCGCTGGGCACGAACCGGTTCTCCAGCAGCACCTGGAGCCCCACGGCGGCGAAGAACAGGTCCGAGTCGCCGTCGTTGTCGTAGTCCAGAAACAGCGCGCCCGATCCGATCGGAGCGAACTTGACCAGGGACGACTCGCTCGCGTCGCGGAATCGGCCGTTCCCTTCGTTGATGTAGAGGTAGTTCTGGTCCACACCGCTGGCGGCAAGGTCGACGAGGCCATCGTTGTTCACGTCCGCCGCGGCGGCGCCGTGAGACACGAAACCCTGGTTGCTCCCCACTCCGAACGCCGGCGCAACCGCAGAAACGCCTGCCGGGAACGCGATCTCGGAGAACAGCTCGGTCGCCGCCACCTTGGAGTACAGCGTCAGCGGGCGGAACGCGGTGAAGCGCCAGCGTTCGCCCTCGTTGCGGGCGACCTCGATCTCGCCCGTGCCCTTGACCCACTCGCGCCGGCCGCTCTCGTCGCGCCCCACGATGAAGAACTTGATGTTCGCCTCGGCCGCCGCGCCGGTGTCGGCGTCGATCTTCGCGCCCTTGACCTTGAATCTGACGTCCTCCAGCGAGCGGAAGCGCGCGACGAACGCCCGCAGGTTGTCGACCCAGTCCGCGCCGGCGAGCTCCACCGCATCACCGGCAACCTGCCACTCGCGATGGAGCACCAGCGGCGAGAGCTCAGTCGTCGGCGGCACGCTGTCGGGCCACGGCAACGCGCGCACGGCAGGCGCCGTGTACTCGCCGAGCACCGCATCGAAGTTGCGCTCGCGCACCTCGACGGAAAACGCCAGCAGGTCGTTGGCCAGCGACTCGGTCAGGTCCTCGGTGCGTTCCAGCCCGCCCCGATCGAACTCATCGCGGGCGCAAGAGAGACTCGCCACCAGCAGCACCGCCGACAGGGCGACTCGCAGGCCCCTGCCGCAGCCCGACGCACGCCCTTCTCGAATCCTCGATCGAGTTCTCATCTTCCTCTTCTTCCCCATGGCCATGACCCCGGGGGATTATAGTGGCCTCCTCGCGCCCGGATCTCCTCGGGCGACTCGGTCGGGGACCCACCCTGTCCGCAATGGGAGATGAGCCGAGGGGTGGAACCTCGGCACGCAGTGGGCCGTAGTAGACCTTGGGAGGACCGACACATGCGTAGATTCCGCGTCGGCTGCATCGTTCTGGGGCTTCTGCTGGCCGTCCCAACCCTGGCCGCCACGGTCGACAAGACGTTTCACGAGACGTTCGAGGCATCGAGCGCCACGCGGCTGCGCGTCGAGCACGACGACGGCGACGTACGGGTCACGCCGTGGGACCGGGACCAGGTCGAGATTCACGTTCGCTACCGGGCCGAGATCAAGCGCGTGGGGCTCGGCGGTTCGGATCCCGACTTCGACGTCCGCTTCAGCCGCGAGGGCGACACCATCCGTGTCGTCGGACAAGAGTCCGGCACCCGAGGTCTGACGATCGGTTACCGCTCCAAGCGCTACCTGGAGTACGTCTACGAGATCAAGGCCCCCGCAGGTACCGAGCTGAGCCTGTCCGGTGAGGACGGCGACGTCGAGATCCACGGCTGGCGCGGCGACATCGTCATCGAGCTCGACGACGGAGACGTACGCTTCGAGGACGTAACGTCGCGACGCGCGCGACTACGACTCGAGGACGGCGACTTCGACGGCCGGCACCTGAGCGGCGGTCTCGACCTGCAGTGCGACGACGGCGACGTCACGCTCGACGGCTACCGTGCGGCCGATCTGCGACTGCGCCTCGAGGACGGCGATGTCGAGATTAGCGACGCGAGCGGACGGTTCGAGATCACCGTCGACGACGGCGACGTGATTCTCGCCGCGCTGAGCGCCGACGAGCTGCGCGTGCGGACCGAGGACGGCGACGTGCGTGTCGAGTTGCTCGCTGCAAAAACCGTACAGCTGACGACCGACGACGGCGGCGTCGACGTGACGCTGGCCGGCTCGTTGTCGACGCGATTCGACGTGGAAACCGACGACGGACGGATCGATCTCGAGTTGAAGGACGTCGATGATCTTCAGCGTCACAAGCGCAGAGCGTCCGGTTCGCTGCACGGCGGACTGGGAACGCTGCGCGTGAACGTCGGGGACGCGAACATCCGCCTGCAACAGCGCTGACGCTCTCCGTTTCCTGCCGATGACGAAACGAATCCGGCATGCACGGTGCGCGATCGTGATCGAAGAACGAGGCGTTCTTATCTTTCCTTAAATTACTCAAGGTTCTTTTTTGTCGCCTCACGGTTCGCTTCATTGGTAGAATTCGGCTCTCTACTGCCACGCCCAGGGTTTGGCGACCGACGAGGGGCTCTGGTCGGCAGATTGCAACCGAATGGGGGGTAACCATGAAGCGAGTTGCGATCCTGGCTGCGGCGTGTGGTGCGATGTTGTTGTGTGCAACGCAAGTCGTGCCGTCACGATCGCCGTCAGGCTCGGCAGATCAGCTTCACGTCATCGTTCAGGGACCCGATCTGCGAGAGTTGATCGACGTCGTCCGGGACAGCGGCGCGGGGATCACACATCGACTCGGCATCATCGATGCCGTCGCCGTGCAGGCGACTCCGGGTCAACTGAGTGAGTTGGAACGGTCGGTTGCGATCTCCCGCATCGTGGAGAACCGACCGGTCGAGCTGACAGCCGGCACGCGCAGCGAGGCTCCGCGACAAGGCGCAGCCGCGCTCAACCGTCTCGGCAAACGCGGGACCGTACGTCGCGGGCCGCGCGATCAGTCGGGTGACTTCGACGAGGAAGTCTGGCGCTGGTGGGACAACCCTGACGACGAAGACGACGAGAGTGGGGGCAGCGAGAACAACGGCGACGAGGTCTCCAGCGACGAGGAAGCTCCGGAGACGTACTTCAACATCCAGATCGTCGCCGATCTGCTGCACCGCCAGGGACTGACGGGCGACGGTGTGACCCTCGCCATCCTGGATACCGGGCTGTGGGGCAACGAAGCGGCCCCGGGGATCGTTGAAAACGCGTTCGGCGAGGACCGTATCCTCGCGCAGTACGACGCGGTGCTGAACCAGCTGAATCCGCCCGGAACGACGCACAACGACGCCAACGGTCACGGGACGCACGTCGCCAGCGTGGCGGCGAGCAGCGATCGCAGCGGAGCGGGACGCTACGCCGGGGTCGCGCCCAACGCCGACCTGATCTCCGTCCGGGCGTTCCGCGCGGACGGCAAGGGCTGCTACGCCGACATCATCCGCGGACTCGACTGGGTGCTGCAGAACAAGCAGGTGTTCGACATCCGCGTCGTCAACCTCTCGTTCAGCGCGACGCCGCACACCTTCTACTGGGAAGACCCGCTGAACCAGGCGGTGATGCGACTCTGGGCCGAGGGCGTCGTCGTCGTCGCTGCGGCCGGGAACACCGGCCCCGATCCGATGTCCATCGGCTTGCCGGGCAACGTGCCGTACGTGATCACGGTCGGCGCGGCATCGGACAACTACACACAGACCGTTGCCGACGACTTCGTGGCGTCCTTCTCCGCTAGCGGACCGACGCTCGAGGGCTTCCTCAAGCCCGAGCTGATCGCGCCGGGCGGTCACGTGCGCGGCCTGATGCCGCCCGACTCGAAGACCGTCGAGGACTACCCGGCCTTTGTCGACGCGAACGACTACTTCACGATGTCCGGAACCTCGCAGTCCGCTGCGATCGTCAGCGGCGTGGTGGCCCTGATGCTCGAGGCGGACCCCGGGCTGATGCCGAACGACGTGAAGTGTCGCGTGATGACCTCGGCCCGGCCGGCCGTCAACCAGGGCGGCAACCTGATCTACAGCCCGTTCCAGCAGGGACGCGGTCTGGTCAACGCCTACTCCGCGGTGATGAGCAACCAGTGGGGCTGCGCCAACGTGGGGCTCGACATCGACAAGGATCTGCAAGACCTGGAGCACTTCGGTGGTCCGGCCTGGAAGAGCGAGGACGGCGAGTACTACATCATGACCGGTGGGGGTTTCGAGTCCGAGGGTGGCGTCTACGCGTGGGACGGTATCTACTCCCAGAGCCCTCTCACGGCCTGGATCGTCGGCTTTCCGTGGCTCGAGGAGACGGTCGACCTGCGGCCGTGGGAGGAAGACTACCCGTGGCTCGAGAACACGGACTTCCCGCCGACCGATCCCGACCAGTGCGCCGGTCCGACGAGCTCGGACGTCGCCATCAACGTGTGGGTCGAGCAGGAGTAATCGTCTAGAACGTCCGAACGAAGGGGGTCGAGACTTCTGATGTCGAGGGGGGAGCGACAACGGATGCGACGAGGCGCGATCATTGCGTGCATCCTGTTGGCGTCTATCGCGCCGATCGCCGCGCAGAACACGGTCGTGCACTTCGAGCGCATCGGGCTGGCGCACGGGCTCTCGCACCGTGACGTGAACGTCGTGTTCGGCGACAGCGTCGGATTCATGTGGTTCGGCACGCAGGACGGCCTGAACCGCTACGACGGGCTCGATTTCCGCGTCTACAAGCACGACGCCTCCAACCCCGACTCGCTGCGCGACGACTTCGTGTGGGACATCGACGAGGACTCCCTGGGCAATCTCTGGATCGGCACGCGCTCCGGCGGCGTCAGCCGCTGGGATCGAACGACCGACCGTTTCACGCACTACCGGCACGACCCGCAGAACGCCGCGACGCTGTCCTCGGACCGCGTCCGCGAGATCGAGATCGCTGCCGACGGCGGAATCTGGGTCTCGACCTTCGAGCACGGTGTGAACCGCATCGATCCGGCGACGGGCACGGTGACGCGCTTCCGCAATGACCCCGACGACCCCGCGTCGTTGCTCGACGACCGCACGCGGGCGCTGTACGTCGACGGCGACGGTGAGGTGTGGGTCGGCACGCTCTCCGGCCTGAGTCGCCTGGACCCGCTGCGCGAGCGCTTCACGCACTACCGGTTCGATGCCGACCGACCGTCCTCGCTGATCGACGATCGCGTGCGGTCGATCCACGAAGACGCCGGCGGCAACATCTGGGTCGGGACGTTCGCCGGCCTGTGCCGCTTCGAGCGATCCACCGGACGCTGGGTGCGCTACGTCGACGAGCCGCTGCGCGTGCGATCCGTGTTCGAGGATTCGGAGTCCAGGATCTGGATCGGCACCGACAACGGATTGCGGCTGCTGCTCCCCGGCACGGGGACGTTCACCAGCTTCAACAACGACACCGCAGACGATCGCAGCCTCAGCGCCAACCGCGTGACGTCGCTGTTCGAGGATCCCACGGGCATCCTGTGGATCGGCACGTTCGGCGGAGGCATCAACAAGTGGAACCCGGCCACCCTGGCCTTCTCGCACTATCGCTCGCAGACCGGACAGCCCGGCCTGTCGAGCAACCAGGTCATGGCGCTGTCCGAGGCCGAGGACGGCACGCTGTGGATCGGCACGTTCGGCGGCGGACTGAACCGGCTCGACCCGGAAGCCGAGACGTTCTCGAACCTGACGGACGATCCGGCCTACGCCGGGTTCGCCGACAACCGCGTGATGTCGCTGTTGCACGACGCCGACGACCACCTGTGGATCGGCACCGTGTCGGGCGGTCTGTCGCGGATCGACGCCGGTACCGGTGAGCTGACGTCGCTGGTTCACGACCCCGACGACGCGGCGAGCCTCAGCACGGCCAACGGCGTTGCCGCGTTGTTCGCGGACAGCCGCGGAACACTGTGGGCCGGGACGTACGGGGGCGGGGTCAACCTGCTGACCGACGTCGATGCGGGCTTCGTGCACCTGCGCCACGACTCCGCGGACCCGACCAGCATCAGCAGCGATCTCATCCTGTGTTTTGCCGAGGCGCCCGACGGCAGGGTCTGGGTCGGGACCGACGGCGAGGGACTGAACCTCGTCGACCCGGCGACGCGCCGAGCCGTGCGCTTCCGGTTGGTTCGCGACGACCCGCACAGCCTCGCCAGCAATGTCGTGTACTCGCTGCACTACGACGAGTCGGGGACGCTGTGGATCGGCACACAGGGCGGCGGACTGAATCGACTGATCGCGGTCGACGAGCGGTCGGCGACGCTTCGGGTCGAACGCTTCACCGAACGGAGCGGGCTGCCCAACGACGACGTCTACGGCATCCTCAGCGACGCGGACGGCTGCTTGTGGATGAGCACCAACAACGGCCTGGCGCGCCTCGACCCGGGGACCGGAGAGGTCAAGGCGTTCGACGAGACCCACGGGTTGCAGAGCCGATCGTTCAACTTCGGCGCCCACCATCGCGGCGCGAGCGGCCGCCTGTACTTCGGCGGCCCGAACGGATTCAACGCCTTCCGGCCCGACGAGCTCCCCACGCGCACAGTGGCCCCGGCGGTCGTGTTCACGCAGTTCCTCAAGTTCAACCGCCCGGTCAGTCTCGACCGCGCGATCTACGCGACCGACCGCGTGGAGCTCGATCACCGCGACACGCACTTCTCTTTCGAATTCGCGGCACTGGATTTCGCCTCACCGTCGAAGAACCGGTACGCCTACAAGCTGGAGGGCTTCGACGACGACTGGATTCAGCTCGGCAATCTCAACCGCCTGACCTACACCAACCTGGATCCCGGCGACTACGTCCTGCGCGTCAAGGCTGCCAACAGCGACGGCGTGTGGAACGAGGCCGGGGCGGCGTTGCCGCTGTACGTGTTTCCGGCTCCGTGGAAATCGCGCTGGGCCTACGGTTTCTATGGCCTGCTCTTGCTGTCCACGATTGTCGGACTCGTCCGGTTCCAGCGCGGCCAGGTGCGCCGGGCCGAAGAGCGGCGGTATCGCTCGCTGATCGAGCTGAGCCATGGCCTGATCTTCACGCACGACCTCGGTGGAAGACTGCGGTCGATGAACCCCGCCGGCGAGCGCCTGCTGGGATACTCCGCCGCACAGCTCGTCGGCCGTCACCTCGAGGAGTTCCTGTCGCCCATCGACGGCTCGAGGATCGGAGCTTACCTCGAGCGACTCGAAAGCAACGGAACCGACACCGGTCTGATGCTGCTGTCGGCAGCCGAGGGCGAACAACGCATCCTCGCCTATCGCAACGCCGTCTGCCGCGGCTCGGACGCGGGCGGAAGCTACGTGCTCAGCAGCGCGCTCGACGTGACCGAGTTGAAGCGCGCCGAGGAACAGCTGCGTAAGGTCGAGGCGCGCTACCACGATCTGTACCACAACGCTCCCGATCTCTACTTCACCGTGAACCGCGACGGCATCGTGCGCTCCGTGAACCGCTTCGGCGCCGCCTGCCTGGGCTACGGTCTCGCGGACCTGGTCGGCCGCCCGTTGCTCGACCTGGTTCACGAGCAGGACGTCGAGACGATGCACGCCAAGCTGCACGCCGCGTTCGGGCGGCGACCGCTGAGCGGCGACCTCGAGTTCCGCATGCTGCACCCGATGGGTTCGACCCTGTGGTTCCAGGAGCGCATGCGGGCCGTCGAGGGCAACGACGGGGCGGAGCTCGAGCTGCAGATCGTCTGCCGCGACATCACCGACCGCAAGCGGGTCGAGGAAGAGCGGCAGCAACTGCAGGCGCAGGTGCAGCACACGCAGAAACTCGAGAGTCTGGGCGTGCTCGCCGGAGGCATCGCCCACGACTTCAACAACTTGCTCTCGGGGATCCTGGGCAACGCCGAGGTCGCACTGATGGACCTGCCCCACGGCTCGGAGGTCCGCGAGCCGGTGGAGACGATCCGCGGCTGCGCCATGCGCGCGGCGGAGTTGACCGGACAGATGCTGGCCTATGCCGGCAAGACCAGCTTCGAGCCGAAACCGTTCAACCTGACTCACCTCACCGAGGAGATGGGCAACCTCCTTTCCAGCGTGATCTCGAAGAAGGCTCGACTGGTCTACGAGTGCGACGCCGAGCTACCGCCGATCCTCGGCGAGGCCGCACAGATGCAGCAGATCGTGATGAACCTGATGACCAATGCCTCGGACGCGCTGGGGGATCGCAGCGGGACGATCACGGTCCGGGCGCGGGTGCGGCGGGTGGATACCGCATTCCTGGCGGGGATGCTGCTGGGCGACGACCTCGAGCCGGGCAACTACGTCGCGCTGGAAGTTCAGGACACGGGAAGCGGAATGGACGCTGAGGCTCACTCGCGCATCTTCGACCCGTTCTTCAGCACGAAGTTCGTCGGCCGCGGCCTGGGGCTGGCCGCAGTGCTGGGGATCGTGCGCAGTCACCGCGGAGCGATCCGCGTGGACAGCCGTCCGGGGCACGGCACCACGATGACCGTGCTGTTCCCGATCGCGCCGGGCGAGGTCACGCAGCCGGTGGTCCAGCCGGAGCCCCCGGCGCAGTGGCGCGGCAGCGGGACGGTGCTGGTCGCCGACGACGAGGACGTGCTGCGCGCGATGCTCAAGGAGGTCCTCGAGCGGCAGGGATTCTCCGTCCTCACCGCGATCGACGGCCACGAGGCGGTGGACGTCTTCAACCGCAACGCGCACGAAATCCGCGCGGTGCTGCTGGACATGACCATGCCGGGGATGGACGGACGTGAGGCGTTCGACCGCATCCACGTCGCCAACCCGGCGACGCCCGTCGTGCTGCTGAGCGGACATTCCGAGCAGGACGCGGTCGACAACTTCCCCGCCCCCGGCCCCGCCGGCTTCCTGCACAAGCCGTTTCCGATGCAGATGTTGATCGAGAAGCTACGCCAGCTGCTCGATCGCTGAAGGCGACGAGCCTACAGCGTCGCCACCAGCCTCTTGGGGGCGATCGCGCGATACGACTCGTCGATCCACTCCTCGACCGTCTCGGGAAAGGACAGAGCGTACCGGCCCAGCGCCTCCTCGGCCCGGATCAGTTTCGCGGGAGGCTTCTTACTCAAGGTTGCCGATTTCGGCGATCGCCCGGTCGAGCTGTTCCGGCGGCACCTCGAGCGTGTGTGCACGCAAGGTGCCCGCGAAGCCATCCGACTCGGTGTCGCAGTCCTCGGCCTGGATCGCCTCGGCGACACACGCCGGGTGGACGTTGATCGGAGCCGTGCGCACCTGGTTGCCGAACTCGACCGTGCGCCCGAGCGCGATGCGCACGCTGCCCTTCTCGATCAGCTCGTCACAGTGCTTGCAGCGCGCACGCCCCGAGGGTGCAAGCTCGGCGTACGGGATCTCCTTGCGCGTGGCCTTGCGCTCTTCCGACTTGTCGCGCAGCTCGCGGAGCGAGTCGAGGGGCGGGACCTTCGACGGCGGCTCCTTGGCCACGTTCCACGCCTCGGCGCCGTAGGCTTCCTCCACGCGCTCGAATTGCTTGCGCGCGGCACACTTCAGGTGGTGCCAGAGATACCCCGTCCCGTAGGGTCCCTCGATCAGGATGCCGATGCGCAGGACGCCCTTGTCGATCTTGCGCCGGCAGGTCTTGCAGCGCGCCCGGCTCGATCGGGCGCCCTCGATCACGTAGGGCGGAAGCTGCTCTTCGGGCGCATCCGGTTTCTGTTCGGGCGTATCTGACTGCTGTTCGCTCATGTTCATTACTCCGCGGTGGACGCCAATTCTGCCACTCGGCGGAGCCAACCTTCAACCCACGTCCGAATCGGCCCCGATCGGCACCCGGTGGCCGCGCTCGTCCTCCGGGGTCGCGGGACCGCCGTAGGAGACGTCGAATTGCAGGCGTTCTCCGTCCTCACAGGTCACGTGGACCAGCGCACCGGGGTGCAATTCCCGGCTGGCGACCAGGTCGGCGAGGGGGAACCACACGAAGCGCTTGAGCACCTTGACCAGGTACCACGCCCCGTTGCTCTGGAACTTCTGGGCGCGCTGGGCCAGGAACTCCTTGGCGGAAGCGTCGATCTCGCAGAGCAGATGGCGCTGGGCCAGCCGCTGGTTGAGCTCGTCCGCGAGCCGATCGAGGATCAGCGGCACGTGGCTCTCGCCGAGCGGGTGAAACACGATCAGATCGTCGAGCAGCGCGAGGATGTCCTTGCCCCAGCGCTTCTGCGCCGCCTCGACGCAGAACTGGTAGACGCGAGCCTTCTCCTTCTCGTCGCCGGAGGGCGAGGAGAACCCGAGCTCCTTGCGCCCCGCCTCGAAAATCTGGTCGCTGCACATGTTGCTGGTCATCAGCACCAGCGAGCCACGCAGGCCACAGCGCTTGCCGTTGGAGAGCTGAAGCGTGCCCGACTGGACGCAGGTGATGAAGGTGCGCACGAAGTCGGGCCGCGCGCGGTCGATGTTCTCGAGCATCAGCATGGTCAACGCAGGGAGGACGGAGTCCCCGCCGGAGGCCGACTGCAGGTCGAATCTGCTGGAGAGCTGACGTTCGAGAATCGCCCATTCCTGCCCGTCGCGCAGCTGCGAGCAATCGACGGAGACCAGCCGGCTCAGATCGCCGTGAATGTGTCGGATCAGCGTTCTTCCGAGGTGGGTCTTGCCGGTGCCGGTGGGACCGACGAACAGGAACGTCCCCGCGGGTCCGTCGGGGTCTTCCAGGCCGCTCATGGCCAGGGCGACGGCGCGGACCAGCGTGTGTACCGCGCGTTTCTGCCCTACGACCTCATGGTTCAGAGCGCACTGTAGATCGAAGGAAAGCACCGGTGGATACTCCGATTCAGCGAGGCGCGGAACCGGCGGCGACCGATCCCGCGCTTCGGATCCGCTGCTAGCGCAAGTTCCAGTTGTTGAAGCCGAACGGAGTGTTGCACTGGAACGGGGTGTTGTTCGCGCCCCAGAAGTTCGGAGTGCCCCAGTTCGTGTTGTTCAAGCCGTTCCAGGTCGTGTTGTTGAAGTTGTTCCACGGCGTGTTGTTGAAGTTGTTGAACGAGTTGAACGGAATGTTGTTGAAGCCGTTCCACGGAGTGTTGCTCATTCCGTTGAACGGGGCGTTGTTGAAGCCGTTCCACGGAGTGTTGTTGAAAAAGTTCGGCGTGAAGCCCCAGGGACCGAAGTTCCAGGGCGTCTGGGTGTTGAAGTCACCTTGGTTGGCGAACTGGCCGAAACCGTAGAAGTTCGGGATCATCTGTCGTTTCCTCCCTGTCCTGTTGAATCGTCGAAACGCGGCCACCATGGCCGCGAATCACGGGTACCAGTACATCGCCGTGCGCCGCTGCACGACCGCTCCCTGGGAATCCTGGGTGCCGTCGGACGTCTCCATCGGCGCTCCGAACGGCTGCTGCGGATTCCAGCCGGCCGCCTGGGTGCGCATCGCGAGCTCGCGATACAGCAGCTGGGCCAGCGTGTGCACCTGGTGCGCCGTGTAGAGGCTGTTCAGGCCCTGGTCCGCGCCGGCGGCATCGTCTCGGGTCGTCTTGGTGGCGCTCTTTCTCGTCATGGTTGCGATCTCCTCGACATGGCCGTTCAGGCCACCTGAACCTGGACTTCGGAGGGCTTGCTGGACTCGCTCCTCTCGAAGCCGATCGTCAGCATCCCTTCCTCGTAGCGGGCCTCGACCTGCTCGACGTTGCACCACGTCGGAACCGGGAAGCGGCGTTCGAACCCGCCCCAGCGCTGCTCGACGAACATCGGGGGCAACTCCTGCGCGATAGCCGGCGGCTTTCGCTCACCGTGGACCACCAGTTGACCGTCGATGACTCGAACCGACAGATCGTCGCGGCTCACACCGGCCAGCTCGAGGACGTAGACGACCTTCGAGTCGCTGGCGAACACGTTCGCGGCAGGCGACCAGCTGACCGGCGACGGAGGCGTCGTCGCGGGCGCATTCTGGACATTCTCGATGACGCGCTTGAGGTGCGCGACCTCCTCGATGGCGTAAGCCACGGGGTCCACTCCCGGAGGAATGGGCAAGAAGGCCTGCGGGCCTATCTCCGGCGCGGGCGCCTGGGTAAGCTGCTCGTGGAGCTGGTTGACCTGGCTCAGGGCCTCCTCGATAGTCTGCATCGCTCGGCTCCTATTACAGCGGCGCGGGTATCCGCGCACTACCTACATAGATATCGGATTTACCTCTCAAAACATATTTACAACAACGTAAGTGTCAAGTTATAATTCCGCACAGGCATATTTTCAGCGTTTGGCGGGGAATCGGCGCCGGGCGGGCGCGACGTGGTGCGCAGCTTGTTGCCGGGCTCGCTTGCGTCGAGGACGATCGGGCTTTCTGAAAAAACCCCGGGTGGCGGCCCCCCGGACCCCCCGCTACCGCACTCCACGACGGCCGCAGACGGCCATCGTTCCGTTTGGTCCTTGTTCTCTCAGATCGGAGAGCCGAACACGTCCGGTCGTATCTCGGGTTCGCGACCCGAGGATCGAACGAGCAGTATCGATCCCATCTCGTTCCGAGAGAACCAAGACCAAACGGAGCGACGTCGGTCTGCCGGCGTCGTGCAGTGCGGTAGCGGGGGGTCCGGGGGGCCGCCACCCGGGGGTTCTCTCGGAAGACCGAGAATCCTCGTCGAGAGCCTCAGCGCAGGCGCAGCGTCTCGCCGGACACGACGCGCTGCGATTCCCAGACCCGGGCGATCTCGGTGCACTCGGGATCCGCGCAGGCCTCCACGCGGTAGGCCCCCGGCGGGATGGAGGGGAACTCGATCGCTCCGCGTTCGGATCGGGCGATGCGCCCCGGGCCCTCGGGGCCGATCAGCCGCGCCGCCGGCGCGTCGATCAGCAACCGAATCGATCCCCCGATCGAGACAATCTCCAGCACGTCGGCGATCGCCGCTCCACGTTGCAGGTCGTGCTCGTATTCGAAGGTCAGGGCCGCCTCGGGCAAGAAGTGGGGATGCGTGATGCGCAGTTCGACCTTCGTCTTTCCCTGCGGCAGGTCGCGGATGAGAATGCGCTCGCCCCGCCGATCGATGCGCACGTCGATCGCACCCGGATCGTCGGTCTGCTCGGCCGCGAGCACGCTCGCCTCGACCTCGATGTCGTCCGGCTCGGGGAGCGCACCACCGTCCACCACGAGCGGGAGAACGTCGATCGTGGGGCTGCAGTCGATCTCGACGATGCCGAGATCGGTCGTCCCGCCCTTGTCCGTCTGCACCGCCAGCGCCTCGTCGTGGCGCTCGGTCCCCATGACCCACGTCCAGTAACTGAACCCGACCGGGCGCAGCGCGACGTGGTAGCCGCCGGTCTCCAGCGGACCGGCGAGGAAGTCGTCGGAGTGGCCGCCGGAAAGCGGCAGGTCGTCGTGAGCGAGCGCGGCGTTGCGTTCGAGGTCGGGATCGTCGACGTCGAATCGGGCCGCCAGATCGAATACTCGAACGGACGTGGCCACGGGAAGCGCTCGGTGGTCGTGGCACACGAGACTGCCCGCGACGCTGGCCGCAGGGAGCACCGCCAGCTCGACCGTGGCGCTCTCGCCCTCGCCGAGGTGTAAGTCGAGGGACTCGCCGTGTCCGCCGTCCGGAAGCGCGATGCGAACGAAGCGGCGTACCGCCTGCTCTCCCCGCAGTCGGGCGTGGATGCGGTGGGCACCCGAATAGAGGCCGACGATCTTCGCGCGACCGGTCGCGTCGGTGTCGCGGCGCGCTCGCATCTTGAGCGCACGCAGCTCCGCGTCCTCGATACGCATGGGCAACTCGGCGAGTCGCTGCACCTCGAGCTCGACTCCGGCGACCGGCTTTCCGTCCTCGTCCGTGGCGTGCGCGTCGATCTCGGCGCCGCGCTCGAGCACGACTCTGGCCGGGACGAGCTCTCCGTCAAGCGGTTCGTAGTCGTTGATCTCGATACTGGTCTCGAGGTAGTCGGGGTGCGCCGCGTAGACGACGTAGTTCCCGGGAGGCAGGTCGTAGAACCGTGCCGCCCGGAAGAGTTCGGTTTCTCGTTCGTCGACCCTGTACTGCGGTTCTCCGTCGCGGGTCTCGCGCGCCCAGACCTCGACCGACGCGCCCTTGATGTACCCGTGATCGGGGGTCATGACGCGGACCGACAGGCCGGAGCCCGAGGAGTCCTCGTGGCGCACCAGGAAGTCCTGTGTCGCCGCGCCGCCGGGCTCGAGCGCGAGCTCGACCTCCGCGGGACTGCTCTCGATCAGCCGGGGGCCCTCGGGGCGCACGACCCAGCGCCCGCTAGGGACGACCATCTCGTACAGTCGCGGCGCGACCCAGCGCGCCTGAACGACGTCGAAGACGGAACCGCCGCGCGCGCGCGCGGCCTCGATCCAGGGCCCGGGTTCGACGAGGTGGGCGACGACGTCCAGCGGTCCGGACGCGTCGGTCTCCTTGGTCACGCGGCCGCTGATCGTGGCGGGTGCGGCGAACAGCCAGCGCACATGCGTCGTGGGCGAGTACTCGTCCAGCTCCAGCACCGCCTGGTGGCCCGGGTCGTCGACGCCGTCGATCTCGAGCCCGACAAGCAGGTAGCCCGGCGGCGGCTCGACGGAGAGGTTCCAGCGGCCGGGCAACAGCACCCGTTCGACCTCTCCCGCGACGTTCGGAGGCGCAACGATCCGCTGGCCGGTCTGCAGGCCGAAGAACCGGACCTGGGTCCGCGGCAGCTCCCCGCGGTCGACGTCCAGTCGCGCCACGACGCGCGCTCCGCGCCACAGAACGAGGTCCACGCCCACCGTCTCCTCTTCGTCGACGACGGTCAGCGATGGGGGAGGCGCCTGCGGGTTCGCGTCGGGATCGACGTACCCGTGGGCTGTCGCGCCGGCCACGCGCACCGTGTGGGTCCCCGGGGGCACGTCGCCCCAGATCGCACGGCCCGAGGCGTCCGTCACGACGGTGCGCGTGGAAAACCGTCCCCACATCGTGCCGGCCTCGGCCGGCTTCTCGCGCAGTGTCAGCGACAGCTCGGAAACCGGGCGTCCGTCACGCTCGCGCGCCTCGACGACGACCGTCGCCGCCCGCGCGGAAGCGCCGGCGAGGGCGATCAGCAACGCGGCCAGGGCGCGCGCCGCGGTGCGTGGGGTTCCGGGGTGCGGTCTCATCTGACTCCGTGGTACGGGATTCGCGCCCCTCCGCGTCTATCCCCGGATCGTGGCTCGAGCGAGCGTCGACTTCGTGTATAAGAATGCCACGATGCAACGCTCGGCCATTGTGGATCTGGGTTCGAACACGGCTCGCCTGGTCGTGTACGCCCATGAGCCCGGCAAGTGGTACCGCCTGATCGACGAGATCCGCGAGCCGATCCGGCTGGGTGCGGGGGTACAGCCGGAGGCGGGCCTCGACGAGGCCGCGATCGACCGCGCGCTGGCGGCGTTGAAGCTGTACTCGGACTACGCCCGGGCGACCTCGCTGGAGTCGATCGACGTCGTGGCCACGAGCGCGGTCCGAGATGCGGCGAATCGCGAGACGCTGCTGTCCGAGGTGCGCGAGCTGGGCCTGACCGTATCGGTTCTCGACGGCGAGGAGGAGGCGCGGCTCGGCGTCACAGCGGTCGCCAACGGCTTCGCGCTGCGCGACGCGTGGGTCGTCGATCTCGGCGGGGGCAGCGCCCAGATCTCGCACATGGTCGACCGGGACGCCGTCGACTGTCGCTCGTTCCCGCTCGGAGCCGTTCGTCTGACCGAGACGTGGCTGCTCGGCGATCCGCCCAAGACGTCGGAGATCGAGAGCCTCGAGCGGGCCGTGGTGCAGCAGCTGGCCCCGCTGGTGGACATCCTGCGAGCGAGCGAACATCCGATCGTCGCCATGGGCGGGACGGTACGCAACCTGGCACGGACGATCCAGAAGACACAGCAGTACCCGCTGCCGCTACTGCACAACTACTTCCTGAGCCGTGCCGCCCTCGACGAATTGACCGAACGCCTCGCGGGGCTGCGGACCCGGAAACGAGCGCGGATCCCGGGCATGCACCCGGACCGCGCCGACGTGATCCTCGCGGGGGCGCTGGTCTTCCGCAGGCTTCTGCACGTCAGCGGGCGCGACGGTCTGTGGATCGCCGGCCAGGGAATCCGCGAGGGCGCGTTCTTCGAGCGCTTTCTCCCGGCACCGCACCGCGTGCCCGACGTCGGCAAGTTCGCGGTGCAGAACCTGTTCGAGCGACACGCGCAACCGCGACGCCACACGCAACGCGTGCGAAAGCTGGCCCGGAGCCTCTTCGCCGGGCTGGCGTCGCTGCACGGCTGGGGCGAGCGCGAGGCCGAGTTGCTCGACGCCGCGGCGGTGCTGCACGACATCGGGAAGACGATCAACCACTACGACCACGACCACCACGGGGAGTACCTGGTGGAGTCGGCTCCCCTCGCGGGCTTCAGCCACGTCGAGCAGGCGTTGATCGCGCTGCTGGTGCGCTACCACCGCAAGGGGTCGCCGAGTCCCGGACGCTTCAAGCGACTGTTCCAGCGCGACGATCGACGACGTCTGCTCGACCTCGCCGTCTGCCTGCGCCTGGCGGAGAAGCTGGAACGCTCCAGAGCCGGCCGCGTCCGCGACGTCGAGGTCGAGATCCGCAAGAAGAGCGTCCGAGTGACGCTGCTGGCCGCCGAGCCACCGTTCGTCGAGCTGTGGGAGGCGCGCAAGCAGACGGGCTTCTTCGAGCGCGTCTACGGGCGCAAGCTCAAACTCGAAGCGCTCGGCGACGAGAAGGAGAAGGCACCGGCGAGCGGAGATTCAATCGCCGGTGAATCCCGTTCGCGCCAGTAGCTTCGGCGTGACGAACCAGACCAGGTAGCCACGGCCGAAGCCGACCCGGTCCCAACCGTCGACGTCGAAGTCGATGCGCGCCAGCGCCGCGGTGGGGAACTTGAAACTGGCTCCGCCGATCAGCACTCCGGCCATCGCCGACCACGTCGGCTCATGCCCCGCCAGCAGCAGCGACCCGGCCGACGCGTCCTGCGCCTGGATCACCTCCAGCACCTGCTCGAGCGACGCCTCGTACAACGCGGGCGTGACCTCGACGTCCGCGCTCCACGCCCCGGCCGAGATCGCCCGAGCCACCGTGTCCCTGGCGCGCACCGCGGAGGAGCTGGCGATGCGATCCGGCTCCTGCTGCATGACCGCCAGATAGCGTCCCATCAGGGCGGCCGCCGCCCGCCCCCGGGCGGACAGCGGGCGCTCGTGGTCCCGCTCGTAGTCGGCGTCCCAGTCGGACTTGGCGTGTCGCAACAGAAAGACGGACTTCACGATCGGCCTCCGGCGCGCGCGAGGCGCTGCTTGATCTCGTGCCACAGATCCTCGTAGGCTCGCGCGGGCGTCGAAGAGAACGCGAACGTCGGCAACGGCGAACGCTGGACCCCCATGCGCTCCACCAGACTGGAGTACGGGATGTGCGTGTCGAGAAACTCCGCGTCCCGGCGGTGTGCCTCCTCGACCGTGATTCGATGTAGGTTCTTGCGCGTATCCACCATGCAGAAGAACGGCAGCAGCGAGAGCGCGCCGCGTCCCTTGCGCTTCAGATGCTTGCGTAGTTGCTCCAGCGTGCGCAGGGACAGCGTCGTGGGAATCGTCGGCACCACCAGCGCGTGGGCCGCGGAGAAGACACTCTCGGACAGCAGCGAGATGCTCGGCGCGCAGTCGAGGAACACGTAGTCGTACTGCTCGCGCAGAGGCCCGAGCACGCGGGCGATGGCGTCCTTCGGGTGCTTGGCCGAGCCAAGGGCCAGGTCCAGCTTGCGGTAGGAGAAGTCCGCGGGCAGCAGGTCGAGTCCGTCGAAGTCCGTGCCGCGGATCAGCGGGTCGACGTCGCTCTTGCCGCGAATCAAACGCTTGCCGCCGCCGCGCACGCTCGGATCGACGCGGAAATAGAAGCTGGCCGCACCCTGCGGATCCAGATCCCAGACGAGCGTCCGCGCCCCCTCCTTGACCGAGAGATACGCCAGGTTGACGGCGGTGGCCGTCTTCCCCACCCCGCCCTTGATGTTGTAGACGGCGAGTACGGTCACGACGCGCGCCGCTCGGCGTGGAACAGTCGATCGAAGGACTTGCGAACGGCCGACGACGAGAACGTGCCGAAGGTCCCGGCGAACACGTCTCGCTCGTGGCTCTGCCGACGATCGAGCTGCTCGATCAGGCGGCCCACCGCCAGCAGCGTATCGACCCCGAGTGACTCGCCTCGACGCTTCGCGAATGCATCGAGCCAGAGCGACTGCACCTCGAGATCGTTGTAGGCGCCGAGATTGTCCTGCAGCCTCTTCAACGTCTTGATCGGTTCCGCGATAGCCTTCGCGTCGTAGAGACTGCGGAAGAACTCCATCAGGTAGCGCAGTTTCTTGCACTGGATCCGCAACCGGTGCATCTCCGCGGCCGGCGCGCCCTGCAACACGCTCTCGCCGATGCGCATTACCTTGACGTGCGCGCGGCGAATCAGGGTGGACGCCAGATCTCCGATCGGGACCGCCGCGCGTGGGGCCTCGCCGCTGTCCTCGCCGTCGTTCGCCAGGAAGTCGCGCCAATCCTCGATCAGCCTGCGGTAGCGCCTGGACCGCAGGCAGGTCGCCAGGCGTTTCTGCTCCTTCGCGTGCTGTCGCACGACGCTTTCGTTCAACGGGTCGAGCGCCGCCCGCGACGCTTCCGGCAGCGCCTCGCGGTACTGCGGAAGCTCCAGCAGGTGGACGTCGAGGTCGCGCACGGGTCCGGTGGCCTGCCCCAGCCAGGCGAACTCGCGGCGGAACGGTTCGACGCGCTCGGCATCCAGCACGCCCTTGATCTGGCCCAGGGCGGCGCGCGTGCGGCGTACCGCGACGCGCAGATCGTGCAGAAACTCGGGGTCGACGTTGCGACGCGTCCCCTCCTCGTTGCGGACGATCGTGTCCAGCAGGCCGACGAGGATCGTGCGCAGCGCGTCGGATGCCGGAACAGACGCGTCGAGGTGCAGCTGCAGCTTGGACGTGTAGTCGCGGGCGTGGACTCCGATCCATGCCAGCCCCTGCTCGAGCTCGGTCTCGTCCACGGCGGCGAGCTCGGACCTGGCGTCGAGGAACGCCCTCAACCTATCGAACTCCGCGTCGTAGCCCCGTACCGGTCGCACCGAGATCCGTTCCCTGGGCGACGCGGGGCTCCGCTCTCCCGGGTTGTGCGCGACGAGGGACTCGAGGCGCAGACGCGCCACGGTCTTCTCGTTCGCGTCGAGGACACGCAGCTCGCGGTAGCGGCCGTCGAGACGCAACACCGGCAGCAGCCGGCGGATCTCGACGACGCGCTCCAGGGCGTCACGGAAGGGACTCGGTTCGAAATCCGAGATCAGGCCCGGCTTCGCGGCGAGCGGAATCCGGTGC
>JAAELQ010000305.1 GCA_024226515.1 bacterium
AGCTTCCCAAGCTGAGGGTCGCCGGTTCGAACCCGGTTTCCCGCTCCAAGTTCTCCCCCCGGCTAACGCCAGTCCCCGGTAGCCACGAACGCGCCCCAGTAGACCGGATGCGGTGTCTCTCCGCGCTCGCGTCCCGCGCTCAGCATGCGTAGCCCCGCGGCGCGCAACGACTCCGCGGTCGAGTGCCCACGCTCGAGGCGCGCGGCGTAGAGCTCGCGCATCCAGTCGCGCGTCGGCTCGTCCGCCACCGGCCACAGGCTCATCACGACGGTGCCGACGCCGGCGCCGAGGAATGCGCGGTGCAGGCCGAAGACGCCCTCGCCGGGGTGGATCTCTCCCAGCCCCGTGCCGCACGCCGAGAGCACGGCCCAGTCGACGCCCCCCAGCTCCAGGGCGCCGATCTCCTCGGCGGTCAGCACGCCGTCTTCCTCGTCGTCGGCGCGAGCCGTGCGGTCGTTGAAGCCGGCCAGCGCCAGGCCGGTGAGGACGAGCGGGCTGTCGGCGCCGCCGGTCGACGGCGATGTCTCCGCCGCCTCGCGCTCGACGAGCTTCAGTCCGCGACCGGAACCCAGCGACGTGCATTCGTCGCCGAGGAAGAAGCCGTGCGTGGCGAGATGGATGACGCGCTTGCCGGCCGCCTGTCGCTTGAACGTGGACTCCAGCGCGCGGTCGCCGGTCAGCGTCGTCGCGTCGCCCGCGTCGGACTCGCCCCACACGGAGGAGATCTCGCGGATCTCGGCGGCGGCGTGCGGCAGCTCGTCGAAGCGCATCTCGGAGAAGCCGCGGCAGCCGGCGCGTTCGCCGCGAAACACGGAGCCCGTGTCGCCCGCGCTGCGAGCGCGGCGATCGAACGACGGCCCGCCCATCGCCAGCAGCCCGCTGCCCGCGTTGCGCCGGCGCACCGGCCGCGCCAGGTCGCGCTCGGCGGAGAGCTGATGCAGCAGGGGACCGTCCTCGATCAGGTAGCGCTCGGCGTCGGTCGGCAGCGCCGCGAGACTGACGAGGTGCAGCGCTCCGTCGGGAACGAAGAATACGCGGCGCGACGCGTCGGTGCGCGCGACGATCGGGTCCCAGACCGCTGCGCGCAGTTCCGCACCGGATCGCCGGTGCGCGTCGGAGGCCGAGAGGACGTCGCGCCGCCAGCGGCGGACGAGGCGATCGACGTCGGCCGCGGGCCCCAGGTCGACGACGGCGGGCGCGTCGAGGCCCGCGTGCCAGACGAACGCGAGGTAGGTCGGCCGCGCCTCCGGGTCACCGCTCGGAGCCAGAGCTCCGGTCCAGCGATCGAACTGTTTGACCGCCACCAGCGCGGCGTCGTGCGGGACGGCGTCGATCACGTCGTCGTAGTCCGCCGCGGCCGGCACCAGCTCGCGCGCCAGCTCGCGGTAGTCGCGCTCGGCCTTCTCGAGATCTTCCCGCGTGGAGGCGAGCTTCGCGAAGCCCTCGTCGCCGCCGTGCACCGCGGAGGCGTAGCGCTCCTTCGCGAGCTGCAGCTCCCTGTGGCGTTCGCGGAACACGGGATCGACGACGCGAGCCAGGCGGTTCTGGCGCATGATCTGGTCCAGGATCTCGCCGCGCGAGCGCATGACGCTCCACCAGACGTCACGCACGCGCGCGTCGCTCACGCGGCCGTCGAGCAGCAGACTCAGCGCCATGTCCTCGCCCGACGCGCGCACCGCGGCGAAGCGCAGCGCCTGTGCCTCCGAGAGCCAGCCGGCGACGTCGCGGCTGTGCTTGCTGACCGAACGCTCGACCTTCAGCGCGCCGGCGAGCGCGCGGTTCCACTCGGCGGAGAGGAAGGCGAGGCGGGCGAGGGCGGCCTCGGTCAAGGCGGTCAGCGGGTGGTCGGAGCCGAGCCGAGCGCGCCGAATCTCGAGCGCGTCGCCGAGCGCCGTGCGCGCGTCGTCGAAGGCGTGGATTCGCGTGAGGAACGCGCCGTAGTTGTGCAGCGTCCAGGCGAGGCGCGGGTGGTCGGCGTCGAGCGCGGCGCGCTGCAGCTCCAGCGTGCGCTCGAAGCGGGCCCGTGCGGAGGTCGTGTCACCCGAGCGCTCGTCGAGCATCGCGAGGTAGAACGTCGTGACGACGACGCGCCGGTCCTCGGTGGGGTAATTGGCCTCCCGGATGCGCAACCCTTCTTCCAGTAGCTCTCTCGACCGGTCCCTCTCCTCCGTCAGCATCAAGAGGAAGCCGAGGTTGGTCATTGCGCCGCCCACCCGCGGATCGTCGGGGCCCGACGCGGCGGCCTGCCGAATCTCCAGCACCCGCTCGAACAGCGGACGCGCGCGCTCGTGGTCGCCCAGCTTGACGTACAACGCCGCCCGGAGGTTCGTCGTGCTCGCCACCGCCGCGCTTTCCTCGCCGAAGAACTCGCTTCGCATCTCCAGCGCCCGCTCGGTGTCGGCCAAGGCCGAGAAGTAGTCTCCGGTCTTGAACGCCAGGTGCCCCGCGAGGTGCAGCCGACTCGCCTGGCGCTGGTGCCGCTCGCCGAACTCGCGGGTCAACGCACGCTCGAGGTCCGGCATCTTCTCCAGCGCCATGCCGTACGCCCCGTCCGCGTTGTCGACGAGCATGCTCACCTGCAGCGTCGCGGCCAGCTCCGCCTGGCTGTCCGGGGTTGCACGCTTCAGCACCGTCGCCTGGCGCAGGTAGTCGCGTGCGACGGCGTACTCGCGCAGGCGGCGATGCGTCTCGCCCAGGTTGTGCAGCGCGCGCGCCTCGTGTCGCGCGTCCCCCGCGGCGCGCGCGACGTCGAGCACGTCGAGGTATAGATCCCTGGCTTTCTCGGTGTTTGCGCGCCCTCGGAGGTCGAGGTGCACGCTGGCGACCTGGTTCAGCGTCTCCGCCGCCTCGAGCGAATCGGCGCCGTGGTGCGCGTTCTTGATGCGCAGCGCGCGTTCGGCGAGGTCCAGCGTCTCCGGTGTGCTGCTCTGCGACCTCCACGTGCACTCGACGATGACGTCGATGGCCTCCGCGGCGGGCAACGAGTCCGCGCCGCGATCGGCCTCGGCCCGTTCCAGAACGGCGCTCGCCGCCGCGCGCGCCTCGTCGAACTTGCTCTCGGCGATCAGGCTTCGCGCCGACTCCAGGGGGCCCTCCGACGAGCAGCCCACGAACAGTAGCGCCGCGAGCAGGCCCACGATCGACTTGTGAAGGGTCATGTTGCGTCCCACGAGAGCGCACCCGGCACGGCGCGACCTCGACTCGAAATGACTGGTATGCGTATAGCGAAGTCCTGACGGTTGTGTCAACCCCGCAACCCATTTCGTTTCGAAGCGATTGACATTGTGGCTCCGGATAGGGTATTCACTGCATGAACATCAGCACAACCGGGCGTGATGGCGCAGGATGCGTCGGGGTGATCGCCCGGGACACGACAAAACGCGCGAGGAACATGACCCCTCGACCCATGCTCTCCGGCCGGCGCCGGGGCGGCAGCATGCCCGCCCTGCGGATCCCCTGTGTCGTCGTGGCGCTGGTGTTGTTGGTGTCGTCCGCGTCGCTGGCCCAGGAGTTCGTCGACCTCTCGC
Source organism: bacterium (assembly GCA_024226515.1). Lineage (GTDB taxonomy): Bacteria > Acidobacteriota > Polarisedimenticolia > Polarisedimenticolales > Polarisedimenticolaceae > JAAELQ01. The sequence continues at coordinate 3,528 of JAAELQ010000305.1, forward strand.
TGACGCACTCGTTCGCCGGTGTACCGCCGTTCGAGTCCGGCGAGTCGATTCAGCTCACGATGCAACTGACGAACGCCCTCGCGTCGGTTGCGACCGGCGTCCGTGTCCAGCTCTATCCGCCTCCCGGAATCGAGTTCACCGGTGTGGCGACCGACGGCGGCGCCGGGACGTCCTACGACGCCGAGAAGGGGATCTGGTCCGCGACGGTGTCCGGCGAGTCCACGTTGACGATCGACGCCCTCGTGCTGGCGGTCGGCGACCTGGTGTTCGAAGCGGAGATCATCGCCGTCGTTCAGCCGGACGTCGACTCCGTCCCCGGTAACGGCACGATGAACGGCGAGGACGACGAGGCGGTGTTCCGCATCCCGGTCCGGCAGACCGTCCGCGTCGACGCGTCCTGCCCCGCGGCACCCGGCGACGGTTCGGAGGCCTCTCCGTTCTGTGCGATCCAGGACGCGGTGAACTCCGTCGAGACGGGCCGCGTGGGTCGCGTCCTCGTCGCAGCCGGCAGCTATGCCGAGTGCGTCGATGGTACGGGCGTCGCCGCGGGGCTGCAGCTCGAGGCGCTCGAATCCAGCGTGCTGACGCTGATCGAGCCCGGTTCGAACTGCAATGACGGCGAGGCCGTCTTGCCCACGGTGCGGCTGGTGGGCGACTCGTCGATCGTGGGCTTCACCGTTCGCGGGGGAGACGCGTCGGCGATCCGTGCGGAGGGCGGGGTCCGTGTCCTGTTCAACCGTATCGAGGGCGGCAGCGCAGCGCGAGGCGGAGGACTCGCGCTGTTCACCCGAGCCGGAACGTACGCGGCGGCGAACGCCACGATCGAGGGCAATCTGTTCAGCGGCAACGGCGCCCTCGACCTGACCGACGACACGGGCCTCGGCGGCGGACTCTACCTGTGTGCCGGGGTCGGCTCGTGCCTCGCGGCGCCGGACGGTTGCTCGGCCGGGGACGTTGTCGTGACGGTGGCCGGCAACACGTTCGTGGACAACACGGCGGGCATGTTCGGCGGCGGTGCCGCGGTGGAGACCGAGGGTTGCGATAGCGGAGACTCCGTCTTCGTCTCCCTGAGCAACAATGTCTTCGAGCAGAACGCGCAGCTCAACAGCGACGGCTGGGGCGGCGGGCTGCTCGTGCGCACCCTGGGGACCGCGGACGAACAGATCGTCGTCAGCGGAAACTCGTTCTCGCAGAACCACAGCACGGGCGGCGCCGGGGGACTGTCGGCGTGGGCGCTGCCGGGACCTGCGGCCTCACGCCACAGGCTCGACGTCTCGGACAACGAGATCCGCTCCAATACGGCCGCCGGCTCCGGTGCGGGGCTGGACCTGTTCGTCCTGGCGGATGAGCTGGACTCCGACGCGATCTACGAGGTGTTCTCAGCGGGGAACACGATCGTCGGCAACGTCTCCGGCGAACGCGGCGGCGGCGTGTTGCTCGACCTCGACGTGCTCAAGTCGTTCGAGCTCGATGTCGGCCTGTCCGAGGCGCAGGAGTTCCGCTTCGAGAACAACATCGTCACGGACAACCACGCCGCGCTCGGGGGCGGCGGAGTGCTCGCGGCGTTGTTCGCCGATTCCGACCCCGACTCCGATCCGCCGGGGGATTGCCGGCCCATCGCACGCTCGGAAGCGGAGATGGAGTTCGTCGGCAACCTGGTGGCGCGCAACTCGTCGGGCGGCGACGGCCTGACGTCGGGCGGCGGCCTGCTCGCGTTCGTCGATGCCCGAGGTGACGCGCTGGCGCTGCTCGACGTGTCGCTGTCGACGATCGTCGAGAACACGGCGCCCGACGGCGGTGTCGGGGGACTGGAACTCGATGCGATCCTCGAGCGCGAGTGCACCAACGACTTCCCGGGGCAGGGGCGGTTGCGCGTCGACAGCACGCTCATCGCCTTCAACAGCGGTGTCGGCTACGGCGGGCCCGGCCGGGACGCGGGGGCCTCCGCCTCGATCGTAGCGTCGGACGTGTTCGGCAACGAGGACGGCGACTATGGCGAAGGGTATCCGGATGTTGCCGGCGGCAATATCTCGGCGGACCCGCTGTTCCTCGACCGCTATCGAGTTCCACGCGAATCGCCCGTGGTGGAGAGCGGCAACGCGTCCCCGCTCGTCGGCGTGCCGGCGGAGGACTTCGAGGGAGATCCGCGGGTGGTGGACGGCGACAACGATCCGCCCGCGCGGGTCGACATCGGCTACGACGAGTTCTTCTGTTCCGCGCCGACTGTGCTCGACGTGGAGCCGGACGACGGGGCGGGTGGTGTGTCGGCGGCCAGCGTGGTCACGGTCACGTTCTGCTCGGGCGTCGATATTTCCAGTATCAATCCGGATACTCTGCTGCTGCTGGACGAGACCGGCGTAGCGCTGACGTACAACGTCGAGTTCGATGAGGACAACCGGATCGTCTCGCTGCTGCCGCTGGCGCCTCTGCTCCACGGCCAGCTGCACACGATCGAGGTCACGGACGGCGTGCTCGGTCAGTCCGAGGAAGCTGCGGTTCCTTTCACCAGCAACTTCCGCGTGCAGGACACGGTCGAGTTGCCGGACACCGCGACCCAGCTGGACGACCTGGGGCCGGGCTCGTTGACCGGTTCGTCCGTCGCGGGGACGGGAGACCTCGACGGTGACGGCGACGCCGACTTCGTCGCGGGCGCGCCCGGAGCCGAGGTCGCCGGACGAACGGCGGCGGGCTCTGTCGGCGTGTACATCAGCGACGGCTTGCGGCCCGACATCATCTTCGAAGGCGAGCGCGAACACGATCGAGCGGGTGTCTCGGTCGCGGGCGGATTCGACTACAACGGCGACGAACGTCCCGATCTGCTCATCGGCGCGGAGCAGGTCGATCGGTCGCTCGACGGCGGCGCGATCCCGGCCGGTGCGGGCAAGGCCTACCTGATCTTCTTCGATCCCGACGAGTTCGACTTCGACAAGGACGGCACGCCCGACTACCTGGTCGACGCGCCGTTGCGCGTCCCACTGTCGCTGGTCGGCACGACGATCTCCGGAGTGGTGTTCGAGGGTGAGCAGCCGGGCGATCGAGCCGGTTTCTCCGTGGCGGGCGGAGGCCTGATGGACGTCGACGATCTGCCGGACATCGCGATCGGCGCCCCGGGCGCCGGCGAGCGCGCGGGCAAGGTCTACGTGGTCTTCGACCAGGAGCTGCCGGCCGTGGTCGACCTGTTCGATGTCTCCGGCGCGATCGAGGGCTACCAGTTCCTCGGCGAGTTCGCCGGCGATCAGGTCGGACATGCCGTCGCCTTCGTCGGAGACGTGTTGCCCGACACTGCGCCGTCGATACGTACGCAGGGAGAGGGGACCGGAGAACTGGCCATCGGCGCGCCGGGCGTCGACCCGCGCGACGAGGAAGGCAAACAGACTACGGACGCGGGCGCGGGCTTCTTCGTGCAGGGCAAGCAGCTCGACTCGGGGCAGAACCCGATGTGCGTCATCGGCGACCCGGAGACGGACCCGAAGACCAGTGTGGGCGGCACGGTCGTCATCGGCGAGCAGGGCGGCGAGGCCGTCGGGTTCGGCATGGCGGGGGGCGCGGGGGCCAACGACACCCAGAACGACAGCCTGATCGGTGCGCCGGGGTTCGATACGCAGCCGGACGTGCCCGGCGTCGAGACGGACGAGGGGCGCGTGATCCAGACCGTCGCGCAGCTGCCGCTGGGCACCGTGACCCCAACACAGATCTCATTGCCGACGACGGCGCGAGCGGCGGGTTCGGGAGCGCTGGGCACGATCTGGACCGGCGAGGGGCAGGGGCACCGGCTCGGCAGCGCCGTCGCGGGCCTCGGTGACGTGACCGGCGAGGACGGTCTGGGCGAGATCGCGCTGGGCGCGCCGTTCTTCGGCGAGAACGCGGAGGGTGCCGTGTACCTGATCCGCGGCACTCCGACAGGATACGGCGGCGAGAAGAGCGTCGCCGAGGTCGGCGGCGCGGTGCCCGGGACCGTGTTGACCGGGGCGAGCGCCGACGAACGAGCGGGCTCGGCGATCGCGGCCGGCGGAGACGTCACGGGGAACGGAACGACGGACTTCCTCGTGGGCTCCCCCACGTTCACCGACGAGGGCCGGGTCGACGCGGGGGCGGTCTACATCGTCGACAGCATCTGCGGCGACGGAGTGGTCGACGTCGGCGAGGCCTGCGATGACGGCGGAGTCTCGACGACGTGCAACGTCAACTGCACGCTGGCGACGTGCGGCGACGCGATCCTCAACGATGACGCCGGCGAGGAGTGCGACGACGGCAACCTGCTCAACGGCGACGACTGCGACGCGGCATGCCGAATCGAGCTGCCGTGCCCGGACAACGACGGCGACACGTGGGTCGTCTGCGATGCGCAGTGCGACGCGGGTCCGGGCAGCGCCTGCGGCGATTGCGACGATCTCGACGCGACGTCGTTCCCGGGCGCGGAGCAGCTGTGCGATGGGCTCAACAACGACTGCGCGGATCCGGCCTGGCCTGCGGTCCCGACGGACGAGGCGGACGCCGACGGAGACGGCGTGTCGAGCTGCGCGGGCGATTGTGATGACGCTGCCGACGCGATCTTCCCCGGCGCGCCCGCCGTGTGCGACGGCGTCAACAACGACTGCGACGACCCGCTGTGGCCCGGATTGCCCGCCAGCGAGGCCGACGCCGACGGGGACGGCGTCTCCGCCTGCGCCGGTGACTGCGACGACGCGAACGCCGCGGTGCTCCCCGGCGGCAAGCAGGTCTGCGACCGGCTGAACAACGATTGCAACGACCCGACATGGCCCGTAGCGCCGGCGGAGGATCTCGACGCGGACGCGGACGGCTTCGCGGTGTGCGCCGGGGACTGCGACGACGCGGCGGCGGAGACGTACCCCGGAGCCGACGAACTGTGCGACGAAACCGACAACGACTGCAACGGCGCGGTCGATGATTCGCCGAAGTGCGACGCCGTGTGCAAGCTGACGCTGGTCACGACCGTGCGGCCCGCGTCGATCGACACGGATCCGCTGCCCGGCTGCGGACCGGATGCCGGCGCGTTGGAACCGTTCGCTCTCCGCGCCGGCGATTCCGGGGACGACGAGGCCGGGGACGAGAGCGATCCCGACGACGAGGGATCTGACGGACAGGACGACGACGAGGATGACGACGAATCGGACGACGAGGACTCCGACGAGGAACCCACGGAGCCGACGAGCCCGCGGTCGTTGAATTTCCGCTACACCGGCGCGGGTTGCGCGGGTTCCGAGAACGACCAGGTCGGCGCCGCCTGCAGCGGCACCGTCGACCGCGACGCCGCGGTGCGAGTCGTGGCGCGGGCGGCCAGCCTCCTGCGCGGCCTGGGCGGTGCGGAGTACATGGTGATCCCGGACACCGTCGCCGCCGGGGACGAGTTCATGATCTTCTCGCCCGACGGTGAGCTCGATCCCGCGACGGTCGTCGAGTTGAGCAACGACGGCGGCACCGAGGTGAACCGGCTCGACACGTCGTGCCGTCAGGGGCTGCACTCCGGCGACTCGTTCGGCAGCCTGACGCTGAGCGCGTTCGACGGTGAGGAGCCGACGCGGCTTCCCGTGACCTACGGGTACGAGCTGCGTAACGACGCGGATACCGTGTTTGACATCGTCGTCGAGGACGATCGGCTTGGTACGGTCGGGTCTGGATTCGATCTCGAACGGGGAGAGACGCACTCGTTGACCGCCGAGGCCGAGGTGATCCGCACGACCACGAGCCTCGCCACGGCGAGCGGCGTGCAGCTCGACGGCGAGCTCTGCGAGGCTTCCGACGAGACAACCGTCACCGTCGTGCAGCAGGACGTTCCGGGCGGAATCGAGCCGGCCCGCCCGACGCGCCGGCTGCGTCTGCGCTACGTGGGCGCCTCCTGCCGGCAGAACGACGCCGAGCGCGCGCGCCCGAGGATCGGCTGCCGGACGCGCAGATCCGCGCCGCGCTCGGTGAACGTGATCGTCTCCGACACGCCGGACCCGTTCGATGGATCGGCGGTCGTGTACTACGAGGGCGGCCTGAACGCGGGGCAGGCCTTGCCCCTCGCCGTCGGGCCGGAGCACGCCGGGGCCTACCTGCACGTGCTCGACGGGCGCGGACGACGCCTGTGGACGGTCGAGCTGCCCGCGGCGGACTCCGCGGCGCGGGGACTCGAGGGGTTCGCCGTGGAGCGGGCCGCGCCGTAGCCGCCAGCGCCGTATTCTCGCTAGAATGGACGCAGGGAGCAGGCGCGCCGAACGGGCGCACGAGGGACGGGTGTGAGCGAACAGCCGCGCGAGATTCCGCTGGACCGCGTCGAGCCGGGACGCTGCGGGCGCATTCGTGCCGTGGCGGCCGGAGACGACGACGTCGAGCGGCTCATGTCGATGGGCGTCTGCCTCGGTCGCCACGTGATGCTCGTGCGTCGCGGGGACCCGTTGATCCTGCGCGTCGTCGGCTCGCGGATCGGCGTCTCCGCCAGGCTGGCGTCACGCGTGACGGTCGATCCGTGCACGTCCGCGTGCGCGAACGCGAGCGGGAGCGGATGAGCGACTCCGCGACGCAGCACGGCCCACTGGAGGTCGTGAAGGGCGCGGCCGCTCGACGGGCGGATCCCGCGGTGAAGTGCGTCGCGCTCGTCGGCAACCCGAACGCGGGTAAGACCACGCTGTTCAACCGCCTCACCGGGTTGCGGGCCAAGACGGCCAACTTCCCCGGCACGACGGTCGAGCACCGCGTCGGGCGCGCGCGGATCGCCGAGATGGACACCGAGATCGTCGACCTGCCCGGTCTGTACAGCCTCAACTCGGCGACGATCGAAGAGCGGTTGACGCGCGAGGTGCTCACCGGCAAGTTGCCCGACCAGAAGCGAGCGGACGTCGTCGTGCTGCTGCTCGACGCGACGAAGCTCGAGCGCAACCTGTACCTCGCGAGCCAGGTGCTGGAGGTCGGACTGCCGACGGTCGTCGCGCTGAACATGGTCGACCTGGCGCGTAAGAACGGTCTCAAGATCGACGTCGGGCGACTGTCCGCCGAGCTCGGTTGCCCGGTCGTCCCGCTGGTGGCGCGTGACGGCGACGGAGTCGACGCGTTGCGCCGGCGCGTCGCCGAGGTGCTGGCGAAGCCCGAGACCGCGGCTCCCGCCCCGCCGTCGTGCAGCTGCGCCGGTTGCCCGCACCAGGGTCGCTACGAGTGGGCCGAGGGCATCGGTAGCCGCTGCGTGGGCGGTTCCCCGACGGCGGGCGGCGAGAAGACCGAGCGCATCGATCGCGTGCTGACGCACCCGCTGGTCGGCGTCGCGGCGTTCGTGTCCGTCATGTTCGCCGTCTTCGCGATGATCTTCTGGATCGCGCAGTATCCGATGGGCTGGATCGAGAGCGGCTTCGGCTGGGCCGCGTCGTGGTTCGGGCAACGGATGGCCGAGGGTGATCTACGCAGCTTCGTCGTCGACGGGCTGGTCGGAGGCGTTGGCGGCGTCCTCGTGTTCCTGCCGCAGATCTGCATTCTGTTCTTCTTCCTGTCCCTGCTGGAAGACACGGGGTACCTGGCTCGGGCCGCGTTCGTGATGGATCGACTGATGCGGCGCGTGGGGCTGCCCGGCAAGGCGTTCGTGCCGATGCTCTCGGCCCACGCCTGCGCCCTCCCGGCGATCATGTCGGCGCGGGTCGTGGACGACCGGCGCGATCGGCTGGTGACGATCCTCGTCTTGCCGTTGTTGACCTGCTCGGCCCGGATTCCGGTCTACGCGATGGTCACCGCGCTGCTCTTCCCGCACAGGCCGATGCTGGCCGCGCTGGTGTTCACCGGGGCCTACTGCCTGGGGATCGTCGCCGCGCTGGGAACGGCGTTCGTGTTCAAGCGGACGCTACTTCCGGGAGAGACGCGGCCGCTGGTGCTGGAGCTGCCGAGCTACCGCATCCCGGGGCTGCGCACGGCGTTGCTGACGACCCTGGACCGCGCGCTGTTGTTCGTGCGCAATGCGGGGACGATCATCTTGCTCGTGTCGGTCGCGCTGTGGGCGCTGGCCACGTATCCGAAGAGCGAGCCTCCCGCGGCGGCCGAGGCGCTGTTCGCGCAGGCCGCGGCTCAGCGCGCCGCGGGCGACGTGGCCGCGGCGGGAGAGACCGAGCTCGATGCCGAGCGCATGGTGAGCCAGTCGGCGCTGGCCCATTCTCTCGCCGGGCGCCTCGGTCGGGTGATCGAGCCGGCGATCCGGCCGCTGGGCTTCGAGTGGCAGCTCGGCGTGGGCGTCGTGAGCTCGTTCGCGGCGCGCGAGGTCATCGTCTCGACGCTGGCCGTGGTCTACGGGCTGGGCGACGCGGCGGGTGACGAGGACCCGACCGGGCTCTACGACACGCTGCGCCGCGCGCGCCGGACGGACGGCAGCGCGGTCTTCACGCTGGGGACCTGCCTCAGTCTGCTGGTGTTCTACGTGCTGGCGATGCAGTGCCTGCCGACGCTCGCGGTGACCCGGCGCGAGACGAACTCGTGGCGCTGGCCGGCGTTCCAACTGCTCTACATGTCGGCCCTGGCCTACGTCGGGGCGCTGATCACCTATCAGGTCGTCCAGCGCTTCTGGGCGTAGTCAGTCGTTCTCTGCCATCGCGCGAATCGCGTTGACTAGACTCCACTTGGTCTCGTCCTCGAAGCGATCGCCCTCGCCGGGCATCCGCCCGTGCCCATTCGTGATGATGTAGAAATACTCTCCGTCCGTGCGCTTGGTCTGCGTGGCGCGCGAGGTGAAATCCGGCATCGACAGCTTCAGCCGCTTGGCCAGGAAACCCGCGCCGTCGCCCTTCGGACCGTGACACATCACGCACTGGCTGGAGAAGATCAGCATCCCGTTATCGACCGAAGTCTGCGAGTTGGCGACGGGGTTCTTGACCTGTCTTGCGGCCTCCGGGATCGCCTTCGGGATCGAGGCCTCCGCGGTCTCGCCGTCGTCCTGATTCGCGAGTGCGAGACCGGAAACGACCAACGTCCCGAGGAGGATCCACGCGAGTCCCGCGTGGGAACGGTCGGCCTCGTGGCGGCTCTTGAACATCTCGATCACCCCTTTCCGCGTGCGGCCCCACCGCAGGCGGCGGGATGCCGTTCGGTATCGATCGCTGACGGGGAGACATAGCGCAAGACACGTGCCATGCGCGTTCCTCACGGGGCGGGGAAATCACCGGCGAGCATCCGTAAAATGACTCGTCGGCGCAGATGCGCTGCGCCAACTGGCGCACACCGAAGAGCATTGGACGGAGCCGCTGCGAATCGCGACATTCTCGTTGCCATTCTCGGAACCTGCGTGGTACTTTCCAAGAGATAAGGGGGCGCGGCGTGCCCGCGGTTTTGGGGGTGTGGGCTTTGGTGCCGGATCCTGTGCGACGCGCCGTGACGCCAGGCTCTCTGCTCGATCTCCACGCTCTCCGGCGAGGCAGTTGCTCGTGCCCCGGGCATTCGCGCCATTCCTCAGACGGTATGTCGCCGATCACCGCCACGCATCGTGGAGTGAGAACGAAGTCATGAACCAGCCGCGCCACGTCCTGATCGTCGACGACCAGGCCGATATCCGGGACCTGACTCGCACGCTGCTCGAGGCGGAGGGCTACGGCGTGCGGGTGGCCGACTGCGGTGAGCGCGCCCTCGACCTACTGGCCGAGCGGCTCGCCGACCTGGTCCTGCTCGACATCAACATGCCGGGCATGGACGGCTGGCAAACCCTGAGGATGATCCGCGCGGACGACGACATGAGCGCCGTCAAGGTCGTGATGTTCTCGGTGAAGGGCGAAATGCTGGACAAGGTCCAGGGTCTGCAAGAGGGGGCGTTGGACTTCATCACGAAGCCGTTTGCCGTGGACGAGCTGATCGATCGGGTGACCCGTGTCCTCGAGTAGGGCGGAGAGCTATCGCACGCGGTACCTCGCGTTGCGCAGCGTGCTGCACGATCGCAACACGGGTCTGGACACGTTTCCGATGCTGCTCGATCGACTGCGCGCGCAGCTGGATCAGCGGCGTCGGCTCGGCGTGCTGCACCTGGAGATCGAGCAGCTCGAGGTCGTCGAATCGCTCTACGGCTGGCAAGAGCTGGATCGCATCCTGCGCCACGTCGCCGAGGTCCTGCGCGTCTGGAGCGACGAGCTCCCCGACGGAAGCTCCGTCGCCCTCGACGCGGTCGCGGGCGAGCGCTTCGGCGTGTTCGTGCCGGAGCAGCCGCGCGGTGAGGAGGTGGACGGGACGTACCTCTCGGGCCTGCGTCGAGAGTTGCGCGACAGGCTCGCCGAGGTGTTCTCGGGCGACGCCTTCGCCTCGTTGAGCCCGACGCTGGACTTCCGCGTCGGCCACGCGTTTCTCTCGCTGAATCCGTTTTATCGCTTCGAGCGCCGCGTCTACGGCGCGCTCGACGAGGCGCGCACGTTCGACCGTCAACGACGCGATCGACGCGAGAAGACGTGGGGCGACGAGCTGCGCCGCACGATCGAGGACGGCGCCATCCGCCCCGTGTTCCAGCCGGTCGTCGACCTGCAGTCGCGCGACATCCTGGGGCACGAGGCGTTCGCGCGCGGCCCGAAGGACAGCCCGTTCGAGATGCCGAACGCGATGTTCGCGCTGTCGAAGCGCATCGGCCTGATCGCCGATCTCGACCGCGTCTGCTGCGAGACCGCGTTGCGCGCGGTGGCGGCGCTGCCCGAGCAGGGCAAGCTGTTCCTCAACGTCCTGCCGTTCTGCCTCGAGACCGTCGCGGTCGAGGAGCGCTTCGAGCAACTGCTCGACTCGGTCGGGCTCGCGCGGGGCGACATCGTGCTGGAGTTCTCCGAGCGCTTCGCGGACGAGCCGGACGGAGCGTTCGCCGAGCGCATCGCGCGCGTCAAGGCCCGCGGCTTCGGGGTGGCGCTGGACGACATCGGAACGGGGTACGGCAGCCAGGCGATCCTCGAGGACGTCAGGCCGGACTATCTGAAGCTCGACGGTTCGCTGGTGCGCGGGATCGACGGCAACCTGATCAAGCAGGAACTGCTGTCGACGCTGATCCGCATCGCCGAACGCATCGACGCGGTCGTGATCGCGGAGGGCGTGGAGACGGCAGGCGAGGCGCGGACGCTCGCCGAGGCCGGGACGCGATACGGACAGGGGTACCTGTTCGCCGCCCCGGCACCGGCAGGCCGGGTGCAGCGCGCGCGCGAGGGTGACGCGTGACGCTCGCCGGTCTCATCGGCGCCGCGGGCGGACCGTGGAGCGCGGTCTCCGGCGCCCCGGCGTGGGCGGCGGCGCTCGTGTTGTTCGTGGCTGCAGCGGCGTTGCTGGCGCTGCTGTTGCTGCAGCGGCGCCACTGGCGATCGGAGGCGCGGCATCTCGTGCGCGAGGTCGAATCGCTGCGTGAGGGGCAGTCCGTGCGCGGCGGCGTGGCCGGTGGCGAGTCTGCGCTGGGCCCGGTTACGGACGCAATCCACCGATTGGCGCGCGATCTCGAGTCGCGCAATCGCGACGTCGCACGCCTGCAGGATCGGCTCGAGGCGGTGCACGACGCGCTACACCACAGCGCGGTCGTGACCACGGACGTCGATGGCGATATTCGCAGCTTCAGCGCCGGCGCCACGGCCCTGCTGGGCTGGGAGCGCGACGAGGTGATCGGCCGCGCGTCGTCGATGTTGTTCGAGGAGAACGCGTATCGCGAATTCCTACCCAAGCTGACGCGTCGCTCGCTCCGCGAGCAGGGCGTCAACGACCGCGTCGTGCTGCTGCGCCGGGACGGCTCGGGATTCCCGGCACAGGTCTCGGTGCGACAGCTCAGCGATTCCAAGGGCGGCCCGGTCGGGTTTCTGGTCGTGGCGGTGGACGTCAGCGACCACGTGCAGCTCGAGCACGAGTTGCGGGATTCCGAGCGGCGCTACCGCAGCCTGGTAGAGGGACTCTCCGAGGGTGTGATCATCGTTCGCGGCGGCCGGGTGCTGTACGCGAACCCGGCCTTCGGCGAGCTTACTGGGCGCGCGCCCGATCGGCTCGTGGGCACCTTGCTGCGCGATCAGGTCACCACGCGCGACGTGTTGCACGTCGAGGAGCATCTGGCTGCGATCGAGGGGCGGCGTGTGCCGCACGGCGAGCTGCGCTGCGTGCTGATCGGACCGGACGGGTCGGCGCGTTCCAGCGTGCACATCTCCGCGACGCCGGTGGAGTACGACGGCGGCCCTGCCGGGCTGCTGCTCGTCCGGGACGAGACGGTCGAGCGGCGGATCGAGGCCGAGCTGCGCCGCAACGAGTCGCAACTCGACGCCGTGCTCGAGGCGACGTCCGACGGGATCCTGCTGCTGGCCGGTGACGAGGCGGAGGGACATGTCGTGATGGCCAACGCGGCGGTCGCGCGGTTGCTCGACCTGGAACCGGACACGGTGATGGGAGCGTCCGAGCACGAGCTCGTCCGGCTGTTGCGGCGCCACGGCGCCGGCGCCGAGAAGGTGGCGGACCTGCTCGAGGCCACATCCAGCGGGCCGGCCCGACGCTCGATCGCCATCGGCGGCAAGCGGGGCCGTGCGCTGGAAATCAGCGTGATGCCGCTGCGCAACCGCCACGGAGACCATCTCGGGCGCGTTCTTGCGTGTCGCGACCTGACCGAGCAGCACGAATCGCGCCGCAAGCTGCAGCAGCACGCCGAGAAGCTGCAGCTCAACAAGGCGATGCTCGAGCACGCCTACGGCCGGCTCGAGTCGGTCAATCAGGAGTTGCGCGGCAGATCCGAGCAGCTGGATCAGTTGAACCAGGAGCTGCGCAAGCTGGACGAGATGAAGTCGAACCTGCTGGGCAACGTGTCGCACGAGCTGCAGACGCCGCTGGTCTCCATCCGGGGCTACACGGAGATGATCCTGAAGCAGCGTCTCGGTCCGATCACCGAGGAGCAGCGCAAGGGGCTCGGTCTCGCGCTGAAGAACATCGACCGGCTGATCTCGATGATCGACAATCTACTGGTCTTCACGCGTAGCGAGCCCGAGAGCCTCAAGCTGACGCAGTTCACGCTGCGCGAGCTGATCGACGACGTCGTCGCATTGCTCGCCGACAAGGCGCGCGACCAGGGCATCGTCGTCACCGTCGAGCTGGACGACCCCGGCGTTTCGATCGAGGCCGATCGCGATCGCATCCAGCAGGTGCTGATCAACCTGCTGTCGAACGCGATCAAGTTCAACCGGCAGGGCGGTTTCGTGCGCATCAACGCGCGCGCGGGACGCCCCGGCTTCGTGCTCGTGCAAGTCGAGGACAACGGCGTCGGGATTCCGGCCGACGCGATCGATCGCATCTTCGACCGCAACTATCAGGTGCAGCGTGAGGGCGCGGATGCGCCGGCGGGTAGCGGCATCGGCCTGGCCATCGTGCGCGACATCCTCCGACTGCACGGTTGTCGCATCGGCGTCGAGAGCCAGGACGGGCACGGCGCGCGGTTCCACTTCACGCTGCCGCGCGGGGCGGCAGCGGATGGCGCCGTGCCGGCGCAGGATGACGGCGCGCTGGAGTCCGAGGTCGAGCAGGCGCTCGACGAACGGCTCGTCGAGCCGCCGCCGGCCGCCGCGCCCGAGCCCGCGCCCGAGGTGGAGCCGGTGCCCGAGGTGCAGCAGCCCGTGCAAGAGGTGCTGCCGGTGCAACACGTGGAACCCGACTCGAATGTTGCCGCCGACGAGACCGGCGAGAGCCGGGAGAGCGAACCCGAGGAGACGCAGCGGAGGCCGCGCTTCCGCATCATCCGCCGGGACGGCTAGGCCAGGCTGCTAACGTGAGCGCTGGCGCGCGGCCTCGAACAGAATGACGGCCGCCGCCGCGCCGACGGACAGGCTCTCCACCGGCGCGTTCATCGGGATCGCGAGGTTGTCGTCCATCGTCGTCAGCAGGATTTCGGGCAGACCGTCGCCCTCGCGGCCGAAGTGGATCGCCAGCGGACGCGTGAGGTCGCACGCGTCGTAACGCGTGGCGTCCGCGCCGCGCGTCCCGATTCGCGCAATGCCGCGCCCGGCGAGTGTTCGGCGCAGCTCGCCCTCGTCCGCGCTGCACGCGGGCAGCCGGAACGACGAGCCCATCGCGGCGCGGACGACGCGCGGATGGAACAGATCGGCCGACTCGCCGACGGCGACCAGCGAGGATGCCGCGGCGGCCTCGGACGTGCGCAACAGCGCGCCGAGGTTGCCGGGATCCTGGATGCGGTGCGCAACCACGATCAGCGGCACCTCGCCCGGGCGGCCGAGGCAGCGTTCGAGCGAGTCCTCGCTCCGCTCGAGCAGCAGCAGGGCCGGCTGCGGCGAACGAGCGTCCTGTAGGCCGTCGATGACATTGTCGGCGACCTGCTCGTGCGGCACGTCGCGTTCGCGTAGCGCGGCCAGCAGTGCCGCCCCGTCCGCGCGCTGCTCCAGGCGGGGTGATGTGAGCGCCAGCTCGACCCGCGCGCCGGAAGCGAGGGCCTCGGCGGCGAGTCGCGGGCCCTCGGCCACGTACAGGCCTTCGGCGCGGCGCAGCGCGGCATCCCGGCGCAGGGCTCGGATGCGGCGGATCGTGGGGTGATGTCGGCCCAGCACAGGCATGGCCTCCCGATCGTTCGACGGCCCGTCCGGGGCCTGCTCCGTTTTCGGCGGACCCATGTTAGACTCGCGCCGGTGTCAGGGCCCGAAAGCAGCCCGAATGCCTCGGGGGAGCCGCAGTTGAGAGTGATCGCGATCGACCCCGCGCAGCCGCGTGACGACCGGCTGGCCGAACCGATCGAGGCGCTGCGCGCCGGCGAGATCGTCGCCCTGCCCACGGAGACGTTCTACGGGCTCGCCGTCGATGCGACCAACGAGGAGGCGCTCGTCCGCCTCAAACGGCTCAAGCAGAAACCGGACGATTCCCGGGTTTTGTTGCTGCTCTCCGATGCCGAGCAGGTGGACGCGGTCGCGGAGCGAGTCCCCGCGGTCTTCGCGGATCTGGCGCGCCGCTTCTGGCCCGGACCGCTCACGCTGGTCGTTCCGGCGCGCGACGAGTTGCCGCGGGCCGTGACGTGCGGCAGCGGAACGGTGGCCGTCCGGGTCCCCGGGCTGCCGCTTCCGCGCCGTCTGGCCCAGGGGCTGGGGGGCGCGATCAGCGGCGTCAGCGCCAACATCACGGATCGCACGCCGTGCCGCACCGCGCCCGAGGTCGTCGAGACCTTTCCCGAGGGGCTCGGTGTCGTCCTCGACGGTGGACGCAGCCCCGGGGGGGCACCCTCGACGATCGTCGACCTGACCGCAGAGCACCCGAAGCTCGTGCGCGAGGGACTGTTGCCGGCGAGCTCGCTGGGTTCGTTCCTGCCCGGCCTGGCAGGCGCCTGAAGCACGGCGCGGCTTATAATGCCGGAGTCGTCGAGGTCGGACAGACGGCCGCTGCGGGCCGCACGGTCCGGAGAGGAAAGTCCGAACTCCACAGGGTGGCGTGCTGGGTAACTCCCAGGCCCGGTGACGGGACGGAAAGTGCAACAGAAAGTAGACCGCCTGCCGGCGGCGCGTCGCTCGTCACCGAGCGGCGCGGCAAGCCGCCGGCCGGTAAGGGTGAAACGGTGCGGTAAGAGCGCACCAGCGTCGGCGGCGACGTCGGCGGCTCGGTAAACCCCACGCGGAGCAAGACCAAATAGGGGAGCGTACGAGGCCGACCCGGCCCAGGCTTCCGGGTAGGTTGCTGGAGGGCGGAAGTAATTTCGCTCGTAGACGAATGGCCGTTGCCCCGAGAGAGATCGAGGGGAACAGAATTCGGCTTACAGGACCTCGGCGACAAATCGGACCGCCGGCGTCTCGGGTGACCGGGCGCCGGCGGCTTCCGCAGCGGGTGTGCCGGGGCGAGGGGTGTGTGTCGCGTTTTCTGAAACCGGGGGATCGCGTCGGGGTCGTCGCGCCGGGGTACACCGTGCGACGGCAGGATCTGCTCGACGGCATCGTGCGACTCGAGCGGATGGGCTTCGAGGTCGTTCGCGGCGAGCACGTTCTCGGCCGTGACGGCTACCTGGCGGGGGACGACGGGGCCCGGCTGTCGGATCTGCGTCGCGCGTTGCTCGATCCCGAACTTCACGCGGTGTGGTTCGCTCGCGGCGGGTACGGGACGGCGCGTCTACTCGATCGCCTCCCGTGGCGCCGGCTGAAGCAGCGACCGAAACTCCTCGTCGGGTACAGTGATCTCACCGCTCTGTTCGCGCCCTACGTCGACCGCGTGGGCGGCCGCTGTCTCTACGGACCGGTCGTGACCGAGCTGGGGCGGCGCGGGGAGTACGACCGCGCGACGCTGCGGGACGCGCTCGGCGGCAAGCAGATCGAGCTCGCGTTCCGTTCGCGTCAGATCGTCGTGCCCGGCAGAGCCGACGGCATCCTGAAGGGCGGCAACCTGTCGGTGCTGACGCGGCTGTGCGGGACGCGCTTCATGCCGGACCTCCGCGGGGCGCTCCTGTTTCTCGAGGACATCGGAGAGCGCACGTATCGCATCGACGGCATGCTGAACCAGCTGCGGCTCGCCGGCGCGCTCAACGGCGTCGCCGGCGTGATCCTGGGCGGGTTCGCCATCCCCGCGCGCACTCACTTCCCGCCCGACCGTGACGCGGACGAGGTGTTCCGCGAGGCCTTCGAGCCGCTCGGGGTCCCGGTCGTCCGCGACGTCATCGCGGGCCACGTCCCGCGCAAGCGCACGCTGACGTTCGGAGCCCGCGCCCGCATCGACACGGCGCGACGCAGGATCCGGATCGCGCCGTGACCCGCCCGCCGCGCCGCGTGCGCATCGACCTGTCGTACGACGGGACCGAGTTTGCCGGGTTCCAGTTCCAGCCGAGACACCGTACCGTGCAGGGAGTGCTCGAACAGGCGCTATCCAGGATCCAGGGCGACCGCCCGCTGCGGGTCCAGGCGTCGGGGCGAACGGACGCGGGAGTTCACGCTCGGCGGCAGGTGGCCGCGTGCTTTCTCGCCTCGCGCTACGACGACCGGCAGGTTGCACACTCGTTGCGCGCCCTGTTGCCCGACGACGTGCGGGTCGAGGGCGTGCGCACGGTCGACGAAGGTTTCGACCCGCGTCGCGGGGCGCGGAGCAAGACGTACCGTTACATGCTCGACCGCACCCCTCACGGGGACGTGTTCCGTGCGCGGTTCGCGCTACACTACCCGCGCGAGATGGATGTGGAGCCGATGAAGCACGTGCTGGGGCTGCTGCTCGGGCGCCACGATTTCGCGGGGTTCGCCGGTTCGGCGGGCAACGTGGAGACCACGGTGCGCACGATGACCGAGGCGCGCTTCGTCGAGTCGGGGAGAGACGCGGCGCAGTTCGTGTTCTCGGCGAACGGCTTCCTGAACCACATGGTGCGGATCCTCGTCGGGGCGCTGCTCGAGGTGGCACAGGGCGTCATCGCACCCGCCGAGCTGAAGCGCATCCTGGACAGCGGAGAGCGCGATCTGAAATGGACCACGGCCCCGGCGCACGGCCTGTGTTTGTGGGAGGTGGAGTATGAAGACGGGTAAGGTGCTGGTCACCGGGGGCGCGGGGTACATCGGCAGTCACATCGTGCGCGAGTTGAACGATGCGCGGCGCGACCTTCGCATCGTCGACGACCTGTCCCAGGGACACCGCGCGGCGGTGGGGGACACGCCGCTGACCGTGGCCGGCTTCGCCGACGCCGAGTTCCTGGACGGCGGGCTCGACGGCGTGGACTACCTGGTCCACATGGCGGCGTTCTGCGAGGTCGGCGAGTCGATGAACGCCCCGGCGAAGTACTACGCGAACAACCTGACCGCGAGTCTCGCGCTACTCGAGGCGGCGCGCCGCGCGGGCGTGCGCGGCATCGTGTTCTCCAGCACGGCTGCGGTATACGGCGAGCCGGAGTCGACGCCGATCGACGAGGACCATCCGCAGCGTCCGACGAACCCGTACGGCGAGACGAAGCTCGCCTTCGAGCGCGCCCTGCGCTGGTACCATGAGGCGCACGGCCTGCGTTCGGTCGCGCTGCGTTATTTCAACGCGGCCGGCGCGCACCCCGACGGATCGATCGGCGAGGACCACGCGCCCGAGACCCACCTGATCCCGCGCCTGCTACGGGCGACGGAGCAGGGCGCAGAGCCGATGTCCATCTTCGGCAACGACTACGAGACGCGCGACGGCACCTGCGTCCGGGACTACGTGCACGTCTGCGATCTCGCGCGGGCTCACGTGCGCGCGCTGGACGCCCTGGCCGAGGAGCGGGTCGGAGCCGAGGCATTCAATCTGGGCAATGGCGAGGGGTTCTCCGTGCTGGAGGTCGTGGATCACGTCGAGCGCGTGACGGGGCGCCGCCCGGCGACGACGAGTGCTCCGCGACGAGCGGGGGACCCCGCGACCCTGGTCGCTTCCTCGGAGAGAATCGCACGCCAGCTAGGCTGGAGCGCCGGGCACCCCGAGCTGGGCGAGATCATCGAGACCGCCTGGCGCTGGTATCGAGCGCACCCGAGCGGCTACAGCTGACGCGGTGCGGGCAGGATCGAGCGGCCGTGACGGTTTGCTTGCTGCGGCCCCGGATCCACATTACTATGCGACGCGGAAGCAAGCGCGCCGATCCGGCGTTCTTCGCACGATTGAGCAAGCCGTGATCGACTTCGAAGCACTCGCCGAACCCGGCAGCGACGACGAGAAGTTGCTGCAACGGATCGACGTCGAGGCCCTTCCCCGACACGTCGCGGTGATCATGGACGGCAACGGCCGCTGGGCCCACTCCCGCCGTCTGCCGCGCGTCGCGGGGCACAAGGCGGGTATCGAGGCGGTGCGCGATACGGTCGAGACCTGCGCCCGGCTGCGGATCGACGTGTTGACGCTGTACGCGTTCTCTCGCGAGAACTGGAAGCGTCCGCGCGCCGAGGTCAGCACGCTGATGGCGCTGCTCAAGGAGTACGTCCACAAGGAGCTCGACCGGCTCGTCGACAACAACATTCGCTTCCGCGTGATCGGCCGGTTGGACGATCTGCCGCGGGCGGTGCAGGGTGGGTTGCAGCGCGCGATCGAGGCGACGAAGGACAACGACGGGCTGTCGTTCAACATCGCGCTGTCCTACGGCAGCCGGACGGAGATCGTCGACGCCTGCCGCTCGCTGATCCGCGCCGGCGTCGCGGCCGACGATGTCGACGTCGACACGTTCTCCCGACATCTGTACACGGCGGGCCAGCCGGACCCCGACCTGCTGATCCGGACCAGCGGAGAGTTGCGCGTATCGAACTTCTTGCTGTGGCAGATCGCCTACGCCGAGATCTGGGTTACCGAGACGCTGTGGCCCGACTTCCGGCGCACGCATCTGTTCCGCGCGCTGATCGACTTCCAGCAGCGAGAGCGGCGCTACGGCGGGCTGACTTCGAAAGAGCGTCCCGATCCCGCGGAGGTCGTCCGGGGCTGACCCGGGGCCATGCTGCGCCTGCTCACCGCCGCCGTTCTCGCCCCGTTGCTCTGGGTCACGATCAAGGTCGCCCCGGAGTGGGTGTTTCACCTGGCGGTCGGCGGCGTGATCTTGATCGCCACGTGGGAGTGCTACGGCATGTTCCGCGCGAGCGGCGGGCGACCGTTTACCTGGCTCGGTCTCGCGGCCGTTGCCGGGCTCGGCTGGTCCGTCGCGGGCGCCGAGCCGACGCTGCAGCTCGCGACGCCGCTGGTCGCGGTTACGCTGGGCAGCCTCGTCGTGGCGATGTGGCGGCGCAACGAGCCGCAGGAGATGCTGCGTGCGTGCACCGGGACGCTGTTTCCCGTGCTGTACGTCGGGCTGATGCTGACGTACCTGCTCGCCCTACGACGGGTTCCCGGCGAGCACGGCGAGGATCTGGTGCTGCTCCTGTTCGTCTGCGTGATCTTCGCCGACAGCGGCGCGTTCTACGTCGGCTCGACATTCGGCAAGCACCGCATGGCACCCCGGCTGTCGCCGAAGAAGAGCTGGGAGGGATTTGCGGGGGGGCTGGTCGCCAGCATGCTTGCGGGGCTCGTCGCGCATCTCTGGTTCTTCCAGTCGTTGCCGCTCGCGCACGCCCTCGTGCTGGGGGTCGTCCTGGGCCTGGCGGGGATTCTCGGCGATCTGGCCGAGAGCATGGTCAAGCGCGCGGGCGGGGTCAAGGACTCGTCGGGGCTCGTGCCGGGCCACGGCGGTGTACTCGATCGGCTGGACAGCGTGCTGTTCGCCGGGCCGGTGCTCTTTTATTATCACGCCTGGTTCCTGGCGAGGGTGCTGTGAAGCGGCTGTCGATCCTGGGCTCGACCGGCTCGATCGGTACGAGCACGCTCGACGTGGTCGAGGCCTTTCCCGAGCTCTTCGTGGTGGAGGCGCTGGCCGCCGGCGGCAACATCGACCGACTGGCGGCGCAGATCGAGCGCCACCGGCCGCGCTTCGTCTGCGTCAAGGACGACGAGATCGCGGCGGCGCTACGCGCACGGGTCGGCGCCGGCCCGGAGATCGCTGTCGGGCCGAGCGGGCTGGTGCAGGCGGCGACGCTCGACGGCGTCGACCTGGTCGTCAGCGCGCTGGTCGGGGCTCGAGGGCTTCCTCCAACGCACGCGGCGCTCGAGCTGGGGCGCGACGTTGCGCTGGCCAACAAAGAGGCGCTGGTCGTGGCGGGGCGCCACATGACCGACTGCGCCCGCAGCGCCGGTGCGGAGATCCTGCCGGTCGATTCGGAACACAACGCTTTGCATCAGTGCCTGCGCGGCGAGCGGATCGAGGAGGTGCGCAACCTGTGGCTGACGGCCTCGGGCGGTCCGTTCCGCGGGCGCTCCGCGGAGGAACTCGTGCGCGTGGACGCGCAACAGGCGTTGCAGCATCCCACCTGGTCGATGGGCGCGAAGATCACGATCGACTCCGCGACGCTGATGAACAAGGGTCTCGAGGTAATCGAAGCTCACTGGCTGTTCGCGTTGCCGCCCGAGCGAATCCGCGTCGTCGTCCACCCGCAGAGTATCGTGCACTCGATGATCGAGTTGATCGACGGCTCGTTCAAGGCGCAGTTGGGCGTGACCGACATGCGTCACCCGATCCAGTACGCGCTGTCCTGGCCCGAGCGCCTGTCGACCGCGATGCCGCCGTTCGACCCGGTCGCGGTGGGGCGGCTCGATTTCGAGGCGCCCGACGTCGCTCTCTTCCCCTGTCTGCGGCTGGCCTATGAAGCGCTCGAGGCCGGCGGCGCGGCTCCTGCCGCGCTCAACGCGGCCAACGAGGTCGCGGTCGAGTCGTTTCTCGCAGCGGGGATAGGATTTCTCGACATCCCGGCGGCGATCGAGGCCGTGCTCGAGCGTCACGCCGGCGATCGCGCGGAGTCGCTCGAGGCGGTCCTCGAGGTCGACGCGGCAGCGCGACGGACCGCCGCGCACTGGCTCGAGCAACGCGTGGGCGGCTGAGCCGTCCCGCGGTCCGCCCGCGGACGAATCGTCCGGCCCGCGTCCGCATGCGAACGTCTCGTACCGGCAACCCTCGCATTTTCCTCTGACTCGCGCCGAATCGATCCTGGCATCGGCGTTGCTCTAGTTGTCGTGCGTGGGCAGCGGGCGATGGACGCCACGCGCCCGATGAAGGCACGAGCTGGCGGATCTCCGCCGGGAGGAATCATGGAACGCATCAAGAGAGGGTTGCGACCGTTCGTGTTGCTTGGCCTGTTGTTCTCGCTGCTCGGCGCGGGACCGTTGCTCGGCGCGGATGCGACGGCGGATGCGAGGACGAACGGAAGCGTGGCGAAGCTCGATCTGAACTCCGCGTCGTTCGACGAGCTGATCGGTGTGCCCGGGATCGGCAAGGCGACCGCCGGCCGCATCATCACGTTTCGCGAGGAGAACGGCCCGTTCCTGCGGGTCGAGGACCTGTTGAAGGTCAAGGGCATTGGAGAGAAGTCGCTGGAGAAGCTGCGGCCGTTCTTCAAGGTCTCCAGACGACGCTGAGCGCCCGGCGACCGTCGGGCCGCGGTACGAGCCTGGTCGAGCTGCTGTTGTGTCTCGTGCTGCTCGCGCTCGGGCTCGGCGTCGCGCTGGCTACGACGCGAGAAGTCCTGGCGGCGAGACGCACGACCGCGGCCGCGCGCCAGATGGCCGCAGCGCTGAACGCCCTGCGCTGGAAGAGCGTGGCGCTGAACCGCAGCCACGGGATGTGGTTCGTCGATGAGGGAGGAGGCTGGAGGTGGTACGAGGTCCGCGACGGGAACGGGAACGGGCTCCGCACCACCGAGCTGCGGCACGGCGTCGATCGCCGGATCTCCGGTCCACACGGGGCGGGGGACATGGCGACCGGTGTGCGATTCGGGTTCCCACCGATCGGCGCCGTGCCGCGTATCCCGCCCGCAGCGGGCGTTCTGGATGCGCCGCAGGACCCGGTGCGCTTCGGACGCTCCGACATCGTGGCGTTCAGCCCGCTCGGCAGCGCGTCGAGCGGCACGCTGTACGTCACGGACGGCACGAGCGAGCTGGCGGCGGTCGTGCTGTTCGGGTCGACGTCGCGCGCGCGGGTCTGGCGCTACCGACGGGCGGAAGGTCGATGGACGCGTTGAGCGGCGAAGTGCGCGGCCCGCCGGCCGCCACGTGAACTCCGAGGCGGCGAGCCACCAACCAGCTACGCGCGAAGACCGGGACCTTCGCGCCCCACCCTGCCCGTGCATGCCCTGAAGACCGTCCCCGTAACGGGCTCGCCGCCTCGTCCCGGCTCCTTGAGTACCCCAGAACCGGGTGGTAGCCTGGCCACATATGCCGTTCCTCGCCGCGACGATCTTCGGATACACCGCCGGCATCGCGCTCGCCGCGGTGGTGTTCGTTCATCGGTCGGAGAACGCGCGTCGCCTCGCCTCCATCGTGTTTGCCGTCACCTGGCTGCTGCACCTCGGGGCGGTGGTGTCGGCCGCGCTGAGCGGCGGCGGTGTCCCGCTGCGCAACGTGTCCGGCTACCTGCTGGTCCTGGGCTTCGTCGTCCTGACGCTGCATCTCTATCTGTGGTTCCGCCATCGGTTCGACGTCGCGGGGATCGTGCTGCCTCCGATCTCGGCGCTGGCCGCGTTCGGCGCCTTGCAACTGCCCGCGGACAACCGTGGCTCGGTCGAGCTGTCCGGCGGCTGGTTCCTGTTTCACACGGTGGTCTCCACGATCGGCATGGCGACGCTGTGCGTCGCGTTCGCGATGGCGCTGGTCTATCTGTTGCAGGACCGTGCGCTGAAGGCGCGCCAGACGTTGAGATTGCTCGAACGCTTCCCGGCGCTCGAGAAGTGCGACCGCATCGGGCTGCAGGCGCTGGTGCTCGGGTTCCTGTTGCTGACGATCGGCATCGGGACCGGTCTGATGATGAACGCCGCGGCGCACGGGACGCTGTGGGTCCCCGGCATCAAGCAGATCGCGCCGGTGCTGGCATGGGGTGTCTTCGGCTGCGTTCTGTTCGCGCGTCTCGCGCTCGGGGTGCGCGGAAGGCGCTCGGCGTACCTGACGATCACGGGCTTCGCCCTGGGCCTGTTGACCCTGCTCGGAATGACGGTGTGACGTGCTGATCCTCATCGGCACGAATCACCGCAGTGCGCCGGTGGCACTGCGCGAGCGAATGGCTTTCGCCCAGCGCGATCTGCCGGAGGTACTCGCGAGATTGACGGCGCTGCCCGAGATCGAAGAGGGGCTGGTGCTCTCGACCTGCAACCGCGTGGAGATCGTCGCGCGAAGCCGGGGCTCCGCGCGGGGCGCCGTCCAGGTGCTGCGCGAGTTCCTCTGTCGCGAGCGCGGCGTCGCGGCGGGCGAACTCGATCGCTACAGCTACCAGTTCGCGGCCGGCGAGGTCGTCGGCCATCTGTTTCGCGTTGCGTCCAGCCTCGACTCGATGATCCTCGGCGAGCCGCAGATCCTCGGGCAGGTGAAGGAGGCGTATCGTGTGGCGCGAGAATGCGGCGCGACCGGGCCGGTGCTCGAGCGGCTGATGCAGCACGGCCTGGGGGCGGCAAAGAGGGTCCGCAACGAGACGGGGATCGCGAAGAACGCCGTCTCCGTGGCGTACGCGGCGGTCGAGCTCGCGACGCGGATCTTCGGGGCGCTGCGCGGTAGGCGCGTGCTGCTCCTCGGCGCCGGCAAGATGTCGGACCTCGTCGCGCGTCACCTGATCGCGCGCGAGATCGAGAGCCTGACGGTCGCCAGCCGGACGTATAGCCACGCCGCGGACGCTGCCGCGCGCTTCGGCGGGACGGCGGTGCACTGGGAAGACGGCCTGGCCTCGTTGCCGGAGGTCGATATCGTCGTCAGTTGCACCGCGGCGCCGGAGGTCGTGCTGAAGAAGTCGGACGTCGCCGTTTCCTTGCGCGGGCGGCGGCGGGGACCGCTGTTCCTCATCGATATCGCCGTTCCGCGGGACATCGATCAGGCGATCAACGAACTGGACAACGTCTACGTGTACGACATCGACGCGTTGCAAGAGGTGGTCGACGCGAACCTGGGTGGGCGCCGGGCGGAGGCCGAGAAGGCGGAGCGCATTCTCTCGCGTGAGGTGGAGAGTTTCGAGCGCTGGCGCCAGACCCAGGCGGTCGCGCCGGTGATCGTGGCGCTGCGCGAGTCGATGGGAGAGATCGGCAGGAACGAACTGGTGCGGTTCCGGCGCAAGCTCGGGCCGCTGAGCGAGACGCAGGAGCGCGCGCTGGAGGAGCTGTTGCGCGGCGTGGTGCAGAAGCTGTTGCACCGACCGATCCGCTACCTGCGCAGCTCCGTCGAGCGGCATGAGATGAAGGACGTTGCGGAGCTGTACCGGCGGATCTTCGCGCTCGGGCAGGAGGGCGGGTCCGACGCCGCGGCGAGCGAAGACGACGACGCGGCGCAGCGCGCGGCGGGGCCGCAACGCCTGCTGCGCGGCGGCAAGGACGACTGAGATGCGCCCGTTGATCCTCGGCACGCGCGGCAGCGCACTGGCGCTGTGGCAGGCAGGTCACGTCGCCGAGAGACTGCGCGCAGCGCACCCGGGGCTGGAGCTGACCCAGCGCGTGGTGCAGACGGAGGGCGACCGGGAGACCACGCGACAGTTCGGGCCGGGCGACCGCGGGGTCTTCGTGCGCGACATCGAGCGTCGGCTGATGGCGAAGGAGATCGACCTCGCGGTGCACAGCCTCAAGGATCTGCCGACGCGGCAGCCCGACGAGCTGCTGCTCGGTGCGATCCCGCTGCGTCACGACGCGCGCGACGTCCTGCTGAGCTCCGGGGGCTGGAGCCTCGACGAACTGCCGCAGGGCAGTGTCGTCGCGACCGGCAGCCCGCGACGGCGTGCGCAGATCCTGCACCGCCGACCCGATCTCGACACGGTCCCCGTTCGCGGAAACGTCGACACGCGGGTGCGCAAGCTGAGTGAGGGCGGGTTCGACGCGCTGATGCTGGCGCTGGCGGGGATCGAGCGCCTCGGGATCGCCCGCGTTCCGGCACGACCGATCCCGCTCGAGGACTGCATCCCCGCCGTGGGCCAGGGTGCGCTGGCGATCGAGGTCCGCGCGGACGACGACGAGGTGCTCGCGCTGGTGGGGGCGCTCGATCACACGCCGAGCCGGGTTGCGGTCGCCGCGGAGCGCGCATTCCTGCGCCGCCTCGGCGGCGGTTGTTTGGCGCCCGCCGCCGCGCATGCCCGCGTCGCGGGAGAACGGGTCGAGCTGCACGCCGCGGTCGGGGACGGCGACGGGAAGGAGCTCCTCGTCGACCGCGCCTCCGGCGCCGCGGACGATGCGCAGCGGCTCGGGAGCGAGGTCGCCGAGCGCATGATCCGGAGCGGCGCCGAGCGGTTGCTGGGCGGAGCGCGCGACGATGGCGGAGCCTGACGCCCTCGCCGGCCTGCGGGTGCTGCTGGCGCGGCCACCCGAACGATGCGCGGATCTGCGTCACCGGTTGACGCGACTCGGTGCCGTGGTGGAGGCGCGCGCGACGTTCGTGCTGGAGCCCGCGCCGGACGCGGCGCCGGCCGAGGGGGCCGTCCGGCGGCTGGCCGAGTTCGACTGGGTCGTGTTCACGAGCGCGAACGGCGTGCGCTTCTTTCGCGACCGCTGCCGGGCGTGCGGCGTGCGCGACATGCCGCCCGGGCCGCGCTGGGCAGCCGTCGGCGCGACCACGGGACGCGCTCTCGTCGAAGCATTGGGAGTTTCCCCGGATCTCGTGGGCGACGCGGATGGCGCGGCGCTCGGTGCCGCGCTGGGGCCGCGGCTGACGGCGGGGGCGCGGCTGCTGTGGGTGCGACCCGAGCGGGCCGCGGAGGGCCCGCTCGCTGCGCTCGAGGGGCGCGGGGTGCAGGCCGAGGAGGTCGTGTTCTATCGCAGCGTGGCGGCGCCCGACTTGGCGCAAACGGTCGAACGGGTCGGGCGTGGCGACTTCGACGCCGCGGTCTTTGCCTCGCCGTCCGGACTCGAGCGTCTGCTCGAGCCTCGCGCCACGCAGCGCGTGCTCGCCGCGTTGTCTCGCATGATCGTCGTGGCCATCGGACCGGTCACCTCGCGGGCTCTGGAGACGGTTGGAATCGCGCGTCACTCGGTTGCCGAGCGGCCCACCGACGACGCCGTGATCCGAGCGCTGACGGAGGGAGCGCGGCTGCGGGGGAAAGGCTGAGCCCTGTGTTACCATCCGCGATTCCGAGCCTGTAGGAGAAGCTTCGTGGGCGATTCCTCCGAGATCCGACAGACGCCGATACACGCGGCGCACGTCGCCGGCGGCGGGCGGATGGTGGACTTCGCGGGCTGGCACATGCCGGTGCAGTACACGGGTCTGATGCAGGAGCACGCCGCCGTGCGCAGCCGTGCGGGTCTGTTCGACGTCAGCCACATGGGCGAGATTCGCGTCGAGGGCGCGCAGGCGCTCGATCTGCTGCAGCAGATCACGTGCAACGACGTGGCGAAGCTGAAAGCGGGGCGGGCGCAGTACACCGCGCTGACGACCGCGGAGGGGACGTTCGTCGACGACCTGCTGATCTACCGCCGGGACGAGAACGCGTTTCTGCTGGTCGTCAACGCGGCGAACACGGCGAAGGACGTCGCCTGGGTCACGCGGCACGCGGCGGAGTACGACGTCGTGGCCGAGGACGTCTCGGCGCGCTGGGCGCAGCTCGCGCTGCAGGGCCCGTTGGCGCTCGAGGTGCTGGCGCCGCTCGTCGACGCCGAGCTCGAGGGCCTGCGCTACTACGGCTTCGTGGAGGCCGAAGTCATGGGCGTGCGCAGCATCGTCTCGCGCACGGGCTACACCGGTGAGGACGGCTTCGAGATCTACGGTCCGCCGGCGCACGCCGCCGGGCTGTGGGACGAGATCCTGCGCGCCGGCAGCGAGCGCGGGGTCGTGCCGGTCGGGCTCGGCGCGCGCGACTCGCTGCGGCTCGAGGCGAAGATGGCGCTCTACGGCAACGACATCGACGAGACGACGACGGTGCTCGAGGCGGATCTGCGCTGGATCGTCAAGCTGAAGAAGGGCGAGTTCGTCGGGCGCGACGTGCTGGCGCGCCAGGCCGAAGAAGGTCTGCGGCGCAAGCTGGTGGGTTTCGAGATGCAGGGACGCGCGATCGCGCGCCACGGCTATCGCGCGCTGAAGGACGGCGAGACGGTCGGCCGCGTGACCAGCGGAACGCACTCGCCGACGCTGAAGAAGAACATCGGACTGGCCTACCTGCCCGTCGAGCTCGGCGAGCCGGGATGCGAGTTCGACGTGGAGATTCGAGGCCGGAGCGAGGCGGCGCGCGTCGTTCCGACACCGTTCTACCGACGCGCCACATGACGTTCATGGAGTGACCATGTATCCGGACGACCGTCGCTACAGCAAGGAACACGAATGGGTCAAGCTCGATGCGGATACCGGTACGATCGGCATCACCGCATTTGCGCAGGATCAACTCGGCGACATCGTCTACGTCGAGCTGCCCGAGGAGGGGCAGACGGTCAAGCGTGACGAGACCATGGGTACGATCGAATCCGTCAAGGCCGTGTCGGAGATCTACGCGCCGGTCAGCGGTACGGTGGTCGCGGTCAACCAGTCGCTGGACGAGACTCCCGAGACGCTCAACGAGGACCCGCACGACAAGGGCTGGTACTGCAAGATCAAGCTCGACGAACCCGCGGAGCTGGAGGGCCTGATGGAAGCGTCGGCCTACCAGTCACTCGTCGACAGCGAATAGCAGGTCGTCGAGGCGCAGATCGAGGCGTGCGAGCCAGCCGGCGAGGCGCTCGATCGGCAGCCCGACGACGTTGAAGAACGAGCCGTGGACCTCTTCCGCGAGGGCCGCGCCCGCGCCCTGGATGCCGTACGCGCCGGCCTTGTCCATCGGCTCTCCGGTCGCCACATAGCCCTCGATCGTCGAGTCCGGATAGTCGCGAAAGCGCACGCGGGTGGTCTCGTGAAAGGAAGCGCCCCGCCCATCGTCCCCACGCAGCACGAAGACCCCGGTGATGACCTCGTGCTCGCGTCCACGCAGGTCGCGGAGCATGGCCCGCGCGTCGTCGGCGTCGCGCGGCTTACCCATGGCTCTCCCGTCCAGCACGACCGCCGTGTCCGCCGCGAGCAGGACGTAGGGGGCCGGGCCGTGCACGACTCGCGCGGCGACGTCGCGGCCCTTCTCCTCCGCGAGTCGGCTGACGAAGTCGACCGCGGGCTCGTCGGGGCGCTCGAGCTCGACGACCGACGACGGCAGCGCCTCGGCCCGGATGCCGAGACGGCGCAGCAGTTCGAGCCGCCGCGGCGACGCCGAGGCCAGGATGAATCGCGGCGATCTCACCGAGAGAATCTAGCAAGCCGCCGCCCGAGGTATCTATAATCCGGCCGGTCGCGGGAACCGACGGGCCTTATACACGGCTTTTACTTGCCTTCCGGTCGCCGTGGACGGAAGCATTGGGGCGCAGGACCAGCGTACCCAAGGAGATGTAGCCCCATGCATGGAATGCCTACCCACGGCCGGCGACAACGCGCCGTCCGCTTGTTCGTGATGCTCGCGATGTTGCTCGCGCCGGCGGCCCTGGCCGGCGGGTTGATCCACGACGGCCCCGCGCCGGACGCGATCTTCCTCTCGACCGGTGACGTGATCGGCTACCTCGACCCCTGTGGCTGAAAGCGGAACCCCGCTGGGGGCCTGGCCCGGAGGGCCTGGGTTATCGATCAGCTTCGTGCGAAGTATCCGTCGTCCCCGATGGCGTTGTTCGACAGCGGCAACTACTCCGATCTGCCGACGGCGACGGGGGACGTGAAGACCAAGGCGCTGCTCGAGGGAATGCGGCGTCTGGGTTACCGCGTGGTGAACGTGGGCGAGCGGGACATCAAGGCCGGCCACGCGAAATTCCTCGAACGCGCGAAGGACTCGCCGCTGCCGTTCGTCTCGGCGAACATCGTGGTCAAGGGCTCGAAGAAGTCGGTGTTCGACCCGTTCACGGTGATCGAGGCAGCCTCGACCGACGGAACGCGCAAACTGCGCATCGGCGTCATCGGCCTGGCGCGCTTCAATCCGCTGTTCTCGGCGGCCGGACCGGGCGATTCCGAGATGGTGATCGTCCACCCGAAAGAGCCGTTGGCCTCCGCGATGCAGGCGATCGGCAAGAAGAAGGTGGACCTCGTGGTCGTGCTCGCGGCGCTGCACCGCGACGACGCGCGCCGCCTGATCGGCGAGTTCCCCGGAATCGACTACGTGATCGGGTCCTACGGCGGGCTGGTGACGACGGCTACCGAGCGCGAGGGCTCGACGTGGATCGTCTATGCCGGCAATCAGGGCAAACGCATCGCCGAGAGCCGGATGTTCCTCGGCGGCGACGGCGAGATCAAGGACCAGGTCACGCGGATGCACGTGATGGGCACGCAGTACCCGTACGACCAGCCGATGCTCGACTTCGTGAACAGCGTGTTCAAGCGCGATACGCCGAAGGGCGCCGCGGCGAAGGTCGGCACGGCTGCCGATCCGGCGCGGGGGCCGTTCGTCGGCACGGCGGTCTGTCGCACCTGCCACGAGCAGGCGTACGAGCAGTGGAAGGGCACGGGGCACGCGCGCGCCGTCGCGACGCTGGCCCAGCAGAAGAAGTCGGGCGACGCCGCCTGCCTGACGTGCCACACTACCGGGATGGGAACCGCCGGAGGTTTCGAGTCGCTCGATGCGACGAAGGAGCTGGCCGACGTCGGCTGCGAGAGCTGCCACGGGCCGGGGCGCTCGCACGTGCTCGACGTCAAACCGGCGTACGGCAAGATGTCGGCCTCGACCTGCAGCGCGTGCCACGATCGGAAGAACAGCCCGAAGTTCGATTACTACGAGTATCTCGCCAAAGTGAAGCACACGGACCGAGCCGTCTCGCATTGACCGAGCGCTGCGCAGGACGCCTGCTTGCCGTCGACCTGGGACAGGTGCGCATCGGGCTCGCGCTGTCCGACCCGCTCGGCATCACCGCGCAGCCGCTCGAGACGCTCCAGGCGATCGGCCCGAAACGCGACCTACAGAACGTTGCCGAAGTGGCGCGTGAGCACGAGGCGACGACCGTGGTCGTCGGGCTGCCGCTGCTGCTCTCCGGCGAGGACGGGGAAGCCGCGCGGGGGGCGCGTGCCTTCGCGGAGGGTCTGGGGCGCAGGCTTCCGGGCGTGCGCATCGCGCTGTGGGACGAGCGCTTGACGACCGTGCAGGCCGAACGGGCGATGATCGCCGGGAATGCGCGGCGCAGCCGGCGGCGAGAGGCGATCGACGTCGTCGCCGCCGTCATCATTCTGCAGAGCTTCCTCGACGCCGGTGCCGGCGGGGAGGGCGGGTGAGGCGGGCAGTGCGACGCGCGATCATCGGAATCGCCGTGGCCGGAGTGCTCGCGCTCGCCCTCGCGGGGCTGAGCTACCGCGCGTGGCTCCACCGGCCGCATGCCTCCTGGGACGGGGGGCACGTGGACGTGGTGCTCGATTCCGGGCTCGCGGCGGGCGCGATGTTCGCGGAACTGGGCGCAGCGGGCGTGGTGCATCGGCCGCAGCTACTCCAGCTGTGGATCAAGCTCAGTGGCCAGAGCACCTCGCTGCGCGCGGGCGAGTACCGCTTCGATACGCCGGCCTCGCCGCTCGAGATCGTCGAGCGGCTGAAGCGCGGCGACGTGTTGCTCCACGCGGTGACCGTTCCGGAGGGGCTGACGGCCGATGAGATCGCGACGCGCTTTGTCGAGCACGGGTTCGGAGACGAGGAGGAGTGGCCGGCCGCGATGAGCAGGGCGAGCCTGATCGCGGACCTGGACGCCGGTGCCGGCGACCTCGAGGGGTACCTGTTTCCGGATACGTACCACTTCCAGCGCGGGACGGGCGCCGGCGAAATCGTGGAGGCCATGCTGCGCCGCTTCCGCGAGGTGCTCGGCGCGGACTACGTCGAGCGGGCGCAGGCGGTCGGGCTCGACCTGCGCGAGGCGGTCACGCTGGCCTCGATGATCGAGGCGGAGACCGGACTCGCCGGCGAGCGGCGACGCATCTCGCGGGTGTTCCACAACCGGCTGCGTCGCGGGATGCGGATGCAATGCGATCCGACGGTGATCTACGCGTTGCGCCGCGCGAAGCGTCCGCCGCGGAAGTTGACGTATGCCGATCTGGAGATCGAGTCGCCCTGGAACACGTATCGCGTGCGCGGGCTACCGGTCGGACCGATCGGCAGCCCGGGGCGCGCGAGCCTGGAGGCAGCCGTGGACCCGCTCGACGGGAGCGAGCTGTACTTCGTGGCGAAGCCGGACGGCGGACATCGCTTCTCGGAGACGCTGGAGGGGCACCACAGAGCGGTGGCCGAGTGGCGCGCCTACACGCGCTCGTCCAGGTAGGTCTCCCGCGGCAACTCGATGCCGTGGTAGTTGATCTCGCGCCGGCGGCGCTGGTCCGTCAACTTCTCGTTCAGGATTCCGTTCTCGTTGATCTCACCCTGCTGCAGGGCGCGATAGTGGAACTTGCAGAAGCCCTCGAGGTATGCGGAGTCCTGACAGAACAACGCGCCCCCGAAACTCGTACGAAACCGACAGTGCGTCAACACGACCTCCTCGACCGAAGCGCGGCCATTATAGCGGGCGCGGGATTACCTTTCAGTCAGCGCGACGGACGTTGCTGAAATCCGGCCGGGGCGGCTCGCTGCGCCGCGCGGTCTGCGATCCACGATTCACCGAGGTTTCGGCGCGGCGGGCATCCTGGCCGGGGGCTTGCAATGTCCGGGGCAAGCCCCTCGGTCCGGGTGGCAAACCCGGACAGCGCAAGGCCCTCCGACCCCGGGGCCTTACGCCTAGCCGGGACTGGGGTGGGGATGGAGGATTGCCCCCCCTCTTTGGCTCAAGGATCTCCTTCCCTCTGGAGCCTTGCCGCACCCCAGTTCCGGCCACCTTTTTTCCCCCGGGGGTCTCCCCGGGGGGCCGCTGCCGCGGCGGGCTATCATCTCCGTCATGAAACGGCGCCGGAAGCAGAACGGGTTCCGCCAGGTCGGCGAGGTCGATCCCGGCCGGCGCGACCTGCCCGCCGCCCGCGCCCGTGAGCTGAAGCTGGCGCGCAGCTGGGCCCGACTGGCGGGAGACGCCCTGGCCCGCGTCGCTCGCCCGTTGAAGGCGGCACGAGGCGTCCTGGACGTCGGCCTGGTCGGCGAGGATTCGTCCTGGGACGCGACGGTCGCGGAGCTGTTGCCGCGTCTGGCCGGGCGCGTCGCCCACGAGCACCGGGAGCTCGGGATCCGCAAGGTGCGGCTGAGAGACGCCGACGGCAACGAACGCCTGCCGCCGACGCCGATCGTACCGCCGGAGGAAGCGGCGACGGGGAGCGCAGCGCCTCCGCCGGCGGCTACCGAGCGACACGAGCGACCGGTGCCGCGCCTCGACGAGCTGATGGAGACCTACCTCGACCGGACGGCCGAAAAGCGGGATCAGAAGCCGTAGCGCACGAGGCCCAGTACGGCGTCCGAGTCCGTGCTGAAGTACTGCTCGTCGTCGCGAACCTCGACGCGGACGTCCCAGGCGCGGCCGGTCGCGGCGCCCACGGCCCAGACGTAGCGCTCGACGTCTCCCGCCTCGAGCTCGGCGGACAGGTAGGGCTGAATGCGGGCGTTCGGCAGCGGAGCCGTCCAGCGGACCCCGGCGCGCAGGTGCCAGCGCCGGTCCTCGCCGAATGAACTCGTCAGCAGGACGCCGGCGTGCACGCGGGAGTCCAGCTCGCCCCAGCGCGCGGGCGGCGTGCCGTAACCGACACGGTGCCAGCCCTCCGTGCGCACGCCGAAATCGAGCACGTTGAGGCTGGTGATGCCGTCGTCTTCACTGTTCAACTGGTGGTTCGAGCGATGGTAGTAGTAGACGCCCAGCACGTAGTCGTCGACGGGGCGTTCGATGGCGAGATTCCACAGGTAGTACAGCTCGTTCGTGTCGGGCGCCGTGAGAACGTTGCCGTCCAGCTCCAGCGAGACACGGTACTCGCGATGGAAGCGCGGCCAGTCGAAGAGAAGGTGAAAGGTGGCGGCAAAGCGATCGTCGTCGCCGCCGCCCACCGCGAACTGACCCTCGACGTCGGGCGGGCGTAGACGCCCGGCTCCCTCGTAGCGCCCCTGCTCGTATGCGTAGCCGAGCAGCACGGCGGAGTGGCCGATGCCCAGCGGGTTCCGGCTGCGCTGGTACTGCAGGAAAATCATCTGGCGCCGTCCGTCCGCGGCCTGGCGTGCCACGGCCGGCCCCAGCGTGACGTCGGCCAGCAGCTCACCGTCGACGACGAGCGAATCCAGACGGCCCTCGAAGCCGAGCTCGAACCCGCCCAGCGCATCGAAGTCCCAGGGGTAGACGCGGGCGTCGCCGCGCAGCACCGCGTCCGCGTCGATTCCTGTTTCCTCGAACACGACGCCGGCGGCCAGCCGCCAGTCCGGCGCGCGTCGCCCGCCGTCGCGACCGCGGTAGGTCGGCGTTTCGAGGCCGAACGCGGCGAAGCGCACCGCCGCCGAGCCTACGGCGTCGACCTGCTCGAGGCCACGCTGGCCCACGAACGCGGAGGGCACGAGGCCGCCGAGGCCGGCCCGGCCGGCGCGCCAACCGAGCTCGAACGCATACTCGACGTCCCTCACGTCGAAAGCAACGCCGTCCTCGGTACGCTCGATCGCCGTGCGCGCCTCCGCGCCGAGGAACAGCTCGTGCTGGCCCCAGACGGCGAGAGGGCTGTCGGCCCAGACGTCCCCGAGCAGGTCGAGGTCGTCCGCCAGATCCCAGATCATGCGCCCGCCGGCCGTCGTGCGGTCGGCCTCGGTCTCGGCGCCCGGCGAGGACTGCACGAGCAGTGTGAGCAGAGCGCAGGCGAGGGTCGATCGGATGGGTGTCATGCGCGCGACGTGGGGCTCACCGGGGTGTGGCGGTCGTCTGCAACGTGAAAGGTACCTGCTGCGTCGTCAGGCGCTCCCCGGAGTCGAGCACGTCGATCCGCACCCTGTACTGTCCCTCGGGCCAGCGCTCGTTGGTGGCGAACTCCCAGCCGTGCGACCGCGCTTCGAGGGCGGCCGTCTGCGGCTTGCCGAGCGCCACCCACGTCCCGTCGGCCTCGAGCCCCTCGATCTGATAGTCGATGTGGACGGGTTGCCGGGCGCCGTAGATCTCGAAGAACAGGCGCAGGGTTTCTCCGGGACGGAACACCGAGTCGAATCGAGGCACCACGCGAAAGGCCCCGACGACGTACGGCTCGTCGTAGGACGAGAGCGATGCGTAGCGCAGGTTCTCCAGCGCCGAGGCCCAGACGACGTCGCTGCAACGCAGCAGCTCGGACGGGGAGCGTGGGAGCTTCACCGTCATGCGGTGGATCCCCGTGCTGCCCACGAACGGATCGGCCGACACGATCGTCACGGTGTACTCGCCCGGTTCGAGCGCGATGCGCGCCTGGGACAGGCGGCGGCCGTTCTCCTCGATCAACTGGAAAGAGTCCTCGCCGAGGATGCGGGTCTCGCGCGTGGCGTCGGCCGGCGTCAGCCGGGCCATGACGGCCGGCTTGTCGGCGCCTGCGTCGGTGACGTCCAGCGTCAGGACCAGCAGGGGCAGGTACTCGTCGGGGTGGAAGTAACGATCCGCCCGGGCGACCAGCGTGTGCGAATGGTAGGCCTCCAGCGTCTCGACGCGCTCGATCATGACCTGCGCCTGGGGCGGAACCTCCTGCATCTTGCCCAGGTCGAGCATGACGGAGAGCGGGGAGTGCAGCCGCTGGCTGTCGGGCATCATTTGATCGAAGCGTTTCTCGGAGAAGGTCATCGTGCGCATCGCGTACTCATCGAAGAACACGCTGGCCAGCTTCGGGTCGTAGGACAGACGGTACTCGCCGCTCGCGTCGCGGACGAAGGGCACGATCACGACGGGGTCGAGGTCGGTACGTTCGCCGGGGCGCCCATGGTAGGTCCAGCGAATCAGCCCTCGACCACCGGTGTAGTGTCCGGTCGTCTCCATGTGCGGGTCCTCGAAGATCTCGAACGGAGGGCCGTAGAGGATGTGGATCTTGCCACGATCGGTGAGCCATCCGTCCTTCGGGGCGTCGATGAAGTTGGTGTTGGCCTCGTGCACCCGCTCCCAGAACATCTGACGATACTCGTTGGTCAGGGTCTCTCGGGTCGGGTCGCGGCGAGACCAGAAGCGCTCGATGAACAGGGCGCGCTGGGCGTCTGTCTCGAGGTGCTTCCAGACCTTGATCTCGTCCTTGCCGACGATGTAGCGGATAGGACCCTCGATCCAGGCCCGCAGGTTCTTCGAGTCCCGGTTCTTCTTCTTGGCCTCGACCGGCCCCGTGAGGGAGGCCACGAGGAACAGGGCCAGGATCGGGATCAATCGCGAACGCATCCGGGGACTCCCGCCGTGGGCCGGGCGCGAGAGGGCCGGGCCGGTTGTGAGGCGAACATGAGTATAGTCCGGCCCCATCTGCGGCGCAGATCACCTCCGGTGGTCGCCGCGGCTTGCACACCGCTCTCCGAGGAATATCTATTGACGCCGTAGGGTGGAGGAACGGTGGAATCCGCCGTCCCGCACAAGAGACGGGAATCGAGAGTCCGCACGCGGCACAACGCCAAAGATATAAGGAGAGCTCGGAACATGGCCTGGATCAAACCGAAGACGGAAACGGACAGTCAGGAGCCGTCGACCGCGAGCAGTGCGCAATCCAAGCCTGCAACGTCGCAGGCCGCCGCGCCCTCGCCGAGACGGGAGAACCGTATGGAGAGCATCGTGAACATCGGACAGTCGGTGCAGATCAAGGGTGAACTGACCGGAAACGAGGACCTGACGATCGAGGGTATGGTCGACGGCAAGATCTTGCTCAAGGACCACAACCTCACCATCGGCGCCAACGGCAAGATCACGGCCGAGGTGCACGCGAAGACGGTCGTCGTCGTGGGACTCGTCCAGGGCAACATCACCGCCGACGACAAGGTCGAGATCGCACCGTCCGGTTCGGTCGAGGGCGACATCACGGCTCCGCGCATCGCGATCTCCGACGGCGCGAAGTTCAAGGGCGCGGTGGACATGAGCGGCAAGAGCAGCGGCTCCTCGTCGAGCGGCGGGTTGTCCACGCCGACGTCCGAGGTGGTGCGCGCCGCCAGTCCTTCGCAGAGCTGAACGTGAAACGCTTCTGGAAATCGGCGAGCGATGCCGTCGGGCGGGACGGTGTCGTCGCCGAGGACCAGGCGTGTTCCAATCTCGAGCCGGTGCTCGAGCGCCTGTTCGAGAAGTTCGAGCATCCCGAGATCCTCGACGTCGGATCGCACTGCGGTTCGACGGCGGTGAACCTGGCGGGCCGCGGCGCCCGCGTCTCGGTCGACCAGTTCGAGCCTCCGCCGCTGCCCGACGCGGTCGACGAGGTCTCGCCGCCCGACCCGATTCGCATCGCGCAGGAGGACGATCGGTTCCAGCTCGTGCTGGGCTGGGAGTGGCTCGACTTCACGCCGCCCGAGCGGCTCGAGGAGCTGTGCGCCGAGTTCGGTCGCCTGCTCAGCGAGAAGGGGATGCTGGTCCTGTTCGCCCGCACCGGTCAGGGCGACGGCGACAACGACGAGGAGATCCCCGGGCGCTACCGCCTCGAGAACGGCGGAGCGCTGGTCCGCGAGACAGAGGGACGCGACGCGCGACAGCGTTGGTATCATCCGACGCGCGCCATCGAGCACGCGCTCGCCCCGTTGTCGATCCAGGGCGTTCAGCTGCAGCGCAATCAGTTCCGCCTGTTCACCGCGATGAAGCGCTGATCGACCGACGGTTGCCCGCTCCCCCCGGGCTGCGATAGCCTGCTTACTCTTCTCAGGAGGACGCATGCTCGCGGAACGAGTCCAACGCATCGGTATGTCGGCGACGTTACGTATCAACGCGATAGCCCAGGAGCTGCGCGCGGCGGGCGAGGACGTACTCGACCTGAGCGCCGGGCAGCCGGACTTCCCGACGCCCGAGTCGGTCAAGGCGGCCGGAGTGGCGGCGATCGAGGCGAACCACACACGCTACACCGCCAACAACGGCCTGCTCGAGTTGCGTGAGGCGATCGCCGGACACCTCGGACGCGGGCAGGGGCTCGACATCGCCGCGGACCAGGTGCTGGTCTCCGCGGGCGCGAAGGCCAGCCTGTACTTTGCCAGTATGGCGCTGCTCGATCCGGGAGACGAGGTGCTGATCCCCGTTCCGTACTGGGTCTCGTACCCGGAGCAGGTGGGCCTGGCACAGGGAGTCCCTGTGTTCGTCGAGGCCGGCGAGGACGCGGGATTCAAGCTGGACGTCGACGCGCTCGAGGCGGCGCGCAGCGCGCGGACGAAGTTGCTGATCCTCAATTACCCCTCCAACCCGACCGGTGCGAGTTACGAGGCCGACGAGCTGAAACGCATCGGCGAGTTCTGTGCGCAGCACGACATCTGGATCCTGGCCGACGAGATCTACGGCCGGTTGTTGTACGACGGGCGGCGGTTCCACGGGATCGCGCAGAGTGGCGACGAGGTCCGCGCGAAGACGATCGTCGTCAACGGGATGAGCAAGACCTACGCGATGACCGGTTGGCGGATCGGCTACGCCGCCGGGCCGCGCGAGGTGATCTCGGGAATGGCGAAGATCCAGAGCCACTCGACCAGCAACGCGACCTCGATCTCGCAGTGGGCCAGTATCGAGGCCCTGCGCGTCAGCGAGGCCGAGCTGGACCGCCGCGTCGCCGAGTTCCAGCAGCGCCGCGACGAGATCGTGGCCGGGTTGCGCGCGATTCCCGGAGTCGACTGCGTGATGCCGCAGGGTGCGTTCTACGTCTTCCCGAACGTCTCCGGGTGTTTCGGTGGCCGTGCCGGACTGACGAGCGGCGAGGGCGTGGCGGCGCGGCTGCTCGAGCAGGCCAAGGTCGCCGTCGTGCCGGGCGAGGCGTTCGGCAACCCGAACCACATCCGGATCTCGTACGCCTGCTCGATCGAGCGCGTCCGTGAGGGCGTGGAGCGCATAGCGCGGGCTCTCGCGGACTGATCGTGCAGCCAGCCGTGCTCCGAAGCGTCGCACCGGTCGTCGGTCTGGCGGCGTTCGTGCTGTACCTGCTGACGTGTTGCCGGACGGTCTTCTTCGGCGACGCGGGGGAGTTGATCGCGGCCGCGCACTCGCTGGGGGTGGCCCATCCGCCCGGCTACCCGCTGTACACGGCGCTCGGACGCCTGGCGCTCGAGCTCCCGTGGGGCGAGCCCGCGTTTCGGGTCAACCTGCTGGCTGCTGCGGCCGCAGGCGGGACCGTCGCGCTCGTCGCGTCGATGGTGGCGCGACAGACCCGCTCGGTCGCGGCGTCGCTGGCTGCCGGGCTCGGTCTGGGCGTCTCCTCTCCGTTCTGGGCGTCGGCGACGTCGGCCGAGGTGTACTCGCTGCACACGATGCTCTCGGCGGCGCTCCTGGCCTGCTCGCAACGCTACGGGGAGCGGGCCTCCCGGCGACAGGCTCTGGCTGCGGCGTGCGCCATGGGGCTCGGACTGGCCCACCGGCCGACGATCGTTCTCGCGCTTCCGGCCGCGCTCGTTCTCGCGTGGCCGGGGCTGGTTCGCGGCTGGATTCGCGCGCGCTCGCGCGTCACGCTCGACGTGGCCCTCTTCGCCGTCGTCGCGCCGGCCGTGGCCGTGGCGTTCTACGGCTGGATGATGCGGCGCTCGGCGGGCGGCCCGGCCGCGAATTGGGGCCGGCCGGACGATCTCGGCTCGCTCGTGGCGCACGTCGGAACGCGCGTCTACGCCAACTACGCGGTCGGGCCGGCGGGCTGGCTGCGGCCCGACGCCTGGTGGGAGCTGGTGCGGACGACCGTGGGTGGGTTCGCCGTCGTGCTTCCGGCGCTGGCGGTCTGCGCTGCGCTGAGCGCCCTGCGCCGACGGCGCTCTCCGGGCGGGCTCGGTCTCGCCGCCGCCGGCCTCGCGCTCCCCGCCGCGCTGTTCGCGATGAGCTACGCCACGGAGGACGTGGAGGTGCTGTACCTGCCGCTGGCGCTGGCCCTGGCGCTCGGCGGTGGCGTGGGGCTCGATCTGCTGACGCGCGCCGCCGGTCGTGGGCGCCTCGCGTCCGGCCTCGCGGCGTGCGCCGTGCTCTTCCCGCTGGCGCTGAACTACTCGACCAACGACCTGAGCGATGTCGTCGCGGCGCGAGACTACGGGCTGGACATGCTGGCCGGCGTCCCCGAGCGCGGAGTGCTGTTCGTCCAGGGAGACGACTCGTTCGTCCTGGCCTACCTGCTGCAGGTGGAGGGCCTCCGCCCCGACGTCACGATCTACGATCGTACCGGCGTGCTGTTCCGTGACGAGCTCGCGGAGCCGGGCCTGCCCGCGGGACGCGGCGAATCCGCGGAGGACTATCGCGCGCGTCGCGAGCGAGCGTTCGTGTCGCGCGAGCAGGGTAGAGTCGATCCACGCCCCGTGCTGTTCATGAGCTGGCCCGGGTACCCGGCGCCGCGCGAGTTCGCGTGGGAACCGTTCGGGCTGTTCTATCTGGCCCGCAACACCATGCAGCGCGCGCCGGCGCCGCCCGCGTGGTCCGCGCTGCATGCCGAGTCCGTCCTGCTCCAGGCGCGGCGCACGCGTTCGGCTTTCGGGATGACGGTCGCGGCGACCTATCCGCTGATGCGCGGGGAACGGGCTCTGTTCGAGGGCCGGCGTTCGGAGGCCCTCCAGGCGTTCGAGCGGGCTGCGCGCGTGGGGCAGAGCGAGACCGTCCACAACTACCTCGGAACGATCTACGGGCGACTGGGGGACTACCACCGGGCGATCGAGCAGTTCGAGCGGGCGGTGGATCGCCTGCCCGTCTCGGTTCGCGCGTGGAACAACCTGGCGCTGGCGCGGAGTCTCGCAGGCGACACGCAGGGGGCGCGGGAGGCGTGGAGGCGGTCGCTGGGGCTCGAACCCGACCAGCCGGCCGTCAGGGGCCGGCTGGACGGGGGTGAGCCAGGAGGCGGAGGAGGAGGCTGAGGAGGAGGAGGCTGAAGGAAGCTACTGGCGTTCTTTCGGTCCCGGCACCATCGGCAGCGAGTCGTACTGCGGCTTGGTGACGAGCGAGCGGTGGTCGCCGACGACGGTGACCTCGGTCACGCGGTCTCTTTTCTGCGTGCCCGTCTTGGCGTTGCCGCCCTTGGACTCGGCGCCGCGCAGGCGCTCGAGCTGCTTGACGTAGTTCTTTCCGATCTGGTCGAAGCGGTCGCGAATCTTGGACAGGTTGGTCTGGACGGAGTTGGCGCGGGCTCGGATCTGCTCCTCGCGGCGGAACGCCTCCTCCAGGGCCTGGAGATAGGGCGCCGCGTCTTCGTCGAGCGAGATCCCCTTCATCGTGAACAGTTGGCGGACTTGTCCCACGAACGAGTCCGGGGCGTTGGTCAGGCGGGCCAGGCAGTCGATGTGATCGGCAATGGATTTGGGGAGGGACATGGCGGCGTGTCTCCAGGGAGGTTTGGCTTCGCTAACGGGGTACGGATCAAGCGCGCGAGCGTCAACGACCCGTATGGTTAGCGGTGCTAGAAAAAGGCGGGGTATTCGGCGTATGCGTGAGTATCGTGGAGCCCGTGTGGGTGATACCATCGAGGGTGAGCCGAGGAGAATCCATGAAGAGACCGCGGAACGATTTCCCGCCCCGATCCCGCCGCCGCACCCGGACCGCCGATCCGCTCGACGCCGGGATGAAGATCAAGGACTCGTTCGAGTCCCGGACCGGCGTCGTCCTGGATCACGCCTGTCAGTACGCCCACCCAAAGGCCGACCCGGTGTATTCCTACCTGGTGCGCTGGGACGACGGGCAGGTCAGCGCAATCAGCGAGGGCGCCTTTTCGCACGGGGTGAAGGTGGTCGAGTAGGGCGGTCGCGAGCGCGACCGTGGGGCTGGTGCCGAAGGGGAGATTTGAACTCCCACCCCCTTGCGAGGACTAGATTCTGAGTCTAGCGCGTCTACCAATTCCGCCACTTCGGCATGAAGCAAAATCAACCTAGCAACCGTCCCTCCGAAGTGTCAAGGAAATCCAAGAATCGAGACGGGGTCGGTCGGCAATTCCGGCGTCCTGTGCGATAGAATGGCCTTCGGGACTCGTTTCATGGAGGTTGCCCGCATGACGGCGAACGAGATGATGACGCAGGACGTGGTGTCCGTCTCGACCGAGATGGATCTGCGTGATCTGGCCAAGTTGTTCCTCTCCAAGGGCATCACCGGGGCACCTGTGGTGGATACCGAGGGCAACCTGGCCGGCGTGATCTCCCAGACCGACCTGATCTACTACAGCCTCCAGCGCGACGACGAACTGGTCCTCGACTCGCACTTCTACCAGAATGCCCGCGTCGAGGGGCGACACCTGCCCAAGGGATTCCAGGTCGAGGATTGCAATACCGGCATCGTCGCCGACGTGATGACTCCCGTCGTTCACTCGGTCTCCGAGCGGGCCAGCCTGGAGTCGGTCGCGCGCATGATGACCCGCAAGCACATCCATCGCGTCATCGTGAAACGCGGGCGCAAGGTGGCCGGTGTGATCTCGGCCCTCGACGTGCTGCGCGCCCAGGCGAAAGAGAGGCGAGCCGCTGCGCGCAAGACGCCGGCCGCGAAGAGGAAGACGCCGGCCGCGAAGAGGAAGACGGCCTCCGCAAGAGCCGTAAAAGCGCGGTAAAACGGGCCGCCTTCCGCTTGCCGGAACGCGCGCGGGCCCGGATACTCCACACAGTCGAGGCACGCGATCGCTCGCGGTACCCACGGCGGGATCTTACAATGACCGGTCCGAACGGATGGAGGTGTGAGCATGGCGGAGCGAGCCGAGTGGACAACCGCGAGAGAGACCGAGGCCGGCCCCGCGTTGCTGCGCTCGATCGTAGTGATCCTGCTTGCCGGCACCGCGCTGGGGCTGCTGTACAACGCGCTCGGCCCCTGGGGGCTCGAGTGGAAGGGGCGAGACCTGATCGCCGAGATGGCCGATGTGCCCGCCGTCCAGGCGGTTGCCGCGCAGGACAACCCGTACTACACCGAGAACGACGATCCGCTGGCGGTCGCCGCCACGAACTCCGCGCCCAGCGTCCCGGTGCCGCAGATTCCGGAGGTGGGTCGGCCCGTCCCGATCCCGATCGCCGCGCTCAAGCAGCTCTACGACGCGCAGGCCACGGTGATCATCGACGCGCGCGAGCCGAGCGAATACGCCGCGGGGCATATCGCCGGCGCCATTCACCTTTCTTATGACATGGCGCTCAGCGAGCCCGAGCGGCTCGCGATGGACACCGGAGGACTGCCGATCGTGGTTTACTGCGGCGGCGGCACCTGCGACGTCTCGCACAGAATGGCCGACGAGCTGATGTACAACGGCGGACACACGCGCGTAGCGGTCTACGAGGGAGGCTTCCCCGAATGGTCCGAGGCCGGCTTCCCCGTCGAACAGGGGACGAAGCACTGATGGACGGGGTGAAGCGGCTGCTGCAATCGTACTGGACGATCCGTGTGTGTCAGATCCTCACCGGCGTGATCTTCGCCTGGGCCGGCCTGGCCAAGATCGGAGACCTACCCGCGTTCGCGAGCCAGATCCACGGCTACGGCCTGGTTCCCGTCTTCAGCGAGAACGTCCTTGCCATGACGCTGCCATGGATCGAGGTGATCGTCGCGCTGGCGCTGTTGCTCGGGGTCCGGGCGCGCGCCGCGGCCGTCGTGGCCTCGGCCCTGATGGTCGTGTTCACGGTCGCGGTCGTGATCGCCTTCGCGCAGGGCAAAGAGATCTCGTGCGGCTGCTTCGGCGGGCAAGAGCCGAAGAAGATCGACGCCCTCAAGCTGCTCGAGAACTTCGGCATGACCGCAGGGGCGTTGATCGCCAGCCTGCGGCCGCGCTGAGCGGCGCTACCGAGGAGACGCGCCGGGGGCCCGGCGCGAAGAGATCAGGCGCCGGCGGACATCCGGTTGACCGCGCGGGTCAGCCGGGACTTGGTGCGGGCCGCTGCGTTGTCGTGCAGGGCGCCCAGCTTGACGGTACGGTCGAGCAGCGAGAGCGTCCCGCGCAACAGGGTCTTCGCCTGGTCGGCGTCTCCCTCGTCGATCGCCTTGCGGCAGGCCCTGACGGCCGTGCGCATGCGGGCGCGGTTGTAGCGGTTCCTCGCCCGTCGGATGAGGGCCTGTCGGTGTTCCTTCAGCGCGCTTTTGTGATTCGCCATGGCTCCAACTCGTAGTCTGGCTAGTTGACCGGGCGAGAAAAACCCGGGCCGCCAACCGGCGGCAAAAGGACGCGGGAGTTTAGATCACCCCGCGGGAAGCGTCAAGAGTCCGTCAGATCGAGGCGCCCAGGCTGGTCAGCTGCTCCTGGGCCACCTTGGCCTCGTCGCTCTGCGGAAAGGTCACGATGACGTAGCGGAAC
This sequence comes from bacterium, assembly GCA_024226515.1. Lineage (GTDB taxonomy): Bacteria > Acidobacteriota > Polarisedimenticolia > Polarisedimenticolales > Polarisedimenticolaceae > JAAELQ01. The sequence continues at coordinate 47,166 of JAAELQ010000305.1, forward strand.
TGGACGATCGCCTGGCCGATCTGGTTTTGCTCGCGGAACGCCAGCGCCTTCTTCAGGTTTCCCGCAGCGGCGCGGTCGCTCGCCGGATAGGCCTCGAGAAGGTTGTCGAAGGCGCGGACGGCCTCGCCGAAGTTCCCCTGGGAGAAGTGGCACTCACCGATCCAGTACAGGGCGTTGTCGGCCAGCTCGCTCTCGGGAAAGCGCTCGTGGTACTCCTCGAAACCGGACACGGCGAGGGAGTAGTTGCCCTTCGAGAAGTCGGCGTACGCGGTGGAGTACAGCGCCTGCGAGTCGGGCACGGCAACGGGGTCCTCGACGACCGTCGGCGGCGTGCCTGGCGGGACACGGGAATCGTTGCCGGATGCGGTCGTGGGAGTGCCGTCCGCGTCCAGCGCGGCGGCGTCGTACTCGACGGGACCCGGCCTCGGGGGCTGCACGCCCTCACGGACGAGCTGCCGCACCTGGCGCACCTCCTGCGTCATGCCGTCCAGGCGTCGATCGATCTCGCTCAGGCGCTGCTCGGCGATCGAGGAGCCACGGGTCGACTCGTCGATGCGCAACTCGAGGTCTGCGAGGTCCGCCCGGGTGACCTGCTCGTCGTCGTCGAAATCGGCGACACGCATGGTCTCCATCTGCTCCAGCCGTTCCGTGCTCTCGGTCTGCTCCTGCTGGATCTGTCGCAACTGCTGGCGCACGTCGGCCAGGTCCTTCTGCATCTGCGAGACCTGGTCCGGCATCACACAGGCGGTGCTGCCGAGCAAGGCCAGGCCCAGGGCCGGAAGCGCTACGCGTTTCATGTTCGTGCTCGTTCCGCTCAGCGCTCTTCGATGATGAACGCGGCGCGTCGGTTCTGCGACCAGGCGGATTCGCTGGACCCGTCGGCCACCGGGCGCTCTTCGCCGTAAGACACCAGGCGCATGCGCGAGTGGTCGATGCCGAGGTCGGTGAGGTACTCGCGAACGGCGTTGGCCCGCCGCTCGCCGAGGGCGAGGTTGTACTCGATCGAGCCGCGCTCGTCGCAGTGACCCTCGACCACGATTCCGAACTCGTCGTGTGCCTTGAGCCAGGTCGAGTTGTTCTTCAGGGTGCTGCGCGCCTCCTCGGTGAGGTCGTGCTTGTCGAGCGCGAAGTAGATGTTCTTCAGCACGCGCTGCTGCATGTAATAGTCGGCGTCGCGGCTGCCCATCATGTCCTGGCTGTCGACGTTCTCGTTGTCGAAGCCGCGGCCCTGCCAGGGGTCTTTGTCGACGGTCGTGTCCGGCTCCTCGCGCTCGTACGTGTCGCGATCGCTCGGAGTCGCCGGAACGGCGCCGGTGTCGGTGTCGCCAGGCGGCTCCTGGGCGGGAGTGGTCACGGCCGGCTTGCCGCCGCCGCAGGCAACGAGCAACAGGAGCAACGAAACGAGAACACCGATGGCAAGAGATCTCGAGCTGAGCTTCACGTCGTATTCCTCCGAATCAGGCGGCGCCGGACGGCCACCGGGGGCGAACGCCACGATTATAGGGGACCCTCGGGCGAGCGCAAAGTGAGCCTCAGGGCGACCAGTGCGGAGTGAAGCAGTCGCCGCCGCGCGTCAGCCGGCGCACGTTGCTGCCGTCCGAGCGCATGCTGTAGATATCGTAGCTGCCGCGGCGATTCGAGGCGAAGACGATGTGCCGCCCATCGCGCGACCAGGCCGGGTTCTCGTTGTTGCCCTCGCCGCGCGTCAGCCGCTGCGTCTCGTCGGTCTCGAGATCCAGCACGATCACGTCGAAACGACCGCGGATCCGCGAGACGTAGGCGATGCGGCCGCCGTCGGGATGCCAGGCCGCCGACTCGTTGTAGTTCCCGCCCCACGAGATGCGACGGACGTTCAGCCCCTCGGCGTCCATCAGGTAGATCTGCGGGGCTCCCGAGCGATCCGACGTGAACGCGATCTCCCGCCCGTTGGGCGAGACCGCCGGGGCCGTGTCGATCGCCGGGTTGCGCGTCAGCCGCGTGTTGCGCCCGCTGCGGCGATCCAGCTCGTAGAGCTCGGTGTTGCCGTGAACATCGGAGCTGTAGACGAGCCTGTCACCCCTGGGCGCCCAGTCGGGCGAGCCGCTGAGCTCGCCGCCGACCGTGTCCAGGTGGCCCAGCTCGCCCTCGCTGCTCATGACATAGACCCCGGGCTGCCGCCCGCGCCACGAGACGAACGCCAGCTCATCGCCGTCGGGGGGCGACCAGACGGGGGAGAGGTTGATCGTCCCGGTGGTGGTCAGCCGACGGATGTTGCGGCCGTCGTAGTCCATCAGGAAGATCTCCTTCCCCTCGCCGTGGCGCGAGGTGAAGGCGATGCGCGTCATCGCCACGCCCTTGCGGCCCGTGTAATGCTCGAGCAGGTCGTCGGCGAGATTGTGCGCGATGCGCCGCACCAGGCCGGGGCGGCCGCCGTAGCGATGCGCGAACAGCACCTGTTTGCCCTCGTTGTCGTGCAGCCAGGCCTGGAGATCGACGCGTCCGCCGCGCAGACCGACGCGCAGCTGGATCATGGCCTCGGCGCCGATCGACAGCCAGTCGTCGTGCCGCACCTCTCCGTCGCTCGAGAGCGGAACGAGCCCGTACAGGCCGCGGTCGATCACATCGAAGTACCCGCTGAAGTCGAGGTCGCTGCGCAGCGTCTCGACGATCTCGCGTGCCTCGGCGGCAGCGTCTCGCGATTCGGCGTCGGGGATCGCGATCTTCACCTGCGCCCAGCCCGAGCGCTCGATCTCGCCGGTCAGCGTCTCCTGGGCGGACGCAGGCCGGCCCCCGGCGGACAGGAGGAGGACGATCGGCAGGGCGAATCTGAAGCCGGCGTGGTTCAAGGGAGGGCTCCTCGGCGTAGGACGACTCAGTTGTCCTCGGGGTGCAGTCGAAAGATGAAACGCGCGGGCAGCACACTTTGACGCAAGTGGGCCGGTAGCGCCGGCAGGGGCGAGGCCTCGCTGACGGCGCGCAGGGCCGATCGATCGAGGGCCCTGATGCCGCTGCTGGCGTCCACACGCAGGTTCGCGACCGTGCCGTCGCGCCGGACCTCGAACGAGACCGAAACCTCCGCGACGCCTCCCGCGCGCGCCAGGATCGGCGGCCGCCAGCGCCCGTAGAGCGCGGCCGAGACCGAGGCGCGGTACCAGGCGAACTCGGGGTCGTCCCCGGCCAGGCCGGCGATCACGCTCGCGTCCTCGTTGCCGGCGGCCTCCTCGAGCCTGCCGTCGCTGGGCAGCCCTCCTTCGCCCTCCTGGTCGAGCGCGGCAGATTCGTCCGGCGCCGGTGGTCGCACGGGCTCGGGAGGCCTCTCGGGCGGCGGCTTCGGAGGCTTCTTCCTCGGTTTTGGATCGACCTTCGGCACCTGCTCGACGGCGCGCGCTCCCTCCGGCGGGGGAGCCGGCTCGGGCGGCGGCGGTTTCGCGGCCGGCGGACGCGCCACGGGCGCCTGCGGTTGCGTCTTCGGCGCGAACGCCGGCGCGAGCTCGATGGAGAACACCGAGTCGGGCTCGATCATCGGGCGCTTGCGGAACTCCGGTACGACGTAGACCGCGACGATCGCGGCGAGGTGCAAGACGAGCGACAGGGTCATGTAGGGGCGCAGCGGCGAGGGAGTTCCGCCGAAGCGCGCGACGATGCGAATCCGCCGCACGTCAGCGGACCTCCGCGGATTCCAGCGGCACCGTCACGAGCGCGACGCGGGTGACGCCCGCGCTGCGGATCTTGTCCATCACCAGCAGCACCTCACCGTACGGCAGCAGCTTGTCGGCCTGCAGGTACACGGTCTCGGTCGGGTTCGTTGCCGCCAGGCCCTTCATTCGTTCGAGCAGCAGCTCGACGTGCACCGGGCGCTCGTTGATGCGGATGCGGCCGTTGCGATCGAGCGAGACGACGACGCGCGACTCCTCGATCTCGGTCGCCGTCTCGGTCGCCGGCAGCTCGAGGTTGATCCCGCGCTGGAGCATCGGGGCGGCGACCATCGAGATGATCAGCAGCACGAGGATCACGTCCACCAGCGGCGTGACGTTGATCTCGGCCAGGGCGGTGCGCCGCCCGCCGCGACCGGGACCGAGGGAAGCCCCCATTCAGGACCTCCGGCCCAGGATGCGGTGGATCAGGTCGGCGTTGAACTCCTCGATCAGCGAGTCCATGCTGCGCAGCCGGCCCATGAAGTGGTTGTAGCCGATCACGGCCGGGATGGCGGCGAACAGCCCCGCCGCGGTAGCGACGAGCGCCTCGGCGATTCCCGGCGCGTACTGCGCGAGGCTGGCCGTGCCCGATGCGCCGATCGTACGGAACGCGTTCATGATGCCCCATACCGTCCCGAACAGCCCGATGAACGGGGCGGCGCTGGCCGTCGTCGCGAGGAAGCCGAGCGAGCGCTCGAGCTCGGTCACCTGCGCGGTCGCGTTCTTGCGCAGCATGCGATCGACCGCCTCGAGGCTCTCGCGCGACATCGGCCCCTCGCCGCTGTGCGGGTTCAGGCTGATCTCGCGGAAGCCGGCGCGGTAGATGTCGGCCAGGGGGCTCCACTCGAGCTCCTTGGTCTCGTCCTGGATCGCCGCCAGGCCGCCGCCCTCGTGGAAGCGATCGAGAAATACGCGGCTTTCCGCCTCGGCCCGGCGGAAGCGCCGGTACCGCTCGGCGATGACACCCCACGAGGCGACGGACAGCACGCCGAGGATCAGCAGTACGAGTTTGGCCATGGCGCCGGCTTGCATGACCAGCGACCAGACGTTGAGGTTGCCGGTGGCGGCGGCGAGGATCGGATTCACTTTGGCTCCTGCACGTCTTTCGAAGCGGCCTGGACCGTTGCTCGAATCGCAAGGCTGACGGACGGGATCCTCGGTGATCTGTTCGAACGCGTCCAGGCCAGGAGGGTTGCCCGGAAGCAACCTGAAACATGTGTTCGAACCCGAGTTATGCTATCCCAGGGCCGTTGGGGCGTCAAAGAAACCGCACCCGGAACGCACCTGTTTCTCATGCGAGGGAAATGCTCCGCACGCTGCGCATTCGCGACCTGGCGATCATCGACGACCTCACCGTCGAGTTCGAGAGCGGTCTGAACCTGCTGACCGGCGAGACCGGGGCCGGCAAGTCGATCCTCGTGGACGCGCTGGGGCTCGTCACGGGCGACCGGGCCGACCGCTCGCTGGTGCGCAGCGGCTGCGAGCGTGCGGTCGTCGAGGCGTTGTTCGACGTTCCGCCCGCCTCCGCCGCGGCCGCATGGGCCGCGGCGCAGGGTAACGCGGAGTGGGTCGAAGACGGACAGGTCGTGATCCGCCGCGACGTCCCCGCCGAGGGCAACGGTCGCGTGACGGTCAACGGCTCGCCCACGACGGCGACCGCGTTGCGCGGTCTCGGGCGCCGGCTGCTGGAGCTGCACGGACAGCACGAGCACCAGTCGTTGCTGTCGGCCGACGAGCACCTGCGCGTGCTGGATCGCCTCGGGGGGCACGCCGAGCGACTCACGCGTGTCACGGAGGCGTACGCGGCGGTCAGCGTGTCGCGCGAGGCGCGCGAGGCGTTCGCGGCGCGGATCGCCGAGCGACGCGAACGCGCCGACGAGCTGGAACGAGTCGTGCGTGAGATCGACTCCGTCGAACCGCAACCGGGCGAGCTGGAGCAGCTCGAAGGCCGGCAACGCCTGCTGCGGCACGCCGCCCGCATGGGCGAGATCCTCGACGACCTCGTCGGCACGGCGTACGAGGGCGAGCAGTCGACCGCCGCCGTCCTCTCGCGCCTGGGTCGCCGGGCCGCGGAGGCCGCGGAGCTCGACGCCTCGCTCTCCGAGCTCGCGCAGCGGCTGGCCGCGGCCGCGCTCGAACTGGAGGACGTCGGCGCGGCGTTGCGCGACTACCGCGAGCGGGGCGACTTCGATCCGTCCAGTCTCGAGGAGGTCGAGGCGCGCCGGGCCGCGCTCGAGCGGTTGTGTCTCGCGTTCGGCCCCGACGAGGCCGCAGTACTCGAGCGGCGCGAGACGGCGTTGCAGGAGCTGGGCGAGTTGCAGGAGTTCGATGCGGAGACGAAGCGACTCGCGGCGGAAGTCGCGAAGCACGAGGAGGCCTACGTCGAGTGGGCGCTGGCGCTCGGGCTCGCCCGACGCGAGGCGGCCGGGTCGGTCGTGACGCTGGTCGAGGAGCAGCTCGCGCAGCTCGCGCTGGGAAAGGCGCGACTCGACATCGTCTTCGGGCCCGCACGCGGAGGGTTCGTGGAGCGCGACGGCCTGGAGCCGTTGCCGCTGTCTCCGCGCGGGGCGGAACGCGCCGAATTTCTGCTGGCCGCGAACCCCGGGGAGGAGCCGCGGGCGATGCAGAAGGTCGCATCGGGCGGCGAGCTGTCGCGCGTCATGCTCGCGCTGCACGCCGTCGATCGCGGAGGCGCGGACGGCCGGGTCCTCGTCTTCGACGAGGTCGACTCGGGCGTCGGCGGCGCCGTGGCCGACGCCGTGGGCTCGCGCCTGGCCGGGCTCGCGCGGGACAGCCAGGTTCTGTGCGTGACGCATCTGCCTCAGGTAGCGGCGTACGCGGACCGTCACTATCACGTGAGCAAGCGGGTCGAGGCCGGTCGCACGCAGACCGACATCCGGCCGCTGAGCACGGACGAACGGGTCGACGAGCTGGCGCGTATGCTGGGGGGGCGCAGCGTGACCGCGGCCTCCCGCCGCAACGCCTCGGAGTTGTTGGGAACCGCCGGCAGGGCGCGCGGCAAGCAGCCCGCGAGGAGGAGCACGTGAGTCGAGTCGCAGTCTACCCGGGGACGTTCGACCCCGTCACCAACGGGCACCTGGATCTCGCCGAGCGCGGACTTCGGCACTTCGATCGCCTGGTCATCGCGGTCCTCGGTAACGAGGAGAAGCGGCCGTTGTTCAGCGTGGACGAGCGCATCGAGTTGCTGCACGAGGCGACGCACGGCTGGTCCGGGATCGAGATCGAGAGCTTCGACGGTCTGCTCGTCCACTTCGCGCGTCGCGTCGGCGCGCAGGTCATCCTGCGCGGGATCCGGGCGGCGTCGGACTTCGAATACGAGATGCAGATGGCGATGATGAACCGCAAGCTCGAGCCCGAGCTCGAGACGGTGTTCCTCGTTCCGAGCGAGGCGTACTCCTACGTTTCCAGCCGCCTCGTGCGCGAGGTCGCCAAGCTGGGCGGCGAGGCCGATCGTCTGGTCCCGCCGAACGTCGCCCGGGCGTTGAACGCCAAGCTGAGTCGCGGATGAGCGGCTCACCCGCTTGAGTCCACCGATGATGACCCGTATACTGCAGCGTGTGAGGCACTTAGCCACAGTGGCGCTCGGCGTGCTGCTGTTGAGCAACGTCGCGTCGGCCGAACCGACCACCGTGAGGTTCGTCGAGTTCGAGACGACGGTCAACCCGATCTCCGCCAAGCGCATCCTGCGCGCGATCGACGCCGCCGAACAGGCCGGCGACGCGCTGGTGCTGATCCGACTCGACACGCCCGGCGGCCTCGTCGTCTCGATGGAGAAGATCGTCAAGCGCATGCTGTCCGCGGAGGTGCCGGTCGCCGTCTGGGTCGGCCCGCCCGGCGCCCACGCGGCATCCGCGGGCTTCTTCATCCTGATCGCGGCCGACGTCGCGATCATGGCACCCGGGACGCGGACCGGCGCGGCGGCGACGGTTTTCGGCTCGGGCGAGGGCAACACGGAGGACAACGTGTTGCTGAAGAAGGCGAACGAGGACGCGGCCGCGCTGCTGCGCTCGATCGCCAAGCGTCGCAACCGCAACGTCGAGGCCAGCGAGAAGGCGGTCTTCTCGGCGACGGCCTACGAGGAGAGCGTCGCGCTCGAGGAGGGCCTGATCGACTTCGTCGCGGCGGACATCGATGCCGTGCTCGAGACGCTGGACCAGCGCACGGTCGAGCTGTTCGACGGCACCGAGGTCGTTCTGGACACGAAGGACGCGACCGTCGTCGGCAGCGAGCTCAGCGCGCGCCAACGCTTCCTGGAGCTGCTCGGCTCACCGACCGTGGCCTATTTGTTGCTGCTCGGCGGGCTGCTCGGGCTGTACGTCGAGATCACGAATCCGGGAGTGATCCTGCCCGGCGTGGTCGGGGCGCTGTGCCTGATCCTGTTCGCCTTCTCGGCGCAGGCGCTGCCGATCTCGTGGGTCGCGCTGCTGCTGATCGCGCTGGCGATCGTGATGTTCGTGCTGGAGGTCAAGGTCGCGTCGTACGGCATGTTGACGATCGGGGGCCTGTTCTGCCTCGTCGCCGGCTCGGCGATGCTGGTCGACGGCCCGATTCCGGAGCTGAAGGTGCCGTGGCCGGTGATCCTCCCGACCTCGCTCGTCCTCGCCGCCGTCTGTGTCTTCGCGGTTCGTCTCGCGCTGAAGGCCCAGCGCGCCAAGGTCAGGACCGGCCGCGAGGGGCTGATCGACGAGATCGCCTCCGTCACGCGGGAGCTCGCCCCGGAAGGGAAGGTGTTCGTCGACGGCGAGCTGTGGAACGCCGTCGCGCCGAACGGTCCGATTGCGCGCGGAGCGCGGGTTCGAGTCGTGCACGTCGACGGCATGACGTTGACGGTCGAGCCGGCGGAGCCGCACGCCCTGAAGGAGAGTCGAGATGACTAGCCCGTTCCTGATCGGTGCCGGTGTGGCGCTCGCCGTGCTGGTGTTCTTCATCATCAACGCGATCAAGATCCTGCCCGAGTACGAACGCGGAGTCGTGTTCCGGCTGGGTCGGCTGCGCGATCACGATTACGGCCCCGGGCTGTTCTTCCTGATCCCGATCATGGATCGCATGGTGCGCATCTCGCTGCGCACCGTCGTGCACGACGTGCCGCCGCAGGACATCATCACCCGCGACAACGTGTCGATCAAGGTGAACGCGGTCGTCTACTTCCGCGTACGCGAGCCGCAGAAGGCGGTCGTGAAGGTCGAGAACTACCACTACGCCACGAGTCAGCTGGCGCAGACGACGTTGCGCTCGATCCTGGGGCAGGTAGAGCTGGACGAGTTGCTCTCCTCGCGCGAGAAGATCAACGACGACCTGCAATCGATCCTCGACAAGCAGACCGACCCGTGGGGCATCAAGGTCTCGTCGGTCGAGGTCAAGCACGTCGACCTGCCGGAGACGATGCAACGCGCGATGGCCAAGCAGGCGGAGGCCGAGCGCGAGAAGCGGGCCAAGATCATTCACGCGAAGGGCGAACAGCTCGCCGCCGCGAACCTGGCCAGCGCGGCCGCCGAGCTGGCCACCCAGCCGGTCTCCATGCAGCTACGCTATCTGCAGACCCTGACCGAGATCGCCTCCGAGCGGAACTCCACCTTGATCTTCCCGCTTCCGGTCGAGATATTCCGTTCCTTCATGGAGAAGGGCTCTCGGGACGAGTAGCCCGGATCGGACTGCCGAGCCGCGGAGGTGCACCGGCGTGAGTGGGAACGAAAACGACGATCGCGTGGTCCTGGCGGACATCCTCGTCTCCGACCCGGAGTTGATGGAGTCGGTCCTGGCGGTCTTTCGCGAGCTCGAGTTGACCGATCAGTTCCACGCGTTGCTCGAGCCGCTCGCGCGCTGGAGCGGCGCCTCGTGGGGCGTGGCGATCGGACCGGCCGGCGAGGGCCGCACGATGATCCCGCTGGCGACGTCAGGTGCGCGGAAGGACGCCCGCGCACAGGCGATGCGCCCCGTCGAACCGTCGACGTTGCGCGCGTGGCTGCCGCACGATCTCGTGGTCTTCGAGGGCCTGGGCCCTTTCGGTGAGACGGTCGAGAAGTGGCCGGGCGACCCCCCGGCGCACAGCGTCGTGCTGCCCGTGCGGAGTCCGCGCAACCAGCTCGCCGGCGCCGTGATGCTGACCGTCGACGAGCCGCCGGACGAGGCGCTGCGACGCCGTATGCTCGAGCTCCTCAACCTGACGCGACCGGCGGCGGGCCATGGCCTGCAACTCGTCGCGATGCGTGAGTTGATCATCAAGGACGACACGGCGAGCTGCTTCAACCGGCGCTACTTCGAGGAGTTCCTGCCCGAGGAGCTTTCGCGCGCACGTCGCTTCCACACGGCGCTCTCGTTGATCTTCCTCGACATGGACAACCTGAAGTCGGTGAACAACCGCTTCGGGCACGCGATGGGCAGCCGCACGCTGTACGAGGTCTCGGTCCGCGTGCGGGCCAAGATCAGGAAATTCGACAAGTTGTTCCGCTTCGGCGGCGACGAGTTCTGCATCGTGCTGCCCGAGACCGAGTCGCCGGGCGCCGTCGAGGTCGCCGAGCGCGTGCGCGAGGCGATCGGCGGGCAAGCGATGTTGCTGGACGAACACCCCGAAGGTGGTGTCACGATGAGCGCGTCGTTGGGCGTGGCGTCCTTCCCGCTGCACGCGCGGAGTCAGAAGGACCTGATCCAGCGGGCGGACCGCGCGATGCAGAAGGTCAAGGCCAGCGGCAAGAACGGAATCGGTGTGGCCGACGGCGACGAGGGGGGAGAGGCCGATGGCGGTTGATCGACGTGAGGCCGAGGACGTGCGCGAGGTCCGTCTCGAGGGTCGTGCGATGCTCGTGGTCGGGACGGTCCTGGTGGCCGCGCTGGCGGGGGCGTTCCTCGCCGGTCGCTGGTACGAGCGGCGGAACGCGCCGGTCGGCGGCGGGACGGGTTTCGAGGGCGACCCACTGGCCAACGTGGTCTCGATGGGGGAGCCCGTGAACGTGGATTCGGCGACCACCGTGTTCGACGATCCCTCCGCGGCGGGTTCCCAGGCCGAACCGGAGCGAGAGATCTCGAAACCGGAGCGGCGGAGAAAACCGACCACAGAGCCCGAACCCGCTGCACCTCCGGCCGCGGCGGACGGCGCGTTCTTCGTACAGGTCTTCGCCGGCCGCGACCGCGGCTCGGTCGAGCGGCTGACCGACGAACTTGAGCAGCGCGGTTTCCGCGTGAAGCTTGCGAGTCAGGCCGAGGGCAGCGGGATGCTGTACCGCGTACGCGTCGGCGGCTACCCCGACCGCAGCGCCGCGGACGACGCGGCCCGGGTGCTGAAGAAATCCGGCTACGAGGGCGCGTTCGTCGCCAAGGTCGACTGAACGGCTTCCCCCCCCCTTTGCATGTGGTACTTTGCCGCCCAGGACAGCGTTCCCGCGGTCTGGAGGTGCCGAGTTTTGGCCACGATCGATCTCCCGGAAATCAACGAGAGCCTCCAACAGCTCGCCGGCAAGGTGGACGAGTTGCGGAGGTTTCTTTGATGTCGATACCAAGCGAAGAGAGCTCGAGGAGATCGAGCAGCGGCTGAGCCAGCCCGACGTCTGGGAGGATCCCGATCGGGCGAAGAAGATCCAGAAAGAGCGCTCGCGACTCGAGAACGGCCTCAAGACCGAGGAAGATCTGGCGCACCTGCTCGAGGAGGCGCAGACATTCCTCGAACTCGCGCGTGAGGGCGAGGAGGTCGGCGGCGAACTGGCCGCCTCGCTCCAGCGGTTGAAGACGCGGGTCGAGACGGTCGAGCTAGAGACGTTGCTCTCGGGCGCGCACGACAGCGGTGACGCGATCATCGAGGTGCATCCGGGGGCGGGAGGCACCGAATCGCAGGACTGGGCGGGAATGCTGATGCGGATGTACGAGCGTTGGGCCGAGGACCGCGGGTTCAAGGTCGAACGGCTCGACTTCCAGCGCGGGGACGAGGCGGGAATCAAGAGCGTGACGCTGAGCATCCAGGGAGCCAACGCCTACGGCTACCTCAAGGTCGAGCGCGGCGTACACCGGCTGGTGCGCATCTCGCCGTTCGACGCGCAGTCGCGGCGACACACCTCGTTCGCCGCCGTCGACGTCCTGCCCGAGGTCGAGGATGCCGCCGAGGTCACGGTCGATGACAAGGATCTGCGCGTCGACACCTACCGCGCGTCCGGCGCCGGCGGACAGCACGTCAACAAGACCGACTCGGCCGTGCGCTTGACGCATCATCCCTCGGGCATCGTCGTGACCTGCCAGAACGAGCGCTCGCAGCACCGCAATCGCGAGGTCGCGATGCAGATCCTGCGCGCGAAGCTGGCGGAACTCGCGCGAGAGGAGGCCGCGAGTAGGATGAAGGCGGAGGTCGGGGACAAGAAGACGAACGACTGGGGCAATCAGATCCGTTCGTACGTCCTCGCGCCGTACCGCATGGTGAAGGACCACCGCACGAAATTCGACGTGGGCGACGCCGACGGCGTCCTGGACGGGAAGCTCGACCCGTTCATGCGGGCAGCGCTCGCCTGGCAGCGCGAGAGCGCGGAGAGCTGACGTGGCCGGTAAGCCGCAGAAGACTCCGGCCGAGAAGACGCTCGCCGCGCGACAGGTCGAGGTGTTGCGCGCCATCATCCGGCAGCACCTCGTCAGCGGCGAACCGGTGGCCTCGAAGAGCGTCCTGCGCGGCGTGAAGCTCGATCTCTCGGCCGCGTCGATCCGCTCGGTGATGGCAGAGCTCGAAGAGCGCGGGCTGCTCGAGCAGCCGCACACCTCGGCCGGTCGCGTGCCGACGGATACCGCGTACCGGCTGTACGTCGACGAGATGATCCGTCCGCGCATGACGCTGCAGCAGGCGCAGGCGATCGACGACGCGCTGGAGCGCAGCCGGGGCGACGTGCCGGAGATGCTCAGCGAAGCCTCGCGACAGCTCTCCCAGTTCTCCAATCAGGTCGGACTGGTGCTCTCGCCGGAGATCCAGCGCGTCATCGTGAAGCACCTCGAGTTCGTGCGGCTGGACGCGAAACGTGTGGTCTCGATCCTGGTCGCGGGTTCCGGCGTGGTCTACAACCGCGTGCTCGACGTCGACGAGGCGCTCACGCAGGGCGAGCTCGACCGCATCGGCCGCCAGCTCACCGAGGAGATCTGCGGGCGTACGCTGCCCGAGATGCGAGACCTGCTGATGCAGCGGCTCTCCGAGGACCAGGCGGCCTACGACCAGTTGCTCGCGCGCGCGCTGCGGCTGGGGCAGCAGGCGGTGTCGGCTGAGGGGCTGGACCCCGACGTGATCGTCGAGGGCACCGCGAACCTGATCGAATCTCCCGAATTCGCCGATCTGGATGTCCTGCGCGGCCTGATGCGTACCTTGGACGAGAAGAAGACGCTGGTCGGGCTGCTCGGTCGGGTGCTGGGCGGCGACGGTGGGCCGCAGGTCGTGATCGGCGAGGAAAGCCACGTATCCGATCTCGCGTCCTGCTCCCTGATCGCCTCGAACTACGGGGTCGGGGACCGCGTCGTCGGGACCGTTGGTATCGTCGGGCCGCGCCGCATGGAGTACGCCCGGACGATCGCGCTGGTCGATCATCTGGCCCAGGCGTTGAGCCGGATGCTGTTCGAGGCGGACAATTGACCTGAGGACGGATAGGAACAAAGTTGATTTGGAAGGATCAGTCTTCGGAATCTGCGGGCAGTGGGTGCATGAGTGAGTTCGACTCCAGGCTGAAGTCGCCGTTTTTCGACCAGGATGACGACGACGACATCGAGATGCTCGAGGTCGTCGGCCTGGACGAATCGGACCGGCCCGCCCCGGCCACTCCGCCGGAGGAGGAGGCCGAGCCCCGCGCCCAACCCGAGGAGAGTCGAGAGGCGCTCGACGACTCGGCGGCGGTGCCCGGCGAGGAGAGCGTGTCGCTGGACCGCTTCCGGCGGCTCCAGGCCGACTTCTCGAATTTCAAGAAGCGCGTCGAGCGGGATCGCGCCGACGAGATCCGCCACGCGGCGGGGAAGCTCGTGGAGCAACTGCTGCCCGTGCTGGACAACTTCGAACGCGCCGTGTCGACTCCGCCCGACCCCGACGGCAAGGAAGACAACCTGCGTCAGGGGGTCGTGCTGATCTTCCGCCAGCTGCTCAAGGAGCTGCGGCGCGAGGGACTGCGGCCGGTGGACTCGGTCGGCGAGAAGTTCGATCCCAAGGTGCATGACGCTGTGGCCACGACGACATCCGGCGACCTCCCGTCGCAGACGATCGTCGAGGAGCTGCAGCGCGGCTACCTGCTCCACGAACGGTTGCTGCGTCCGGCGCTGGTGCGGGTCTGCATCGACGTCGACGGCGAATCGCCGGAACTCCAAGACGACGAAGAGGATTCTGAGATCGATGGGTAAGGCAATCGGCATCGACCTGGGCACGACGAACTGCTGCATGGCGGTCATGGAAGGTGGACAGCCGCGTGTCATCGCGACGCGCGAAGGCTCGCGCACCACCCCCTCGATCGTGGCCTTCACCGCTCGAGGTGAGCGCCTCGTCGGGCAGATCGCAAAGCGGCAGGCACTCACCAATCCGCACAACACGTTGTACGCCGTCAAACGACTGCTGGGGCGCAAGTTCGAATCGCCCGAGGTGGCCAAGGCCACGCAGATCGTTCCGTACCAGATCGTCGGGGCAAAGAACGGCGACGCGTGGATCAAGATCCGCAACAAGGACTATTCACCGCCCGAGATCTCGGCTTTCCTGATGATGCACCTCAAGGAGCTCGCGGAGGACCATCTGGGCACCGAGGTCTCCGAGGCCGTGATCACCGTCCCGGCATACTTCGACGACGCCCAGCGGCAGGCGACCAAGGATTCCGGGCGCATCGCCGGGTTGAACGTCCTGCGCATCATCAACGAGCCTACGGCGGCCGCGCTGGCCTATGGCCTCGACGAGGGGACCGCGGCGCGCACGATCGCGGTCTACGACCTCGGCGGCGGCACGTTCGATATCTCGATCCTGCAACTGGGCAACGGTGTGTTCGAGGTCAAGTCGACGTCGGGCGACACCTTCCTCGGCGGAGAGGACTTCGACCAGCGCATCGTCGATTGGCTGGTCGCCACGTTCCGCGACGAGACCGCACTGGACCTGCGCAGCGATCGCATGGCGCTACAGCGGCTGAAAGAAGCGGCCGAGAAGGCCAAGTGCGAGTTGTCGCGCGAGGACAACGCCGAGATCAACCTGCCGTTCATCAGCGCCGACGACGGGGGGGCGAAGCACCTGCACACGTCGCTGACGCGCGACAAACTGGAAGAGCTCGTCGATGACCTGGTCGACAAGACGCGAGGGCCGTGCGAGGAGGCGCTGAAGCTCGCCGGCCTCAAGCCCGAGCAGGTGGACGAGATCCTGCTCGTCGGCGGTCAGACGCGAATGCCCAAGGTGATCGAGGCGGTGCGGGCCATCTTCGGCCGCGAACCGAACTCGGAGATCAACCCCGACGAGGTCGTCGGCATCGGCGCCGCGATCCAGGCCGGCATCCTCAAGGGCGACGTGAAGGACCTCGTCCTGCTCGACGTCACGCCGCTGTCGCTCGGCATCGAGACGCGCGGCGGCATGTTCACGAAGATCATCGAGCGCAACGCGACCATTCCCACGCGCAAGAGCAAGATCTTCACGACGGTCGCGGACAACCAGACCAAGGTCGAGATCCACGTGCTGCAGGGCGAGCGCGACGTGTCGGCGCACAACAAATCGCTGGGGCAGTTCGAGCTGGTCGGGCTTCCGCCGGCGCCCAAGGGCGCGACGCAGGTCGAGGTGACGTTCGACATCGACTCGAACGGCATCGTGAGCGTGTCCGCGCGCGACCTGGCGACGCAGCTCGAGCAGAAGATCCTCGTGACGCCGTCGAGCGGACTCAGCGAGGAGGAGATCAAGGGCATCATCGAGGACGCGCAGACCTACCTGGAAGAGGACCGTCGTCGCGTCGAGTTCGTGCGGGCGCGGCAGCGCCTGGAAGGCCTGGTCGAGAGCAACCAGCGGACGTTCAACGAGTTCGGCTCGATGCTCGTTCCCGATCAGCAGCGTGAGGCGCGACGGATCCTGGAGGAAGCCCGGGCGGCGCTCGACAGCGGTAGCGCGTCGAAGTGCACCGAGGCGCTCGAGCGCATCGCCGAGATGAGCAAGATCCTCTCGGAGGTCATCCTCTACGACCCGGGCAAATTCGGCAGTTCCGAGGACAGCGACCCGGCCGGCGAGGCCTGACCTGCAGTCACGCGCATTCCCGACGGATCCAGGCTAGAATCTCCTGATTCTCTGCGGCGGAGTTCCCCGCCGGGCACCTTCGAGGGAAAGCGTTGTCCGACGATTATTACGAGATTCTCGGTGTCGAGCGCGATGCCGACGTCGCCACGATCAAGCGCGCCTACCGCAAGGCCGCGGTGCGCTTTCACCCCGACAAGAACCCTGACGACCCCGAGGCCGAGCACAACTTCAAGCTGGCCGCGGAGGCGTACGCCGTCCTCTCCGATGCCGAGAAGCGCGCGGTCTACGATCGCTACGGCAAGGAGGGCCTGAAGGGCCGCGCGGGGTTCCCTGGGTTCGACCAGGAGACCTTCGGCGACTTCAGCGACATCCTCGGAGACCTGTTCGGCTTCGGCAGCATCTTCGGCGGCGCCGGTGGCGGCAGACGACGTGCCCGCGGCGGGCGCGACCTGCGTTACGACCTCGAGATCGAGTTCGAGGAGGCCGTCCACGGCCTCGAAACGAAGATCAAGGTGCCGCGGCTCGAGGCGTGCGAGACCTGCGACGGCAGCGGAGCCCAGGAGGGCGGCGTCGAGACCTGCAGCCAGTGCCGTGGGCAGGGTCAGGTGGCGTATCGCCAGGGCTTCTTCACGATCGCCCGGCCGTGCAACCAGTGCGGCGGCAACGGGCGCCGCATCACGAACCCGTGCGACGACTGCACGGGACGTGGACGGATCGAGGCGGAGCGCACGCTGACCGTGCGCATTCCGCCCGGCGTCGACGAAGGGGTGCGGATCCGTATCGGCGGCGAGGGCGAGGCCGGCGCGTCCGGCAGCCACGCGGGAGATCTGTACGTCGTGCTTCACGTGCGCGAACACGAGCTGTTCCGCCGTGAGGACCGCGACCTGTACTGCGAGGTTCCCGTTTCGTTCTCGCAGGCGGCGCTCGGCGCGGAGATCGTCGTGCCGACGCTCGACGGCGAGGAGAAGCTGACGGTTCCGCCGGGGACGCAGTCCGAGACGAGCTTCCGGCTGCGCGGACTCGGCGTCGCGAGCCTGCGCGGCGGAGGGCGCGGCGATCAATACGTGCTGGTTCGTGTCAGAACGCCCAAGAGCCTCAACGACGATCAGCGACGCCTACTGCAGGAGCTGTCCGAGCACGACGGCGCCGAGGTCAACGAGCCCGGCCTCTTCGATCGCGTGAAGAACATCTTCAGCTAGCACGCGGCGAGAGCGGAGGAATCCATGCCCGATGGCGCGCCGCCCGCGAACGACTCGAGCCCGCGAAGCTGGACCGCGCTGGTGCTGGTCGTCCCCGAGGCGCGCGTCGACGACGCGGTGGGGCTGCTGGCGGCGCAGCGGCCCGGCGTCGAACTGCAGGACGACATCCCGGGCCACAAGCGCCTCATCGTCTATCTCGACGAGTCCGAGACTCGTGAGGGTGTTCGCAGCGAGATGCCGGCGCTGCTGGCCCGCCTGGAGCTCGATCCCGAGGCGTGCGGGATGGAGTTCGTACGCGTCGCCGACGAGCGCTGGGTCGAGCGCTACGTCGAATCGCTGAAGCCTTTTCCGCTCGGGCGGGGATTCGTCGTGCTGCCGCGCGAGCTCGCCGGCGATGCGGAAGGGCGGGTGCCGATCCGCCTCGAACCGGGACAGGCCTTCGGTACGGGCGAGCATCCGACGACGCGGCTCTGCGCCGCGATTCTCGAACGGGCGGTCGAGCCGGACAGCGAGTGGCTCGACCTCGGTTGCGGAACCGCGATCCTGGCGCTGGTCGCCGCGCATCTCGGCGCGCGACGTGTGCTCGCGGTGGACAACGACCCCGAGGCGCTGCGCGTGGCGCACGGCATCGTTCGGCGGAACGGGCTGGCCGACGCGATCGAGCTGAGCCTGGCCGAACGCGTACCCGAGACGTTCGGCGAGCTCGACGGTGTCGTCTGCAACATCAGCGCATCGTTCATGCGCGCCCACGCGCAGGAGCTCGCTCGGGTTCTGTGCGCTGCCGGAGTGGTCGTGGCTTCGGGGTTCCTTTGCGAAGACATCGAGGCCATCGCGCTCGCCCTCGACGGCGCGGGGCTGCGCGTCGAACGGCGGCTGGAGGACGGGGAGTGGGCCGCGCTCGTCGCACGCAAGCGGACCGCGGTCTGATGGCTCGCTGCTGGCGCGTTCTCGTGGAACGGCTGGGATCGGAGCCGGGCGAGCGGATCGCATTGCCGCGCGAGGAGGCGCATCACGTCGCAAGAGTCCTTCGCCTGCGTGAGGGCGAGTCGCTGTCGCTGTTCGATGGCCGCGGCCTGGAGCGCCGGGCGACCGTCGTCGCGATCGCCGGGGCGGCCGTCGAGGTCGAGACCGGGGAGAAGATCGAGACCTCGGTGGAGGCCCCACTCGATGTGCACCTGTTCCAGGGGCGATGCCGGCACGATCGCGTGGAGTGGTTGCTGCAGAAGGGCACGGAGGTCGGCCTGTCCGCCGTGAACCTGTTCCGTTGCGAGCGCGCGGAGGGCGGCGTGCCGTCCGCCGGGCGTCTCGGCCGCTGGAACCGCATCCTGGCCGAGGCCTGCAAGCAGAGCGGACGACGCGTGCTGCCGGAGCTCGAGGCGGACGCCGAGCTGCCGCTCGAGCTCCCGGACGGCGTCCTGGCGCTGCTGCTCGACACCGGCCCCGAGGTGCCTCCGCTGGCCGACGCGCTCGAGCGGATGCCCCCGCCAGACGCCGTCTGGCTGGCCGTCGGGCCCGAGGGCGGGTTTTCCGCGGAGGAGGCCGCGGCGGCGCGCGACGCGGGCTGGTGCTCGGTCTCGCTCGGCCCGCGGGTCCTGCGCACCGAGACCGCCGGGCTGACCGCGGCGGCGCTGGTGCTGCACCGCTGGGGTGATCTGGGACGGCTCGCAGGCTGAGGAAAAGCCCCGCCGGCACTTTCGGTTGACTTGAGGCCCCTCGATTCCTAAGTTTTGCCAAGATTTCCGGGCGTGAGTGTGACGACAGCCGGGAACCGAGGATCTTGCATGCACATCAACGACTTGCTGAAAACGGCGGCCGAGCACGGCGCCTCCGATCTCCACCTGAAAGTCGGCTCCTTCCCGACCGCCAGGGTCAACGGGGTGCTGACTCCGATCACCGAGGCGAAGCGGCTGATGCAGGAGGACACGATCGCCATGGCGTTCAGCATCATGAGCGCGCGCCAGAAGCAGAAGTTCAAGGAGAACTTCGAGCTGGACATGGCGTACTCGGTACCGGGACTCGGCCGCTTCCGCTGTAACGTGTTCCAGCAGCGCGGCACCGTGGGGCTGGTCCTGCGCGTCATTCCGGTGAAGATCCACACGACACGCGAGCTGCAGCTGCCGGCCGTCCTCGATACGGTGGGTCAGGAGCGCCGCGGCATGGTGCTGGTCACCGGCACGACGGGTTCCGGCAAGTCGACCACGCTCGCGGCGATGATCGACTACATCAACACGATGCGGACGGAGCACGTGATCACGATCGAGGATCCGATCGAGTTCCTGCACCGCGACAAGAAGAGCATGGTCAATCAGCGCGAGGTCGAGGTGGACACGAAGTCCTTCGCGTTCGCTCTGCGCTCCGCGCTGCGGCAGGATCCGGACGTGATCCTCGTCGGCGAGATGCGCGACTACGAGACGATCGAGACGGCGTTGAACGCTGCCGAGACCGGCCACATGGTGCTCTCGACGCTTCACACCGTCGACGCGACCGAGACGATCAACCGCATCATCTCGGTCTTCCCTCCGCACCAGCAGAAACAGATTCGCCTTCAGCTCGGCGCCGTGCTGCGTGCCGTGATCTCGATGCGCCTGGTCCCGCGCAAGGACGGCGTGGGGCGTGTGCCCGCCGTCGAGATCCTGCGCACGACCCCGTACATTCGCGAGTGCATCGAGAACAAGGAGAAGACCAAGCTCGTACACTCGGCGATCGCAGCCGGTCACTCGGAGTACGGGATGCAGACGTTCGATCAGTCGATCTATGCCCTGTACAGCGCGGACCTGATCACGTTCGACGAGGCGATCCGGCAGGCGAGCAACGCCGACGAGTTCAAGCTCAAGTGCTCGGGGATCCAGTCCGCGTCCGACATGGCGCAGGAGGCGATGGAGGGCGCGATCTCGAACGCGGCGGCCTCGATCGACAACCCGCACGACCCGGAATCGCCGTTCGAGTTCTCGAACAGCTGAACTCCGTGCCCCACTCCGCCTCGCCGCTCGAAGCTGCTATCGTGCGGCGATGCGAGGATTCCCGAAGCGCGGGACGGGCTCGCGGGGCGACGCCTACCGTGACGCATTGCACGCCCTCTCGCGGCGCCCGCTGACCGAGGAAGAGGTGCGCAAGCGGCTCGCGGCGGCGGGCCACGACGCTGCGTCCGTCGAGTCCACGCTCGATCGTCTGCGTGACGCGGGCTATGTCGGCGACGAGAAGCTCGCCGTACACTTCATCGCCGCCCGCAGCGAGCGGCTGCGGCTCGGCCCGCAGCGGCTGTTGCGCGATCTCGAACGGCGCGGAGTGGCCGCCGAGGTGGCGCGCCGGGCCCTGCAGCTGGCGACCGACGAACACGGCATCGACAGCGAATCCACGCTGCGCGCCGAGGTTCGCCGCAGGCTGGGCGAACCGCCCGGGCCGGTGGAGATGAAGACGATGCGTCGCGTATATAATGCGCTGCTTCGCGGGGGCTTCGACGCCGAGGCCATTCGCTCGCAGCTGTCCGGCTACCGCTTCCCCGAGGGTTCCGACGATGAAGTCTTCTGAAGTACGCAGCCGTTTTCTCGAGTTCTTCGCCGAGCGCGACCACCGTGTGGTGGCCAGCTCTCCGCTCGTGCTGCCGAACGATCCGACGTTGCTGTTCGCTAACGCGGGGATGAACCAGTTCAAGGACGTCTTCACCGGACGCGAACAGCGGGATTATCGGCGAGCCGCCAGCTCGCAGAAGTGCCTGCGCGTCTCCGGCAAGCACAACGACCTCGAGATGGTCGGGCGCACGCCGCGACATCACACGTTCTTCGAGATGCTGGGCAACTTCTCCTTCGGAGACTATTTCAAGCGCGAGGCGATCGCGTATGCCTGGGAACTGGCGACCAAGGTGTACGGGCTGCCCGCCGAGCGGCTCTGGGTCTCGGTCTTCGGAGGCAGCGACAGCGCTCAGGCCGACGAGGAGGCTGAGGCCATCTGGCGCGACGAGATCGGAATCCCCACCGAGCGGCTGCTGCGGCTCGGCGAGAAAGAGAACTTCTGGCGCATGGGCGACACCGGTCCGTGCGGCCCGTGCAGCGAGATCCACTTCGACCTGGGCGAGGACCTGACGTCGGTCGACGGCGTCTCGACGCCGGAGAACGACGAACGCCGCTATCTCGAGATCTGGAACCTCGTGTTCATGCAATTCGATCAGCATGAGGATGGAGGACTCCAGCCGTTGCCCGCGCCGAGTATCGACACCGGGATGGGGCTCGAGCGCATCGTTTCCATCCTGCAGGGCAAGCGTACCAACTACGACACGGACCTGTTCCTGCCGATCCTGCACGCGGCCGCCGAGCGCGCGGGCAAGCGCTACGGCGACGACGAGGAAGACGACTTCTCGATGCGCGTGATCTCGGACCACGCGCGGGCGTTCTGCTTCCTGGTCTGCGACGGCGTCGTGCCCTCGCCGGACAAGCGCGGCTACGTCCTGCGACGCCTGCTGCGTCGCGCGATGCGCCACGGCCGCAAGCTCGGGATCGAGGAGGCGTTCCTGCACGAGATCACTCCGGTCGTCACCGACTGCCTCAAGGGCGTCTACCCCGAACTCGTCGCGTCGCTCGACGGCACACTCGAGATCGGCCGCCGCGAGGAACAGCGCTTCGGCACGACTCTGGTCGCGGGGATGGGGCGGCTCGAGGATGCGCTCGCCTCGACGAAGGGCGCGCTTCCCGGAGCGACGATGTTCGAGCTCTACGACACGTTCGGCTTTCCGCTGGACCTGATGCGAGACATCGCCGACGAGCGCGGCGTCGCGCTCGACAACCCGGGCTTCGACACCGAGATGGCCAAGCAGCGCGAGCGCGCCCGCGCGTCGTACAAGGGCAAGCGCAAGGAAGTCGTCTCCGGGGTCTACGACGCGCTGGCCGGGAAACACCGCACGCAGTTCGAGGGCTACGATCGCGTGCAACTCGACGGTGTGCGCATCGCCGCACTGCTGCGTGACGGAGAACCCGTGGACGCGCTTCAGGAGGGCGAGGAGGGCGAGATCGTCCTCGAAGCGACGCCGTTCTACGCGGAATCGGGTGGCCAGGTGGGCGACTGCGGCAGCCTCGTCGGGGCCAACGGAGAGGCGGCGGTGCTCGACGCGCAGCGCCCGGCGGACGGCCTGATCGTGCACCGCGCCCGGGTCGACAGCGGCTCGCTGGCGACCGGCGAGGCGACGCGCGCGGCCGTGGACGAGGGACGGCGCGACGCCATCCGGCGCAACCACACCGCGACGCACCTCGTGCACGCGGCTCTGCGTGAGGTGATCGGTTCGCACGTCAAGCAGGCCGGCTCGCTCGTGGCGCCCGACCGCCTGCGCTTCGACTTCAGCCACTTTGCCTCGATCAGCGACGAGACGCTCGCCGACATCGAATCGCTGGTCAACGAGAAGGTTCTCGCGGACACCGAGGTCGGCTGCGAGTTGCTGGAACTCGAGGAGGCGTTGCGCAGTGGAGCGATGGCGTTGTTCGGCGAGAAGTACGGGGACCGCGTGCGCGTCGTGACCGTCGGCGAATTCTCGAAGGAGCTCTGCGGCGGGACGCACTGTGGGCGTTCGGGCGAGATCGGCGTGGTGAAGCTGCTGCACGAGCGAGGGATCGCCTCCGGTACGCGCAGGGTCGAGGCCCTCACCGGCGGCGGCGCACTCGACGAGTTCCGTCAGGCCCAGCGGGTGCTGCATGCCCTCGAGGGGCAGCTCTCCGTTCCGCGCGAGCGGCTCGCGGAGGAGCTCGAGCGCCGGCTGGAGCAGGTGCGCACGCTGCAACGAGAGATCGATGCCCTGCGGGTCGAGCAGGTCGCCGAGGGGCTCGAGGACGCGGTCGCCGGGGCCGAGGACGTATCCGGGGTGAAGCTCGTGGCGCGTCGGGTCGATGGCCTGGCCGCCCAGCAATTGCGCGAGCTTGCGGACCGCATGGTGGCGAAGCTAGGTTCTGGAATGGTGGTTTTGGGTCGCGCGGAGGGTGACAAGGCCTCGTTGCTCGTCGCCGTCACGCCCGACCTGAAGGGCCGCCTGCCCGCCGGCGATGTCGTGCGAAGCCTCGGCAAGATCATCGGCGGCGGTGGTGGCGGACGCCCCGACCGGGCGGAAGCCGGCGGCAAGAACCCCGAGAAGCTGGACGAGGCGCTGGCACAGGTGCCCGCCGAGGTCCGGCAGCGGTTGGAGGACTCCCCATCGGCATCCGGCGATTGACACCGGCGTCCCTCGCGACGCTGCTGCTGCTCGGCGGCGCATCGGCGGCTCCGGCCGCTGCCGAGGAGCCCCTGCGCTACTACCGCGACGGCGCGACTCCGGTGCTCTCCAACACGACCGGTCGCGCGGACACGCGCGCCCTGCCGGGTTACGGGCGGCATGCCGCCGAGAAGGGCTCGCTGCTTCCCGCGAGCCCCTACGACCCGCAGATCGAGCGCGCCGCCGGCGAGAGCGGCCTGCCGGCGTCGCTCGTCAAGGCGGTGGCGCTGGTCGAGTCCGCGTTCGACCCGAACGCCGTCTCACCGAAGGGCGCGCAGGGGCTGATGCAGCTGATGCCCTCGACCGCGCGGCAGTACGGGGTGGACGACGCGTTCGACCCGATGCAGAACCTGCGCGCCGGGGCCACGCACCTGCGCCACCTGCTGGACACGTTCGAGGGCGACCTGACGCTGGCGCTCGCCGCTTACAACGCGGGCGAAGGCGCGGTGCGGCGCCATGGCGGAGTGCCCGCCTACCGCGAGACCCGCAACTACGTGCGCAAGATCCACGAGCACCTGGGTCGCACGCCGCGGCCCTCCCGCAAGCGCGTGCCGCAGGCGCAACGCGTCCGGATGGTCGTCGGCGACGACGGGTCGGTGCTGCTCACGAACTAGTGTCGTTACGGCCCGCCGCCGGACTGCGCGGCCGCTGTTCTCACTCCGACAGCAGTCGGGCGTCGGCGACGCTCGGCGCCGCGCGACGTGCCTGGCGCGGGGAGTGTTCCTCGTACTTGACGAAGTTGCGGTGGAAGTCGCGGTAGTTCTGATAGCCCACGCGATAGGCGATCTCCGAGATGCTGCAGCCGCCCTGGGCCAGCATGACGCGCGCCGAGCGCAGCCGCACTCGCTGGACATACTCGGTCAGCGTCATGCCCGTCTCGCGCTTGAACCGGCGTGACAGGTAGTTCGGCGAGACGTTCAGGTGCCGGGCGACGTCCGATAGCGAGAGCCGCCGGTGGTAGCGGCGCTCGATGCAGCTCTTGGCCCGCTGGACGAGCGGCACGAACGCGCTGCCGCCGGCCAGCATCGGCGCCAGCAGCGAGTTCAGCGCGGGCAGAAACGCCTCACGCAGCTGCCCGAGGTCGCGGACCTCTCCGAAGCGCACGATCAGCTCCAGCCGGTTGCTCTCACGCTCCGCTCCACGTTCGGGGCCGGCATGGACCGTGCGGTTCACGTTCTGCAGAACGTCGAGGAGCAGGTGAGTCACTTCCACGCGGTGGCGATCGGCCTGCGGCGAGAGTCCCGAAACGAGCTGGCCCAGCGCCTTGCGACATCCCGCGGCGTCCGAGCGCTCGAGCAGCGCGAAGGCGCGCGACTCGAGGTCCGTGTCATACCCGATCCGGGCGAGTAGCCCCGGAAACTGGATAGGAGGACGTCCCATGCTGCTGACTCCGGCCCCTCCGGAGATCTCCGGTCCGGCTCGGGGGCCGTGGGGAGGGGTTTCTGGAAAGTACGGACATCCCGCCACGGGAGCAACTGCGGACTCGAGGTCCGCAAAACAACCACTGGAGATCCATTTCACGTTGACAGGTTGCCCGTTCCAGCTTAAAAGAATTAAAGCCAGGCCAGGCAGAGAGTCTGGAGAGTTTGGGGGGGCAAATGGGTCAGCTAAAAGCTCACGATCTGGGGGCGAGCACCGGAGCCAACCGGGGATTGACCGCCGAGAACGATACGTCCACACGGCTAGGGACGTACCTCCGGCGCCTGCGCGAGGGGTACGGCTACACGCTGCGGAAGGTCGAAGAGAGAGCGAACGCGATGGGAGAGGCGATCGACAACTCGCAACTCAGTCGCTTCGAGAAGGGGAAAGCCGTCCCCTCGTTCGACAAGCTCCGGGCGCTTGCGCGCGTGTTCAACGTCCCGATTCAGAACTTCTCGGATGTTCTCGACCTCGAGGAGTACCAGCACCTGAAGCCGGAGGCCGGCGATTTCGCGGGTCTCATCAAGGAAGGCTCGGACTGGATGGCACAGGGTGAGTGCGGGCGCGCTTTCGTGACCTACGAGAGGGCGCTGGAGATCTCCGAGGCCATCGGCGACCCGTCGAAGGCCGGGGAGATGGCCGCCGAGGCCCGGTGCCGCATGGCGGTTGCACTCAAGGGTCTCGGCAAGCTCTACATGACCGAGCGCGAGCTGCGGGCCATCCTGAAGAAGCGGCACGAGCTCGAGCCGAGAACCCGGCTGCGGGTCCTCCTTCAGCTGAGCTACCTGTATCGCGAGCTGGGCGATCTGTATCTCGCCACGGTGCTGGCACGCGAGTGTCTCCAACTGGCCGCAGACGAGGGCGACACCCTGACCGAGGCGGGCGTCCTGAACACGCTGGGGAATATCCAGCACGACGAGAGCCAGTACGAGAACGCGCGCGAATCCTACAGCCGAGCGAGAGAGATCCTCGAGGGGCTCGGCGGTCACCACGAGATGCTGGCCACGGTCCTCACGAATCTGGGCGGCTGTCGCGCCGCTTCTGGCGAGTTCGACGACGGGGTCGCCCTGTTGCGCGAGGCCCATACCCGGGCCCGGGACGGCGGGTTCCGCCGGGTTGCGGCGCTCTCGCTGACCAGGCTCGCCGAGGCTTACATGACCCGCGGCGACTACGACAAGGCGATGGAATCCCTGAAGGAGTCCAACGCGCTCGCCTCGTCGTCCGCCGACAGCTACCACGACATTCTGTTTCTCAACGCCTATCACCGTTGGGTCCTGGCCCGTGAAGAGGGTCATGGCACCCGAGAGAAGATCGAGTTCGGCCGGCTACGTCATCTCCGGTCCCGCCTGCAGCGGCGGTTCCTGGAGGTGGACGAATTCGACCGGCACATAGAGAGGACACGGAGATGAGCAATAAACTCCGCGGTCTGGTTTTCTTCCTCGCGTTCGCGTTCGTCCTCTGCGTCGTCTCCACCGTGGAAACACGGGCGGAGGTCTCCGCGCGGACGGATCGGGACGGTAACTACGTGACGACCCAGGTGGCCCCTCTGGGCACCGGCAGCAGCCCGCAGGTGTGGTCGGTCCGCTCGAAGCGCTTCCAGCGCTCGATGGTGCTCAACTCTCGAGGGGACTACTTCGGCGATTCGTGGCCGAAGGTCTTCGAGAACTCGAGCGCGCCCTACCACCCTTGGGTCCTGTGGACCCGCCCGGCTGCCGGCGGGCTGGAAATGATGTACTCGCGCTGGAATCCCGGCGGCTGGGAGCGTCCCGACTTCGTCCAGTTCAACACGACGCGAGGCTCCGACGGCGAGCCCGGCGTCGGTTTCGACGAGTTCGGGCGTCCGTACCTCGTATGGACGCGCCTGGAGGAGGGTGTCGGGAGGATCTACGTCAGCGTGTTCCTCGTGACGCGCTGGACGGACGGATTCCTCGTCTCGGACCACGACATGGACAGCCGGACACCCACGATCCAGGTGCGTGGGGAGGGCCATCTGAGCATCCAGTTCGAGACCTCGGACGGAACGTTCAGCCAGGACGTGCTGTTCCTGGACCCGGTCACGATCACGGACGACATCAATCCGCAGAATCACTTCTCGTTGAACGGAAGTCCGACGTACGTGCGCAAGAACGACTGATTCCCCGGGCGGCGGACCCCGTTCGGCCCGCCGCCCAATTCGAGCCCGCCCGCGAATTGAACGTTTCACGCCCTGCGTGATACCGTTGGGGCGCTTGCCGGATAACCGCAATGCGCCTCAATCTACCGAACACAATCACTCTGTTTCGCATTTTCCTCGTGCCGTTGCTGGTCGTGGTCTTGCTCACCCCTCCCTCCGCGTCGGTTCGCGTGAAGGAGGCCGTGGACGGAATGACCTCGTTCGAGTGGTTCGGGCACTTCGTGGCCTGGGTCTCGGAATGGCGTGTCACGATCGCCGTCGCCATCTTCCTCACCGCGGCTGCGAGCGACTTTCTCGACGGCTACCTCGCGAGACGCCGCAACGAGGTCACCACGTTGGGCACGTTGCTCGACCCGGTGGCCGACAAGCTGCTGACCGTCTCGGCCTTCATCTCGCTCGTGGAGCTGGAGCAGGCCCCGGCGTGGATGATCGTACTGATCGTGGGGCGCGAATTCGCCGTCAGCGCGATGCGCAGCGTCGCGGCGTCGCGGGGGCAGGTCATCTCCGCGTCGACCTGGGGGAAGTCCAAGACCTTCAGCCAGGTGGTGGCGATCACGTTGCTGATCGTGAGCACGCGACTGAGCTCGTGGCAGGTGTACGGCAAGGCGGCGCTGTGGGTCGTGATGGTGCTCGCGATCTACTCGATGATCCAGTACCTCGTGCAGTTCCTGCGCACCGTTGACCTCGGAGCCGAAACGTGACGAGCGCGGTCGAGGGACCGTGACCGGGGGCGCGAGGACACCGCTCGTCTACCGGGCCACGCGCCGAATGTTCCTGATGCTTGCCGCGCCGCTGTTCGCCTGGCGCGGGGAGGGTCGCGAGAAGTTCCCGCGTTCCGGGCCGGCGATCGCGATCGCGCTCCACCGCTCCTGGCTCGATCCGCCGTGCGTCGGAGGCGCCTGCCCGCGCGCCGTCCGTTTCTTGATTCTGGACAGTGTCTACCGCAAGCCGTGGGCGCGCTTCTTCTACCGCTCCATGCGGGCGATCCCCGTCGGTCGACCCGGGGGGACGCGTGTCGGCAATCTGCGTGCGGCGCTGGGGCATCTGCGGGACGGCGGGGTCCTCGGCATCTTTCCCCAGGGCCGAGTCGTGGTGCAGGGCCTGGGCGACGTGTTGCCCGGGACGGCGATGCTGGCGCTGCACGGGCGGGCTCCCATCGTGCCGATCGACATCCGCGGCTCCGCCCGCGCGTGGCCCCATCGCGGAATTCCGCGCCCCGCGCGCGTCCGCGTGCGGATCGGCGACCCGATCGCGCCGCCCGAGGCGCGCGGCCGCGAAGCGCTGGCGACCCTGCAGCGGCGCATCGAGGAGGCACTGGACGCGCTGATGCGCGGCGAGGATCGCGGGGCCGAGTCGTGAGCGTGCGTGCGGAGCTGATCGCCGTCGGCACCGAGATGCTGGAGATCGGCCGTCGCGACACGAACTCGGAGTGGCTGACGGAACGACTGTCTCGACTCGGGATCGCGGTTCGCGCGCGGAGCGTCGTCGAGGACGATGTCGCCACGATCGCGCAGGCGGTCCGCGCGGCACTGCAGCGCTCCGGGCTCGTGCTCGTAACGGGCGGGCTCGGCCCCACCGAGGACGATCGCACGCGGGGCGCACTGGCCGACGCTCTCGGGCGGCCGCTCGAGCGCGACCCCGAGAAGCTCGCCGCGCTCGAGCGATTCTTCAGCCGCCGCGGGCTGCCGCTGAGAAAGAAGCAGGCCGATCGACCGCGGGGCTCGGCGTGGATTCCCAACCCGGTCGGCACCGCGCCGGGCATCGCCTGGGAGGAGGGCGAGGTTCGCCTGTTCGCGTTGCCCGGGGTCCCCGCCGAGATGCGCGCGATGTTCGAGGGCGGCGTCGAACCGCGGCTCTCGCACATCGCCGGGCCACGCGCCGCGAGCACGCTCAAGATCGTGGGGCAGGGCGAGGGTCAAGTGGACGCGCTGCTGGCCGACCTCTACGACGCCCCGGGATTGACCGCCACGATCCTCAGCGGCGACGCCGGGCTCGAGCTGCACCTGCGCGCCGACGGTGCGGACGCGAGAGCAGCGCTCGAGCGGCTGACCGACGAGGCGCGGCGCCGCCTCGGGGGGGACGTCTTCGGCCGGGACGACGACACGCTGGCCGGCGTCGTCGGGCGGCTGCTGGAGGACCGCGGCCAGACGCTGGCGACTGCCGAATCATGCACCGCGGGTCTCATCGCCGCCGCGGTCACCGAGGTCCCGGGCTCGTCCGCGTGGTTTCGCGGTGGGCTCGTCGTCTATGGCAACGAGCTGAAGACGGAGCTGGCCGGAGTGGACGCTGCGATCCTGGCGAGCGAGGGCGCCGTCTCCGCGCCGGTGGCCGAGCAACTGGCCGAGGGGGCGCGGACGCGGTGCGGCGCGGACTTCGGTCTCGGCGTCACCGGCATCGCGGGACCCGGCGGAGGAACGGCGGGCAAGCCGGTGGGGCTCGTGCACCTCGCGCTGGCGGATGCGGCGGGCGTCGTGGGCTGGCGGCTGAGCAAGATGGGTGAGCGCGCGCAGGTACGCCGTCGCACGGTCACCGAGGCGCTCGACCGATTGCGGCGGCACCTGCTCGCCGCGAGAGCGTGACGTGCGCCTGTTCCTGGCTCTGCGTCTGCCTGCGGAGATCCTCGCCGAGGTCGCTCGCGTGCGGGCCGGGTTGCGCGAGCAGGCCGAGGGTTGGCGCTGGGTGCGCCCGGAGTCGGTTCATCTCACGCTGCGGTTCCTCGGCGAAGTGAGCGAGGATGCCGACCGCGCGTCGCGAGCGGCCTGGGCCGAGGCCGCGCGGGGTGTGCAGCCGGTGCGCCTGAAGCTGGCGGCGACGGGGGTCTTCCCCCCTGCGGGGCGCCCGCGAGTCCTGTGGCTCGGCGTGGCCGCGGAGCCGGAGCGCGGTCTCGAGCGCCTGTCCTCGGCCTACGAGCAGTCGGCGCGTGAGCGGGGGTTCGCGCCGGAGACCCGGCCGTTCCGCGCCCACCTGACCCTGGCCCGCGCAGTCCGCGGCGGCGGAGCGCGCCTGCCCGAGAGGGCCCCGGCGCCCGCTGCCATCGAATGGATCGCCGACGAGGTGACGCTGTACCAGAGCGAACTGCGTCCGGACGGGGCACGCTACACTGCACGCGACACGTTTCCGCTTTCGCAAGAGAGGATCAGTTGATGCGCGAACGTCCGGAGCCGTTTCACCCCGGGACGACGGTTCGACTCGGGGTGATCGGGGGAGGTGCGTGGGGTACTGCCCTGGCGCTGCACGCGGCGCGCTGCGGTCACCGGGTGACCCAGTGGATCCGCGAGGCCGATGTGGTCGAAGGGATCCGCGAGCGTGGGGACAATCCACGCTTCCTGCCGGGCTTCCCGTACCCACAGGAGCTGGCCGTCACCGATCGACTGGCCGACGCCTGCGACGCCGCGGAGCTGCTGGTCGCCGCCGTCCCCTCGCAGTACGCGCGCGCCGTCTACGCCGAGCTCGCGCCGCAGGTCGAGTCTCGCGCACCGGTCGTCGTGGCGAGCAAGGGTATCGAGGAAGACTCCCTCGAGCTGCCGCTCGACGTGGCTCGCGAGGCGCTGGGCCCGGCGCAGCCGCTGGCCGTTCTCTCCGGGCCGTCGTTCGCCCGCGAGCTGGCCGCCGGTCAGGCGACTGCGGTCGCCGTGGCTTCCGGCGACGAGGGGCTCGCGCGCAACGTGCAGAACATCCTGTCGTCGACCGTCCTGCGGCTGTACACGAACCCGGATCCGATCGGTGTGCAGGTCGCGGGCGCGTTGAAGAACGTGATCGCCATCGCCGCAGGGATCGCGGACAGCCTGGAACTCGGATCGAACACGCAGGCGGCCCTGATCACCCGGGGGCTGGCCGAGATCGCGCGGCTCGGTGTGCGGCTCGGCGGGGATGCCGCGACCTTCAGCGGACTTGCGGGTCTCGGCGATCTCGTGCTGACATGCACCGGGGAGTTGTCACGCAACCGGACCGTCGGTCGCCGGCTCGGCGCCGGAGAGCGGCTGGACGACATTCTCGACGCCAGTCCCGCGGTGCCCGAGGGTGTGCGGACCACGCGCTCGGCGCGATCGCTGGCCGTGCGTGAGGGGGTGGACATGCCGATCGTGTGCGAGGTGTACGGCATCATCTACGAGGACGGCTCGCCGGCCGAGTCGCTGGCGCGTCTGATGCGGCGCGAGCTGAAGACCGAGGAGGCGAGCGGAAAGCCATGATCGATCTTCACACACACATCCTCCCGGGCATCGACGACGGCGTGAAGACCGAGGACGAAGCGGTCGAGTTCGCCCGGGCTGCTGCGCAGGACGGCACGCGCATCATCGTCGCCACGCCGCACTGCAAGGAAGGCTTCTACTTCAACGACCGGCAGACGATCCTGCCCGCGGTGGAGAAGCTGCGCGAGAGACTGTCGCGCGAGGGGGTGTCGATCGACCTGCTGCCCGGGGCGGAGGTCCACGTCTGCCCCGACCTACCGGAACGGATCCGCGACGGCCGCGCTCCGACCCTCGCGGACAACGGCAAGACGCTGTTGCTCGAGCTGTCGCTGAGTCAGTATCCGGTGGAGCTGGAGAACCTCGTGTTCCAGTTGAAACTCGCCGGGATCGAGGTGCTGTTCGCGCATCCGGAGCGCATTCGCTACTTCCAGGAAGACGTCACGCGCTACGAGGAGATGGTGCGGCTCGGCGCCTGGGGCCAGATCACGACCGGCAGCATCGTGGGACTGTTCGGGGAGGACACGCGGAAGTTCTCCGAGGAGTTGCTGCGCAAGGGCCTCGTGCATGTAATCGCCTCGGACGCGCACAACCTGCGGCACCGCAATCCGATCCTGACCGAGGCGGTAAGCGCGACGGCCTCCCTGGTGGGCCAGGCGCGCGCCGAGGCGATGACGACGTCCGCGCCCCGCGCGCTGCTCGACGGAGCCCCGCCCGATCTGCCTCCCGTGGAGGGGCGCTCGGCCGCCGCCGGATCCTTCTTCAAGAGGCTGTTCGGTCGCTCGCGTGGATGAGCGGAACCGTCCGCGGCGCGTCTGGTAAGGTGTCCCGGAGCGATCGCGCTGCCGTCGCTCGCGCAAGGAGACGCGAAATGTGTGTCCACCGAAACGGAACGGCCGTCCTGCTCACGCTCTTGCTCTGCCTCGCGCCGCTCGCTTGCGGCGGCGGCAAGCAACAGCCGCCCCAGCTGCCCAAGGACCTGACGACCCAGGAGAAGGTGCGCATGGCCGAGTCGATGCTGCGCGCGGGGCGGATGCACGAGGCGCTCGAGCAGTTGCATGAGGCGGTCGAGGAAGAGCCCGAGAACGCTCGCCTGCACAATCACTACGGCAGCATCTGTTTTCGCGCCGGACGGTACGCGGAGGCGGCAGAGGCGTTCGAGAAGGCGCTCGAGCTCGACCCCTACCTCACCGACGCGCGCAACTACCTCGGCGCCGTGTACAACGAGCTCGGCCGCCCGGCGGAAGCCGAGACGCAGTGGCGCGAGGCGTTGAAGGACCCGGCGTTCCCGACGCCCGAGAAGGTCTTTCTGAACCTCGGCGCGCTGTACGCGCAGCAGGGGCGGGACGACGAGGCGATCGACACGTTGCGCCGGGCCGTCGAGATCAACCCGAAGTACCACCACGCGCACTACGAGCTGGCGAAGTTGCTGGAGCGCGTCGGGAAGCTCGACGAGGCAGCGCGCCTGTACGAGGTGGCGTCCCCGGACTATCGCAGCGACGGACAGTTTCACTACCGCCTGGGTTTCACCTATTTCCGCCTGGGCGAGAAGGCCAAGGCCAAAGAGTCGCTGTACCGCGTCCTGGCCGTGTCGCCGGGGAGCCCCAGCGCCGCGCAGGCGGACGAGTTGCTGAAGATGATTCGCTGACATGGCACTCTCCCTGTTCAAGAAGCTGGCGCGCGGCCTCAGCCGCACGCGCGAGAACCTGGCCTCGACACTCCAGACGGTCGTCGGATCGAAGGAGGTGGACGAGGATGCGATCGACGATCTCGAGGCGAGTTTGCTCGCCGCCGATCTCGGTCCGGAGCTGACGGAGGAGATCCTCTCCGTCGTGCGCGAGAAGGCCGGCAGCGGCGAGGGGATCCGCGAGGCGGTCGTCAAGACCCTGCGCGACGCGCTGCCCGAGCAGACGCTCGGGATGCAACGGCAGGGACCGCCGCATGTGATCTTCGTCGTCGGCGTCAATGGCGGCGGCAAGACCACGACGGTCGGAAAACTCGCGGCCCGCGAGCGCGCCGCGGGCAAGTCCGTGATCGTGGTCGCGGCCGACACGTTCCGCGCCGCGGCGATCGAGCAGCTCGAGCGTTGGGCCGAGCGCTCGGGCGCGGACCTGGTCAAGCAGCGGGACGGGGCGGACCCCGCCGCGGTCGTTTTCGATGCGCTGCGCTCGGCCGTCGCGCGCGGCGTCGACACGGTGCTGGTGGATACGGCGGGCCGGCTGCACACCAAGACGAACCTGATGGCCGAGCTGAACAAGCTCGCGCGCGTGGCCGGCCGCGAGGTGGACGCCGCGCCGCACGACGTGCTGCTGGTCGTCGACGCGACGACCGGCCAGAACGGCCTGGCGCAGGCGCGGGAGTTCACGCAAGCCGCCGAGCTGACCGGCGTGGTCCTGACGAAGCTCGACGGCACCGCCAAGGGTGGAGTGGCGATGGGGATCTATCGCCAGCTCGGCGTCGGCATCCGTTACGTCGGCGTGGGCGAGGCGGTGGACGACCTCATCGAGTTCGACGCGGACGGCTTCGTCGAGGGCCTGCTCGGGCCCGAGGGCTGATGGACCGCGTGTGGATGGCGCAGGCGCTGGCCCTGGGCGCCCGCGGCGAGGGGACGGCGAGTCCGAATCCCCGCGTCGGCTGCGTCATCGTTCGTGACGAGCGCCTCGTCGGCTGCGGCTACCACACGGCCCCCGGTGAGCCGCACGCCGAGGCGATCGCGATCGATGCGGCAGGCGCCGCGGCCCGCGGTGCGACCGTCTACGTCAACCTCGAACCGTGTGCGCACCACGGACGCACGCCGCCCTGCGCGGACCTGCTGATTCGCTCGGGCGTCGCGCGCGTCGTCGCTGCGATGGGGGATCCCGACCCGCGGGTCGACGGTCGCGGTTTCGCCGCGCTGGAGCACGCCGGTATCGAGGTCGAGGTGGGCTTGCTGGGTGACGCGGGGCGCCGGCTCAACGCGGCGTTCGTGCATTGGCATCAACGTGCGACACCTCGTGTGACGCTGAAGGCCGCCGCCTCGCTGGACGGTCGGCTGTCGGCGGACGCCGGGGAGTCGCGCTGGATCACCGGCGGGGACGCGCGAACCTTCGCGCACCGTCTGCGCCTGCGGCACGACGCGATCCTGATCGGCGCGGGAACGTTGCGTGCCGACGATCCGCGGCTGACGGTGCGACTCCCCGGAGTCGACGCCTCCAGGTTGCGCGTCGTCCTGAGCTCCGGTCTCGACCTCGACCCGTGCGCGCGGATCTTCGCCTCGGGCGATCCCGTGCGCGTCTACACGACGGCCGACGACGCCGAGGCCAAGCTGCCCGGTGCCGAGATCGTCAGGGCGCCCTCGGGCGAGCGTGGTCTCGACCTGGCCTGGGTGTTGCGCGACCTCGGGGCGCGCGGCGTGCAATCGTTGCTGGTCGAGGGCGGAGGGCGCACGCACGCGTCGTTCCTCGAGGCCGGCCTGGCGCATGACGTCGCGCTGTTCGTCGCCGGAACGCTGCTGGGTCACGAGGGCGCGACACCGCTGATCGACGGCCCCGCCGTGGCCTCGCCGGCCGAGGGTTGGAAGGTCGCGGATGCGGAGTGGGTCGCCGTCGGCGCGGATCGATTGCTGCTCGGGCGTCTCGCGCGGGCCGGACAGGAGGGCTAGGGCAATGTTCACCGGACTCG
Source organism: bacterium (assembly GCA_024226515.1). Lineage (GTDB taxonomy): Bacteria > Acidobacteriota > Polarisedimenticolia > Polarisedimenticolales > Polarisedimenticolaceae > JAAELQ01. The sequence goes on from JAAELQ010000305.1 coordinate 81,909, forward strand.
TCGAGGGCCTGGGGCGTGTGGTGCTGAGTCGTTCGGTCGAGGGTCGTCGGCGGCTCGGCATCGAGCCTCCTTTTCCCGCGGATGGCCTCTCGCGCGGCGAGAGCGTGGCGGTGGACGGTGTCTGTCTCACGGTCGTGGAGCACGACGCCGCGCACTTCGAGGCGGACGTCATCGCCGAGACGCTGACCGTCACCACGCTCGGCGACCTGCGCCCCGGGATGCAGGTCAACGTGGAACGCTCGTTGCGCGTCGGCGACCGGGTCGGCGGGCACTGGGTCCAGGGCCACGTCGACGGCGTCGGACGCCTGGCGCGACGCGATAGCGGAGGCGGCGAGGACCGGCTGCGCGTGGAGATCCCGGCCGAGCTGGAGCGCTACGTCGCCCGCAAGGGCTCGATCGCGCTGCAGGGTGTCTCGCTGACCGTCGCCGCCGTGGGCCCGGGGTGGTTCGAGGTCGCGCTGATCCCCGAGACCCTCGAACGGACCACGCTGGGCACCGCGGGGCAAGGGGACCGCCTCAACTTGGAGGTGGACCTGTTTGCGCGGTATCTTGAGAGGATGCTGGAATCGGATCGTCCGCCGACGGACGGGGCGCCCGGCGCGGGAGAATCATGAGCGACGGAACGACGGATCGGGACGACATGTTTGCCGGCATCGACGAGATCGCCGACGATCTGCGCTGCGGCAAGACGATCATCCTGCTCGATGACGAGGATCGCGAGAACGAGGGCGACCTCGTCTGCGCCGCAGAGCACGTCACGCCCGAGGCGGTGAACTTCATGGCGATGCACGGCCGCGGACTGATCTGTATGCCGATGACCGGCGAGCGTCTGGCCGAGCTCGACATCCCGCAGATGGTGCACCACAACACGGCGCAGCGCGGAACGGCCTTCAGCGTCTCGATCGAGGCGCGGCGCGAGATCACGACCGGCATCTCCGCCGCCGACCGGGCCAAGACGATCCGTGTCGCGGTCGATCCGAAGACGAAGCCGAGCGACCTCGCGCGCCCGGGGCACGTGTTTCCGTTGGAGGCGCGGCCCGGCGGCGTGCTCAAACGCGCGGGCCACACCGAGGCGTCGGTGGACCTGTGCCGCATGGCGGGGCTGCAGCCCGCGGCCGTGATCTGCGAGATCATGAACCCGGACGGCTCGATGGCGCGCCGTGACCAGCTGGTCGAGTTCGCCCGCACGCACGGGTTGCGCATGACGTCGATCGCGAAGGTGATCGGTCACCGGATGCGTCACGAGCGGCTCGTGGAGCGCGTCGCGTCGCCGGACCTGCCGACCGACCTCGGCAAGTGGAAGATCCACGCGTTTCGCTCGGAGCTCGAAGAGATCACGCACGTCGCTCTCGTGATGGGAGATCCCGGGCCCGAAGACCCCGTGCTCGTTCGCGTGCACTCACAGTGCCTGACCGGCGACGTGTTCGGCTCGACGCGCTGCGACTGCGGGCCGCAGCTTCACGAGGCGATGGAGCGCATCGCGGCCGAGGGCGTCGGCGCGATCCTCTATTTGCGGCAAGAGGGGCGCGGAATCGGGCTGGCGAACAAGCTGCGAGCCTACGAGCTGCAGGACCGGCACGACAAGGACACCGTCGAGGCCAACCTCGCTCTCGGCTTCAAGGCCGACGTGCGTGACTACGGCGTCGGTGCCCAGATCCTCTACGACCTCGGGATTCGCCGGCTGCGCCTCATGACGAACAACATGGGCAAGTACGTGGGTTTGACGGGCTACGGCCTCGAGATCGTCGAGCGCGTCTCGATCGAGCTTCCGGCGAACAAGGACAATCGCGAGTACCTGCGCACCAAGAAGCTCAAGATGGGCCACCTCCTGCGCTCCGTCTAGGCCGCCCGCTAAAGCTCACAAACAGAAAGGCTTACGAGACTCGGGCGAGTGGACGGCTCGCCGGGGTGTCGCTATAATCCGGCCTTCCTTCGTATCCCGGTAGGGTTCAAGCAGGAGATTCCGCGTGTTCGAGACGCTCTCGGATCGCCTACAGGGCGTATTCCGCAAGCTCAGCGGCCAGGCTCGCATCAACGAGACTGTGCTCAAGGAGGCCCTGCGCGAGGTCCGTCTGGCGCTGCTCGAAGCGGACGTCCACGTCGGCGTCGTCAAGGCGCTGCTCTCCGCGGTACGCGAGAAGGCCCTCGGCGAAGACGTCCTCAAGAGCCTCTCGCCCGGACAGCAGGTCGTGGCGATCGTCCGCGACGAGCTTGTTGCGCTGCTCGGCGAGGGCGAGGCGGCCAACCTCCGTTTCGCGTCGAAGCCTCCCACGATCGTTCTGATCGTCGGGCTTCAGGGATCGGGTAAGACGACCACCGCCGCGAAGCTCGGTGGCTGGCTCAAGAAGTCCGGGCGCTACCCCTACCTCGTGCCGGCGGACATCTACCGGCCGGCCGCCATCGAGCAGCTCGTGCGCGTCGGGCAGTCGATCGGGTTGAAGGTCTACGAGCACGACGGATCGCAACAGCCGCTCGAGATCGCCAAGCAGGGCGTGTTCGAGGCGCGCCGCTCCGGGTTCGACACCGTGATCATCGACACCGCCGGCCGGCTGCACATCGACGACACGTTGATGGACGAGTTGCGCGGGCTGAAGGGAGAGCTCGCGCCGAGCGAGATCCTGTTCGTTGCCGACGCGATGACGGGGCAGGACGCCGTGCGTTCCGCGGGGGAGTTCCACGAGGCGCTGGAGCTGACCGGTGTGGTCCTGACCAAGATGGACGGCGACGCCCGCGGTGGCGCGGCGCTATCGATCCGCCACGTCACCGGCGTTCCGATCAAGTTCGTCGGAACGGGCGAGCGGCCGACCGAGTTCGAGCCGTTCCATCCGGACCGGATGGTCGGGCGCGTCCTGGGCATGGGCGACGTCCTGACGCTGATCGAGAAGGCGGAAGAGGTCGTCGACGAGAAAGAGGCTCGCGCGCTCGAGAAGAAGATGCGGAAGAACGAGTTCACGCTCGAGGACTTCCGCTCCCAGATGAAGATGGTGCGCAAGATGGGCCCGCTGTCCAGTGTGGTCGGGATGCTCCCCGGGATGTCCCACATCAAGGAGAGCGATCTGGACACCAAGGCGGTGACGCGGGTGATGGCCATCGTGGACTCGATGACGCCGAAGGAGCGACGGGCGCCCCAGCTTCTCAACGGCAGTCGCAAGAAGCGGATCGCCCGGGGCTCGGGACAGACCGTGCCGGAGATCAACCGCCTGCTCAAGCAGTTCGCCCAGATGAAGCGAATGATGAAGACGCTGAAGACCGCCGGAAAGGGCGGCCGGAAAGGTGGCCGCGGCGGGCTGCCGTTTCTCGGACGATAGGCTATAGTGTGCCGGATTGGGCGCCCTGGCGCCGGGAGGAGTATGACGTGTTGAAGATTCGCCTGCGTCGGATGGGATCCAAGCAGGACGCCTTTTACCGGGTTGTCGTATCCGACGCGCGACTGCGGCCGACTGGCCGTTTCGTGGAGATTCTCGGCACTTACGACCCGGGCAAGGACCCTGCTGCGGTGAAGATCGACGTCTCGCGCGCCGACGAGTGGATCAGCAAGGGTGCGCACCCGTCCCCGACGGTCAAGCGGCTCCTGCACCGGGCCCGCACCACCGCCGAGGCCTGACCTGCCCGCGGTCTCCGACCGCACCGCGGGCGCTGACGGTCGCCGCCGATGAAAGAGCTGCTGGAGTTGATCGCTCGCGCCTTGGTGGACCAGCCGGACGAGGTCCGGGTCACCGAGGTGGACAGCGAAGAAGCCACGGTGCTCGAATTGCGCGTTGCGCCCGAGGACCTGGGAAAGGTCATCGGAAAGCAGGGCCGCACGGCGAGGTCGATCCGGACTATTCTGGCCTCGTCGGGCAAGAAACAGCGTAAGCGAATTGTCTTCGAGATCATCGAGTGACGCCGGCGGGCTGCGGCTCCGCGTCGGGCGTGTCGCCGGGCACCGCGGGGGCAAGGGCGAGCTGACCGTGCGAGTCTCCGCGGGAGAGGCGTTGCCGTGGGTCGGTGTCGAACAGGTTCTCGTGGGACGCGACGAGGAAGATTGTGCGACGTATCAGGTCGAGGCGTCGCGCGGGTATTCGGATCGGCTGGTGCTGAAGCTGGCGGGGATCGACGACGCGTCGGCCGCCGCGGATCTGAAAGGGAAGATCGTGCAGGTCGAAGAGTCCAGCGCGCCGCAGCTGCCCGAGGGACGCTACTACGCGGCCACGTTGGTCGGCATGAGCGTGCGCGACGAGTCGCACGGGCGGCTGGGCTTCGTTCGCGACCTGCTTCCGACCGCAGGCATCGACCTGCTGGTCGTGGGCGCCAAGGCTCGCGACGCGTCGCTCCAGGGCGACGACGAGAACGAGATCCTGATCCCGTTCGCCGACGAGATCGTGCTGGATGTCGATTGCGACGCCGGCGAGATTCGCGTACGCGTGCCGGAGGGGCTCGTCGAGTTGAACGCGGCCGACGAGGAGCCGTCGGCATGATTTTCGACGTCGTCACGATGTTCCCGGGTATGTTCGCCGGACCGCTGCAGGACAGCATCCTGGCTCGCGCGCGGCGCAGCGGACGGATTGCCGTCCGGCTGCACGAGTTGCGGCGCTGGGGTGTCGGACCGCACCGGGTCGTCGATTCTCCCCCGTACGGCGGGGGGGGAGGCATGATCTTGCGTCCCGAGCCCGTCTTCGGGGCGGTGGACTGGATCCGCGAGGCCTATCCCGAGCCGAACGAGCGGATCGTGCTCCTCTCGCCGCAGGGTTCCCGGCTCGACCACCCGACCGCCGAGCGGTTGGCGCGGTACCGGCGGCTGATCATGATCTGCGGCCGGTACGAGGGGGTCGACGAGCGGGTCCGGGAGGACCTCGCGGACGAGGAGCTCAGCGTCGGGGATATGGTCCTGACGGGTGGTGAGCTCCCGGCGCTCGTGGCCGTAGATGCTGTTTCTCGCTTGATTCCAGGGGTTTTGGGCCGTGCAGGGGCGGCCGATGATGACTCATTTGCAGATGGGCTACTTGACTCCCCATATTACACCAGGCCGGAGGTATTCCGGGGGTCAAGAGTGCCGGAGATCCTGCTCTCCGGCGATCACGGTGCCGTGGCGCGCTGGCGGGCTGAGAAGGCCAGGCAGGCGACGCGGGACAAAAGGCCCGATTTGCTCGACAGGCAGGACGGTCCCTGAAGGACCGACCTGGAGCGGAGGTAGACATGGACCTGATTCAGAGCATCGACGCCGAGGGGTTGAAGCCGGAATTGCCCGGTTTCCGTGCTGGCGATCGAGTGCGCGTGCACGTACGGGTCGTTGAGGGCGAGAAGTCGCGCACCCAGGTTTTCGAGGGTGACGTGATCGCGCGACAGGGCGGAGAGGGTCTGCGGGCCACGTTCGCCGTACGCAAGACCTCGGGCGGTGTCGGTGTCGAGCGGGTGTTCCCGCTTCATTCGCCGAACGTCCAGAGGATCGAAGTCGTGCGCCGTGGGCGTGTGCGTCGCGGAAAGTTGTTCTTCCTGCGCAAACTGCGCGGCAAGAAGGCGAGGATTCGCGAGTTGCGAGTCCGCTGAGAGGACCGGCCGGGCGCGGGGCATGCCTGCGTTTCCGGTAGGGGGCCTACATGGCGTTGAGTCGACACAAGAAGCTGCAATCCGCCGAGCGGTTGCTCAAGCAGGGCAAGGTGCAGGCGGCACTGGGCGAGCTGGAGCGGTTGGCGGGCAGTGCCCCGAGCGATCTGCTGACGCTCAACCGAATGGGTGACCTGCTCGCGCGCCAGGGACGGAAGTCCGAGGCCGCCGGCTACTACCAGCAGGTCGCCGCGCAGTTCACGCGCCAGGGTTTCTACCCCAAGGCAGTCGCGATCCGGAAGAAGGTCCTCCGCCTCGATGCCAAGAATTGCGAATCACTGCTGCAGCTCGGCGATCTCTACGTCAAACAGAACCTACCGGGCGAGGCGCGGAAGTACTTCTTGCGGGCGGCCGACGAGTTCGTCCAGATCAAGGACTTCAGTCAGGCGCGCGACGTGTACGAACGTCTCGTGTCGCTCGAGCCGAACGACGTGCGGCACAAGGCCCGCCTGGCGGAGGCGAGGGCAGCCGAGGGCGACCGCGAGCGTGGCGGAGAAGAGCTGCTCGAGCTCGCGCACACTCTCCTGGCGTCGGGCAAGCCCGAGGACGCCGAGCGCACCTATCGCCGCGCGGGCGAGCTGCTCGACGCCCGTCCCGAGCCGCTCGTGGGCGTGGCCAACTGCCTCACCGAGTCGGGGCAGGAGGGCCAGGCGCTGACCATGCTCCAGGAAGTCATGGAGCAGCGACCCGGTGATGCCGTGCTGCTCGGCGAGGTCGTCCTACGCCTGGAGCGCGGTGGCCGGTTCGACGAGGCGATGACGCTGCTCAGTGGCGAGAACGGCGAGCGCGTGCCGCGCGCCCTGTTCGAACGCGTCCTGTCCTGGCATCTCGAACAGGGCACGGATGGTGAATTCTGGGACCGGTTCGATCCGGTGCTGGACTCCTGGTGCGAGAAGGGCCGTGCCGCTCGCGGCGCGGAGATCCTGAGCGCGCTGGGCAATGCCGAGGACGACGGCCACACCCCCGCGTTGCGGCGCGGGGTGGAGCTCTGCCGTGCTTCCGGCGACACGTCGGGGCAGGCCAGGTTGCTCGAGAGATTGGTATCGGCGTGGGTCGCTCGTTCGATGCACAAGGAGGCATCGGCCGCGCTCGACCAGCTGCGCGCGATCGAACCGCAGTCCCCGATGCTCGAGGGAGCCGGCGGGGGCGCCCCCACGCTGGACGCCGCGTCGCTCCCGTCCGTCGAGGACGACGGCGACACGACCCCCGAGCTTCCCGAGGATGCGGAGACGCCCGCGGTACCGCTCGGCCCCAACGACGAGGAATTCGTCACGGGTCGCCTGACGCAGGCCGAGATCCTCGAGAAGTACGGCCTGAAGGATCAGGCTCTGGAGCAGATTCGAGAGGCCGTGGACCGCTTCCCCGGCCACCTCAAGGCGCAGGAGCGGCGTGTCGCGTTGCTGCGCGGATCGAACAATCAGTCCGACCTCCGCGCCGCCCTCATCGGCGTCGCGCTTGCCATGCGCGCGTCCGGCGAGTCCGAGCAGGCGCTACCGCTCGTGCTGGAGGCCAACCGCTTGAAGCCTTTCCGGCAGGCCTCCGCGCAGGACCTGGAACGACTTGCCATCTTGCCCGACGACCTGCGTTCGCTGCTGGCCGTGCGCCGCGCTGGGCCCGCGGCCGATATGGCGACCGAGGTCGCCGTCGAGATGCCGGTCGACGTGCCGGTGGTCGAGATTCCCGAGATGCCCGCTCCCGCGCCGGCCCCGGCCCCGGTCGCCGAGATTCCGACCGCCGCCGCGACACCGCCAACGGCTCCGAACGTTCCCGAATCGAAGCCCGGTGAGATGGTCCTGATCGACTTCGACGCCATGGAAGGCGGGGAAGAGGCCGAAGAGGCCGAAGAACTGCCCGTGGAGGCTCTCGCGCCGCCGGAGGCGGTCGTCGAGGCGCCGCCCGCGGTCTCTGTAGCACCGCCGGCCCCCGCGCCGGCCGCGCTCTCCGTGCCCGAGGTCGCGGCGTCGGCCGCCACGACCGGAGCACGCGAGCCGGCCGAGGAGATGCTGGGCGAGATCCGTCACTATCTGGACGCCGGCTTCGTCGACGACGCGCGGCGCAAGGTCGACGCGTTGCGCACGCTGGGCTACGGCGGCGACGCCCTGGGAGTGCTCGAACAGGCGCTCGACTCCGCCGGCGGCGTGGACGCCGAACCGGTGGCCGCGCCGGACGACGCCGCTATCGACATCTTCGATGACGACGACCTCACCTCGATCACGGCCGCGCTTGAGAATGAGCTGTTCGCGGACGCCGACGAAGCGCCCGCGCCGGAATCCGAGTCGGAGGAGAGCCTCGAAGACGTCTTCGCCGCGTTCAAGCAGCAGGTCGAGGAAGAGGTCGACAGCGACGACTATCGCACGCACTACGACCTCGGGATCGCGTACAAGGAGATGGGGCTGATCGACGAGGCGATCGCGGAGTTCCAGACCTCGATCAAGGCGCCCGAACTGCTACGCGACGGCTGCACCATGCTCGCGATGTGCCATCGCGACCGCAACGAACTCTCCGATGCCGTCGAGTGGTATCGCAAGGCGGTCGAGGCCCCCGGCCGCGATCCCGATGCGCTCAGCGGTCTGCGCTACGACCTGGCGGAGACGCTGTTGCTCGCCGGCGATCAGGACGCGGCGCTCGACGTGTTCCGCGACGTGCTCGCAGACAACCCGGCGTTCCGCGACGTTCAAACACGTGTGGCCGATCTCGAAGGGGCGGTTCGGGCCTGACCCCGAGGATCCGCTTCTCGGATTCCTTCTCGCATAAAGGATGGGTATACTGCACCGGTCAACGGGCCGGGCGTTGGGCTCGTCCGTGCCGACCTGCGAGGGGAACTCGATGGATCGAACCCAAGCGCTGGTGGTGGATTGCGACGCAACACTAGGCGACGCGGTCTGCGAAGTACTGGCGCAACGTGGAATCACGGCTCACCATGCGTCCGACAAGGACGAAGCGATGCGGGGGCTCAAGGACGGTCGTTATGATTTGCTGGTCGTCGACGACGGCTCCGACGGCGGTTCGCCGTCGGAACTGATGCGGGCCGTGTCGGCGCTCGCGAACCCGCCGGTCGTCGTCACGATCCTCTCGTCCGTCGAACGCGAACGCGTCGCGGCGCAGTTCGACGCGGGCGCGGACGACGTGTTTCGCAAACCGCTGGACGCGTCGCGCCTCGCACGACTGGCCCTGCGTTGCGAGCGGGAGCTGCATCGCCGCGAGCAGATCGACGGGTTGCGCGCGCGACTCGGCAACTGCACGGGGCACCGCGGTCTCGTCGGGACATCCCCGGGAATCGTCGCCCTGCGCGAGCGGCTCGAGACCCTCGCGCGCGACACCCGGAACGTCTGGTTCCACGGTGAGGACGGGACGGGCAAACGGTTTGCAGCCAGGGCGTTGCACGGGCTCGCCCTCGCGGATGAGGCTCCTTTCCGGAGCATCGATTGCGCGTCGCTGCCCGAACAAGCGGCAGCGCGAGAGGCAGCAATCCGCTCCGCGTTCGAGGCCGCCGCGGGCGGCACGTTGTATCTCGACGGCGCGGCGGAGCTACCGAAAGCAGCCCAGGGCACGCTTCTGGCGCAGCTCGACCGCAATGCAGGCGTCCGTATGCTCGCCGGGTCGGCGCGTGGCCCGCAGAGCGCGGTCGAGCGGGGGGATCTCACGCCGGATTTCGTCCGTCGCGTCGCCCAGGTCACGGTTCCCGTCCCCGCGCTGCGCGAGCGAGCGTCGGACCTGCCGCTACTGTTCCAGCATTTCTTGTCGATGATCGTTGCCATCAACGCGCTTCCGCCGATTCGCGTCTCTCCGGAGGCGCTGCGCACGCTGACCGCCCACCGCTGGCCGGGAAACGTGAGGGAACTGCGCAACACGGTGGAACAGGCCGCGATTCTCGCGCACGACGGTGTGATCGGTCTGCGCGAGTTGCCCGACCTGTCTCCTCCGGGCTCCGGCGATGCCGCGAGTGCAACGTCAGGCTCGATGGCGGACCGGACGTTCCGCGAGGTCAAGCAGGAGGTCGTGGCACGCTTCGAGCGCGCGTACCTGTGCGAACTGCTCGAACGCTTCGGCGGCAACGTGACCTCCGCGGCCGGTCAGGCAGGCATGCTCCGTTCGGCGTTACAACGCCTGTTGCGCAAGTACGGACTGAAGTCGGCGGACTTCCGCAAGGGGGCGCGCAGCGCGTCGTCCACGCGCTCGGCTGCGACGCCGACCCTCGACCGCTGACGCAGGGTGCCGAGCGCTGGCGCCTGCTGATCGACGGTGGCCACGATGCGGCGTGGAACATGGCGCTGGACGAGGCGCTGCTCGACGGCTACGTGGCGACGGCTGAGTCTGCGCCGACATTGCGGCTGTACTCCTGGAGCTGTCCCGCGCTGTCGTTCGGCCGCAACCAGACCAGCGACGGCCACTGGTCTCCCACGTACCTGCGCCGCGAAGGGATCGATCTCGTGCGGCGACCGACGGGCGGCCTGGCCGTGCTGCACGAGCACGAACGAACGTACTCGGTCACGGGCTCGCTGGGGCGGGCACCGTTCTCCGACGGCGTGGTCGCGACCTACGGGAGGATCGCCGACGCTCTCGTCGACGCGATGCGACGGCTCGACATCGACGCGGTCCGTTCGTCGCGAGCGCCGCGCGGGGCCGGCGCGGGGGAGGCGTCGTGCTTCGCTGCGCTGTCGACGCACGAGATCCGCGCCGGCAGCCGCAAGCTTATCGGCTCGGCCCAGGCGCGCCGCCGCGGCGCCTTCCTCCAGCACGGCTCGATTCCGCTCGAGCTCGACGCGGAGAGGCTCGACCGCGCGCTCGGACGCGAGCCGGGGGGCGACGGAGGGTTCATCGACCTGCGGCGCGCGAACCCGGCCGCGGCGGACCCGGCGAAGGTCGATCGCGCTCTGCTGGCGGCGTTCACGGAGGCGTTCGATGTCGTCCTGGAGCCGTCGGAGTTGAGCCCCGACGAGGAACTGCGGGCTACCCGCCTGCGCTGCTGGAAATACGACTCGGCGGAATGGACGATTCACGGCAGGCTGGGAGCCCGCGAACGGTAGCAGCGTCTCGGACCCGGCTATCGGCTCCAGACCCAGTACGCATCGCGGCCGTCGGTGCCGATCCACTCGCTGGTGTCGTAGCGCTCGGCGATCCACGCCGGCACGGGCCGTACGTCGGAACCGGGCACGACCTCGAGCGGCAACGAGACGACGCGCTCGAGGCCGTGGACCTCGAGGCGGGTGCCGCCGTCGGCCAGGAACACGCTCAGCTCGGCCTCGAGGATCTCGTTCAGCTCGGCCTCGGGGATGCGCAGCATTCCGCGCTCGGTCAGGGGATAACGCTGGAACGGGTACGGGAAGCGGAGCAGGCGATGGTGGTTCTCGGTGCAGTACTCGGTCGGCTCCGTCCCCCGGACGAAGACCTCGGAGAAGACGGGCGTGCACCCGGCCTCGTGGCTCGCCTTGAGCCCGGTCCGGCGATCGATCGACACGATGCGCGTCTCCGACGGTCGCTCGAACTCGGGTGACGTTTCCTCGGCGAGCGCGCGATCGAGGAAGCGGCGCCAGATCGGGAGAGCGGCCACGGCGCCCGTCTCCTCGTGGCCGAGGCTCTGCGGATCGTCGTACCCGACCCAGACGCCGACGGCCAGCCGCGGTTCGTAACCGACGAACCAGGCATCGGTGTTGTTGTCCGTGGTGCCGGTCTTGCCCGCGAGGTTGAGCTGCAGGTTCGCCGCGCGACGGCCGGTGCCGTCGGTGATCACGCCCGCCAGCACGCGGTTCATCAGATAGGCGATCTGCGGGCTCACGGCGTCCCGCACCTTGGGCTCGATCGTCGTCACGCGCGCGGCGTCGCGGTTGTAGATCTCGCGCACGAGGTGCGGCTGGACGTGGACACCGCCGTTGGCGAAGGTCCCGTACGCACTGGTCAGCTCCATCAGCGACAACTCGAAGGCGCCGAGCGCCATCGACGGGAAGGGCCGCAGCTGGCTGTCGATCCCCATGCTGCGCGCCATCTCGATCACCGGCTCGTAGCCGATCTGTTCCAGGAGCTTGACGGTGGCCACGTTGGCCGATTTCTCCATCGCCGCACGCAGCGTCAGCGTCTCGTAGTAGCGCCGGGTGTAGTTCTCCGGCTGGTACGGCTCGCCCGTTCGCCGGTTCAGCCACACGGTGGGCTCGTCCAGCAGCGTGTCGGCGAGCGTGTGCCCGCGCAGCAACGCGGCGGCGAAGACGAAAGGCTTGAACGCCGAGCCGGTCTGCCGCTTCGCCTGCACGGCGCGGTTGAACTCGCTGCGCTCGAAGTCCAGCCCGCCGACCAGCGCACGCACGGCCCCGGTGGAGGGCTCGATCGCGACCAGCGCGCCCTCGGCCAGCGGTGCCTGTTCCAGCTCGAGCGGCACGTCGCCCTCGTCGGGCAGATCGAGCAAGCGGACCTGAATCCGATCGCCGACGGTCAGGAACTCCGACGGCTCATCGAAGCCGGTCCAGGCGATCTCCCCGGAGCCGAGCGTTCCGCTCCAGGCATCGATGCGGACGTGCGCGGACCCGTCGTCCACGGCGACGACGACGCCCTCGGTCACGTCCCCGGGCTCGATGTCGCGCTCCCACGCTGGTGAGTGCCAGATCTCAGGGTCTTCTCCCTCGGGCACGCGCTCCTCGATCGGCCGAAAACCCTGCCGCTTGTCGTGCTCGCGCAGGCCGAGCTCCACGGCCTCGTTGGCGATGCGTTGCAGCGCGAGGTCCAGCGTCGTGTGCACCTCGAAGCCGTCCTGGTACAGGCTCGAGCTGCCGTACTTCTCCTGGAGCCAGCGGCGGACGTCCTCGACGAAGTACGGTGCGAAGTTCTCGCCGACGTCGCGTGGCCCGACCTCGAGCGGCGTCGCGAGCGCCTCTCGGTGTTCCTCGCGGGTCAGCATCCCTTCCTCGGCCATACGACCGAGGACGTGGTTGCGCCGATTGACCGCACGCTGCGGGTGCTTCAGCGGGGAGAGACCCTCCGGGCGCTGGATCAGGCCCGCGATCGTCGCGGACTCGACGCGCGTCAGCTCCGCAGCGGGCTTGCCGAAGTAGTGACGGGCCGCGGCCTCCAACCCGTAGCGTCCGTGTCCCGTGTACACCTGGTTGCAGTAGAAGCCGAGGATCTCCTGCTTCGTGTACTGTCGCTCGATCTCGAGCGCGAGCAGGACTTCCTGGACCTTGCGGCGGATCGTCTTGTCGGGGTGCAGGAAGAGATTGCGCGCGAGTTGCTGGGTCAGCGTGCTGGCGCCCTGCGCCATGCGCAGCGAGCGCAGGTCGCTCCAGGCTGCGCGCAGGATGCCCTTGAAATCGATGCCCGTATGCGAATGAAAATGGGCATCCTCGGTCGCGATCAGGGCCTGCAGGAACTCCTCGGGGATGTCGCCGTAGCGAATGAGCATCCGACGCTGCTCGGCGAAGGTCGCGACGACCTCGCCGCGCGAGTCGAGCACGCGCGACATCACCGGCGGCGTGTAGTCCTCCAGGGCGCGCACGTCCGGCAGGTCGAAGCGCAGGAAGTAACCCATGCTGCCGCCGGCGAGCGCGGCAATCAGCAACATCCCGCCCAGGATGAAGAGCGGCCAGCGGCGGCGTGGAATCGACGGACTGGAGGCCAAGTCGGGAACCCTCCTCGGACAGGACTCTCGCGAGGGGATAGCATACTGCCCCACGCCGCCTCGCTGCACGGCGCAGCGCGGCCAAGATCTCCGAGGCAGGGATGACGCGATTCGAGCTGGAATCGGATTACGAGCCGACCGGCGACCAGCCGGAGGCCGTGGACCGGCTCGCGGCGGGGCTGGAGGACGGGCTGCGCGACCAGGTACTGCTCGGCGTCACCGGGTCGGGCAAGACCTTCAGCGTCGCGACGCTCATCGCGCGGAAGCAGCGCCCGGCGCTGGTGCTCGCGCCGAACAAGACGCTCGCCGCGCAACTGTACCAGGAGTTCCGGCGCCTGTTCCCGCGGAACGCCGTCGAGTACTTCGTCTCGTACTACGACTACTACCAGCCCGAGGCGTACGTCCCGCAGTCCGACACCTACATCGAGAAGGAAGCCACGATCAACGACGAGATCGACCGCATGCGGCACGCGGCGACCCGGGCGTTGTTCGAGCGCAGTGACGTGCTGATCGTCGCCAGCGTCTCGTGTATCTACGGCCTGGGCTCGCCGGAGGCGTACCACGGGATGATGCTGCTGCTCGAGCAGGGCAAGGAGATCGATCGCGACGCCGCCCTGCGCAAGCTGGTCGAGATCCAGTACGAGCGGACGTCCGCCGACCTGCGCCGGGGCGTGTTCCGCGTGCGTGGAGACACGGTGGAGATCTGGCCCTCGTACCTCGACGAGGCGCTGCGCGTCGAGTTCTGGGGCGACGAGATCGAGGCCCTGTCTCGCCTGGACCCGGTGCGGGGGAAGGTCATCGAGCGCGTCGAGCGGCACCCGGTGTATCCCAACTCGCACTACGTCACGCCCGAGGAGACTCGCCGGCGGGCGATGCGGGCCGTGCGGCTGGAACTCGACGCGCGCCTCCCGGAGCTGGAGGGCGAGGGCAAGCTTCTCGAGGCCCAGCGCCTGCACCAGCGGACGACGTTCGACCTCGAGATGTTGGGCGAGGTCGGGTACTGCCACGGAATCGAGAACTACTCGCGCCACCTGACCGGCCGCGAGCCGGGGGATCCGCCGCCGACGTTGATCGACTACCTTCCGGAGGACTGCCTGATCGTGGTCGACGAGAGTCACGTCACCGTGCCCCAGCTGCGCGGGATGTATCACGGCGATCGGTCGCGCAAGCTCAACCTGGTCGAACACGGATTCCGCCTACCCTCGGCCCTGGACAACCGCCCGCTCAAGTTCGAGGAGTTCGAGGAGCGGCGGGGCCAGGCGATCTTCGTCTCGGCGACGCCCGGCGCCTGGGAGCTGGAGCAGGTCGGCGGCAACTGCGTCGAGCAGGTCGTGCGCCCCACGGGGTTGCTCGATCCCCCCGTCGACGTGCGGCCGATCGAGGGCCAGGTCGACGATCTGCTGGCGGAGATCCGCAAGCGCGCGGCGGACGGCGAACGCACCCTGGTCACGACGCTGACCAAGCGCATGGCCGAGGACCTGAGCGAGTACTACCGCGACGTGGGCGTGCGCGTGGAGTACCTGCACTCGGAGGTCCAGACGCTGGACCGCGTCCGCATCCTGCGCGACCTGCGCCGCGGAGAGTTCGACGTCCTGGTCGGAGTCAACCTGTTGCGCGAGGGGCTCGACCTGCCCGAGGTGTCGCTGGTGGCGATCCTCGACGCCGACAAGGAAGGCTATCTGCGCTCGGAGAGCTCGCTGATCCAGACCATCGGCCGCGCTGCGCGCAACGTCCGCGGCCGGGCGATCCTCTACGCGGACCGCGTGACCGGGTCGATGGAGCGCGCGCTGGCCGAGACCGAACGGCGCCGCGCGATCCAACAGACGTACAACGAGGAACACGGCATTACCCCCGAGACCGTCCGCCGCGCGCTGGACGAGCTGCTGGGCACACCGATCGCCGCGGACTACTCCACGGTCGAGGTCGAGCAGGAGCCCGACGTGGAGGCGATCGCCGCGGATCCGGAAGCGCTGAAGAGCGAGATCGAACGGCTGGAACGCGAGATGCTCGCCGCCGCCGAGGACCTGGACTTCGAGAAGGCCGCGCAGCTGCGCGACCGAGCGCGTTACCTGAAGCAGCGAGCCGTGTTCTCGTGAGGCCGTTCTGGCATCCGCTGTCCGCGGTAATCCTCCCCGAGATGCCCGCCTATGCCACGGCGACGGTCACCCGGATGCTGCTGCGCGCCGGGCGTCTCGAGTTGCTGTACGCGGGTGACCGAATGTACCCGACGCTGCGACATGGCGAGCGGTTCGAGGCCGAGCCGGCCGAGCCCGATGCGCTCGGAGCGGGAGACGTCGTCCTGGCCGACGTCGGATCCGGACTGGACGTGTTGCGCGTCGCGTGGCTTGCGAGCGACGGACGGCTGATGGCAATCGCCGACGCCGACCCCGGCGAACCGACGCCGCTCGGAGTGCAAAGCATTCTTGCGCGGATCGACGTCGGGCGAGCGGTGCCGACGCGGGTCGGTGTCGAGCGCCGACGGATCGGTCTCGAGCTGCGCGAGGCATGGAGCGGGCGCATCGCGCCGGAGCTCGGCGACGCCGGCGACAGCGTGCGCAGCAAGTATGCGACGCAGGCCCCGTTTTATGCGGGGGCGGCCGGGGCGGAGATCGACCAGGGACTTCTGCGGCGCGTGATGCAAGTCGCGTCCGCGGGCGACCGCGTCCTCGTCGCGGGCAGCGGCGCGGGGAAGGAGACGCTGGCGCTGGCGGATGCCGGGCTGCAGGCGGTGGGGATCGACTTCTCGGAGCCGATGGTCCACGCAGCGCGGGAGGAGGCCGGGCGGCGGGGAATGGACGTGCCGTTCCACTGCGCCGACCTGCGCGAGCACCGCGAGGCGGCGGGTTCGCTGGCGCTGGTCCTGTTCACCTACGACGTTTACAGCTTCATTCCGCTGCGCGCCGACCGTACGGCGATGTTGCGCGAGATGCGGCGCTGGATCCGGCCGGACGGGGCCGTGCTGCTCTCGGCTCGGCGAATTCGCCGCGCATACGAACGGCTGATTCTCACGATCCAGTGGGTCGGGCGGGGCCTAGACGGGGCCTGGGGCGGGAGCCATACGCGTTACTTGCTTCCCGATGGATCGTTGTGCCGATCGTATGTAAATTACTTGAGCGATCGCCGCCTGCGTGCCGAGACGCGCGAAGCCGGCTGGCGTCTCGGGGCTTTCGAATCCGGGCACGCGGAGATGCGGCCTGCCTGAGCGGCTGCAGAGAGGACGTATGCCAAGACCGCAAACAGCACCGCCGCTCTCGTTCTTCGACGCGCCGCGCTCTCGGTGCGGCGACGGTCGTTTCGGGATCGAGCTCGGCGGAATCCGGATCACGCTCGAAGGTCTGGCGCCGGAGGTCGAGCAGCAGCTACGCGAGCGGTACGGCGTCTACGTCTCCGACGATTCGGCCGACGGCGGGTTGCGAGTCGAGTGCTTCGAGGAAGACTCGCAATATTTCATCGATCCTCCCGAGCGTCCGGAGCTCAATCCGATCCTGCTGGCGTGCGACGGCACTCGAGTACGCTATCTCGGTTACCGGGTGGCGGGCTGGTTCGACACGGTCGACGGCCGGGGCAAGCTGCTGCTGGCCCGGGGGACGTACGAACCCGCCGACCGCGCGATCGAGAACTACGTGCGTGCCGCGGTCGCCTGGCAGGCCGCGAGCCGCGGCGGGGCGTTGATCCACGCGGCCAGCGCCGTTCGCAACGGTCGCGGCTACCTGTTCTACGGTGAGTCGGGAGCCGGCAAATCCACGCTCTCCGCCTGCAACCTTCGCGCGAGCGTCGTCAGCGACGACCTGTCGCTCGTCCTGCCCGGCGGGGACTCGACGCTCGAGCTGGTGGGCAGTCCGTTCCGCGGGACGTACGAGGGGGGCGACCCCGTCGTCGGGCGCTTCCCGTTGCATGCCGGATTCCGCATCGTCAAGGCAGATGTCGCCGAGGTCAAGAGCGTCGCCAGGTCGCGTGCGCTGGCGGAGCTCGTCGGCAATCTCCCGTTCGTCGCCGAGGCGTTCGATGCACGCCCCGACCTGTTCGAACGGATCGAGATCGCCTTTCGCCCGATCCCGCTCGGACATCTGTTGTTCCGCAAGGACGACAGCTACTGGGACGCCATCGACCGAGCGGGGCTTTGAGCGCTTCGACTCAACTGGCCCTGGACCTCTCCGGAGTCGGCGTCACGCTCGACGGTCTCGAGTCCGGACTGCGGCAACGTCTCGTCGAGAACTGGTCGGCGTTCGTGGTCGCCCCTTCCCGGCAAGCGGGGGAGTCGCTCGCCATGCGTGTGAGCTACGAGCGGCGCGACGCTGCGACCGCGGAGGAATTCGCTCCGAAGCGGATGCGGGCACGCCTCGAACTGTCGACCGCGCACTACACGATGCCCGAAGGCGAAGTTCGCGTCGAGGAGGATGGTCGGGCCGAGGCGAGAATCGCACACGGCCTGGGCCGGCGAGAGCTCTACACGTTCGTGAACCTGCTCCGCGCCGCGCTGGCCTGGCACCTACCTCGAATCGGTGGGCTCATGTTGCACGCGGCCGGGGTGGTGCTCGGCGCCGAGTCGTTCTTGCTCGTCGGCCCCGAGGGGTGCGGCAAGAGCACGTGGGCGCGGCTCGCGGAGAGCTCCGGCGCACGGGTCGTGAGCGACGACGTCGTCCTGCTGCACGACATCGAGGGTACCCCGCGGATGCTCGGCTCACCGTTCTGGTCGACCCACGCCGTTCGGCCCTGCCGCGGGCGATGGCCGCTGCGCGCGGTGCTCCTCCCACGCCACGGCTCTTCCCCGGCTCTCGAGCCGGCTCCGCCGAGCCGCGCACTGGCCAGTCTCGTGGCCAACCTACCGTTTCTCGACGGCGCGCCGCAGGGCGACGACCGCGCCGTTGCGCTGGTGCTGCGGTTGACGGAGGCCGTGGCCCCGCAGACGCTGACCTTCTCCCTGGACCCCGGTTTCGTCGATCTGTTGCGCGGGGCCGCCGGGTAGCTCACGCCGTACAATGGTCCGGGTGAACCCCACGCTCGAAGAGAAACTCGTCGCGTTGCCGGCGCGGCCCGGAGTTTACCTCTACCGCAACGCCGCCGGCGAGGCGATCTACATCGGCAAGGCCAAGTCGCTGCGCAGCCGCGTCCGCTCCTACTTCCAGCCGTCGGCGCAGCACCCACCGCGCATCGCGCGCATGGTGTCGGAGGTAGCCGACCTCGAGTTGATCGTCGTCGACACCGAGATGGAAGCGTTGATCCTGGAATCGAACATGATCAAGCGCGAGCGCCCGCGCTACAACGTGATCCTGCGCGACGACAAACACTTTCCCTACCTGAAGCTCTCGCAGCGCGACGCCTATCCGCGCGTGTCGCTGGTGCGTCGGGCTCGGCTCGACGGCAACGTGTACACGGGTCCCTTCCTTCCGGCCTCGAGCGCCCGGCGCAGCATGAAACTGATCCAACGTTACTTTCAGGTCGCGACGTGCAAGGAGATCTTCGACGGTCGCAGACGGCCCTGCCTGTACTACCACCTGGATCAGTGCCTCGCGCCGTGCGCGGGCAAGACGACGGAGGAAGAGTACGGGCGTGCCGTCGACGACGCGCGCCTCTTTCTCGAAGGGCGGCACCGCGATCTCGAGAGCTCGCTCGACGAGCGCATGCGCGAGGCCAGCGGGCAACGGCTCTACGAGCGCGCCGCGCGCTACCGCGACACGCTGAGCACGGTTCGCGGGCTCTCCGTGAAACAGCGTATGTCCTCGGTGGGGTTGGAGGAGCAGGACTACCTGGCACACCACGAGGACGGCGGCAGCGTGGCCCTGCAGGTGTTCCAGGTGCGCGGCGGCAAGGTCCAGGCGCGGCGCGAGTTCGCGATCGAAGAGACGGATCTGGCCCCGCCGGCGTTCTACGCACAGGTCCTGGCGCAGTACTACTCGGAGATGACTCCGCCGGAGGAGATCTGCCTGCCCGAGCTGCCCGAGGGTGCGGATCTCTTCGAGCGTTGGCTGCGCGATCGACGCGAGGGACGCGTGACGCTGCACGTTCCGCAACGCGGGGAGAAACGCAAGTTACTCGAGCTCGTGCGCAAGAACGCGGCGCTGGCCTTCGAGGCGCGCTTCCGCGCGCACCATACGCGCGGCGTGGCCGGCCTAGAGGAACTGGCGCGCGCACTGGGGCTCGACGAGCCGCCGTATCGTATCGAGTGCTTCGACATCTCCAACACGCAGGGGACCGATTCCGTCGCCTCGATGGTCGTGTGGGAGGGAGGGAAGCCACGCAAATCGGAATACAAGATCTACAACGTGAAGTCGGTGGAGGGCTCGGACGACTTCGCCTCGATCGCGGAGGCCGTCACGCGCAGGTACCGACGGCTGCTGACGGAGGACCGGCGGTTACCCGATCTGGTGCTGATCGACGGCGGGGCGGGGCAGCTCGGCGCGGCGGTCGCGGCGCTGGCGCGCGTGGGGCTGCCGATGCTGCCGGTGGCCTCGATCGCCAAGCGCGAGGAGGAGATCTACGTCCAGGGCGACGACGAGCCGCTGCAGCTCGACCGCCGCTCCGCGGGGCTGCAACTCGTGCAGCGGGTCCGGGACGAGGCCCATCGTTTCGCCGTCGCACGGCATCGACGGCGGCGGGCCAAGCGCACGTTGCGGACCGAGCTGACCGACATCGTGGGCATCGGGCCGGCCACGGCGAAGAAGCTCCTGCGGGAGTTCGGCAGCGTGCGTGGCGTCCGCGAGGCCGGGATCGAGGACCTGCGCCGGGCGATCGGCCCGAGGCTCGCGGAGATCGTCGCCGGGCATTACCGAGCCCGTCCCGCAGCGAATTGACCCGGCCGCCCACGCTCCTATATTCAAGGCAGAGATCCGTTCGGGTCCGGAGGCCCCTGTTGAAGCGTTTTCTGCATTCACCGGCTGGACTGGGCCTGGCCGTGCTGGTTGCGCTGTGCCTGCTGACGCTGGGCATCGCGGCGTCCCGGGTCTACGGCGCGACGCACCCGGAGCGGCGCGTCGAGGCGGCCATCGACTTCGAGGCGATGGAGCTGCGCGTCACCGACGTGGAGCTCAACTCCCTGGACGACGTCCCGCTGAGCGCGTGGTGGATCGCGGGCGACGCCGCTCGTCCCACGATCGTGCTGTGCCACGACGTCGGCTCGGGGAAGGGTGCACTACTCAATCTCGGCCTCGCTCTGCGCGACCAGGGCTTCAACCTCTTGTTGTTCGATTTCCGCGGGCACGGCTCGAGCGGGCCCGCGCCCACGACGCTGGGCCTGGCGGAGAAGCGTGATGTCGTCGGAGCGCTCGACTACCTCACCCGCGAGCAAGGGATCCCCGTCTCGCAGATCGGCGTGTACGGAGTCGGGATGGGCGCCCACGCCGCCGTCCTCGCTGCGGACGAGCGGCATGGCTTGAAGGTCCTCGTCCTTGACGGGTTGTTCCCCGATGCGAGCTTCGCCCTGCGCCGGAGAATGGCGCTGGGTTGGGAGGCGGGCGAGCGCGCTCAGGCCATCCTGGCGCGGCCGTTGTTCTCGTTGATGAACGGCCACGCGATCGAGACGCCCCGCGCCTCCGACGTTGTCGGCCGCCTGGTCGGGCGCGATCTCCTGTTGCTCGCACCCGCCGACGACGAGGAGTTGGCGCTCGCGATGCGCGAGATGTACGAGACGATCCCCGAGCAGGCGGACGCGGACGGTAACCTGATGGTGCTCGACGCCACACAGGGCACCGGACTGTACGGCGAGGGCGTCGCGGAGTACCACGGCCACGTCGGGGCTTTCTTCTCGAACCGGCTGCGCGCGAAGCGCCGTACGTTGAACGTCGTTTCCCGCTGAGGGCGTGCCTCACGAGCGGACGGTGCTAGCCTGATGGCGATGTCTCGCAAGAGCACCGAGGAACTGCAACGCTACCTGCTCGACGGTCGCTCCGCGATCGACGACGCCCTGGATCGTGCGCTGCCCTCGCTGGGCAGCACTCCGCCCGCGCTGCACGAGGCGATGCGCTACACGCTGCTCTCGCCCGGTAAGCGGCTGCGCGGCATCGTCGTCCTCGCGACGTGCGATCTGGCGCGTGGCTCGCGCGAGGTCGCGCTGGGACCGGCGTGCGCGGTGGAGATGGTGCACGCCGCGTCGCTGATCCTCGACGATTTGCCGTGCATGGACGACGCGACGCTGCGGCGCGGACAGACCGTGCTGCACAAGGTCAGCGGGGAGGCGAACGCGATTCTGGCCGCCGTGGCATTGCTCAACGCCGCCTTCGAGCGGATCGCAACCACCCCGGGCCTGCGCGACCGCGCGCGGCGCGAGCTCACGCAGCAGCTCGCCGCAGCGATCGGTGCGGACGGCCTGATCGGCGGACAGCTCGTCGATCTGGAATCCACCGGACGGCGCCTGGACCTCGAGCGGCTGGAGTACATCCACAGCCACAAGACCGGAGCCCTGTTCACGGCGGCCGCCGAGCTGGGCATGCTGGTGGGCGGGGCGCGGCCGCGGGAGGTCGAGGCGCTGCGGCGCTATGCGAAGAACCTCGGGCTCGCGTTCCAGATCACGGACGACCTGCTGGACTACAGCGGCGACCCCGAGACCACCGGGAAGGACGCGGGCCTCGACCGCGACAAGACGACCTTCGTCGACCTGTGCGGGATCGACGGGGCGCGACGCCTCGTGGACGACCTGATCGATGCCGCGGCGACGGCCCTGCAACCGTTCGGAAGGAAGGGTCGGATCCTCGCCTCGCTCGCCGAGTTCGTCCGCGGCCGGGATCGCTAGGAGCCGGTCCCGTCGGTGGATCGGCGCCTGACCGTGGGCTATGCTTTGCCGGGAACCGGATCCCTCGTTCGGGCTCGCGGAGAGCGATTAGGAATCAAGTTATGCAACGCTTGCTTTGCGGGGTGACGCTGGTCGCCCTCATGTGTGGCTTACTGGGTCTGGCCGCCTGCAGCGGCGGCGGAAGCGGAGCCGCCGGCGGAAGCCCGCCGGTCGTGCTCGTCACGATCGACGGGCTCGTGCCGTCGGAGCTCGCACCCTTCGGTGGGGAGAAGCTGATGCCCGCGCTGGCGGCGCTGGCCGAACGCGGACAGGCGTGGGGTGACGCGTGGACGGCGGTCCCGATGACGCGTCCCGCGGTCGCCACCTATCTGACCGGGCTGGCTCCGGACCGGCACGAGGTGCGCGACGACCTGTTCACCTCGCTCGCGGACGACGTCCCGACGATCGCCGAGGGTCTGTCCGGGCGCGGCTACGCGACCGCGGCCTTCCCGGATTCTTCGTTCCTCGGCTTCTCGAGCGGTCTGCTGCGTGGCTTCGACATCGTGGACGACCCGCCGATGGTTCCCGTCAACCCCGGCCGCTGGATCCCGCAGGTCACCGATCCGCTGAGCCGCGCCAAGAACTTCGGCGCGTGGCTGGAGAACGTCCCGGCCGATCAGCCGTATTTCGCCTGGATTCACCTCTCCGGCCCGTTGGTCGAGGCGTTCCGTGACGCGCAGTTCGCCGGACAGGGCGCCGACGACTGGGCGCGTAAGCGAGATGAGCGCAAGCAGGCGGGCACGGGTGAGGCCACAGCCTCCGACGACTCCGCCGAGAAGGAGGCGGACGCTCCCGACCTGACGTTGCTCGTCGACGAGGCGCTGGGCAAGCTGGTCGAGACGCTGGAGGCACGCGGCGACCTCGGCCGCGCGCTCGTCGTCGTGGCGGGGACACAGGGCGACCCGAGCGGCACGAAGGAGGATCTCTCCAAGCTGACCGGCATCGGTTATTCACTTCACGAGCGTGCGGTGCGCGTGCCGGTCGTGGTCGCGCTGCCCGGTGGAAGCCCGGGGCGCGGCACGGACGAGCCCGTGTGGGGACCCGACGTGGCGGCGACGATCGCCGAGGCGACCGCGATCCGGCTCGACCCGCGCGCCGAGGGAATCGCGCTGCAGCAGAGCGCCCAGGCGGACCGCACGCTGTTCGCCTGGAGCTGGGCCACGGTGGACCAGGCCGCCTGGCCTCCGCTGCGGGCCGCGCGCTCGGGCGACGCCAAGCTCGTCGAGAGCTTCGGTGAGGCGAACGGAGAATCACTGAGCGGGGGAGAGCCCGCGGACGCCGCCGCGATCGAGCGCCTCGCCGCGGCCCTCGCGGGCCGCGCGAATCCCGCGGCGCACTCCGTCGACCTCGACGCGATCCGCGCGCTGCTGGAACAGCACGGGATCGCGCCGGACCCCGCGTCGCAGACCGGAGGGCGCGACGCCGGGACGCCCGAGGCGCGAGCCAAGGCCGCCTGGCACCTGTGGAATGCACGCGGGCTGTTCTACTCCGGGAAACTGCAGCCTGGACTGCGTGCGCTCAAGTTCGCCCTGGAGCACGACC
This sequence comes from bacterium, assembly GCA_024226515.1. Lineage (GTDB taxonomy): Bacteria > Acidobacteriota > Polarisedimenticolia > Polarisedimenticolales > Polarisedimenticolaceae > JAAELQ01. Next base: position 105,401 of record JAAELQ010000305.1, read on the forward strand.
CGGACAACAAGGGTGCGCTCCTCGGCCGCGGTCAGATGATGGCGCTGATGCGGCACCCCAAGGCGATGGTGCCGCTGAACAACCTGGTCACGCGCTACGCCTGGGACCCGGAAGCCGTGCACTGGTACGCCCACGGCCTGTGGATCAAGTCGTGGCAGGACGCCGAGCCGTTACTGACGGCGATCCTGCCCTACAAGCAACAGGAAGGCGACTTGCTCTACGACCTCGCCTGCGCCCGCAGCCTCGCCGAGGACCTCGACGAGTCCGAGCGTTTCCTGCGTGCCGCGATCGACTCCGGCTTCAAACCCTGGCAACTGATCGAGAGCGATCCCGATCTGCGTAACCTGCGTGAGAGCGAGCGCTTGTCGGCGATCGTGCAGGAGTACCGAAACTGATGCACAGGCTGTTGCTCCTGGCGCTGCTCGGCAGCTCGTTGCTGCTGGCGGTCGCGTGCGGCGGGATCCCGCCGGTCGAGCGCGTCGTGATCGTGACGTTCGACACGACCCGTGCCGATCGGATCGGGTGCTACGGGTACGAGGACGCCGAGACGCCGTCGCTCGACGCGTTCGCCGAGGAGAGCGTGCTGTTCGAGAACGCCATCTCCCAGGTGCCGACGACGTTGCCCTCGCACAGCACGATGTTCACCGGGCTGTATCCGCACGACCACGGCGTGCGCTACAACATCGTGTTCCGGCTCGGCTCGGACGCCGTGACGCTCGCCGAGCGCCTGAAGGCGCGGGATTGGTCCACGGCCGCGTTTCCCGCGACGCTGATCCTGTCGAAGAAGTTCGGGCTCGACCAGGGTTTCGACACCTATCTCGAGCCTCCGGCCAAGGGCAAGGGCGACGCGCGACACCCGGTGCTCGTCATGCGTCCCGCGGAGGAGCAGGTCGACCTGGCGCTGGACTGGCTCGACGAACATCCGGACGAAAAGTCGTTCGTCTGGGTTCACTTCTACGATCCGCACGGCCCGTACTCGCCGCCCTTTCCGTATTCGGCGAAGTATCGCGACCGCCCCTACGACGGTGAGCTGGCCTACACCGACAAGCACTTCGGTCGGTTGATCGAGGGGCTGAAGGCCGACCGCAAGTGGGACCGGACGCTCGTCATCGTCGCCGGCGACCACGGTGAGGGACTGCACGATCACAACGAGCGATACCACGCGTACTTGCTCTACGAGACGACGCAGCATGTCCCGATGATCGTCCGCGCACCGGGCACGTCGGGGACGCGCGAGGCGGAGCCGGTCGTCCTGGCCGATATCACGCCGACCGTGCTCGACCTGGTCGGCATCGAGGTCCCGGAGAATCTCCGCGGCGTCACTCTGCGACCGGCGCTCGAGGGAGACGCGCTGCCCGCGCGAGAACTGTACTTCGAGAGTATGGCGGGTTCGCTGAACTACGGCTGGCAGGAACTGCGCGGAGTGCGCTCGGGACGCTGGAAGCTGATCGATTCCGCGAGCGATCCGGAGCTGTACGATCTGCAGACGGACCCCCTGGAGAAGACGAATCTCGCCGAGCTCGAGAAGGACCGGCTGGGGGAGCTGCGCGAAGCGCTCGCGGCGTTGCAGGCGTCGCTGCAGGAAGGCGACCTCGCGGAGGACGCGCAGGACGCAGTCATGGACCCGGAGACCGCGGCGTTGCTGGCGAGCCTGGGCTACACGGGAGGCGGCGCCGGCGGCTCGGCCGAGGACGCGGCCCATCCGCGCGAGCTCGTGGACATGGAAGGCGAGATGCTGAACGCCCAGGTCGCCGTGGCGGCGGGCGAGTGGGAGCGCGTCGAGGATCTCGGCCGGTACGTCGTCGGTCGCGACCCGAAGAACAAGTGGGCGCTGAAGATGCTCGTGCAGGCGCTGGTCGAACAGGGACGCGCGGACGAGGCCGAGCACTTCGGCGGCGACCTCATCAAGTACTACGCCGATCAGGACTTCGGCTACATCGCCATGGCCACCGCGTTGCAGGCGGGGGAGAAGTACTCGGAGGCGCGCCGGATCCTGATGCGTGGACGCGAATTGCTGCCCACGAGCGAAGCGCTGGCTTTCTTCTCGACGGTCGCCGGGATGGACGCGGGCGTTCCGGTCTGCCGGGACGAGATCGCGGAGACGATCACCGCGTTCCCGAGCTCTTCCAAGATCCTCGTCCTGCGCGCACGCTGCGAGGCCGAGTCCAGCGACAACGCGGCCGCGCTCGCGACGCTCAATCGCGCCGCCGAGCTCGGTTTCCGCCAGGTTGCCGTACTGGTCGACGCGCCCGAGTTTGCGGGCCTGGTCGACGACCCCGGCTTCCAGCAGCTGTTGAAACAGGAAGAGGCCGCGAAGGCCGCGGCAACGGACGCCCCGGGCTAGCAGGCTGGCCGAACGCTTGGAGGCGTGTTGACCGGACCGCCAGGCTACGAAGAAGTCCGGAGCAAGCTACTCGAGCGCGGATACCTCGACAATCCGCTCGAACGCTTCCTGCTGCGGGACGGCGACGCGTCGAGGCCACGCCCCGCATCGGCGGCGCTGCGCGCGGCGGCGATCGGAGCTCCACTGCTCGGGCTGCTCTGCGCGGTGGCCGTGGCGCTCGCCAACCGGCCGGTCGTCTCCGGCCTGGACCTGCCGTTCCTCTGGCTCTACTTCACACCGGTCGCCGGACTCGGCCTGTTCGCGCTCGACCTGCTCGTCGCGATCTCGGTCGGTCGCCTGGCGCGCAAGCGAGGCCCGCGGCCGGGCGACACGCTGCGGGCGGCGCTGCTCGTCGGCGCCCCCACGATCGTCTACCTGCTGATGCTGTGGCCGATTCGGCGCCCCTCCGGCCGCGCACTGGGGGACCTCGCCTTCCTCGCCCTCGCCGTCGCCACCACGTTGCTGGTGGCGTGGCTTGCGGGCCTGGTATCCGTGGCCGCAACCGTGGGCCGCACCGGGCGTGTGCCGATCCGGCGGAGACACCTCGTCGCGATCCTCGCGCTGTTCTTCCTGCCCCTCGGCGCGGGGGTGTTCGCGCTGCATCATGCGGTCGGCGGAACGAACGATCGCGCGGCGAGCCCGTTCCAGGCCTCCGCCTCGACGCCGGCGCTGCTGCTGGTGGGGATCGACGGTCTCGACTCGAACCTGCTCGAGCGCTTCGAGCCGCGGGGCGTCCTCGACAACCTGATGGCCCTGCTGGAGCGGAGCTCCGTCCATCCTCTGGATGCGGGACCGCGCGCCGAACCGGCGGCGGTCTGGACGACGCTGCTCACCGGCATGCCGTCTACCGAGCACGGGGTCGTGGGGGCGGGATCCGAGTCGTTGCCCGGAATCTCCACGCCTCTGCGAGACGGCGGCGGGCGGCTCCCGCTGGTGCGAACGCTGAAGTACCTGCTGCCCTCGCGCACCGTGCCGACGACCGGCGCCCGGCGCGGTGTGCGCACGCTGCCCGAGATCGTCTCGCTCGCGCAGCCGTCGCTATCGGTCGGCGGCTGGGCCTCGTGGCCGGGAATCCCCCCGCAGGCGGGCGGGTTCGAGGGTTACGTCGTGACCGATCGTGCGTTGCCCAAGCTGCTGAGCGGTGCCGACGCCGACCGCGACACCGTGCCCGAGTCCCTCTTCTCCAGGCTGGCCGCGGATTTTCCCGAGGACCGGCGGGAGATCCTGGCCGCGCTCGAGGCCGGGGCGGGGGAGGGCGGTGCGGAAGAGGACCTGATCCGCGAGTCCTGGATGATCGACTCCTACCACTGGGCGGCCACACGCAAGCTGCTGGCGGACGACCGGCTGCGCGCCGGGTTCGTCTACCTGCCCGGCCTGGACGTCCTCCGCACGCGATTGCGCGTCGGCGGTGTCGCGGACGTCCTCGCTCGGCGGCAGGCGCTCGATCGCTACCTGTCGCTGTTGGACGGGTTGATCGCGAACGTCGAGCGGACGGCTCCCGGCTGGTCCTTGATGCTCGTGGCCGACCCGGGTCGGCAGGGAGAGTCCGACGCGGAGGGCTTCCTGGCGCTGAACAGCCCCGAGCTGGCCCGCGCGGCCTGTGTCGGAGCGCGCATGGGCCGGCTCGACGTCGTCCCGCTCGCGCTGCGTGTCCTGGGGTTTCCGCTGAGCGCCGAGCTACCGGGGACGCCCGTGGAGGACTGCCTCGCGCTCGAGCGGCTTCCGGCAGCTTTCGAGGTCGCGACCTTCGGGCGGCGATCCACGGTCGGCGTCGAGGAGCCGAGCCCTTTCGATCCCGACATGGTCGAGCGGCTGCGGTCTCTGGGGTACTTGAATTAGTTTCAGAATCGACAGTGCGCGGTAGCGTTCAGGACGCCAGATTGGATGTAGAAACATTGCGCACGTGGGGTGTTCACCGTACACTTACGGCGCTTTTTAAAAACCGGACCGATTCGGTACGATCAAGAGCGTCGGCTCTTCTTTCGCAATGGAATTGTGTTCGGCCTGGGCGTCGATACGACAGCCAAGGGGGGTAACTTGGCCTCGGAGAATCCACGCAAGCGTTTCGGAACCGCCCATCGGTCCATCGGGGACGAGGGGATGGTCGTCGATTCGGACAAGGCGCTGGTTCACGTGCTGAATCCGGTCGGCAACAGGATATTCGCGATGCTGGACGGGACCCATACCCTGGACGCGATCGCCGCTGCCGTCGCAGAAGAGTTCAACGTCCCGGCGGAGCAGGCCCGGCAGGATGTCGAGGCGTTCCTCGCGGAACTCGACAGCCAGGAGATGCTGGATCATTCCTCGGGCCAGCCGGCCGTCAAGGAGTAGTCATGAGCGACGCCGCACAACCCGAACAGCCGAATCCCTACGTCCGGCTGAAGCGGAAGGCGTTTGCCGAAGCGCTTCCGCTGAGCTGCCAACTCGAGATCACGTACCGCTGCAATCACCTGTGTACGTTCTGCTACAACTCGCCGAGCGGGCAGCGCGAGATGACGACCGAGCAGATCTTCGAGGCCCTGCGCAAGATCGCCGACCTGGGCGTGCTCTACATGACCCTGACCGGCGGCGAGGCGATGTGCCACAAGGACTTCTTCAAGATCGCTCGAGAGGTTCGCCGTCTGGGGATGGCCCTGCGAATCTACTCCAACGGCTATCTGCTGGCCGACAAGCGGATGGTGCGCCGGATCAAGGAGCTCAGCCCGTTCGAGGTCGAGATCTCGCTGCACGGCGCCCGGGCGGAGACCCACGAGGCGTTGACACGCATCAAGGGCTCCCATGAGAAGACCCTGAAGGCCATCGAGAACCTCAGCGAGGCCGGCATCAAGGTCAACATCAAGTGTCCGATCACTCGCGCCAACCAGGACGAGCTGTTCGACATCCGGGACATCGGCGAGAAGCACGGCTACCGGGTGACCTTCGACGCCGTGATCACGCCCAAGGACGACGGCAACCAGGATCCGCTGGCGCTGCGGGCGGATGACGAATTCTTACAAAAATACTGGGGAGAGTGGTATCAGGAGCTCCATCGCGGCCAGTTGCCGCCCCGCGCCAACCACTGCGCGGGCGACAGCGAAGCCAACTGCGGCACGGCCAGGGGCGGCTTCACCGTCGACCCCTACGGCAACGTGCTGCCGTGCGTGGCCTTCCGCCGCAAGGCGGCAAATGTCCTCGAAGTCGACGATCTAAAGGAAATCTGGTTTACTTCCCCCGTGCTCAACGAGGTCCGTGAGCTGGCCGTGTCGGCCCGAGAGGCCCTGGACGGCCACGAGGACGGGAAGTACTTCACCTTTTGTCTGGGCGTCGCAGAGACGCAGACAGGCGATCCTCTCGGCCTCTACCCGCAGGCCGAGGTCAACGCCAAGGCCGTACGGCGGAACTACGAGTTACTTCAGATTGAGGATTCGAAAGCGAGCTAATTTCTGCTTGAAAAGGCCGTGAGAGCGGCGTATACCTAAGCGCGGGTCGCATACCGTGACCCGGTGAGGAACCGTAACCCGAGTATGCGAACTCAATCCAACCACTCAGGGGGAGGCGAATGAAGAAGATCTATGAGAGGCCGGCCATCATCCACACCGAGAAGCTCGAGGCTCGTGCGGTTAGCTGCGCGAAAGCCGATGACAATGTGTGCGGAGCCGGACCGCTTCAGAGCTAACGTTACGTCAGGCGCTTGCGGTGCGGCTTACACGCCGCACCCGCCAAGTGCCAAGTGTGGGAGCGATGAAACACCTGCTCGCACGCGGCGTCGGCATCTTGCTGATTGTCGCCACTACGACAGCATCGTTACCCGCGCTAGCTCAGGTGGGGGAATCGTCGGGGCTTGCCCACTACGGTTTCCGGGCGGTGACTCCACCCTTTGAGCTGGACGGGCAACCGGACGGCTCACACGTAATCAAAGTCGAGGGCTTCGGGGCGCACCAGCGGCGCCTCGGAGCCCCTGATGTTCCACACAAAACCTACCTCGTTGCCGTTCCGGCCGGATCCGTTCCGCGCCTGGAGTACACGGTCGGCGGGGAAGAGTTGTATCCGGGCGTCCTGCCGAGCCCGGTACCACGGCCGGTTGACGAAGCCGGCGCGGGCGACCTCCTCGAGTTCGACCGTGTCGCCGCCGCGGCGACCGTCCGCCAACGCTTCGAATTCGACCCGGCGATCTACGGGGGCAAGCAGAGCTTCCCGAGCGAGGTCGCCTGGCTCGGTCGCGTCGGCGTCCTGCGCGATCAGCGCTACGTCGAGGTCCACGTCGCGCCCCTGCGCTTCGACCCGTCGATCGACGGGCTCAAACGCGCGCACCACGTCGACATCGTGGTGCACTTCGACGGCGGAGACCCCGCGGGGGATTACGCGTCCGACCCGCGCTTCGAGAGCGTCTACGCCGATGCCTTCGTCAACTATTCCCAGGGCAAGCGATTCCGGCTCGACCGCAACTCGACGGGTCCCGACGACTGGTCCGCGCCGCGTCGCGAGCCCGGAGCCGCCGGACGCCTCGACCGGGCGCCGGACGTCCAGGCGCTGAGCTCCGGCGGGCCGACTCCACGGCTGCGCATCCGGATCCAGGAGCGCGGCCTGATCCGTCTGGACCACCCGCTGCTGCAGGCGTCCGGGATTACCGCCCACCCGATCTCCCACTGGTACCTCGAGAACCGCGGTGTCCAGGTGCCGCTGCGCATCGTCGACGACGGGAACGACCTGCTGGGCGTCGCCGACTCGGTCCTGTTCTACGCCGAGAACCTCGACGACGAACCCAAGACCGTACTCAACACGGACTTTCCCGGTTCGCCCTTCGACCTGTTCGAGTACCGCGACTTCACGGACGAGAATACGTACTTCCTCAGCGTGGCCGGCTCGGCTCAGAGCGCGATGGCCGAACTGGACGTCTCGCCGAGCAACCTGCTCACGCCGCCCGACTCTTTCACCGAGGTGGCGCACGTCGAATCGGATCACCCCTTCGGCTGGCGTCCGATCGGCGGGGCCGATCCGTGGTACTGGTGGCCCTCGATCTCCAACGTCGGAACGCCCTCGCGGATCGACGAGGTCCCGCTGCCTGGCCTGTACTCGACGACCGCGAGTCTCGACGTGACGGTGCAGATGCGCGGCGTCTCCGGAACCGGTGAGGATCCGGACCACCCGATCCGCGTCACGCTCAAGAACGCGCTGCTGGACACGCTCGACTTCGTCGACGGATCGTTCGACGGCCGGACGCTGCACACGCAGCAGCTCGCCTGGAATCACGTCTCCGGACCGGGGATGCTCGAGCCGGCCAAGGTCGAACTGACCTGCCTCGATCCCCCCACCGGACGCAACGACGTCATCCTGGATTACATCGAGGTCGAGTACCCGCGCTCGTTCGCGGCGATCGGCGACCAGCTGCTGATCAACTGGCCGAACGCCGACGCCGAGTTCGTCGTGACCGGACTCAGCGTCGACGATCCCGACGTCTACGAGGTGACGAAGATCGACGGGACCGAGGTCATTACGGCCACGCGTCTCACCGGCGGAGTGCCCAGCGGGGCCGGGCCGTTCTCTTTCCGCTTCGAGATCGCGGAGGATCCGGGGATGGCGCTCGACCAGACGCGCCGTTTCCTCGTCGTCGCCGATGGTGTCGTACCGACGCTCGACGCGATGAACCTCGGCGCGGACCTCGTCTCCGACCTTCGGCTAAACTCTAACCAGGCCGACATGGTCGTCATCGCGCACCCGGATCTCGTCTCGACGCTGCCGGGCTCCGAGCTCTCGCTGCTGCTGGCGCATCGTGCCAGCGCCGCGGGCGGCAACGTCACCTCGAAGGTCGCGTGGATCCAGGACGTCTACGACGAGTTCGGCCACGGTATTCCCGGGACGCAGCCGATCCGCGAGTTCATCCGCTACGTCCTGTCCGACGCGCCGGGAGAAGGCTGGGCCGATCCGCGGCCCGCGTACGTCCTGCTGATCGGCGACTCGAGCTACGAGTTCAAGGCGGGAACCGCCGAGGGCACGTACATCCCGACGCAGATCCTGTTCAAGGACGACCCGATCCTCGGCTACTACGCCAGCGACAGCATCATGGCCGCGGTCATCGGCGACGACGACCATCCGGACCTCGAGATCGGGCGTATCCCGGCGAGAACCTCCGGCGAAGCCGACGTCGTTATCGCGAAGATCCGCAGCTACGAGACCGTCTCGCCCGCCGGCGACTGGCGCAACCACGCGTTGCTCATCTCCGACCGCGGCTCGGACGGCGAGGGCGACCTCGACTTCGAGATGACGAACGACCAGGCCATCGGTTACATCGAGGATCCGGGCTACACGTCGCGCCACCTCAAGTACTTCACGGACTACTACGACAATCCGGGCGTCACCGACCCCATCGGCGACATGAACATCGACATCAAGGCGGCCGTCAACGGCGACGACGCGTACGACGGCGCCTCGGTCCTGCAGTACGGCGGGCACGGCAACTCGTACTTCTGGTCGAACGACGGCTTCCTGCAGGTCTGGGATCAAGAGAACCCGGACACCGACGACCTGACGAACTCTCCGGAGCTGCCGTGGCTCATGGCGCACAACTGCCTCACGGGTTCGTTCCACGAGAAGAGTCTCGCCTCGATGGGCGAGAACTGGCTCAAGCGCGACGTCGGCGGTGCCGTAGGCGTCTTCTCTCCGGCCGCGCTCTCGTTCAACGCGATCGGAAACATCGTGACGGACGTGATCTGGGACGCCATGTACGGCGCCCGCCGCGAGCGCGTCGTCGGTAACCTGGCAGCGCTGACCCACGCGGCCCTGTGCACCGATTCGATCGAGGCCTGCCAGAGCTACATCGTCCAGGGCGATCCCGCGATGCGGATCGGTCTGCGCCTCACGGAGCCGGCGACGAACGTGAGCGCGACGCCGGGCAACGTGCAGGTGACGATCGACTGGACGGCGAGCGACACCCCGGACGCCGAGTATCTCGTCTATCGCACGTCCGACCTGCTCAACGCGAACTACATTCTGCGAACGCCTTCGCCGATCGACGCCACGCAGTACGTCGACACGCTCGTGACCAACAACGAGATCTACTACTACTACGTCGTTGCGGTGGATCCCGAGGGATTCCGCAGCGCCTGGTCGCATCTCAACAGCGACTGCGACAACGGCCCCGACTGCCTGATCGCGATCCCGACGAACCCGGACCCGCCGAGCATCCCGTCGGGGCTCGCCATCGGCGACCCCGGCCAGGGGACCCAGTTGCGTCTCGATTGGACGACGAACCCCGAGCCCGACGTCGAGTTCTACACGGTGCACTACGGCACCGCGCCAGGCGACTACTCGGTCACGCTGCCGATCGGCAACACGAACACCGCGATCATCACCGGGCTGACCGAAGGGCAGGAGTACTACTTCGCGATCTCGGCGACGAACACTTCGGACAAGACGTCGGCAGTGTCGAACGAGGTAATCGACTTCCCGAAGGTGGCTCGCGGGCTCCGCGCTCCGCGTTTCATCGAGGACCTCTTCGTCCGCCCCTCGGGCAACGACATGAAGCTCGAGTGGACCGAGGTGACGTCCGACATCTTCGGCAAGCCGAAGAGCGTGGACATTTACGAGGTGTTCCGCGGCGAGGTGCCGAACTTCAGCGCCGGCGGACTGACGAAGATCGGACAGTGCTCGGCTCCGTGCAACGAGTTCTTCGACGCCGGCGCGGCCCTGGCCTCCGCGAGCTACTACTACCGCGTCCTCGCCGTGGACGGGGACGGGACGCCGAGCGGGTTCGGCTCCGAGCTGCCCGGCTGGACCGACCTGTCCGGACAGACGGTGGACGTGCTGACCGGCGAGATCCTGTTGCAGTGGACGCCCGTCACGCTCACCGTCGACGGACGCCCCACCACGATCAAGCACTACCTGCTCTACGCGGCCGACGCGCCCTTTACCCGCGAGGACATCCGCGACGGATCGGGTCCGGCGCCGGTGATCGTCGAGGGCACCTCGACCCAGTTCACGCCGCCCGGCCAGTCCCGCTATTATTCGGTCTTGGCGGTGGACGCCTGGGACAACCTCAGCCCGTTCTGATCCGCCCAAGTGGCCGGCGCGCCCGCCGGGCGGAGCCAGTGCAGGCGTGGACCCGATCGACCACGACGAGAAGCGAGACCGTGCGCTGATCGAGGCCGCTCTCGACGGCGACGTGCGCGCCCTCGAGCAGCTCCTTCTCGCGCACGAGAGCCGCGTCCTTCGCGTTCTGCGCTTGATGGGGGTGACGGCCGCGGACCGCGAGGACGTGGCGCAGGAAGTGTTCCTGCGGGTATTCCGTCATCTCTCCCGCTTCCGTCGCGGACACGCCTTCGGCGGCTGGATCTACCGCATCACGGTCAACGCGGCCCACGATCACCGTAAGAAGGCCGGAGCCCGTCGGCGCAGCGAGGCTGCGTGGGACAGCGACCTGGACGAAGCCCCCGACGAAGGGCCGGATCCGGCGGAGGCCGCGAGCCGGGCGGAGCGTGCTCGGCGCCTGGAGCAGGCCGTCGAGCAGCTCAGCGAGCGCGAGCGGGAGGCGTTCGTCCTCTGCGAGCTCGAGGGACTCGAAACACGCCAAGTGGCCCAGGCTCTTGGAGTTACGTCGATCACGGTCCGCCGGCACCTCAGCCGGGCCCGGCGCCGGTTGCAGCGAATTCTCGCCGAGGAAAAAAAAAGTTAGCGCGGCGTTGAACGCTCGGGTGGGGGTCGAAGTAGTACTCCCTTGAAGGGGCATCCTTCGAGGAGACGCATCATGATCGAGAAACTGCTCAAGCGACGCACCGAGACGGCCGGCAACGAGCTGGATCGGTCCGTCAACGACTGGCGGGCCAACCTGCCTGAAGAGCAACTGTCGCCCTCGACCCGCCAACGGATCCTGGCGCAGGCCATGCAGGCACAACCGGTCTCCGCACCGGTCTTCCTGCCCGGACGGCGCCTGGTCCTGGCCGCGGCGGTCCCGGTCTTCGTCACCGCCTTGCTCGCGCTTGCGCTGATCACGACCGGCGACGCTCCGGTTTCGCCGGAAAGTAGTGAAAGCGCCACCCTCACGGTGACTAAGAGTGGGGACGACGTCGTGTTCCGAATCGCCAACGGCGAGCGGGCACACCGCGTCTACCGCTCGAGCGAGCCGATGGATCTCGGAGATCAGCCCGCGTTCAAGACTGTGCGGGACGGTTTCCGCGACAGGCTCGACACCGGCGGCAGTGTCGTCTACTACCGGATCGACTGAGGTTTTTTAAGTTGTTTAAGGGTTTTACAGTGTCAACGGATAAATCGGACGGTCACCCGCAACCGGGTGCTCGGAAAACCGCGATTCCGCGGATTCTCTGCTTGACGAACCCAGGCTTCCCGGTACATTTACGTTCGCCAAAAAAGCGGCGGGTGTCCCGGCGGGCTTTGGGGTCTGATGGAGAGCTTCGAGCCCTGGGTACCGGAATGACCCGGACCGTGGAGGAGATTTCATGAGAAAGCAGACTTTCCTGGCGGTGGCTGTGGGGCTAACCGCACTACTCGTGGCTGGGGGTGTCCTCACCGCGTCGAACATGGGCTTCAAGAACAACTACCCCCTGGATGGTCCGGGCGTGAACGGCTCCGCGAGTGGCACCAGCAGCCTCGCGATGCCGTACAACCAGCAGACCAACATTCAGGTCGCCGAGGATCTCATCAACGACATCAACGCTACGGCCGGTTCCTCGGTCGTGTCCGCGGTCGCTCGTTGGGATTCCACTGCTGACGCGCCGGATGCCTACACCGGTTCCGCCGGTACGAACTTCAACATCGACGCGAAGCTCGGTTACTTCGCGACGGTCGGTTCGACGGTCAACTACATCATCGTCGGCTCGCACGATCCGTCGGCGACGATCGACCTCGACGGACCGGGAACGAACGGCTCGGCCTCCGGCACGACCCTGTGGTCCTTCCCGTACCACAGCACCGCCGCGAACGCCGAAGACCTGATCAACGAAGTCAACGGTCACGCCGGCAGCTCGGTCGTTTCGGCCGTCGCTCGTTGGGACAAGACTTCTGACGCTCCGGACGCCTACACGGGCTCCGCGGGCACGAACTTCAACACGGTTCCGGGCGAAGCCTACTTCTTCACGGTTGGCTCCGACGTTACCGGTTGGGCACCTGACCACTACTAATTCTCAGCGCAGGAGGAGTTTGGAAGATGACGAAATTCACGCGATTCTCGCTCGCCATCGCGGGGCTGCTCGTCGTGGCGGCGTTGGTGCAGCCGGTGTTCGCCGCTTGCGGCAGCTTTGCCACGCTGACCACGATTCCGCAGGCTGGTGGACGTAGCTACATCTGGAACGAAGATGTGTTCACGCCGGGTTACGCTTACCCGCCGTACGTGATCGCCTACACCCCGCCGGTCACGCCGAACCTGATGGCCACCTGGTGGCGTCTCGGCTCCGGTGATCCCACCGGTGGCGTCGGCGACGACATCGGCGGTTTTGATGCCGTCGGAAGCGGAGCCGTGTACTTCTACGGCCCGGGTTCCTACGGTTCCTACTTCGGCGCCAACCTGTTCACGGGTTGGGGTGCCGATCCGGGTATCGACGGCTGCATCGGTGCGGCCAACAGCTGCACGTGCCTGCTGCTCGTCGACCAGAACGGTACCGACATGCAGCTCGCGCTCGTCGGCGGTCGTTCGGACGCGACGCAGTCCACCGCCTTTGCCCAGCCGGGCAACGACGGTTCCGGCAACGCCGCTCCGATCATCCTGAAGAACGTTGGCAAGCCGACGCTGACGACGCTCCGCGTCGCCGGCACGAACGTCGACATCCAGGCCTCGCTGGCTCCGCTGCAGGGGATCTACGATCCGACCGCTTGCGATTGCCAGAACGGCGCCGTCGTTCGCTACTACACGCAGAAGGTCGGACGCGGCGGTGCCGCTC
>JAAELQ010000306.1 GCA_024226515.1 bacterium
AGCCGAAGACGTCGACCATCGTCCGGCGATCGAGTTGAAGAGCGGCGAGGCGCAGGCGCAGCTCGCGCGGGGAGATCTCAGGACCGTAGCGGGCGCGGATACGGGCCGCTGCCATCGCCTCGGTGGCGACCCCGAGCTCGACGACCCGCTGCAACTTCTGAGACGGCGACATGCGTCGATAGCCTTCGAGCACGATCTCTTCGATGTCGGGTGGGGTGTCCAGTGCCAGGGCTTTCACCACATCTCCTCCGCGTCGGCCGGCTTGAAGCGCCAGGGATCAGGATATCAGGGATCAACGGCAGTCGACCTCGATCGACGACGCCTCGTCGTTGCCGACAGCGGTGAACCGCAGGCTCTCGGCGTCACGGGTGAGCAGGGTCGACTCGCCGCGGTAGTCGTTGTGGCGATAGAGGACGGCGCGGCAGCCGGGGGCGACGTGCACGGATCTCACGGTGTCGTTGCCGATCTCGGTCTCGCCGAGGCTGCGAGCGTTGCGATAGAAGGTCTCGCCGCG
>JAAELQ010000307.1 GCA_024226515.1 bacterium
CTCTCCGGTGGCTATGCTCCGTCGCCGGTCAGCCTGCTGCCGACGACGCCGCCGGCCGCGGCGGGTTCGCTGGCGGTGACGATCGTCGACGCCGACGTGGCCGGTATCAACTTCGGTTACAACGACGAAGGCGCCCTCACCGGCCTGGTCGGTACCACGACCAAGGATCCGGTGGGCGACCTCGACCGGCAGATCGAGACCCTGATCGACGACAACAGCGACACCTTCGACTTCGGCTATGCCACCGGCTCGATCGGCGACCGGGTGTGGAACGACCTGGACGGCAACGGGGCTCAGGATGGCGGCGAGCCCGGCATCAACGGCGTCACCGTTCGGTTGATCGACGACAACACGGGCTTTGTCGTCGATACCCGGGTCACCTCGGGGGACGGCATCTACACCTTCGACAAGGTACCGCCGGGCGACTATACCGTGGAGGTGGTACCGCCCGCGGGCTTCGATCCGACCTTCGATCTCGACGGTACCCTCGACGATCGGACCAGCCTGACCCTCGGCGTTGCCGAGGACCTGGATGACGTCGACTTCGGCTACCGCGCGAGCACCTGTCTGGTGATCATCGACGAGGAGACGGTCGACAACGACATTCTCACCATCGAGCAGGCGGCCTGGAGCCATGGCGTCGAGCCCGACTACCTGGTCAACGACGACCGGCCGACGGAGGTGGGCAACCCGCCATTGCGCTGGAACGAGCTGTTCCCGGGCGATGTCGTCCTGCTGCCTGGCGGCGAGGTCGACGATGAGGGCTGGTTCGACCTGCCGGAGGCCATCCGCTACGCCGACGACCGAACCACCGACCTCAGCGACGAGGAGTGGATCCAGGCGTTCGTCGACGGCACCCTGCCCCAGGACCAGCTCGACAAGGTGCGCGACGTGATGCCGCTACGCAACCCCGAGCTGCTCGCCCTGGTCGGGCGTACCTGCACGGCGATCGTTTACGACAGCGACATCAGCATCAACTACGTGCCGCTCTACGCCAACCTCCAGGGCGCGCGTTACGGCAGGTTCACCTTCAAGGTGCTCGCCGTCGAAGTGCCGGGCTCGATTCCCGAATCGCAGTCTTCCACCAGCCTCTACGACCTGTGGCTGGAGGTCCTGCCGCCGGCCGAGCCGGCTGCGAACCTGGTGGTGCCGATCCATGACCACGAGCCCGATTCGATCCAGGTCACCAGGGCGAGATTCAACCGCAGGCACGGCATGCTGACGGTCTACGGCGAGAGCAACTTCGCGCCGCCCGGCGGCGCCCATGGCGCCGAGATGTTCCTCTCCGTCGACGGTGTCGACGCCGGCACCGATCCCGCGATCGATCCCTCTCTGCTCGATCAGGAGATGACCTTCAACCCGGCAAGGGGACGCTACGAATTCACCCTCGGCGGCATCACCGAGAATCTCAAGGGGCGGCGCTTGACGATCTACACCGACGAGGGCGGCGTCGACAACGTGCTCGTCGAATAGCGAGGGCCGCTCTCGACGCCGGTTCCAGAACGATAGTATCCGGCGCGAGCCGCCGATCGGATCGGCGGTGTGCAGGACAAGCGGGTTCGGGGATCTCCCCGGACCCGCTCTTTCGTGTCGGCATCGTTCAGCCTCGGCAGCGCGTCGCTCGCTGCCGCCGTGGAGGCAAAGAGATCAACCATATTCACGACGCGCGGCGGCGGTACGCTGACGGTCCTCGACGAGTTCAACCAGCAGTCGTTCGGCAACAACGACGGTTCGGACAACTGGGAGGGCACCTCCGGCACGCCGCGCTCATTGCGCGGCGCTGCAGCTGCGAAGCGGGTTCGGGATCCTCCCGAGCCCGTTTTGTCGTTGCGGGTGGAGTCTTAATGTGGCCCGTAATGCCCGTGAGGTCTAATGAGGCTGCCCATGGAGGGGTACCTGTTCCCACCCTTTCGTGCGACGAGAACATAGATAAATAGAACAAGTCGCATCTTTGACTTTCTTTCGAGAAGACGGCACTACCAAGGAGAACAACATGAGAACCGTCGCAGAAGAAACTAGTCATCACGCGTCGATCGTACGCCGGCTGATGTCGCTGGCTTTGCTGGCGATCCTGGTCTTGAGCTCGACGGCGCCGGCCGCGGGCCAGCACGCCATGCCGGTCAAGTCGACCGCCAGCGCCGCCGATCTGGACCGCCAGGAGGCGGAGCGCCAGATTGAGGCGTTCTTGAACCTCAGCCCCAATGAGCGCGCCGAGCTGCGGGCTCGGGCGAAGGCGGCTCGGGGCTTCGTGCCGCTCAAGCAGGCCGGTCCGACGGTGACCTGTCTGCCCAGCTGCGAGACCGACGACGCCAAGTTCCTGGCCATCGCCGGCACCGGCCTGGTGACCCTCAGCGACACGGTGCTCGACGTCACCTTGAGCGCCGAGGCGGGCACGACGAGCTTCGATTTCGGTGTCTTCGACGGCGACAGCGGCAAGATCCAGGCCTCGACCAGCGAGTCGCGGTGGGACCGCGGCCCGGAGATCCCTTTCGAGTATTCCCTCTTCGCCAGCCCCCCGGGCGGTCCTGAGGTCCAGCTTGACCTCAACTCATCGCCGGCGGCGCCGTCGGCGGCCTGCCCGGGACCGCTGCCGGATAGCGCCTGCGCTTATGCCTCCTCGCTGATGCCCAACGACGACTGGTTCGATTTCACCGTCGACGCCAGCGGCACGGAGGCCGAGGCGCCGAGCGGCATCAAGGTCTACCGACTGGAAGTGCGGCAGCTGGTGCCGGGCACGAGCTCGACCAACGCCTTCAAGGTGCGCACCACCGGTCTGGTGACCATCCGGCTCGGCGAGCAGCCCTTCGCCTACCGCTCGACGTTCGGCGGCGACACGGATCTCGCCATCGTCTTTCCGACCCTAGACCTGTCGGACACGACCTACGACGGCGTGTGGCGTTTCTTCTTCGATATACCGACGGATCAGACGGACCTGATCGTGTGGGACGGTGATCTCGACCTCGGCACCTTCAGCGGTGATCGCACCTGCAGCCCGCAGCCGCAATGCCTGCTCGAGGGCGGCCAGGACACCGATGACGCGGATACCCTGAATTTCCCCTTCGTGCCGCTATTCCCGATCACCCTCGACGTGCTGTCCGAGGGCGTAGCAGACGGCCTCAACGGTACCACCGGCGAGCCGTCGGACGACCTGGAGCAGTTCAACAGCGGCATCTTCATCCGCTCGCCCGAGGTGCGCTACGACGTCATCTTTCCGGACGGCCGGGTATTCGGCAACGAGAATCCTTCCGGCAACCAGGAGTGGGAGCAGTTCATCATCTCGACCCGGGCGAGCTGCGACCCGTCCCCTGCGTGTGTACCCGATTGCGATCCCAACAACCCGATCCATCCGAGCTGCCCCGCTACCGCGATCGATCCGGTCGGGCTGCCGTGCGCCGACGTCTGCCTGACGCCGGGGGCGACGACCTCGACGATCACGAGCGGCGTTTACGAGCTGCGGGTCGAGGGCAACGACTTCTTCAACTTGAACGCCTTGCGGCTGCCGCAGATCGTCTGCGTCGACGACTTCGGTCAGGCGTGCGAGCCGCTGCGCGGTTTGCTGTTGGGCGACACGGTGTTCTCCGACGACAGCGGCGACGGTATCCAGCAGACGCCCGCTGAGCCGGGCATCAACGGCGTCATCGTCAACCTGCGCGGCACCAACGACAGCGTGACGGACACGACGGTAACGGCGACCGACCCTCAGGATCCGCTGAGCGACGGCTTCTACCAGTTCGCGGTGGACCCGGGCACCTACACGGTGGAGGTGTCGGCGGCGAACTTCGCGCCGTCGCCGCCGCCGGGCGGCAGCGTCGGCGACCGGGTGTGGCTGGACCTGAACGGCGACGGTCTGGACGACGGTGAGCCGGGCATCGCCGGCGTCAAGCTGAATCTGTTCGAGGTCGGCTTGGACACGGCGCCGGGTACCCTCGACGACGTGTTCTCCGGCTCGACGCAGAGCGACGCGAATGGCAACTACGCGTTCA
>JAAELQ010000308.1 GCA_024226515.1 bacterium
GCGAGGCAGAACGGGTGTCGATGAGACATAGTTGGCGCACGTGTCAGCATGGTGCGCACATCTGTGCGGCGGAGGCGCTCGTTCGTTTTTCCTCGAAAGGGACGTTGCCAAGTGACGTGCGAGTTATCGTCGACACTCGAGTTCGCGCTCCGCCTGCCGACGTCCGTCTCGGTTCGCTCGAGATTCGGGCGATACTCCGCACTCGACGATGCACCGGCCCCGATCTCGTCGGCGACGAGAGGGTGCGTTCCCGTGACCCTGCTTAGCTCAACTCCCCTTCAACACGGCAATGCACTATGAGAATCAGTGATCTCCCGACCTCGGCGCTCCTTGCCGCCGTCATCGGTGCGACGGTCGGCTTTGCACCGACAAGCTCCGCTCAGTGCCCCGGGATGGACGACACGTTCGAGGACAACGATACGTGTGCGACGGCGGTCCCGATCCCGCTCGGGCTGACGACCGGGCTCTACACCGAGAAACAGATTCTCGACCCGGACAACTACACGTTTCAGGTCCCCGCGGGGGAGATCCTGACGATCGACTGCCTGTTCTCCCGCGCGACGGGGGACATCAACGTCGCGGTTCGGCTCGCCGATTGCGCCGGCATCATGTGGTTCGGATTCTCGCAGGACGACAACGAGACGGTCGTGGTGCCCAACGGGACCGGTGCTGCCCTGGACATCGTCATTTCGGTCTACGTGCTCGCGGGCGACGTGCTGGACTGCAACACCTACGACCTCGACCTCACGACGGCGGCCGATCCGTGCGCGAGCGCGCCGGACGACACGCTCGAGGACAACGACACCTGTGCGACCGCGGTGCCGCTGAGCGCGGGAACGAACACGGGACTGTTCGTCTCGCAGGCCGATCCCGACTACTACGAGCTCGTCGTGCCGGATGGTGACGCGGTCACGGTCGACGTGACGCACGTGCACGAGAACGGCAACATCGACCTCTTCCTGTACGACCCGAACGTCGCCTGCGGAGGAGGCTTCCCCAGCCAGCCGCTGAACTTCGCGATCTCCCAGGACGACAACGAGTTTCTGATTTGGGGCAACCGTTCGGGGGCGCCCGCGACGGTCGTGCTCGAGGTCGTTTCGATCGTCTCGAGCGGGCCGGCCTGCAACGACTACGACTTGACGATCGACTTCATTCCCGATCCTTGCCAGGTCCCGGACGATAACTTCGAGGACAACGACGACTGCGCCTCCGCCGTACCGATCCCGACCGGGATGACCGCCGGGCTGTTCCTGACGAGCCTCGACGCCGACTTCTATTCGGTCACCGTGCCGGCCGGCGAGATCCTCTCGGTCGACTGCATCCACGCCTGGAACGATGGTGACATCAACGTCTACTTCTGGGATCCGGCCATCACCTGCGGCACTGGCGCCTTCTCCGGCGAGCTTGCCTCGGGCATCACGCCGAACGACAACGAGCACGTCGAGTGGATCAACTCGACCGGTGCCGACCTGTCCGTGATCATCGAGGTGGCGACGCTGCCGCCGACGCCGATCGTGCGCTGCAACACGTAC
>JAAELQ010000309.1 GCA_024226515.1 bacterium
ATTACTACCAAATTTAAACATAACTCCATCAAAATCTATAAAATATGTTGACATTATTTACTCCCTTCTCATTGTTAATTTTTTTAAAATAAGGTACTGTGACGTGTTTTTCAAATTTGGAGGTGGGGGGACCAGCGCCCCGTTTAAATAAATTTTTACCTTTTAATTTTTAGGGGTACAAGTTGTAACTGGATTGAAGTTAATACTTTAATTGTGTTTCAAAATGTACCCCGGGTACAAGTTGAGCTCAAAGGGGGTACAAAAGGGGTACAAAATATTAAAATTATAATATATTAGCTTACCTTAGACCGCCTCAGCATAGTAGATTATAAAAATTATTCCCCATAGGAGTACAATTGCTGCCAAAATGAATGGCAATAAAAACTCGCTGCCCATACTTGAATGTACTAAAGTTTTTATAAAAAAACACCATGCTGCTTTAGGAGCTTTAATATTATAACAGGTTTTCTCAATGTTATAGCGGATATTTACTTCTGTTTTTAAGTGTTTTTCAACGTCAACGTAGCTTATATATTTTGATCCTTCATCTTCTACCTTTATAGAAAAAGAGAAAAATAGCAAAGGCATATATTGCTCCCATTTAAGAGAAGTTATAAATTAAGAGAAAAAATGGGAGTTTTTTATGGGTCGCAAGAAATGGACAGCACAGGAAAAATTTCAAATCGTGATGGCAGGTCTTAAAGGGCGCAAAATAGCCGAACTTTGCA
>JAAELQ010000310.1 GCA_024226515.1 bacterium
GATTTCGACCTTATGCCTGTTTCTTGCTCAAGGCCAAGTCCTGCTCCCGCAGTCTGCCGCTGTTGGCAGAGCCACAGCAAAACGACTCCCGTCGCGTCGCTCTTGCACTGCTTCGCGGCGGTCACCTCGGCAGCAGCGGAAAACCCGCGAGCTGCTGTGACGTTCCGTCAGGCACGAAAGGCAGATACTACCTCTAGTAAGGTTCCATGACTCGCCAAGAAAGCGGCAGCGGACGGAACCTCGACGGCTTGGGCGATTCCGACCAGAGGCTCCATGCTCTCCTCATCGACTACTCCTCCGATGAAAATCCTGAGCCGCCCTCAGCTGCACGGGGAACGAGAAAGCGTAAGAGAGAGAAGACAGGCAAGACCACCGAGCAGCTCATGATCGGCTACGCGGGTGGAAGAGTGTATTACGAGGACTGCCTGCAGCGGCCCGGAAGGGTAAAGAGAGAGCGACACCATCGTAGTGAGCTCAGCCCTGGAACCCCTCGCGTACGTGCTCCTCCGCCTCCGGCAGAACTCTGGCTCTGGACCACGGTACTCCCACAGGAGCCGCTCTGTTATAAGATCAAGCGAGGCACCAGGACTGTCGGCGATATGTTGCGACAACTCCACCCGGAGTACTGCAAGCACGGACACAAGCGTGCCGAGCTCCTGGCTTTCCGCACGATTGAGGAAGCCGGAAGCTTGAACGAGGA
>JAAELQ010000311.1 GCA_024226515.1 bacterium
CAGGGGCATCGCTGGGTAGCTGTGTCCGGAAAGGATAAGCGCTGAATGCATCTAAGCGCGAAGCCCACCCAAAGATGAGATATCCCTCCACTTCGGTGGCTGAAGACCCCTCGGAGACTACGAGGTTGATAGGCCAGGTGTGTAAGTGTGGCAACACATTCAGCTTACTGGTACTAATCGGTCGTGAGGCTTGACCATAGATTTGCATTGATACCCAACAACGTATGGCGCAACGGATGCGCCCGGCTATTCAGTTTCTTTTTTTCCTGGTGATCCGAGCGAGAGGGCCACACCCGTTCCCATTCCGAACACGGCAGTTAAGCCTCTCAGCGCCGATGGTACTGCGTGGGCAACTGCGTGGGAGAGTAGGGCATCGCCAGGATACTATTTGAAAGGCCCGTCCATTTTCTGGACGGGCCTTTTGCTTATGGGGTGCAGCGTGCGGCAACGTGCTGCGGAAAAGCCGCTATCGCATGCCGCGTAGTCTTGACCGAACCCTTCGACTCACAGTATAAAGCTTGCTTCCTGCCGCGCAGTGGAGCGCGGGGAGGGGCATACCGCGCGGAGCCAAGAACGTGAGAAACAAGTTCGCTTTGAGAGTCTGTGTTTTCGGGCTGCTCGTCGCGTGCATCGCCACGCCTGCACTGGCCGTGAACATCGAGAAGAAGTTCCGCATCGGTTTCAACATCGGTGGGCTCAACGGTCAGGACGAAGTCACCAGCGACTCCGCAAACGTGCTCACCTTGGTTGACGATCTGCTCACGCCGACCAAGGTCTACATCGACCCGCGCAACGACTCGTCGGTGTTCGGCAGCCTCGAGTTGCAGCCGGGCGCCTTGGCGACGCTCAATGCCTCCTACGCGGTCAACAAGATCTTCGTCATCGAAGCGTCGGTCGGTTACCAGCAGACCGACCTGGGCGATGTCGAACTCCAGGCGCAATTCCTGGAGATCGAGATCCCGGAGCAAGAGCCGTTCAACTTCACGACGTTTCGCGTTCGTGCCGGCGACATCGAGCGGATTCCGATCCAACTGTCGGCGATGGCACGTTTTCGCCCGCGGGCGAACTTCAATCCGTACTTCGGTGGTGGTGTCGGCTACTCGTTCGTCGGCTTCGAGCCGTCGTCGGAGTTCGATCAGCTCTCGTTGAACATGGATGCCGCGCTCGGCGATCTGGCCGCGGTCGACGAGGCGACGTTCGGTCGTCCGACGTTCGACAACTCGGGCGTCGTTGCCGGCGATCTCCAAGGGGCGCGCGTCGACGTCGACGACTCGTTCGAGTGGCATCTGCTCGGTGGCTTCGATTACAGCTTCAACGCGAAGTGGACGATGGTCGTGGACTTCCGCTACGTCTTCTCGTCGCGCGACATCTTCGTCGGCTTCAACGGCGATAGGGATCTCGGTTCCGCGGTTCCGGCGCAGGTCGACTTCCTCGGCTCCGAGGTCGATCCGCCGAACTCGGTCTACGGCGCGGTCCTCATCCGGAACGGCGGCCTGATCGACGGCGGTGCTCTGCAGGCGCCGCTGACCGATCCGGAGGCTGACTGTGTGGCGTCTCCCGGATCCTGCGTGTTCGTGATTGGCGCGGAAGATCCCGATGGAGTGTCTCGCCTCGACCCCGGCTATTACTACGTGCAGGGTGGTCAGCTCGACCTCGACGCGTTCTCGTTTCAAATCGGGATGCGCTACACGTTCTGATCGCGTCTGCCCGTGCGTTCTCCGGACGCCGCAACTCACAACCTATCTGCTTGCCCCAGAGGGGTTTGCGCCGACGTTTGCCCGACCGTCGCTATGCTAGAATGACCGCCGAGGTGAAGGATGTCCGGACACTCCAAATGGAGCACGATCAAGCACAAGAAGGCCGCCGCTGACGCCAAGCGCGGCAAGGTCTTCACCCGGCTGATCAAGGAAATCACGATTGCCGCCAAGCTCGGCGGCGGAGACATCGACGGCAACCCCCGGCTGCGCAGCGCGGTTGCGGCCGCCAAGGGCTCGAACATGCCGGCGGACAACATCAAGCGCGCGATTCAGAAGGGCACGGGCGAGCTTCCGGGCGTGACCTACGAAGAGGTCTCCTACGAGGGCTACGGTCCCGGTGGCGTCGCGATCCTGATCGAGACCCTGACCGACAACCGGATGCGCACCACGCCCGAGATCCGTCACGTCTTCAGCAAGTACGGCGGCAACCTGGGTGAGCCCAACAGTGTCGCCTGGATGTTCGACAAGAAGGGTCAGTTCGTCATCCCCGCCAGCGCGATCGAAGAGGATCGACTGATGGAGATCGTGCTGGAGGCGGGCGCGGACGACCTGACGCAAGAGGACGAGCACTTCGTCGTCCAGACCACGGTCGAGTCCTTTCACGCCGTACAGCAGGCGCTGGAGGCCGCGTCGATCACGCCCGAGTCACAGGGTTTGATTCGCGAGCCGCAGAACACGGTGGAGCTCGACGGCAAGAAGGCCGAACAGTGTCTGAAGCTGCTCGACATGTTCGAGGACCACGACGACGTCCAGAACGTCCACGCCAATCTCGAGTTCGACCCACAGGCCCTCGAGTCCGAGGCCTAGTCAAAACGGACCCTCTCGAGCGCTCGCCGCGCGGCGGTGTTGATTTGATCGCCGGATCCACCGTTCTCGGAATCGACCCCGGCTCCCTGATCACGGGGTGGGGCCTGCTCGGCGGAAGCCCATCCAGGCCCGAGCTCATCGACTGCGGAGTGATCCGCCTCGAGCGCGGTCAGGACCTGGCGTTGCGGCTGGGACAGCTGCAGGCCGAGATCTCGACCCTGGTCCGGCGGTACCGCCCCGACTCGGCCGGCGTGGAGGCGCCGTTTCAGGGGGCGGGTGCACGCTCGGCCCTGCAGCTCGCGCATGCCCGTGGCGTCATCCTCGCCGCCCTGGCGGTCGAGAGCGTTCCGGTCTCCGAGTACACCCCGGCGATGGTCAAGAAGTCCGTCACGGGCAACGGACGCGCCGACAAGCACCAGGTGCGCACGATGGTCGTCCAGCTGGTCGGGCGAGAGGCCGCCCGCGGGACGCACGACCTGTCCGACGCGCTGGCCGTCGGCCTGTGCCACCTCGTCGCCAACCGTTCGAGCCGCCTGATCGCGCAGGCGCGGCAAGCGAACCCCACGCCATGATCGGGCGCCTCACCGGCACGGTCCTCGAATGCGCGCCCGATCGCGTCCTGCTGGACGTGAACGGCGTCGGCTACACCGTGCAGATCCCACTGGGGACGTTCTACGCGCTCAGCGCACGCACCGACGGAGAGCGCGTCAGCCTCCATATCACCACTCACGTACGCGAAGACGCTCTGCTGCTGTTCGGCTTCGACTCGGGCGACGAGCGCGAGCTGTTCGAGCGGCTGATCACGATCTCCGGCGTGGGCCCCAGGTTGGCGATCTCGATCCTCTCCGGGATCGAGGCCGACGAGCTGCGCGAGACCGTGGTCGCCAGGGACCGCACCCGGCTGCAGAAGATCCCCGGCGTGGGCAAGAAGACCGCCGAGCGCCTGCTGCTGGAGCTGCAGGACAAGCTCGACCCCAAGCGGGCCGCCGGGACGCCGCCGCCGGCCCTGTCCGGCCGCGGGAAGCCGGCAGGGCTGCGTGAGGACGCGCTGTCGGCACTGGTCAACCTGGGCTACGCGCGGGAGGCCGCACTGCGCGCCGTCGACTCGGCCCTGGACGGTCGAGAGGCCGACCCGGCGCTCGAGGAGCTGTTGCGCTCGGCGCTGCGCAGTCTCGTGGGTACAATGAAAAGGTGACCGACGACCGGATCATCGAGGGCAGCCTGCACGAGGAAGACCAGGGGGTCGACAGCACCCTGCGTCCGCGCGTGCTCGACGAGTACGTCGGGCAGCCCCGGATCAAGGCCAACCTCTCCGTCTTCATGAAGGCCGCGACCCAGCGCAACGAGCCGCTGGATCATGTCCTGCTCTACGGCCCCCCGGGGCTGGGCAAGACGACGCTGGCCCACGTCATCGCCCGCGAGATGGGCGCCCCGATCCGGATCACCTCCGGCCCCGCGGTCGAGAAGACCGGGGACCTCGCGGCGATCCTGACCAACCTCGAAGAGGGCGAGGTGCTGTTCCTCGACGAGATCCACCGCCTCGGCCGCTCGCTGGAGGAGATCCTCTATCCGGCGATGGAGGACGGCGTCCTGGACCTCGTCATCGGCACCGGACCGGGCGCGCGCACCGTCCGCCTCGACCTGCCCAGATTCACGCTCGTCGGCGCCACGACCCGTTTCGGGCTGCTCTCGCCGCCGCTACGCGATCGGTTCGGCATCGTCCACCATCTGGACTACTACGGGGTCGAGGACCTGTCCTCGATCGCTCATCGCTCGGCGCGCATCCTCGGGATCGACCTCGACCCCGACGGGGCGGTCGAGATCGCCCGCCGCTCGCGCGGCACCCCACGCGTGACGAACCGCCTGCTGCGCCGTGTCCGGGACTTCGTCCAGGTGGATGGCGAACAGCGCATTTCCGAGCCCGCGGCCGCCTCGGCCCTCGAGCGGCTCGAGGTGGACCGGTTCGGCCTGGACGAGGTCGACCGTCGCATGCTGGCCGCGATCGTCGAGAAGTTCGACGGGGGGCCCGTGGGCCTGTCCACCATCGCCGCCGCGGTCGGCGAGGACGCCGGCACCATCGAGGAGATCTACGAGCCGTACCTGCTGCAGATCGGCTTTCTCGATCGGACGCCGCGGGGGCGTCGCACGACGCGCCGCGCGCGCGAGCACCTGTTCGGCTCCGGCGGCGCCGGCACTCTGTTCTAGTTCTCCGGGCAGGGGACCGCGCTCAACGTGGTGCGCAGATTGTTGCTGTAGCTGTCCGAACGCGGACACACGGCCGTCCGCGGGCGGACAGTTCCTGGGCGCCCGTGACGAATCCCGGGGCTTTTCGGGCGGCACGGGGATTGCGCTGTTCACGGTCCGATGCTCGACCCGTGCCCACCGATCGAAGGCAGACGTCCCGACCGCTATCGGCCCCCTCACTGCCCGTGGCCGGAGTGCCCGAGCAATCGAGCCGCCGCGGACTTCCGCTACAAGCGTGACGGTGGCTACCGGCGCGCGAGCGACCCTCTGCGCAGGGTCCCGCGCTACCGCTGCAAGCTCTGCAGGAGAGGTTTCTCGCAGAGCGACGAGGGCGCCACTGCAACGATCCCTCGGAACCCGACGGCTTCCCAGCCGAGACAGATCGCGCCCATGGCCATGCTCCCTGGCTACGGCACGGAGCCGATCCGACAATCGTTGGGCAGGCTAGGCTTGGTCCGGCTCGTGTGTTCCTCGGCTAGCGCACCAGAATCACAAGCCCGGGCAACATCTGCCACGAACAAGCCTTCTAACCGAATTGCCGTATTGATCGGTGCAAACGTGCACCCGTATCTCTGTGTGACCACCGCACCAGGAGTTGACGCATTGCGCGAGCATCCAATGCTCGGTGTGGCTGTAGACGCAAGTCCACACTCGCGTCGCAGCACCGGCGTTGACACCCATTGCAATCATCAGGATGGCGATCCACGCGATTCGTCTCTTCATCACCTGCCCCCCTCGAGAGAGTTGAGGGGCACCCGGTGAATACCCTTCTCACCATCCATGTCGGCGAACAAGACGTCCGTTCCGGTCACACGCGCTCGGATCGGTATCTGTGTCAGACCTCCGACGCTTGCGCGGTACTTGAACGTGCCCTGGGTCGTCCAAACGTCGACCTGAGCGCCGCCCTTCGCTGTGGTGAGATTGAGTACCGCGTAGAGATTCGTGTTGGTGACGAAGATGTCGGCAAGCGCGGGAATCGCCGAGTCTGCGTCAGCCTCAGCGGTCGGCGATGCATGCGACCACGAGCCGAGCAGTTCGCCCGCACGGTTGTACTTGCGAAGCGTATATTGGTCGCCACAAGCCAACAGGTTGGCCACCCAGATCGCACCGCCAGGCTCAATGGCGATGTCGAACATGCCGAAATCGGGCCGCGCCTTCGCGCACGATTCGCTGACATCAATGAGGCCAACCTCGGCGTAGTCCGAATCGTAGAATCGCACGACATCTCGCGAGAGTTCATGCATGAAGATCGCGACACCATCGGCAGTAGGTTCGACGCGGCGCGGCCCGGACGTTGCGGGAATCTCGAGCTGTCGCACGAGGTGACCATCTGCCGAGTAGATGGTGACTGCAGAGCGTACATTCGCGGCAACGACAATGTTGTTGTTGCGGTCGATCGCAATGTCCTGCAGCTCGTGACCCGAGTCGAGAACGGTAGTCGTTTTCCCAGCCCCGTCGATCCGCATGACCTTGCCGGCCAACTCGCCGACGTAGACATTGCCCTCAATGTCAACTGCCGTCGTAACGGGCATCTCGAAGGCGGTGTTCCCTGCGATGACAGATGTGAGGCATGTCACTAGCACACTTGCGAGCACGTATGTTTGAGTTTGCGACGTAC
>JAAELQ010000312.1 GCA_024226515.1 bacterium
CCGAGGTGCTGGACGCACGGCAGAACATGCAGGAAGTGATGTCGACGTTGCTGGCCGAGATCCCGACGCTCGACATCGCGCTGAACACGCTGTACGACAACGAGGCCTACAACTGCAATTCGGGCAACCCCAGCCTGTTCCATCGCACGTGGATCCCGATCGTCAGTCGCATCCTGCGCGAGCTGGCCTGGGGCCAGTCGCGCCGTGTGGCGGTCAACGAGGTTGCCGCCGACTTCGCCCACGAGGACCAGCTCGGGGCGTGCAGCGGATACGACGGAATGATCTGCCGCGACTTCTTCCAGCTCGACACGATCCACCCGACCAACGACGGGTTCGCCATCGTGCGCGAGAAGGTGTGGGAGGGCATCGGCGGCGTCAGCCTGGGGGCGACCGACGCGCTCGCCCGCAGCTCGATCGACGAGGTGAACCACGGGTATCTGCGCCGCGTGCGGCGACTCTCGCCGACCACGTGGGAGGCGCGCAGCGGCGCCGCGATCGCCGACCCGCAGGCCGCGCTCGACGGCGACGACGGCGGCGCGCCGGGCCGCATCACGCTCGGTGCATCGTCGGAAGAGCTGCGTTTCTCCGGTTTTCCGGACTGGTTCGACGAGATCCGCATCGTGCGCGCGATCGCCGGCGTGCGGTACCGCACGACGGGCACGGTCGGCGACGACTCCTACCGTGTCGAGGCCTCGCTGGACGACACGTTCCGGCCGCCGCCCGGCTTCGCCTACACGCCGACGAACTGGAACTTCTTCACCCCGATCGTCGGCGGCGGAGGGCCGAACATGCCGCCGGAGAACGCGGACTACCCCGGCGCGGTCGTGCTGGCGGTGCCCGACAAGCCGACCTATCGCGATGCGTCGGCGATGCTCGGGAAGGACCCCGAGCTGGCGCCCGGCGCCGCGGAGTACGTCTGGCCGGCGGTGACGCACGCCGACCTGTCCACGGCGACCTTGCGCGTGGCGAGCGCTCCGGTCGCCGGCACACCCGGCAACGACGGCTACGAGATCGAGCTCGATCACGCGTGGATCGACCTCTATGGCTGGGAGGTCGCCCGCCCGGCCGAGGTGCAGAACCTGCGCGTCGACCTGACGGCCGGCGACACGTTGCTCGTCTCGTTCGACGAGCTGGCGGGCGCTCAGCGCTACAACGTGTACACCGGCCGGCTGGACAGCGTCGGCGACGGGTTCTACGACCACGGCGCGGGCGCGCCCGTCGCGGCGGAGTGCGCCGCGACGACGGCGCCGGTCGGCGCGGGTCGGCTCGAGGTCTCTCGTGCGGCGGGTGCGCAGGCGCCGGGCAACACGTACTACCTGGTCACCGCACACGTCGACGACGTCGAGTCGCCGGCCGGGACCGCGTCGGACGCGACCGAGATCGATCGGTCGGCATCCGTCTGCCACTAGGGTAGTATTTCCGGGGATGGAGCAAGCGCAGCCGATTGCCCGACCGACCCCGGGTTTGATGTCGACCGAGTTGGCCAACGGCATCACCCACGGCGTCGGATTCGTCCTGAGCCAGGCGGCGCTGGTCGTGATGGTGGCGCTGGCCGCCACGCGCGGCAGCGCGCGTCATGTGGTCGCGTGCTCGATCTACGGGGCGACGCTCGTCATCCTCTACCTGGCGTCGACGCTGTATCACTCGGTCTCGGAACCGCGCGCCAAGCGCATCCTGCGCATCATCGACCACATCGCGATCTACCTGTTGATCGCCGGCACCTACACGCCGTTCACGCTGATCACGTTGCGCGGCGCCTGGGGCTGGTCGCTGTTCGGGACGATCTGGGGCATGGCGCTGGTGGGTAGCGCGTTCAAGCTGTTCTTCACGGGCCGCTACGAGAAGGTCTCCGTCGCGTTCTACCTGGGCATGGGGTGGGTGGCGGTCGTCAGCCTGGAGCCGTTGCACAGCTCGCTCCGTGGAGGCGGGATGGCGTGGCTGATGGCGGGCGGATTGGCGTACACGCTGGGTATCGTGTTCTACGCCTGGCAGTCGATGCGTTACCACCACGCGATCTGGCACGTGTTCGTGATGCTGGGCAGCGCGTGTCACTTCTTCGCGGTCATGCTCTACGTTCTGCCGCCGGCCGCCTGACTTCGGCCCCGAGAACTCGGTGCGAAGGATTCGGAGGTCCGGTGCACTCCATGGAAGCCAGAGATTCAAAAGAACTCAGGTGAAAACACCGTCAGGGGAGGTTGTCATTCTCGTCAGGAATGAGGTCGCGATTTTCGGTTGACTTACGCACTGTCCCCTGCGTACGCTCTTTCCAGATACCCGGGCCGTCGCGGGCGGGCGGCCGGCTCCGTATTCGTGAGGTGAACTAGCGGTCGGAGTTTCGTGCGGTTTCCATGGTGGGGACTTCCGGTGCACCGATCGACTCAACATAGGGGGTATGCAATGTTCTTCCCGAGGTACCTGCTTCTCTGGCTGGCTCTCTGGGACACGTTCATCTATCGGTATCTCCGGTAGGTCCGACAGGACCGGGCCGGCCCGAGGGCGGGCGGGTCGGCCCCGCGAGGTTCTCGCCTCGCACTCCGCGTCACTTCATCCGGACGAGTTCTCGTTCGGTCTCTCCAGCGATTGCAGCTCCCAGTAGTGTCGATAGATCTCGTTCGACTCGAACAGCTCGTCGTGCGCTCCGCTGCCGACGATGCGCCCGCCGTCGACGACCAATATGCGGTTCGCCTCGCGTGCGGTCGCCAGCCGGTGCGCGATGACCAGCGTCGTGCGGCCGCGTAGCAGCTCCGACAGTGCGGTCTGCACCTTCTCCTCGGCTTCCGGGTCGAGATAGGTCGTCGCCTCGTCGAGCAACAGGATCGACGGGTTCTTGAGAAACGCGCGCGCGATGGCGATGCGCTGGCGCTGCCCGCCCGACAGCTTGATCCCGCGCTCACCCACGACTTCCTTGTAGCCCTGGGGCAGACGGCGGATGAACTCGTCCGCGCCGGCCGCCTCGGCCGCCCTGCGCACGTCCTCGGGTGTGGCGTCGGGCCGTCCGAAGAGGATGTTCTCCTCGACCGATCCGCCGAAGAGGAAGATGTCTTGCGGCACGATCCCGATCGCTTGCCGCAGGTCGAACAATTTCACGGATCGCAGGGCCGTTCCGTCGATCGTGATGTCGCCCGACGTCGGCTCGTACATGCGCAGCAGCAACGAGAACAGCGTCGATTTTCCGGACCCGCTCGGGCCGACGAGTCCGATCATCTCGCCGGGCTTGACCTCGAGATCGATCCCGTCCAGCGCCCGGCGATCCTGTGCGGTGGGATACGAGAACACGACGTCGCGAAAGACGAGGTGCCCCGCGGGCTCCTCCAGCGGACGCGCGTCCGGCGCCTCCTCGATCGACGAGCGCGTGTCGAGCAGCGCGAACACGCGCGCGCTCGCCCCGCGCAGCTCGCGGTAGCCCGCGTACAGCGATCCCAGCTCGCCCACCGAGGCCGCGATCGAAAACGTGTACAGCAGGAAAGACGTCAACTCGCCGGGGGTCAGCTCGCCCTCCAGCATCAACCTCCCGCCGTACCACAGCACGACGCCGAAGGCGCTGAACGCCGCGAACATGATCGTGCCGGCGAAGCCACCCTGCAGCACGGCGTTCTTGGTCTGTACACCGAGCAGGCGATCGAGCACGCCCTTGTAGCGCCGAACGGAGAGCCGCTCGTGCGTGAACGCCTGCACGGTCCGGATGCCGGACAGCGTCTCCTCGGCCGTGGCCTGGGTGTCGGCCAGCGCGTCGCGTTCTTTCGTCGTGATCTTCTCCAGCCGCCGCCCGAACCAGATCGCGACGAGCACCACCGGCGGCACGACGCACATCGCGACCAGCGTCAGCCGCGTCTGCAGCACGAGCAGGATCACCACGGTCCCGACGAAGCGTATTCCCGCCTGGACGCCCGACGGGATCTGCACCGTCAGCGTCTCCTGGATCAGCTCCAGGTCCGAGCCCATGCGCGACAGCAGCTCGCCCACACGCCGTGATTCGTAGAAATCGGGAGCGAACGTGACCAGCAGCGAGAACAGCCGCCGCCGCAGCCCGTTCAGCATCAGCGCGCCCGTCCAGCGCAGCAGGGTGAGCTCGACGGCGGTCAGGGCGCCCATGATCGCGAACAGGCTGATCAGCATCCCGACGACGAAGTTGAGCTGGGCCAGGCTGCGCTCGATCAGCGCCGCGTCGACGACGTTGCCCGCGACCCACGGAGTGACGATGCTGATGCCGTTCCCGACGAACATCAGGGCGGTGGCCGCCAGCAGACGCCACATCTGAGGTCGCGCGAGACCGAAGATCCGCCCCATCGGCGCCGCGCTGAGTTGCTCCTCGGTCGGCTCGTCGGTCGATTCCGCGTCGAATCGTTCGGGCTCACTGGACATGTCGAAGCTCCTCGTCGCCCTGTTTTTCAAGCTTTTCGGGCGAGGGACGCACGGATTGTAGCCGGGCGGCGCTCGCGGATCACTCCGCTCGGGAAATCGACTTGCCGCATCGGCGAACTGCGGGTAAGTTGATTCTCTTCGTACGACCTAAGTCAGTGATTTACAAGTGTTTACATGTTGTTGACATGCAACGAGGAGAGAGAATTAATGCGAAACCTGCGTAGCTTCACGCTGTTGCTTCTGGCCCTGCTCGTCGTCTCCGGCGCCGCGTTCGCCGACTGCGGCAAGTGTGGCGGTCATGAGGCCAAGACCGAGACCGCTGCCATGCACGAGTGCGGTGAGGACTGCCAGGACTGCGCGATGATGGCCAGCAAGGCCGGCGAGCTGGCCAAGGGCGCCGCGGGTGGTTGCAGCGCGTCGATGACGTCCTTGATCGCGCTGGCCAAGGACTCCGGCGATCCGAAGGCCGTCGAGCTGGCCAAGCACGCCGAGGGTGGCTGCGAGCACTCCAAGTCCGAGCTGATCGAGCTGGCCAAGACCTGGAGCGACAAGCAGGCTGCCGAGCCGAGCATGGCCATGCTGGCCAAGAACGCCAAGGGCGGCTGCAGCAAGTCCGAGGCGAAGATGATCGAGATGGCGAAGAGCTCGCAGAACAAAGAGATCGCCGGCCTGGCCTCGAAGGCCGCGGGCGGTTGCGAGCACTCGAAGGCCGCGTTGATCGCGAAGCTCGAGACTCCCGCCGAGAAGTAAGCCTCGACATCCACGTGATGCGACGAGAGGGCGGCCCGCGGGTCGCCCTCTTTCTGTCTAGGAGGCCGTCTCGTCGCGTAGTTGCCAGGCCTTCAGGCGCGGCCGGCGCGCGAAGTCGCGCGGTGTGACCTCTTCCGTGATCTCGCGCACGGCGAGGCCGCCGGGGCGCGCGGCCTCGAACACGAACGTCTTGAGATTCGTCGTGAACAGAATCTCTCCCCCCGGCGCGAGCCGCCTCGCCACGGCGGACAGTAGCCGCCCGTGGTCGCGCTGGACGTCGAAGTCCTGTTGCATGCCCTTGGACTTCGAGTACGTCGGCGGCGCGACGAAGATCAGGTCGTAGTGCTTGCGGTCGCCGCCGCGGGCCAGCCACTGGAGCGCGTCCGCGCGGACGAAGCGATGAGCCCATGTGGAGAGCTCGTTCAGCGCGAAGTTCCGCTTGCCCCACTCGAGGTAGGTGTTCGATAGGTCGACGCTGGTCGACGTGCGCGCTCCGCCCGCGGCGGCAGCCACGCTGGCGGCGCAGGTGTAGGCGAACAGATTGAGGAAGCTCTTCCCCTCGACCCGCTCGCGGATGCGGCGCCGCAGCAGCCGGTCGTCGAGGAACAGCCCGGTGTCGAGGTAGTCGTCGAGGTTGACCTGAAAGCGCAGGTCGCCCTCTTGCACCTCGCGAACGCGGCGCGAGTCGCCGCGCCGCCCGTGCTGTTCGCCGTCGGCTCGCCTGCTGCGCACGCGCAGCGTCACCAGCGAGGGCTCGAGGTCGAGCACCTCGGCCGTGACGAGCAGCGCGTCGCGCACGCGGCGCTCGGCGTCCTCGGCCGACACCTTCTTCGGCCGCGCATACTCCTCGACGCGCGCCGCGCCGTCCCACCAGTCGACGGCGACGTTGTACTGCGGAACGTCCGCGTCGTACATGCGGTAGCAGGTGAGACGCTCGCGACGGGCCCACGGCCGCAGCTCGCGCAGGTTCTTCTTCAGCCGCTTGGCGAACGAGCCGGACTCGGGGCTGGCCTGACGCCAGGCCGGGCCACCCTCGCCGGCCACGCGCTTGTCGGAGATCGGGATCTCGATCAGCCGCGACTCGATCGGCCCGTTGTACAGGACGTGCCGTGACGCGGGCTTCAACCCGATCCGTTTTCCCAGCTCCGGATTGCCGGTGAAGACCCAGGCCGACCAGCCGGGGAAGCGTCGCCGGAGCACGTCGCCCAGCTCCTGGTACAGCGGCACCAGCTCGCCGCTCTCGCCGAGCCGCTCGCCGTAGGGCGGGTTCGTCACGACCAGCCCCGGTGTGTCCCACGGCGGCACGACCTGCGAGAGATCGCACGTCGCCAGGCGGGCCAGGCGCGTCAGCCCGGCGCGACGGAAGTTCTCGCGCGCGAGGCGCAGGGTCGCGGCCGATGCGTCGGATCCCGCGACGCGCGGCATGTGCTCGGCGCCGGCATCGCGCCGCTCGATCGCGTCGCCGCGCAGGCGTTGCCACGTCGCCGCATCGTGCCCGCGCCAGCGCGACATCCCGTGCGTGCCGCGCAACAGGCCCGGCGCGATGTCCAGCGCCATCCAGGCCGCCTCCAGCAACAGCGTTCCGGAGCCGCACAGTGGATCGAACAGCGGGGCGTCGGCAGATCGCTCGGGCCAGCGCGCGATGCGCAGGATCGCGGCGGCGAGGTTCTCCTTCAACGGCGCCTCCGCGCCCGCCCTGCCGATGCCGCGGCGGTGCAGGCTGCCGCCGCCGAGATCGAGGTTGACCGTCACGCGCGGACCGTCGAGGTGCAAGTTGATCCGCACGTCCGGGTTCTTGGTGTCGACATCCGGTCGCCCGCCCTCGGCCTCACGCAGGCAGTCGACGATCGCATCCTTCGTCTTGAGCGCAACGTAGTGCCGCGGGCCCGCGGGACAGCGCCCCCCGGCCGCGTCCACGGCCAGCGTGCGATCGGCGCCGAGGTGGTCCGTCCAGTCGATTCCGCGCGCGGCGTCGTACAGCTCGTCCGCGTTCTGGATCTCGAACGAGTCGAGCGGCATCAGTACCCGGCTGGCGACGCGCGACCACAGGCAGGCGAGGTAGCCGTCCTCCAGCCGCGTGCCGAAGGCCACGCCTCCGCGTTGCGCCTCGACGTCGTCGATGCCCAGCTGACGCAACTCTTGCGCCAGCACGTCCTCGGTCCCGCGCGAGGCCGTGGCGAAGAAGCGGCGCATCACACCGCGCCCCGCACGCCGAGCTCGTGCTCGAGGAACCTCGATGCCTCGTCCTCGGCCCACAGCAACGGCCGCAGCGGGTTGTCGCCCGCGATGAAGCCGATGTGGCCCCCGCGGGAGGTGAGCACCACGGTCAGCGCCGCATTGTCGCGAGCGGTCTCGCGTGGGATCGCCTGCGCGGGGACGAACGGGTCGTCGGCGGAGTGCAACAGCAGTGTCGGCACACGGATCCCGTCGAGGAAGCGCCCGCAGCTGGATCTCCGGTAGTAGTCCTCCGCGTCGGCGAATCCGTGCAGCGGGGCGGTGGCCGCGTCGTCGAACTCCCGGAACGTGCGCGCCGCGAGGGCGCCGGCCACGTCGACACGGTCGGGAAGCTGGGGCCGCTTGGCCACGACCTTCTGTCGCAGGCTCTTCAGCAGGTGGTTGACGTAGATCGAGCCTCCCGGCCGCTCTAGAAAATCCGAGCCGGCCGAGAGGTCGAACGGCACCGAGATGGCGACGGCCGCGTCCAGCAGCTCGCGCGCGGACTCACCCGACTCGCCGAGCAGCTTGAGCAGCACGTTGCCGCCGAGCGAGACGCCGATCGCGCCCAGCGGGCGGCGGCCGAGCCGCTCGCGCAGTCGGCCGAGCAGCCAGCGCAGGTCGCCCGTCTCGCCCGAGTGATAGAACCGCGGCAGCCGGTTCATCTCGCCGCCGCACGAGCGGAAGTTGAGGCCGGCGGCGGCAATGCCGCGCCTGCGCAGATGGCGGTACAGCTCGACCGCGTAGCCCGACCCCGACGACCCCTCGAGGCCGTGCGCGAGCAGTACGAACGGACGGTCGTCGTCCTCGCGGATCGGTTCGTAGGCGAAATCGACGTCGAGGAAGTCGCCGTCGGGCATCTCGAACCGCTCGCGGCACATCGGCACCGGCCGCCTGCCCCGCACCCAGCGTCCGACCACGGTCTGCAGGTGTCCACCCGGCAACCACCAGGTCGGGCGAAAAGGCCGCGGAATGAAAGGAGCGTGCGTCACGGGGGCCCATGGTAACCGGGGGTGTCGAGTCCGCCCAGCGGCACGGTTAGAATACGCAGGTGAGCGCCACAGGCTATCGAACCGTGTTGGGGGAGTTCCGCTTCGAGGGCGAGAAGATCAAGGGCTCGCGTTTCATCGCCACCCTGATCCCGCTGCGAGAGGCGGCCGCGCTGGGTTCGATCCTCGAGCCGCTGCGAGCCGAGTTCCCCGAGGCCAATCACCACTGCTGGGCCTACCGGCTCGGCACGGGGCGGGACACGTTTCGCTACAGCGACGACGGCGAGCCCAGCGGAACCGCCGGCAAGCCGATCCTGCAGCGGATCGACGGACACTCGCTGACCGACCTGGTCGTTGTCGTGTCACGAATCTTCGGCGGGACCAAGCTCGGCGCCGGCGGCCTGATCCGTGCCTACGGCGGGGCGGCCGGCGCGGCGCTGGATCGGGTGGAGATCCGGGAGGTCTTGCCGGTACGCCGCGTCACGCTGACGTTCCCGTACGACCTGTCGGGCGCGGTGCGCGGAGTTCTGGTTGCCGCGGGGCTCGAACCCTCGGCCTCCGCGTTCGGCGAGACGGTTTCGATGGACCTCGAGATACCGGAGGATCGAGCCGATGGGTTCCTGGCCCAGCTGGCCGAGAAGACGGCGGGTCGAGTCGCGATTGGCGACGGCGCGGACGATGGGGTGTAATCAAGGCATGCGCTATCAAGTTGTCGGTCTCGTCGTCTCGCTGGCCGCGGTGTCGATTCTCGCCGCCGGCGAAGGGAAACCGTCCGCTCCCGAGGGGGCGTGGATGCAGTGGCGCGGGCCGCAGGCGACGGGCGTCGCGCCGGACGCGAAGCCGCCGCTCGAATGGAGCGAGACGAAGAACGTCCGCTGGAAGGTTGCGATCCCCGGCAAGGGGCACTCGACGCCGATCGTGCACGGCGACCGGGTGTTCGTCACGACGGCCGTGGCCCACGGAAAGCCGCAGGCCGTCGCGGGCGAGCAGGCCGAGGGCGCGCATCACAACCACGCGCCCAGGCACCGCATGAAGTTCGTCGTGCTGGCGCTGCGCCGCAGCGACGGGCGCGTGCTATGGCAACGCACCGTGATCGACGAGCAACCGCACGACGGCGCCCACGAGACGGGAAGCTGGGCCTCGGCCTCTCCGCTCACCGACGGCAAGCTGCTGTTCGCGCACTTCGGGTCGCGCGGGCTGTTTGCGCTGGACCTCGACGGCGAGGTCGTGTGGAAGAAGGACCTGGGCGACATGCAGGTGCGCCACGGACACGGCGAGGGCAGCTCGCCCGCGCTGCACGGCGACACGTTGGTCGTCAACTGGGACCACGAGGGCGATTCGTTTCTCCTCGCGCTCGACAAACGCACGGGCAAGGAGCGGTGGCGCGTCGCACGCGACGAGATGACGTCCTGGTCGACGCCGCTGATCGTCGAGTCCTCCGGGAAGATGCAGGTGGTCGTCTCGGCCACGGGGCGCGTGCGAGGCTACGAGCTGAAGACGGGCCGCGAGATCTGGAGCTGCGCGGGACTCTCGCGCAACGTCGTTGCCACGCCGGTGGCCGCCGACGGTCACGTCTATGCCGGCAACAGCTACGACTGGAAGGCGATGCTGGCCATCCGTCTCGACGGTGCGAAGGGCGACATCACGGAGACGGATCACGTCGTCTGGCGCCGCGACCGCGACACGCCGTATGTCCCGTCGCCGCTGCTGTACGACGGCACGCTGTGCTATCTCAAGCACAGCCACGGCTTCCTGACCTGTGTCGATGCCGGAACGGGCAAGGTGCTGTTCGGCCCGGAGCGGCTGGGAGAGGCGCGCAACATCTTCGCCTCGCCGGTCGGTGCGGCCGGCCGGATCTACATCCCGAGCCGCGAGGGGACCACGGTCGTCGTACGGCACGGTTCGACCTTCGAGAAGCTGGCGGTCAACCGCCTCGACGATTCGTTCTCGGCGTCACCGGCGCTGGCCGGCCGCGAGCTCTACCTGCGCGGTGACGAGTCGCTGTACTGCATCGCCGAGGACTGACGGCCGCGTCAGGGCGCGGGGCAGACGGTGTCGAACTGGATCTGCACGTCGTCCAGGTAGAACTCGGTGAGGTCCTCGATCTCGTCCGAGCCGACGAAGCGGACGGTCGTCGCCGCTCCGATCTGCTGTGAGATGTCGAACGCCTGCGGGACGTCGTTCGCATCTCCCGAGTAGCGCGCCAGCTCGACCCAGCTCGCGCCGTTCGGGCTCACCTCGAGCACGATATCGACGTCGTTGCCTTCCATCGAGTAGCTGAAGGTCAAGGTTGCCGAGGTCGCGCCGGCCAGGTCCGCGCGGCGCAACAGCCCGACATCTTCGATGTCGGCCTCGTCTCCGCCGATCCTCACGCAGTTGCCGGAGAGGCACTCGTTTGCGGATACGACGCGCACGTCTCCGCCGTTGGCACCGCCGCCGTCTTCGAACTCCTGCCAGTCCGCGTTCCAGCTCACGCTGCCGTCGTTGCCGGCGTAGGAGATGGCGTTGAACTCGTCGCGCACGGTCTCGCTGGACGACACGTCCGGTTGGCCGCAGCCGCACAGCCCAGGGTCCGTCTTGTCCGGGTCGTCCGGGCAACCGTCGACGCAATCCGGCGTACCGTCCAGGTCGGAGTCGGTCTCGAGCTGTCCGCAGCCGCACGCGCCCGGCTCGATCTTGGCCGCGTCGGTGGGACAGCCGTCGTCGCAGTCGAGCGTGCCGTCGTTGTCGCTGTCGACGTCCGGCTGGCCGCAGCCGCAGTCTCCCGGCTCGAGTTTGTCGATGTCGTCCGGGCAGCCGTCGCAGGCGTCGCCGGTGCCGTCGCCGTCCAGGTCGGACTGCGCGGCGTTGGGGACGGCGGGGCAGTTGTCGTCGACGTCCTCGACCCCGTCGCCGTCGAAGTCGGTCACGTCCTCGCAGACGTCGCCCCGGCCGTCGGCGTCCGCGTCGGCCTGGTCCGGGTTGGGCACGGTCGGACAGTTGTCGCAGAGATCGCCGAAGAAGTCGGAGTCCATGTCGCCCTGGGGCGCGTTGGGCACGGTCGGGCAGTTGTCGTCGACGTCGTCGATGCCGTCGGTGTCCGAGTCGCGCCGGCCGCCCGAGCAGCCCGGTGACGTGCCGCGCGGGGCTCCGTTTCCGTCCGTCCCGGGGAAGCCCTCGCCGCACGCGTTCGCCGCGGCCACGACGTAATAGAAGATGTGCGCCGGCGGCGGGTCCTCGAGCTGCAGGCTCTCGGTTCCCGGGTTGGCGTAGTCGACGCAGATCACGTCCGTGTCGAACGGCCCGCTCTGCGGCGTCAGCCCGCGATACACCGTCGAGACGCTTCCCTGCGGCGCGCGCGTCCAGCTCACCATCGCGCCGACGGGCTCGCGCTCGACGTGCAGCGTGTTGCCGATCGGACCGGGAGGTGTCGACAGGCCGGGAAGCGTCGGCGCGCAGTCGCCTGCGTCGATCGCCCCGTCGCCGTCGTCGTCGTCGTCGCACGCGTCGCCCACGCCGTCGCCGTCCAGATCGTGCTGCGCCGGGTTGCTCGTCCCGGGGCAGTTGTCCGCGGCGTCGGGGGTGCCGTCGAGGTCGGTGTCCCCGGGGATCTCGCAGGCGTCGCCGAAGCCGTTGCCGTTCGTGTCCTCCTGGGCCGGGTTGGGCGTGCCGGGGCAGTTGTCCATGTCGGCGCACAGGCCGTCGTCGTCGTGGTCGTCGTCCGCGTCGAGCGGGCACACGTCGCAGGCGTCGCCGTGACCGTCACCGTCGGCATCGCTCTGGTCCGTGTTGGCGAGCGCCGGGCAGTTGTCTTCGCTGTCGCAGACACCGTCGCCGTCCGCATCGTCGCCCGCGTCGAACGGACAGGCGTCGCAGACGTCGCCCTGAAGGTCCGCGTCCAGGTCGGCCTGCTGCGGGTTGTACTCGAAAGCGCAGTTGTCCGTGTCGCCGCACACGCCGTCGCCGTCCGCGTCGTCGTCCGGGTCAGCAGGGCAGGCATCGTTGCAGTCCGGGGTTCCGTCGAGATCCGAGTCGGTGTCGGCCGTGCCGCAACCGCAGGCGCCGGGAGCGATCTTGCCCGGGTCGGCGGGGCACAGGTCGTCGCAGTCGTACGTTCCGTCGCCGTCCGTGTCGAGATCCACCTCGCCGCAACCGCAGGGGCCCGGGTCGACCTTGTTCGGGTCGTTGGGGCAGCCGTCGTCGACGTCGGGCGTGCCGTCTCCGTCGCCGTCCGTGCCCGGCGTCAGGCACTCGTAGACGACGTGCATGCACGGACGCCGCTCGGGATTGTCCTCCTTGCTGGAGAATCGCGAGCGGTTGTTGGTCGACGAGGGAATCAGCATCAGGCCCTGGTTGGCGTGCGTGCCCTGACGCCACTCCTCGGCCAGGTCGGTCAGGTCGACGGCGCTCCACGCGTCCTCGGTCGAGGCGTCGAGCTCTCCGCGCAACGCGGGATCGAACGCCTCTCCCGCGCTGTTCCACGTCACCGAGTGTTCGTTCCAGTCCGTGGTCATGCGAAGCACGCCGACGGGAAGTCCGGATGTGTCGTCGTCGGTGACCCAGAACCATGCCGTGGCGGAGATCACCGCCGAGCCTTGCGGCACGGTCGAGAAGTCGTAGCGCAGCACGGGTCGCTCGTTGGAGAACCAGGAGCGAGCGCGGAGATCGTCCTCCGAACCATTGGTGTCGTTGCCGCTCGACTGCTTCAGCCAGGAGTCTTCGTCCACGAACACGTTGCACGCGGCCGGCTCCGAGACGTCGCACACGTCGCCGGTTCCGTCGTTGTCGTCGTCGAGTTGGCACGGGTTGAACTGCGCCGGGCAGTTGTCCACGTCCCCGCAGACGAGATCGTCGTCCGCGTCGTCGTCGGGGTCGAAGGGGCAGGCGTCGCACACGTCGCCGGTTCCGTCCGCGTCCGTGTCCTGCTGTGCCGGGTTGGTAACGTCCGGGCAGTTGTCCGCGGCGAAGCACA
>JAAELQ010000313.1 GCA_024226515.1 bacterium
TCTGGCTGTGTTTGGATGAGGGAATAAGGAAAAGGGAGGGTAATGAGGCGAACCAGAAGGAGAGGGATAAGAGAGCTACAAGACTGATGCATGAAGCAATAGAAAAAGTGGAAAGGAAAATACATGGAGACAATGGAGTAAGAAAAGCGAGAGATATCCTATACCAGATACAGTCGGATGTAGAAGCGTTAACCAGGAACCCTGAGAGTATGACAGCGAGAGCAGTAATTGACAGAGTACAGAGAGAACTAGACAGGATAAAAGGAAATGAAAGGGAATGGGAGAAGTATATTAATCCGGTGTTATTTGCAGAAGCAGAGGAGGTGATTGGGATGACAATACAGTATTGCAAAATAGAAAAAAGAAGGGATGGGGGGTACTCAGTGGTAAAGGAAAGAAGGATGGGGCAGAGAGAACATAAAGAAGGAGAAAGAACGATAAATGTGACATTGGAAAGCTCGCATTATAAGCTAATAACAGGAATGGTTGGAGTAACGGAAGAGGAAAAGAATAGAATGGAAACTAGCATGAATGAGCTGAGTGTAATAGGGATCGAGCAATATGCGAAAGAAATGAAGGCAAGGAAGGAAAGAGAGGAGAAGGAAAAGGCCGGGAAAGAAGAAGAGGACAAGAGGAGAAGGGAAGAAAGGATGGAAAGAGAGCGAAGAGAAAAGGAAGTACAAGAGCGAAGAGTGGAAAAAGAAAAAAAAGATGGGGAAAGACACAAGGAAGAGGAGGAAAGGAAGAGAAAGAGAGCAGAGGAACAAAGGAAAGAAAAAGAGAGAAAGGAGAGTAGAGAAGTGGAAGGAGAATGGACGGTAGTTAAAAGAAAGAAGGAGAAAAGAATGAGAGGAGCGATAGAGAAGTACGGTAGAATGTTAAAGAGAAGAACGGAAGAAGAAGAGAGGCAGAGTGAAATAGAAAAAAGGAAAAAAGAAAAAGAAGAAAAGGAGGAGAAAAGGAGAGAGAAGAAGGCGAAAGAAGTTAGAAGTGCAGAGGAGAAAGAGAAAATCAGGGAAGAAAGAGAAAAAAGGGTGATAAGGGTAGGAAGAAAGATACAGGAATGGGAAGAAATCAAGGAAGGGCAAGGAGAGTGGACGATAGGAATAGTGCATAATATGAGGTCAGGAGGAGGCTATGACGAAGAAAGTGGAAACGAGAGGATGATGAAGAGGAAGTCAACAGCAGGAGCAGTAATGGCAGATATACCGGAAACAAAGAGAGTAGAAGTAGGGCTAGTAGAAACATGGAATAGATCCAGAGTAGGAAACGAGATGATAAGAACGAATAGGGTTGGACAGTGGACAGAAATGGCACTGGACAGATCAAAGATCAGGGAACAGCCCTCAGGAGGAATAGAGTATAAGATAGCAGGAGTAGCGGAGATGAAAGCAGTAATAGTGGATGAATTGGGAATAATGCAGGTAAGTACCAAGGATACTGAAACAGGAGAGGAAAGGGAGAAGAGGATCAGTAAGAGAGGAATGGTGAGGATCCTAGCGTATGTACCTAGGGATGGGCATGAGATAAAGGAGAAAAGTAGAGCAGAAAGATTTACAGCGAGACTGGAAGAGGCAGTGCATAACGCAGACAAAGGTAAAAAAGATATCATAGTGGAAGGTGATTGGAACCAGTATACTGAGAGGTGGATTAGGATATGTGAAACATATGGACTGAAAGTAGTAGCGAGAAGCGGAGTAATGGTAATAATGGGCAAAATAAGGAAGGGAATAATAGTGGGAGGATGGATTGATAGAAGGAAAGGGTGGGAGTCAGATCACGAAACGCTATGGAGGAAATTTATTAGAGAGGATGATATGACAGAAATAAAGAAGGAAAAAGCAATAAATATGGAAAAGATAGAGGAAAATAAAGAAAAGTATAGAGAAAGAGTCGCCAACAAGCTAGAAGGAGGAATAGAATGGCAAATAGCGCTGAAGGAGGCAGCGGAGGAGGTAACTAAAGAAAAGGAAAACGAAAAGGACGAAGCGAAAGTGGGGACATACCTGCCCAAAGGAATTCAAGAGAAGCATAAGAAATTGAAAGAAATGAAAGAGAGAAAGAACAAGGATCCAATCGTGATCAAGAGAATGGAGAAGAACATATGGTACGAAACCATGAGGTGGCGGAGAAGGGGGGCAGATAAGAGAGTAAAAGCTCTGGAGAAACAGTATGAAGAAAATAAGAAGAAATGGGTGCATAGAACAAGAATCAAAGAAGCAAGGAAACCTGATCTGCTGACAGCAGTGACGAAAGAGGGAATTGAAGTGCAGAGTAAGGAGGAGGTGGAAGAAGAACTACTAAGAGGAATAGGAAGTAGATGGGAAACGCCAAAGGAAAGAGAGTTGAGTGAGGAGATGAAAGGAAAGTGGAAGAAGTACACGGAGAGGATAGGAGGATTGGAAGGGATAGGAGGAGAGCCTGAGGATGAAGA
>JAAELQ010000314.1 GCA_024226515.1 bacterium
TCCTCGGGATCGACATAGCGCACTGCCAAGCCGTGCACGTAGTCTGCAGTAGCGTGGGGGGGCCAGTCACCACGGTCTATCGCAACCCGAACTTGAGAGGATTGCGGCCTCTTCGGCACCGATGCACGAGTCAATCGCATCGAAGACCGATGAACTGGGCATGAACGAGACCACTAAGCCAAGACGCAGCGGGCGGTTCGTGCTACGAATCGGAGCGGATCTCCACGATGCACTGATCGACCTGGCGAAAGACCAGGGCGTTAGTCTCAACCAGTACCTGCAGAATCTCATCGCCCGTCACCTGGGAGGTGTGGAGACGGCGGAGTACGCCTACCAGCAGGCGCAAGCGCGCAACCTAGCCCGGATGGAAAAGTACTCCGAGATCTACCTCAAAGCGATCGAGAAGCAGGCACTTGCAAAAAAGACGATTGAACTAGCTTCCCGGGAGCAACACACGTGAGCAAACAAACTAGAGACGTTGCCGATAGCACATTGGACGACGGAGATGTACGCGACCGTGCCGTCGCAACATCGGCTCTCGGCAGGCTAAAGCGGGAACTACTTGAGATTGAGAAACGCACCGATCTGATGGTGGCCGAGAAGACAGCGCGTATCAAGCATGTGACCTGCGCCACGTGCGCCGCGGTGGCGATTCAACCGATCCCGTTCGCCGACATCTTCATCCTGACACCGATTCAAGGGTTGATGGGCGTGAAGATCGCGAACATCCACGGTATCGAGATCACGGAACAGAAATCGACCGAGATCGTGAAGGAGCTCCTCGGCTTGATCGGCCTCGGCGTCATGGCCCAGCAGTTTGCGATCGGTCTATACAAGACAGTCCTGCCATTTCTCGGGGCCGTCACGACAGTTCCTCTGGTCTACGGACTGACCTACGCCATCGGAAGCACGATGGACTTCTACTTCGAGCAGAAGGCCGCGGGCCGTCCGATCGACAAGGAGAAGCTACAACGCATCTTCAAGAACGCCCGGAAAGAGGGCGAGAAGCAGGGCAAAGATGAAGGCCTCGCCGAAGACGTGACCCAGAGGGCGGCGGAGATCGAACGAGAGATCTGATGGCGTTTCAACTCAAGCAATACGTCGAGCGGCATTTCGACGAGATCGCCATCGCCGGAACTCTCGCGAGCGTCCTGTCGGGACACTCGCACTTCAACGCCGACGACGAGTTGATCCTGGAAGCCCTCCGGAGATCCACACCCGAGCTCGCCGGCGCCGATGTTCCGGAGCTCCGAACCTATCTTTCTCGGTTCGACGACTCGCAGCTCGTCGGCGTGACCAACAACGTAAAGGGAATCGCGCACGAAATTCGCTTCGTCGAACTCGAGAACGAGGACGGCGACTCGGTGTCGGCGGTGCTCTTCGAGAGTCCGACGCATCCCGGCATGGACGTGATCCTCAGCGATAGCAGCACCGGCGAGTCGTGGGAGATGCAGCTGAAAGCAACGGACGCCCCGTACGGCGTTCGAGAGTGGATCGAAGCGCATCCGGACGGGCAGATCGCCGTTACCTCCGAATTGGCGGACCGCCTCAGCATCGAGAGCACCGGCATCTCGAACGAGCAACTGACGGCCGACGTCGAAGACGTTATCGATCGGGCGCTGCACGAGCCCAGTCTCTGGGACTACTTCCCGGCCCTCAGTGTCGCCTCAATGGCCGTCGTTCTCTACTCACTCTACAGTCGCTATCGGCGCGGGGAGCTATCCTGGGGCCAGTTGTGCAGGGCGATCGCCTGCGCTACGGGGTGGAAGATCGCGAAGATCACGCTCCTGTTGACCCTCCTGTCGATTCCTCTGGTCAACGTGGTCACGGGAACGCTCATCGCC
This sequence comes from bacterium, assembly GCA_024226515.1. GTDB lineage: Bacteria > Acidobacteriota > Polarisedimenticolia > Polarisedimenticolales > Polarisedimenticolaceae > JAAELQ01. The sequence goes on from JAAELQ010000314.1 coordinate 1,845, forward strand.
GCAAAGCTCATTCATTCTGGCCACGAGCTTCTGGTACGCGCCTGAACACCCAGCCTTGCCGAATCGGTAACCGGGCCTAGCGCGCAAGCTTCTCCGACCGACCCGACCCGAAGACCCGGGCCCGGACCTTGCCCAGGTTCCTGTTGAGGAAGTGATCCCGGTCGAGCGTGGAGAGCACCGGGGGTTTGCGCGGGCTCAGGCGCTGGATCTCCGCCGAGAGTCCCTTGTGGCCCGGCAGCAGCCGCAGCCCGTCGCGCAACACCTTGATCGCCTTGATTCGCCGCCCGGACCCCGCGTACAGCCGGGACAGGTTGATGTAGACCTGAGGCCGGTCGGCGCCGATCAGCACGGCGCGCTCGCAGTACTCCTGTCCGCGCTTGGGGTTCTTGCCCTGGCTGGCCAGCAGGAAGCCGTAGAACGACATGTGGCGCGGGTCCTGGCTGCCGAGCTCGACGAGGCGCTGGAGACGAGCCAGCGCGCGATCGCGCCGGCCGGCGCGCATGGCGTCGAGGGCCGCCTGGAATTGATGCTCGCGCTGGGTATCGTCCACGAAATCTCCGCCTGACCCGCCGGCCGCTCGGATAGCGCCGCCTGTGGCCTAACTTACCACGATCCCCCGATCGAGTGACGAGCCACGGTGTCGATACAGCAGGGGGCGCAGGGCCCCCCGCCGGGACGAACCCCGGACGGGTAGAATCGGGTCGATGAGCCGACGGAGACCTGCCGCTGCGAGGCGCTGGGCGTGGGCCCTGCCCGCGCTGGCGATCGTCACGATCCTGGCGGGACCGCGCGCCGCGGAGCCCGCGGACGAGCACGTGGAGGTACGCCTGGTGCGGCTTCCGGTGCTGCTGCAGGAGAGGGCCGGGCCGGGGTCGTGCGACGGCCTCGGGGCCGACCGGATCGAGGTCGTCGAGGACGGACTCGCCGTGCCGGCCGAGCATCTGGAGCCGAAGCGGCTCGACGCCGTTCACGCGATCCTGCTCGACACCAGCCAGAGCATGCTGGACTCGCTGCAGGAGGCTCGGCGAGCCGCGCGGAAGTACGTCGCCTCGCTGCCTCCCGAAGAGCCGGCGCTGCTGGCGACGTTCGACGACAGCCTGCTGCTGCACGCGCCGATGTCGACAGACCGTGGGATGTTCAACGATCGGCTGGACTGGATCGAGACGGCCTGGGAGACCAACTACTGGGACGCGACGCTGCAGACGATCGACTATCTCGGCTCGCGTCCCGAGCGCAAGGTGCTGGTGACGATCACCGACGGCTGCGACTCGGGGCGCCCGGAGGCGCCCGCAACCGAGTCCGTCATCGAGCGTGCCGTGCGCACGGAGTCGCTGATCGTGTTTCCGGTCGGGCTCGCCCTGCCGGTGAGCTGCGGCCGCGAACTGCGCGACAACCCCGCCGATCCGCTGAAGCGCCTGGCGGCGGCGACCGGCGGCGAGTTTCACTCCATCGATTCCGCGGAGGATCTGCGATCGGTCCTTCCCGCGATCCGCGATCGCATGGAGCGCGAGCGTTACGTGACCTACCGGCCGGTCCCGTTCGGCGACGGCCCGAAGGACCATCCGGCGCAACACGACAGGCGCCGGCGTAACGTCGACGTGCGCTGGACGGACAAGAAGTTGAAACGCCGTTGCCGCATCTCGCTCGCGGGCTCGCGCGTGCGGTTCGAGGGTCGGAGCGATCTCCGAGCCGACGGCGATGCCGCGGTCGCGTTCCGCCGCGACGAACGGTCGACGGGCGTGTTCCGCGGCCGGATGCGGGACATCGTCGAGGACAGCGGGCCGCTGGCCGACCCCGAAGAGCTGCGCGTCATGGGCGACTACGGGTCGGCGCGCAACTCTCCGCGACGCATCCTCGCCGAGCGCGACGTCGCCACCTGGGCCCCGCCGTTCGAGGAGGTCGTCCGGCCGGACGCACGGCCGTGGTCGGCGTTCCTGCAACTGATCGAGGCGCTCGTCGGCGACCCCACGGCGATCGGTACCGACTCGATCGTCGAGAGTTGGAAACAGGTGCCGCTGCTGGTCAACGGTCGCAGCTTGCTCCCGGCCCGCCGCGGGCTGTCCGCGGCGCTGTACGAGATGCCGGGGTATCGCGAGTGGGTGCGCGACAAGGTGCGCGTGGCCCGCATCGCGGCCGTCGAGGATGTCGTCCGCCGCGTGCGCGATCCCGAGGAGTTTCGTGCAGACGAGGTCGCCGCGATCCTGCGCCAGGGCGACTGGGACCCGACTACGAGCGAGCTGGAGACGTACCTCGGGGACTGGCTCGGCGATCTGAAGACGCGGGACCTGTACGCCATGGTCGAGCGTCGGTTCGCGAGACGGGCGATCGACATCGGGCGTCGCTCGGGAGACTTCGCGACGGCGATCGCGGGGGCCGAGAGCGTCTGGCCGCGCCTCGGCGTCCTCTTTCCTCCCCCCGCGGACGTGCGCGTGCTCGCGTTGCTCGTTCCCGGCTACGACTCTCGCCGCGACGTCGTCGGGTTCCATCGCGTAATCCTCCCGCGACCCGAGTCGCTGTTCCAGACGCGCCACTTCTCCGCGGACGCGCCGCTGGGCGTCCGCCTCGTCGGTTGGCTGCTCGGCAACGAGGCGACGTCGCGACCGCTACGGTCGCTGACGCTCGAAGCGGTTGTCTATCCGGATACTCAGGCGCTCAGCATCCGGCCGAAACTGGAGCGGCTCGAGTTGATCGAGCGCGACCCGGGACTCAGCCCCATCCTGGCCCGGCGGGTTCGTATCGTGCTGTCGTCGCGCGAGGATCCGCAGCTCCACTTCCCGCTCACGGCCGATTTCCGCGTCAAGGAAGGTGCCCGCGACGACTACGAGGACACGCCGGCCTGTGTGACGATCACGCGAGACCCTTCGGTCGCACGGGTAGCGACGCCACTCGTCGCCGGACTGGTCCGGGTGATGCGGGATGCCGAGTTGCCCTGCATCCTGCAGACCGAGCCGAGCCGCGACCAATAGCGACTTTTTAAGTATCGATGTCCCGAAAAAAACTGGGTCGGAGTGGCCCGGCTAGGCTGTAGACTCGACCCAACATCTCGTGAGGTTTCTGCCTCACGAACCAGGGGAGAGTTGGGCCACCGGGTTCCGCTCCGGTGGCCCACTCGAGTTTCTCCGGTTGCCTCACGCCTCCGGTTTCGGCTATAACCTCTGCTGTTACTGCGCGCACGGGTAACGGGAAATGAGGTGCGAATCCTCTGCCGCCCGGCGACTGTGAGCGGTGACGGGTACCGCGAATCCCACGTCCGACGTGGGGTAGCCACTGGGGAGTTTTGCCCGGGAAGGTGCGGAAACCCGGACGACCCGCAAGCCAGGAGACCGACCCGGCGCATCAGGCTGAACCGACCAGGGGCAGGTTCCGCCTTCGATCGTCGTGGGACGGCTCGGCCGTCGCGAAACGCCCCTTGCGGTGCATGCCGCAGGGGTTTTGTGTTTTCGGACCACGAAGCTATCGGAGCGGGGATCTCCCTCGGGCGGTCTCCGTAGCCCCTGGAGACCGGCCGACGGAGGCTCTCCGCCACGGAGAATCTCCATGCGTCTCATCACCCTCCTTCTCGCCGTCCTTGTCGCGATCGCCGCCGCGGACTCCATGGCGGCGCAGCGGCGCAGTTTCGGCAAACCCGAAGAGGCGAGAATCGGCAGCGACGTCCCGGGCGACGAGGACTCGTCCGACGACGACTCCGATTCGGACTCGGGCGCGGGACCGGCGACGCCAACGCCGTTCGGCGAGTCCTTCGCCTCCAACCCTCTCGTCCGCCCGGACGCGATAGTGCGCGGCGAGTCGCTGGAACGGCTCACGTGGAACGACGACCTGCCGGCATTCGCCGGCGACGCGCCCGGTTCGTTGACCGCGCGCTACGACTCGGACGAGCCCGCGGGGCTGTTCGGCTTTGCCCTGTCGGGCGAGTACGACGAGAGCAGCGCCTTCACTGCAGCGGCGCTGTTCAGTATCGATCCCGACAGCTTCGACGCGCATCCGAACGGGTTCTTCCAGATCTCGTGGGGCCTGTGGAACAACTCCGCGACGGGGCTGAACCGCACCGGCAACGACGACGGCCCGGCGGACACGTTCGAGCTGATCGAGTTCGACTACTTCCCGAACGTCTCTCCGTTCTTCGGCGGCCCGTTCTTCTCGCCGTCGGTGTTCGGCGCGGCGCATCCGGAGAACGACGACTTCGAGAGCCAGGGTGCATTCGTCAACTTCACCGGCCTGTTCGGGTTGCAGCTCGAGCTGCCGCTGGGCGTCCCGCTGCTGGCCGTGATGGAGCATCGGCCGGAGGTCGACGGCGTCGCGGTACAGGTGTACCGCGTGCTCGACGCGCAGCGCGTCGTCTCGCTCGACGGCTTCGTCGGTGTCGTGCCGCTGCAGTTTCTCGCGGATCGTTCCTACGCGATCGACGCCGTCGGCCTGACGCTGTGGAACGACGGAGCGGGCTTCACGCCGGACGCGGTGCTGGCCGACCTGACGTACCACGCCCTCGTCGTCGTCCCGGGACTGCCCGGACGCCCCGAGGATCTACTCGATGTCGTCTTCGAATAATCGCGCACTCGTGGCGGGCGGCGTCCTCGTGGCGTCGCTCGCCGTCTCGGTCCTGGTCGCAGCCGAGCGCTCGTATCCGGTGGACTGCCTGCCGGACCGCGTGACCGCGTTCGAGCCGGTGGCGACCAACCCGAACTCGTTGTTCGGCGCACCGTTCCTGCCCGGCGTGCTGCTCGGGCCGCCGGGCGACTCGGTGCCGCTCGACGGATCGGCCACCGTGGCCGCGTTCGGCTACGGCGGGCGGGCGACGGTGCAGTTCCAGGACATCGTCATCGAGGACCGGCCGGGGCCGGACTTCATCGTGTTCGAGAACGTCTTCTTCCTCGACCCGGTCCCGTCATCCGCAAGCGATCCGTTTCGCGTGTTCGCCGAGCCCGGGATCGTCGAGGTCTCGGCCGACGGCGAGACGTGGACGGCGTTTCCGTACGACGCGCAGGCGCTGGCCGCGGCCGGGGCGCTGTCGGCGGGCGCGACGATCGATCGAGCGCTGTACCTCGATCTGGTCGGCCTGGCCGGGATCACGCCGACGTTCAGCGGCAACTGGACCGTGCCGAACGATCCGACGCAGTTCGATGACGCGGGAACGGGAGGCGTGTCGGGCGCGGGCGGCGACGCCTTCGACCTGGCGACCGTGGGCCTGACCGAGGCGCGCTTCGTCCGCATCACCGACGGCGGCACGTCGCTCGGTTTCGCGGGCGCCGGCGCGGGGTTCGATCTCGACGCGGTCGTCGCGCTTCACGCACGGCCGTTGCCTCCGGGAGCCCCCGACACGGACGGCGACCGGCTGTCCGACGAGGAGGAGTTGACGCTCCACGGATCGAACCCGGCGCTGTTCGACTCGGACGGCGACGGCATCGACGACGGGCGCGAGGTCGCCGGCTGCCGCGACCCGGGCTCGAGCTCGCTCGACCCGTTCGTGCACGGAGAGCCGCGACTGTGGGCGCTCGGGGCGATCTGCACCGAGCTGCGCTGGTCGCCGTCGCCCGGCGCCACGTTCTACGAGGTCGTGCGTTCGGACCTCGCGGCGCTGTCCGTGCCGGGCTGGCTGGGCGGCGTCGACTGTCTGGCTCCGGACCAGCTCGGACTGCGCTTCTCGTGCGACATCGAGACGCCGGATCCGGCCAACCCGTTCTACTATCTCGTTCGCCCGCTGCCGCTGACCGGATACGGCCGGTCGGGCACGCTCGAGCTGCGCGAGGCGTCGACGTCGTGTCCCTGATCGCACTGCTGGCGGCGGTTGTGCTGGGTGCCGAGGCGCCGCCCCCCTCCGCGGACGAAGAGCGCGTCGAGCACGTCGAGGTGCGGGCTCCACTTCCGTTGGGCGAGGACATCGCGGCGTTCGCGACGACGCTCGACCTGCAGGGTCTCGCCGGTCGCGGCGAGGATCTGTCGGACGTGCTGCGCCGCGTCCCCGGTGCGCGCGTGCGCGAGTACGGCGGCCTGGGCAACTACGCGACGGTTTCGCTGCGCGCGTCGACGGCCGAACAGGTGAAGGTGCTTGTCGACGGCGTGCCGCAGAATCGTGCTCTCGGCGGACCGGTCGATCTGTCCTACGTGCCGGCGACGCAGGTCGACCGGATCACCGTGTACCGCGGCTTCGCGCCGGCGGGCTACGGACCGGGCGGCGTCGGCGGCCTGGTCGACATTCGCACGCGGGCGCCCGACGGGAAGCCCGCGTTTCACGCCGATCTCGTCGTCGGCGAGCTGGACACGCAACGACTGGCCGCCGGGACGTCGATGCGCGCGGCGGGGGGCGCGTTGCGGATCGGTGTCGAGGCCCTGCAGAGCGAGGGCGACTTCGAGTACGACGACGGCGACGGCGAGGCGCGGCGCACGAACAACGACGTCGAGCAGGCGGCGATCTTCGTGCGACAGGTGTGGGACGACGTGGCCGGCGGCTCGCTCGGCCTCGGCCTGCGCGTCCAGCGCCGCGAGCGCGGCGTTCCCGGGCTGAGCAACCACCGGGCCGAGCTCGCGCGTCTGGAGGAGGACCTCGACGACCTCAGCGGGTCGTGGCGTCTTCCCGGCCGCGGGCCGCTCGACGGGCTCGATCTGCTGTTCGACGCCTTCCGCAGCGAGACCGTGTTCGACGATCCTGGGGGCGAGATCGGCGTCGGAACCGGAAGCCAGACGACGCGCGTCGACGGCGGGGGCCTCGTCGGGACGGCGTACGCCTCCGCCGCACGCCACCGGCTCTCGCTGCGCACGGAGCTGCGCGACGAGGCCGCGCGCATCCGGAAGGTGCGTCCGGCCGGCAGCAGCAAGACCCGCGACGATCGCCGACAGCTGTCCTTCACCGGCGAGGACATGGTCAGCTTCGGGCGCTGGACGATCGCTCCCTCGCTGTCCTACCAGCACGTGCGCGACGAGACGGACTCGGGCGACGCGACCGACGACGCCTGGACCGGAAAGCTCGGCGCCGCCTTCCGGCCGCGCGCCGGTCTCGCGCTGCGCGGTTCGATCGGACGCTTTCATCGCACGCCCAGCCTGCGTGAGCTGTACGCGGAGCGTGGTTCGGTCACCGGCAACCCGGACCTGCGCCCCGAGGACGGCAGGAGCGTGGAGCTCGGGATCGACTGGGACGCCGAGCGCGACGCGTTCGGCTTCGGTGTCGAGAGTGTCGCGTTCTACCGTCGCGTCGACGATCTGATCTGGATCCTGCAGACGAGCCAGGCCGTCTCGCAGCCGCGCAACATCGCCGAGGCCGAGGTGTTCGGAGTCGAGACGTCGCTGTCGTTCGACCTGCCGAGAAGTCTGCGCCTCGACGCCAGCCTCACACTGCAGCGGGCCGAGGACGTCTCGGACGGGTTCACCGGCGGCCAACCGCTGCCGTACCACGCCGACACGAGCGGATGGCTCGGCGCGAGCTGGAAACCCGGACGCTTCGAGGCGCGCTGGGAGCTGACGTACGTCGGCGAGAACAGTACGACGCAGATCGACCTGCCGCAGTTCCGTGTCCCCGAGCGCTGGATCCACGACCTCGGCGCCGCCTACACGCTGCGGCGCGGGCTGCAGCTCGGCGTCGACGTGCGCAACGTCCTCGACCGCAAGACGCTCGACGTGGCCCGTTACCCGTTGCCCGGTCGCGTCGTGTTCCTGCACGTCGGGTGGGCCGGAGGTGCATCGTGAACAAGCTGCTGCCGACGATCGGAGTCCTGTGCGCCTGTCTCGTCGGGTGTGGTGAGGACTACGAGCCGCCGGGCTTCGAATCGAGCGGCGTCCCGGCCGCTCCGCTGGGGCTGGTGCTGGATCTCGAAGTCGACCTCCCCGCGCTGCAGATTCTGGGCGCGAACTTCGCCGGCGTGCGGCTGGAGATGACGGTCGAGCTCGAGCGCTCGGGCCAGGGGAGGATCCCGGCGCGCGTCACCTACGGGCCGGCCTTCGTCGACGGCTTCGAGACCGACGTGCTCGACCTCTCGGGAGGCGCGACGACGATCGCGGTCACACCCGACCGCTGGCTCAGCGACCCCCTCGGTCCGCTCAGCATCGACGGCACGGCCTTCGACCTGCTGCTCGACGGCGCCGCGGAGGACGACGGCTGGTTCGTCACGGGCGACGCGCTGGAGGGTCAGACGGCGACCCGCGGATCGTTCGACGGCTGGCGACGTCACCGCTTCCTCGTCGCCGGGACGGACTTCTTCTCCGATGTCGGCTTCGTCGCCGAGGTGTCTCTCGTCAAGAACCGCCAGGTCGAGGCGCGTGACCGGCTGGAGTTCGTCAGCTCGGATCCCGTGCTGCGCCGCACGGGCTCGTCGGTGTTCGCGGTCAACCGCTTCACGTTCGACAACCTGCAGCGCCTGGACCCGGATCTCGACTTCGAGACCGCCTGGCAGGCCTCGGTCGGCGTGGGTTCGAACCCGCACGACGTGCTGCTGCTCGACGATAACCGGGGCTACGTCAGTCGGCACGAGCCGCCGTTCGACGACCTGGCGATCTTCGACGCGCGCGGCGGCAAGCTGACGGGGACGATCCCGCTGGGCGCCCTGGCCGACAACCCCGACGGCACGCCCCGCGCCGATCGCCTGGTCCGGGCCGAGGGAGCGGTCTTCGTCGCGCTGCAGGACATCGATCGCAGCTTCACGATCTTCGGCGAGGGCAAGCTGGCGGTGATCGACCCCGACCTCGACGAGGTGGTCGATGTCTTACAGCTCGGCGGCAAGAACCCGTTCGACGTCGAGGTCGTGACTGGCGACGACGGCCGCGCGCGGCTGTACGTCGCGTTGTCCGGGATCTTCCCCGGCCTGCAGCCGGCGGAGCTGTCGGGCGGGGTCGTCGCGGTCGACGCGTTCAACCGTGTGGTGCAGGGCCTCGTGCTCGACGACGACGACGCGGGGGGCAACATCGGCGCACTCGCCATGATCTCGGAGTCGCTGGGCTACGTGGTCGTCGCCGACGAGAGTTTCGTCCATCGCGTGCTGGCCTTCGACCCGCGGAGCGGGACGATCCTGCGCACCGTGCGTGAGAGCCCCGACTTCATCCCCGAGATCGAAACCGACACGCACGGCGTCCTCGCCGTGCCCGACCGCTCGTTCTTCGCCCCCGGAGTCTGCCTGTACCGCGCAGCCGGGGCGCAACCGACCGAAGCGCTGATCGGTTGCGCGCCGCTGTCGCTGCCGCCGTTCTCCGTCGAGGCCCTGGATTGACCGTGGAGCTGACCATGCAACGACGTCTTGCGATCCTCTGTTTGCTGCTCGTCGTGACCACCGTTCCCGCGGTCGCGAGTGCGGGAGTCGCCGAGCTGCAGCTCGACCGCGAGGCCGTCCGACGGCTCGTGGCCCTCTCGCTACCCGCGCCGCTGCAACTCGAGTTCCCGCTCGCCGGCGCCGTGTCGGTCTCCGTCGACGAGCCACGGACGGTACGCTTCGTCGACGGCGGCGTCGAGGTGCCGCTGCAGGTGCGGCTACAGCCGATCGACCGCGTCGTCGGTATCGAGGCGCGCTTCGTCCCGCAGAAAGACCCGCTGAGCGGCGTGATGCGTCTGGTGCCCGAGAGTGTCCGGCCCAGCGCCCGGCTGCCGTCGACGATCGACCTGGCGCAGTGGATCGGCTCGGTCGAGCTGCCGCGTCGCCTCGACTGGGATCTCGCGCTGGAGGGCGGAGAGACGCGCGTGACGTGTTACGTCCAGGGGTTGGAGGTCGGCGACGAGCGCCTGCAGATCCGTCTGGGGCTCGTCACAAAATAGACGCAAGCGACTAGAGCGGGTCGTCTTGCAGCACGCGTTGCAACGTCTCGGCCAGCTTCGCGCGGCGGAACGGCTTGTTCAGCAGAACGTATCCGCGATCGAGCCACTCGGCGTCGAGGATGTTGTCCGTGTAGCCCGACATGAAGACGATGCGCGTCTCCGGACGGGCCTTGCGGATCTCGGCAGCCATCTCCTGGCCCGAGCGACCGCCGGTCAACATGACGTCGGTCAGCAGCAGGTCGAGACGCTCGAGCTGCGGCAACAGCTTCAACGCCTCGTCCACGGATCCGGCGGGGTGCACCTCGTAGCCCAGACCCTTCAGCAGCAGGTTGGTCATCTCGCGCACGGCGGGGTCGTCCTCGACCAGCAGGACGCTCTCGCCCTTGCCGTGTGGATGCGATGCAGGTTCCTTCGCACGCACGGTCGCGGCCTCCTCCTCGGGATCGCACTGCGGCAGGTACATCTTGAACTTCGTGCCCGCGCCGGGAGCACTGATCAACTTGATATGGCCGTTGGATTGCCGGACGAAGCCGTAAACCATGCTCAATCCGAGGCCACTGCCCTTGCCGGTATCCTTGGTGGTGAAGAACGGTTCGAAGGCGCGCTCGAGTGTCGCCGCGTCCATGCCCACGCCGTCGTCGGAGATCTCGACCGCGACGTAGGGACCGGGCTGGATCCGATATTGCGCCGCGGTCGGCGCATCGAGCACCGCAGGCGACACGGAGATCGACAGCGTTCCGCCTGCCGGCATCGCGTCGCGCGAGTTGATGCACAGATTCAACACGGCGGCCTCGAACTGGGACGGGTCGATACAGCTCCAGCAGGTGTCGCCGCCCTTGTGCGTCTTGATCTCGATCGCCTCGCCCAGCGTGCGGCTGAGCATGTCGAGCATCTCCTTGAACAGACTGCACACGTCGGTCGCGCGCGGGCTGAGCGTCTGGCGTCGCGAGAAGGCGAGCAGCCGCTGGATCAGCATCGCGCCACGTGTCGTCGCGTTCATCGCGCGATCGAGCAACGACGTCAGCTGCTTGCTGTCCGCCAGGTCGCGGGCCATCTCCAGGTTGCCGGAGATCACGCCGAGCAGGTTGTTGAAGTCGTGCGCCACGCCCCCGGTGAGCTGCCCGACCGCCTCCATCTTCTGCGCCTGACGCAGGTGCGCCTGCGCCTCCTCGACCTCGCGCGTGCGCTGCTCGACGCGCAGCTCGAGGTCGTCCCGTGCCCGGCGCAGCTCTTCCTCCATGCGCTTCTCTTCGGTGACGTCGCGGATGATGCCGACGAGGATCCTGCGCCCGGCGGCGTCGGTGATCGCGGCCTTCTTGGTGACGATGACGTGCCGGTTGCCGCCGGAGTCGGTCAACGGCTCTTCGTTGATGTTGACCTCGCCCGTGCGAAAGACCTCCTCGTCCCTGCGCCAGAACTCGTCGGCCTCCTCCTTCGGGAAGTAGTCGTAGTCGGACTTGCCCAGAATCTCGTTGCGGCTCTTGCCCATCAGTTTGCAGAAGGCGGTGTTGACCGTGATCCAGCGGTGCTGCTCGTCCTTGACGAACAGCGGATCGGCCATCGCGTCGACGATGTCGATCCAGAAGCCCTCGGGTCGCTTCCAGTCAGCCATGCCCTTAGTTTAGCGTAGGGCTAGCTCGATCGATCGAGCAGGCTGTAGACCGCGGGGATGATCAGCAGCGTCAGCGCCGTGGAGGTCACCAGACCTCCGATCACGGTCATCGCCATCGGGCTGCGCAGCTCACTGCCCGCGCCCAGCCCGATCGCCATCGGCAGCAGGCCGAGCACGGTGGTCGCCGTCGTCATCAGGATCGGGCGCAGGCGCACACGACTGGCCTCGATCAGCGCCTCGCGCTTCGACCTGCCGTCGCGACGCAAGCGGTTCGTGTAGTCGACGAGGATGATCGCGTTGTTGACGACGATGCCCGCGAGGAGAATCGTGCCGATCAGCACGACGATGCTGACCTCAACGCGAAACAGAAACAACGTGCCGAGCAGGCCGATCAGGGCGAACGGCACGCTGAACAGGATGACGAGCGGGTGCAGCAACGACTCGAACTGCGATGCCATCACCAGGCAGACCATGAACACGGCGAGGAAGATCGCCAGGCGCATGCTGTCGAACGACGTCTCCATCTCCTGCCGCTGACCGGTGATGCGCCAGTCGAAGCCCGCGGGGAGGTACGTCTGCTCGAGCACGGAACGGATGTCGTCTGAGACCGATCCCAGATCGCGCCCCGCGAGGTTCGCGGTCAGCAGCGCGACTCGATCGCCCTCCGAGCGGCGGATCTCCGCCGGTCCCTCGACCTCCTCGACGCGCGCCACCGCGGAGAGCGGCAGGGCGGCGGACGCGGTCTGGTGCACGGTCAGCGCCAGCAGATCCTGCACGCTGTCGCGGTCGGACTCGCGCGCGCGCAGGCGAATGTCCACCGTGCGATCCTCGCGCTGGATGTTCGTCGCCACCGAGCCCTGGACCTTCGAGCGCACGACCGACGCCACGTCGGAGATGTTCAGCCCCAGCTCGGCCAGCCGGTCGCGATCGAAGCGGATCTGCAGCTCGGGGTTGCCGCCCTCCGTCGAGGACTTGACGTCCCGCAGCCCGGGGATCTCGCGCATGCGCAGGACCAGATCGTCCGCCAGCTGTTTCAGCAGCGTCAGGTTGTGGCCGCGAACCTCCACCTCGATCGGCGTGCGGAAGCTGAAGTACGAAGGGCGCCCGAAGCTGTAGGCCAGGTCCACCTGCCCGTCGAGGCTCTCGCGCAGGCCCGCCATCAGCGACTCTTCCTTCTCGCGCGAAACGGGTGACGAGACGGTCACGGTGATCTGGCCGATGTTCTCGCGCCGCTCGCCGGCGACGCCGCCCTGCTCGTTGGATGCACCGGAGATCGAGTAGACGCGCTCGATGTCGTCGTATTCCGCCGCGCGGCGTTCGAGCGATCGCATGCGACGCTGCGTCACGTCGAGGTGCGTGCCCGGCGGCAGCTCGGTGTTGATGTAGAACTCGCCCTGGATCAGCTCGGGCACGAGCACCGACCCCAGGCGCGGGTACAAGGTGAGACTTCCCGCAAGCAGCGCGAAGGCGATCGCGACGGTGATCAGCGGGTATCGCAGCACCGCTCGCAACAACACGTCGTGCAACCGAGCGGCCCCGTCGAGCAGCACCCGGAACACGGCCAGCAGCGGCGCCGTGACCCAGCGGAACAACGTGTCGAGCAGGCGCAGCGCTCCGCGCAGAGCGCGGGTCAGGATCACCGCGGGCCAGAACAGGACGCGGGCGATGCGACCGCCCACGGCCGCAGGCTGTGGCTCGTCTGCGGCCACGGCGAAGTCGCGCGAGGCCAGCATCGGGATGACCGTCAGCGCAACCAGCAGCGAGACGATCAGCGAGAACGTCACGGTCAGCGCCTGGTCGCCGAACAGTTGCCCGGCGATCCCCTCGACGAACACGATCGGCACGAAGACGCAGATCGTGGTCAGCGTGCTCGCGACGACGGCGCGTCCGACCTCCGAGGCGCCGGCGCGCGCGGCCTCGACCTCGGCCAGTCCCTGGTCCCGCCTACGCTGGATCGCCTCGAGCACGACGATCGAGTTGTCGACCAGCAGGCCGATGCCCAACGTCAGCCCACCGAGCGACATGATGTTGAGCGAGACTCCGGAGACGTACATCAGGAAGAACGTCGCCACGACCGAGATCGGGATCGCGATGCCAACGATCAGCGTCGTCTTCCAGCTGCGCAGGAACAGGAACAGGACGAGGATCGCCAGCGCGCCGCCGTAGACGGCGGTACGCAGCACCTCGCTGACCGATTGTCGGATGTAGCGCGCCTGGTCCGTGATCACCGACAGCCGGAGTCCCGGGTCGACCTGCGCCAGTCGCTGCTCGAGCGGCGCCAGCCCGTCGCGGACGGCGTCCGACACCGTGACGGTGTTGGTGCCGCCTTCCTTGTAGATGGCGACCTCGACGCTCTCGCTGCCGTCGATGCGCGTCACGAGATCACGATCCTTGTGGCTCTTGACGACGCGGGCCACGTCGGACAGGCGCACGATCGCACCCTGCGACGCATCGACGACGATCGTCTCCATGTCCTCGGGTCGCAGGAACTGATTCACGGTTCGCACGAGGTACTCGGTCTGCCCCTCGCGCAGTCGGCCCCCGGTCAGGTCGATGTTCTCCTGGGCCAGGCGGTTGGTCACGCGCTCGGCGTCGAGCCCCAGGCCGGCGAGCCGGCGCTCGTCCAGCTCCACGAGGATCTCCTCCTCGAGGCCTCCGCTGATGACGACCGCCGCCACGCCCTCGATCCGCTCGAGCGCCCGCTTGACCTGCTCCTCCGCGATCAGGCGCAGATGCACGAGATCCTGCTGGCCGTAGAGCCCCAGGCGCAGGATCGGATCGAGCGACGGGTCGAAGCGCAGCAGCACGGAACGCTCGGCGTCGTCGGGCAGGTTGATCAGATCGAGCCGCTCGCGCACGTCGAGCGCGGCGAGGTCCATGTCCGTGTCCCACGCGAACTCCAGCGTGACCTCGCTGGTGTCGGCACGCGAGCTGGACGCGACGCGGACCACGTTGGTCACGACGCCGACCGCGTTCTCGATCGGGCGTGTGACGAGGTTCTCCACCTCGACCGGTGCGGCGCCGTCGTACGTCGTGCGCACCGTGATCGACGGGTACGTGATGTCGGGCAGCAGATCCGTCGCCAGCTCGCCGAAGGCGACGACGCCGAACACGACCGCGGCGACCGCGAAGATGAACACGCTGACCGGGCGGCGTGTCGAGAACTCGATCAGCTTCAACGCGCCCTCACCGGTCTTCTTGCTGCGTGCGTTGCTTCATGCGCTCGATCCGCTCGTCGATCTGTTCTTCGGTCATCCCGCGCTGGCGCATGCGTTCCTTGATCCGCTCGAGCTGCTCGGGCGTCATCGACGCGAAGTCCGGCCGCTCGCGGCCGCCTCCCCCGGGGGGCGGCCCTCCACGCCCTCCACGCTCACCACGACCGCGCGCGCCGGGAGGCGGGCCACCCGGGCCAGCGGGACCGCCTTCGCCGCGCATCGGCGGCGGGTGCCCGTCCGCGCGGTCCTGCGGCTGCGGACCACCGGCCGCGAGCGAGGTCCCGGCCTGCAGCACCTGCACCGGCGTGCCGTCGCTCAGGCCGTCCTGACCGACGACGATGACGGCGTCGCTCTCCTGGACGCCCGATACGATCTCGACGTGATCGCCCTCGCTGAAGCCCAGCTCGACGTCGCGTCGCGCGGCCACGCCGTCGGCGGCGACGAACACCGTGTCGCCGATGCTCTCCAGCGACAGGGCCGTCTTGGGCACGACGAGCGCGTCATCGCGCGTTTCGGCCTCGACGAAGACGCGCGCGAACATCCCGGGGCGCAGCCGGTTCCTCGATCGCACCTCCAGCGTGACACGGATCGTCCCGCTGGCCTGATCGATGACGGGGCTGATCCGCAACACGCGAGCGTCGAAGCGCTCGTCGGGCCAGGGCTCGACGGTCAGGTGTGCCGGCTGTCCGTCGCGCAGCCGCGGCAGCTCGCGCTCGGGCACGCGAATCGTGCACAGCAACGGGTCGAAGTCCGAGACGCGGAACATCGGCGTGTTGTTGTTGACCTGCTCGGCGAACTGCACGTAGCGCGTGACGATCCAGCCGTCGAACGGGGCGCGAACCTCGGTGTACGACAGCTGGATCTCGGTCGCCTGGACCTGTGCCGTCGCGAACTCGTAGCTCGCCGCTGCCTGCTCGTACTCCTCGGTGCTGATCAGCTCGTCCGCCTGCAGCGTCTTCGCTCGCTCGTAGGCCAGCTGCGTCTCGTCGAGCGTGACGCGGTGGATCTCGAGCTGCGCCCTCAGCTCCGCGTCGTCGAGTCGCGCGAGCAGCTGCCCGCGGGTCACCTGCCGGCCTTCCTCGGTCAACAACTCGACGATCGGCGCCGCGGTGCGCGCCACGATGTCGACCTCGTTCTCGGCCTCGAGCGTCCCGTTGGTCTCGATGTACGAGGCGATCTTGCGCCGCTCGACCCGGGCGACCTCGACCGGCACGGCGGCGCTCGTGCCCTCGCCGCCACGGCTCATCCCACCGCGACCGGGAGGCCCGCCGGATTGGCCACGCCCGGCGCGGCGACCGCCTTGGTCATCCGCCGTGTCGCCGCTGCACGCGGCCAGCGTCAGCGACAGCAACGCCGTCGACAGAACCAGGAACCGGAGCGCAGGCTCCGGCGACAACCGTCTGCGATTCATCATGCTGCCCCTAGCACTCGTCGTGCCCATGCCGTGACGTCATCGATGAGCGAGTAGATCATCGGGATGACGATGAGAGTCAAGAACGTCGAGGTCGTCAAGCCGCCGACGATCACCAGGCCGATCGGCGCCCACGTCGCCGCGCGCCCCTCGACCGGGCCGAACCACTGTGGGAAGAGGATCGGTGCCACCAGCGGCATCATCCCCAGGACCGTCGTCACCGCGGTGATCAGGATCGGCCGCAGCCGGTGCTGCCCTCCCTTGACGATGGCCGCCGTGCGGTCCATTCCCTGCTTGCGCAGATAGTTGATGTGGTCGATCAACACGATGGCGTTGTTGACGACGACACCCATCAACACGATCATGCCGATCATCGTCATGTTGTCCCACGGTTGGGACGCCGCCGTCAGCACCCAGACCACGCCGATCAGCGCGAACGGCACGGAGAACATGATCGTGAACGGCTGGGTGAAACTCTCGAACAGCGCCGCCAACAACATGTAGACGAGCGGCAACGCGAACATCAACGCGAACAGGCCGCTCCGCTGATCCTGTTGCTGGTAGCGGTTCCAGCGGCCGAAGCTCCAGGAATACCCCTGGGGCAGCGGGACCTCGCGCATGATCTCGGAGACCATGCCCATGGCGCCGAACGACGCGCGCGCGTCGGTCACGTTGGCCGTCACGGTCACCTTCGAGCTGTGGTTCTCGCGACGGATGCTGCGCGGCCCGGGGACCTCGTGGAATTCGACCAGCGCGCCGAGCGGCAACGGGACGTCGTCCGCGTACACCGATACGTTCTTCAACTGATCCAGCGTCTCGCGGTCCTCCTCGCGGATCTGCATCACGACGTCGATCTCACGCTCGCCGGACTTGATGTGGCTGACCGCGCGGCTGGAGAGCGCGTTGTTGACGGTCAGCGCCACGGCCTGGGTCGAGAGGCCGGCGTTCAGCGTGCGTTCGCGGCTGACCTCGACGTGGATCTCCTCGTCGCCGCTCTCCAGCGACGTGTCGACGTCGCGGATCGTCGGCAGCGACGCGACCTGCGCGGCGACTTCCGCGCTGAGCAGCTCGAGCACCGCGGGATCGTCGCCGGACAACTCGATCTCGACGCCGGAGCTGCCGTGGCGGCCGCGGCTGGTGGCGATGCCCAACTCGACTCCGGCTCGCACGGGCAGCAGCGTACGGATCCGTTCGCGCGCCTCGACGGTGGTCAGCTTGCCCTCGTCCTCGTCGACGAGGTAGATGCTGAAGCGGCGCGAGCGGCCGAAACCGCCCCGCGAGCGACCACCGGCGCGGCTGAACTCGTGGCTGATGTCCGCGATGTCGAGCTCCGCACGCCGGGCGTCGAGAATCTCGTACACCTCCTCGAACAACGCGCGCGTCTGATCCAGCGAGTACTGGCGCGGCGTATCGACGTAGACCATGACCTCACGCTCGAGCGAGCGTGACGCGAAGGAGCGCTCGATGTCGTCCAGCGCCTCGATCGACCAGTACAGCAGCCCGACGACCGGGATCAGGAACAGGATGCGGAAGCGCAGCGTGAAGCCCAGCGCGCGACCGTAGACGTTGACCAGCCCGTCGATCATCGGGGTGGGCCGGGCCGACTGGCCGCGCAGCAGCATCGACGCGACCATCGGCACGACGGTCAACGCGACGATCAGCGAGGCCACGATCACGATGCAGATCGTGATGCCGATGTTCTGCATGTACAGCGCGAAGCGGCCGCCGGAACCGAGGAAGATCAGCGGCAGGAACACGCACATCGTCGTCACGGTCGAGGCCACGATCGGCAGAGCGACCTCGCTGGCACCGTGGAGCGCGGCACCCTCGGAGTCCTGTCCCAACTCGTTGCGATGGCGGAACACGGATTCGATGACCACGACCGAGTTGTCGACCAGCATCCCCAGGGCCAGCATCAACCCGGCCAGGCTGACGACGTTGAGGGTCATGTCGATCGCGCCACCTGCACGCAAGAAGTAGATCAGCACGAACGTCGCGACGATCGAGACCGGGATCGCCAGCGCGATCAACAACGTCGTACGCACGCGGCGCAGGAAGAGGTAGACGGCGACGATCGCCAGCAGGCCGCCGATCGTTCCCGCGTCGCGCAGCTGCCCCAGCCCCTTGCGCACGTCCTTCGACGAATCGCGGTAGACGCGAATGTCGAGCCCCTCGGCCTCGGGCAGAGCTTCGATCTGGGTCAGCTCGGCCTTGACGCGATCGACGACCGCCAGCAGGTTCGCGTTCGAGGCCTTGTTGATGCTGACGGTCAACGCCTCGATTCCGTTCAGGTAATCGAACGAGTCCTGCCTCGGATAGGTGTACTCGACGTCGGCGACGTCGGCGAGACGCAGGCCCGTGTCGTTGATCGGAAGCGCGCCGACCTCGCGCGGATTGCCGAACTCGCCGATCGCGCGCACCAGCAACTTGCGCCCCGACTCGCGCACGTCGCCGCCCGAGAGGTTGACGTTGTTCTCGCGCAACAACGCCCTCAACCGGCGCACGTCGACTCCGTGAGCGCTCATGCGCCCCGGGTCGAGGTTGATCTGCAGCTCCGGCGCGCGCACGCCGCGCAGGTCGACCTGGGCCACGTCCTCGAGCCGCTCGAGGCGGCGCTGCAGCACCGTCTCGGCAAACTCGTAGAGCTTCTCGCGCGGCCACGGAGCGCTGGCATCGAAACGCAGCACCGGGATGTCGGTCGTCTGGAAGCGGCGGATACGGATGCGGTCCAGGTCCGAGGGCAACAGGTGGCGCACGCGATCGATCCGGTCGCGCACGTCGACGGAGGCCATGTCCATGTCCGTGCCGTCGACAAAGGTGATGTCGATCCGCGCCTGACTCGCCGACGCGGTCGCGGACAGGGTCTCGACCCCGTTGATCGTACCCAGCGAGTCCTCCAGCGGGCGAACGATCAACCGCTCGACCTCGGCAGGCGACGACGAGGGGTAGGGAACGGTCACCGACACGTTCTGCGACGAGAAGCTGGGGAGGTACTCCAGCGGCAGGCGCTGCAGCGACAGCACGCCGAGGACGATCACGCCGAGCACGGCCATGCCCATCGTGACCCGTCGCTCGACGGCGAAACGGACGAGAGAGGAGGATCGCTGCGTCATGACCTCACTACGACGAACACCCCGCCGCTTGCGAGCAAGGGCGGGGCGATCGAGAACGAGTGCGGTGCAGGGTCAGTAATTACCGAACCCCTGCCCATGGCGGCCGCGTCCGCCGCGCCGCCCCTGCTTGCGCTGGCGCATGTCGGCGCGCAGCTGCTCCAGCTCTTCCAGCTGGGCCGCGGTCAGCACCTGACGGATCTCCTGGAACGCGCGACCGCGCGCCACGGCGGCGTCGGCTTCCAGCTCGGCCAGGCGCCACGCGGCCTCGCGAATTGCCGCCTCGCTGAAATCGTCGGCGTGGATCTGCTGCATGAGAGCCTCGCGCGCCTCGCGCTGGCTCTCGATCGCGCCGCGCAGCGTCTCGCGACGGGACTCGAAGATCTCCGTGACCTGCTCGCGCTGCGTGTCGGTCAGGTCGAGCTGCTCCATCACGCGCCCCAGACGTTCTCCGTCCGGGCCTCCGGGTCCGCGGCCGCCTCCCGGGCCGAATCCGCGGCCCTGCGGTGCGGCCAGCGCGGCGGTCGTCACTACCGAGGCGACAAACAGAAGGGCGACGATCAGGGTCGATTTGAGGGGTTTTCTCGACAGTCTCATGACGGTGCTCCTTGGCTTTCGACGGCCGCCGTTTCGCGATCTCGTCGTACACCCTGCTAGATGACCCATGCCCGGCGTCGGTTACAATCCGCCTCGATCTCCGCGGTCCTGTAACCATTCCGCGCCGTGGGGCATCATCATTCTAGGAGATCGATACGCGAGCAGGAGACCCAGCGTGCAACTGGCCTGGACCATGGAGATGACCGCGGGGGCCGCACCGGACACCGACAGCGGCGAGACCCGGCTGATCGCCGCCAGCCTGGGAGGCGACCGGGATGCGTTCTCCGAGCTGGTCCGGTTGCATCAATCGCGCGTCTTTCGCCTGGCCGGCCGGTTCTTCCGCGGCCGCGAGGATATCGAGGATGCCGCGCAGGACACGTTCCTGACGGCATGGCGCAAGCTGGCCACCTATCGCGCCGAGGCGCCCTTTCCTCACTGGCTGACCCGCGTCTGCCTCAACTGCTGCTACGCGAAGCTGCGCAAGCAGAAGTCGGGCGAGCAGGCGCTGGAGCCGTTGCCCGAACCGGCGGCACCGGGGCACGACCCCGACGCGGGGCTCGAGATCGAGCGGCTGATGCGGCACGTGGCGCCGAAGGACCGCTTCGTCCTGCTGTTGCTCGACGGCGAGGGCTGGTCGATCGCGGAGATCGCCGAGCGCGTGGGTTGGAGCCAGGTCAACGTCAAGGTCCGTGCGCACCGGGCGCGCAAGAAGCTGAGACAGCTACTGGAGCAAGGATCGTGAACGCCGAATGCAACAAGGTCCGAGGCGCTCTGATGGCGCGAACGAGCGACGCCTCCGTCGGCTCGCATCTCGAGGGTTGCGCGGCCTGCGCCCGCTTCGCGGAGCGGCTCGGCGGGGCGCAGTCCTGGCTACGCGAGCACCACGCGCGCGTCGAGCCGGACGCGTCCTTCGCCGGGCGCGTCGTCACGCGGCTGCCGGACGCGTCGACCGACGCCCTCGGCTGGGCGGCGATGCGGCTGCTGCCGGCCACTTTGGCCCTGCTGGTGGCTCTGGCCTTCCTGGCGCTGCAGAGCGTTCCGTCCTCCACGACGACGACGGTCGCAACGACCGAGGACGCCGCGGACGAACTGCTGACCTGGATCCTCGACGACGACGGAGACGACTCGTGAAGCGCTGGGTCGCATTGCTGAGCGTGGCGGCGTTGTTCGTTGTCGGCGTTGCCGTCGGCGTGCTGGGCGCGAACGTGTTCCTCGGCCCCACGATCGCCGGCCCACCCGAGCCCGGCATGGGCCGCGGCCCCGGCGGCGGGCCGCACCGCGAGGGCCGAGGGCCGTTCCACGTCGAGCGCCTCAAGCGGCATCTGGATCTGACGGCCGAGCAAGAGGACGAGATCCGGCGCATCGTCGACGCCAGCCGGGAAGAGGCGGACGCCCTGATGCGTGAGGTCCGGCCGCAGCTCCACGAGCAGATGGATCGGACGCGGACCGAGATCCGCGGCGTGCTGACCCCCGAGCAGCTCGAGAGCTTCGACCAACTCCGCGAGCGCCACCGGCGCCGCGGCGATCGCTTCCTGCTCGGCCGCGGGCGCTGAAGTCCGTCTTTCTGGGAAAAAAGCCCGAGAGACCTCGCCACAGGCCCGGCAACAAACTGCGCACCACGTCGCGTTCGCTCGCCCGGAGAACACTCCTCAGAAAAGATGACGATCCCGTGTGAAATCCGCGTTACACGGGGTCCACGGGGATATCGACGGAGATAGCCGCCGGCCCCGGGCGCCGGCAGGCTTGGCTACGGGTCGTTCCCGGGGGGAAGACAGACGATGAAAGGGGTATCGGGATGAAGAATCTGCTTTCGGGCGGCTCGGCACTGTTGTGTCTGGTCGCTCTCGTGGCTCTCGCGGGGGGCACACCGGCGCTGGCATGTCCGGACGACTTCGACAGCGACGGTTTCTGCAACGACATCGACAACTGTCCCGACGTGCCGAATCCGGCCCAGACGGACGTGGACGGAGACGGGCTGGGAGACGAATGCGACCCCTGCCCGACCGACCCCGCCAACCAGTGCTCGGGCTGCCCGGACACGGACGGCGACGGCATCTGCGACCCGAATGACAACTGCCCCGGCGTTTCCAACCCGGGCCAGGAGGACTTCGACGGCGACGGCCTGGGCGACGTCTGCGACCCCTGCCCGGACGACCCGCAGAATCAGTGCACGGGTTGCCCCGACGGCGACGGCGACGGCGTCTGCGACGCGGACGACAACTGCCCCGGCACTCCGAATCCGGCGCAGCGGGACGACGACGGCGACGGCGCGGGGAACGCCTGCGATCCCTGTCCGCAGGATCCCCAGGACAACTGCGCGCTCTGCCCAACGGGCGACACGGACGGCGACGGCGTCTGTGACGACGTCGACAACTGCGTCACCGTTGTCAACCCGGGCCAGGAAGACACGGACGGCGACGGCATCGGCGATGCCTGTGATGCGTGCATCCAGGGCGGCGACAGCGATTCCGACGGCGTCTGCGACGCCGACGACAACTGCGTCAACACCCCCAACCCGGGCCAGGAAGACACGGACGGCGACGGCA
>JAAELQ010000315.1 GCA_024226515.1 bacterium
CGGTCCGTTGTTGTCGATCCCCGCGGCGTCGAACGCGCGGGCATCCCCGTCGATATCGTCGAACGGCACGAAGGCGTCGTCCGAGCCGGCGTCGATGCAGGGAGACGTCGGCTGCAGGTGATAATCGTCGTCGGTGTGATCCGCGTCGTCCTCCGGTGACACGAACTGCGGATCGGCTTCGACGTTCGACGTGGCCTCGGGTAGGTAGCCGTGCAACAGGTCGAGGTTGAACAAGGTCGTCGTCGCCTCGTCGAGGTACAGGCCCGAGGCGTTCTGGAACAGGTCGTTGTGACCGACGAGCGCCGGATCGGCCGTCGTCGTCTCTTCGCGGATGGCGTAGCCGTTGTTGAACGCCAGGATGTTGCCGACGATCTCGGTCCCGGACGAGTTGAGACTGATACCGTCGCCCTGGTTGTAGACGATCGTGTTGTTGACCACCGGGAAGGCCGCGTTGCCGGTGAGTCGGATGCCGCCGCCGTAGGTCGCTGCATCGTTGCCGGCAAGCACGTTGTTGACGATCCGACTGACCGGGGCCAGGCTCGATCCATAGATCGCGCCGCCGTAGGTCGCACCGCTGTTATCCAGGATCTCGTTGCCCTCGATCTGCGCCTCGCTGCTGACGAAGACTCCGCCGCCGTAACGCGTCGACCCGATCAGCGTATTCCCCGAGATCTGATTCCCGACGAGCTCCACTCCCGCACCCAGGAACACGCCGCCGCCGTAGACCGACGAGGCGAAGCCGCAGGAATTACCGGTGATCGTGTTGCTCTCGATCCGCGTGCCCGCTGCGCCGGACCCGTTGACCGCGATCCCGCCACCGTAGCCGGCGTTCGAACCGTCGGCGGTGTTTCCGGTGATCTCGTTGGCGAGGATCCACGCCGAGGAGCTACCGCTGACGTAGATCCCGCCGCCCAGCTCGGATGAGGTGGAACCCGCCGTGGCATTGCCGGTGATGCGATTCGCCACCACCATCAGAGACGAGTTGTCGATCCAGATACCGGCACCGTTTCCGGAGACCAAGCCTCCGGTGACCGTGAAACCCTCGAACCGCGTGTCGGCGCCGACGCCGGCGGCCTGGACCACCCGGGCCATGCCCTGGGCGTCCAAGGTGGTCGTGGCGGCACCGTCGGTGCTGATCACCTGGACTCCGTCCTTGAGTAGGATCGGGAACACCTCGGAGAAGCCTTCGCCATCCACCGTCGTGTCGTAGGTGCCCGGCCGCACGCGGATGATGGCGGGGGCGTCGACCTGGGTCAGGGCGAACGTCAGGTGACGCCAGGGATTCAGATCGCTGCCGTCCCCGCTGAGGTCCGAGCCCGTCGCGGCATCGACGTAGACGATCACCTCGACCGAGGTCGTGCACAACTCGACGGTGTTCCCGTCTTCGTTCCCCACGTAGTCCTCGGCGCGCACGACGTAGCAGTAAACGGTCTCCGCCTCGACGGTCGTGTCGCAGTACCCGGTCCGGTAGGTCGTCGCCGTCGGAGTTGCGAAGGTCTGGCCCCCGGGACTCAGCGCACGATAGATCTGATAACTGATTGGACGCGCCGGGTCGTCGGCCTCCTCCCAATCGAGGCAGATCTGTCCGGCCGCTCCCGTCGCCGTCTGCAGTCCGGCGAAGAACGGAGCCGTGACGTCACCGGTCGGGATGAAGAACTCATCGGCGCCGATGTCGAAGTCCAACGCAGCGCCGTTGTTGTCCACGCCTGCAAAGTCGTACGGGCGCACGTCGTCGTCCACGTCCTCGGCCGGCACCTCCGCGCCGTCGTGGCCGGCGTCGAGACAGGGGGAGCTGTCCAGTAGGCGATAGTCGTCGTCGGTGTGGTCCGCGTCGTTCTCGCCGGCGACGTACTGGGGATCGGCGTCCAGGTTGTCCGAGGCCTCTGCCACGTTGGCCTCGAACAGCGTCAGTCCGGTGTACGTGGTGGTTCCCTCGTCCAGGTACAAACCGAGGTCGTTCTGGAACAGATCGTTGTTGCGTACCGTGGTCGGATCGGCCGTGCTGTCCTCCTCTCGAATGCCGTAGCCGGTGTTGTGGCTGACGATGTTGTTGGTCAGCGTCGCGCCGCTCGCATCTACCGAAATGCCGTCGCCGGTGTTGGCCGCGATCGTGTTGTTCACCAGCTCGACCGACGAGCTGTTCGACAGGCGTACCCCGCCACCGAGCGAGGTCGCCTCGTTGCCCACGACGATGTTGTTGACGATCCGACCGGTCGAGCTGAGACCCGAACCGTAG
>JAAELQ010000316.1 GCA_024226515.1 bacterium
GTCGAACCGAACGATCTGATAGCGCAAGCGCCGATGTGCGTCAGAGAAGTCGTAGTACGCAACCTCCTTTCGGTTGTTCTTCACGAGCAGATGGCCCTCCATTCAAGAGACAGGGCGGCCAGAATGCTCCGAGTTGAGCATCCAGCATGACACTTGATCAGGACGGGCTGACGAGATCCGGGCGCGACGCTCAGGCTCGGTCGTTGATCATCATGGGCAGGGCAGCGGGCGACGAAGCCAGCGCCCGCTCGTCGTGGACGACAACCACGCGCCGCGAGGGCGTCCGCGATTCGCTGAAGATGCTCGTTCATTTTGAGAGCCCAGGCTCCGGCGTAGACCCACAGGCGGGTCCGTGACCCTTGTCGGGCTCGTGTGGCTTCTCGTGGGCTTCGATCCACGCAATTGCGTCAACGAGCCGGACACGTAGCACTCCCGCGAGTTTGACCGCCCGAAGGTCACCATCCGCGATCTTCCCGTAGACCCAGGGGCGACTGCGACCGACCGCTCGGGCGATGTCGGACGGCCTAACGAATTGATGCGAAGTGGGAAGGAGTGACGGCTTTGCGTTCAGTCGTGTTTCGTTGTGCATGGCTCCAGCGTATGGCGCGCTGGAGCAGGATCAAGGGCTACGGGGAGGGTGTTAGCGATTGCCCAGAAGCCTCGAATCCCAAGGTATCTCGACGGGGAAGGTGTTAGGGTTTGGCCAAAGGTGGGGGCGCAACCTGAGGATTTGCAAAGCAAGCACTTTTTGGAACTGTGGCCAGGCAGGATTCTCGACGAGACCGCGTGTCAAGCCCGTGGTCGGTCCGAAAACGTGAAACATTGGGATGCAACCAAAGACGACTAGCAACTGAAATAACCCAAGAGTGGTCGCTACCAAGAACAATTCGGGAGGCTTCGCCGCGATATCGACGAGATACTGCTCGAACTCTCCTGGACTTACTGCGGCAGGAACCTCCCGGGTCGCATTGATCGGGCCAAAGTTCACAGGCGGGGGAAGCTCGCCAGGATCCGGAGCAAGCCTCGCTAAGTCCGAGAGAGTCGGGAATCGTTTCCCCAAGTCATCCCGAGCGACCCGCCACGCCGTGCGGGACCCTGTCTTCCAATAGATGCCTTGCGGTAGACGGAGAAAGTGGATCTCGTCGCCATGGTTCTTCAGCGACGCTATTGATCGCCCCCGTAATGCACCGTCGGGGCACTTGCAGAGTTCCGCAGTGGCGAGGTTCCCATAGAACACGGTCTCGCCTTCAGTGACGACAATAGGATTTGGGTTGACGTGGAAAGTCTTGGCGCTTTCGAGTTCGAGCCAATGACGACTCTGGCTGCGCAACTCCGGGTCCGGCTTCAACTGACGGAAAGTCCGCGCGTTAGCCTCGGTCGCTGCCGTTTGGCGGGGAGATCCTGCGTTCCGAAACAGGGCCTCAAGCCGTTCTGCGGTCAAATGAGCCTTGAGTTTCGCGGTATCAAGCGGGTTGGCCCAGAGCGCCTGACCAACGCGATCGTGCCAGTCGGCTAACGGTTCATCGTCCCGACGGTGAAGGTCGATCTCCGATGGGTTCTTCTTCCTCACGCCGATTCCCATGACGGTTCCCGATGGTAAGAGGGTGCGCTGGCTGCCGGTCGGGAAGTCCGGCCCCGTGGCCACGGGTGCCAGCGCCGTGAAAGTCATTGTAGCGGAGGCGGTCGCGCACGATCTCGGTCCACGACCGGTCCACGGTTGTCGGTCATGTAGCGTGTGTCAGCGGTGTCAGAAACGAAGTGGCAACGGCTCAAAAATCCAAGCATTGCGGTGTTCCGTCCTGCGTGTAAGGCAGGTGCTCTGAACCGCTGAGCTAACCGCCCGCTTTGGGAAGTGCTTTTGTGGGAGCGGTTTGCGAGGTTGGTTTTGTCGACACCGTGTCTTGCTTCGTCGAGGTGTCCATCTGGGTGTCCACTTCAGAGTCGCTCAACATAACCGCGTCCAGCGCGGCCATGCTATCCCGCAGGTGCTCGGGCAGCAAGTGGGCGTAGCGCAGCGTGGTTTGGATCGTGGCATGGTCCAGGATGACCCGGACCTCCGCCAACGGGCGGCCTTGCTGGACCATCTAAAAGCGCGCGGCTTCGCTAAGGCAGCTCCATACCGGTCAATAGCTTGTAGAGTGTTCGCGCAAACACGGTGATCGTCGGGTTCGCAGCAACGCGATTCTGCGCCTCCGTGAGAAAGCCGGTCAGCTCGGGTCCCTGACCCTTGGGGAACGAGAAGATGAGCGGGATCGTCATGTCGGTATCGACGGTGTGCCCGTGCCAGGCCTCGAACTCTTCTCCGAAGTAGAACGGGTAGCGCGGAATGAGAAGGACATCGCCCGATCGAATGTCCTGCAGGTTGGCGATGTTGTTCAAGAAGTTCGCGTAGTTGTTGGGAATCGCAGCCTGGGCCAACGGCGTGAAGACGGGAGCGCCGCCGACCTCCGTGTACACCCGATACGGCGCCGCCCAACCGCCGTTCGGTACCGACGCGTTGCGAACGAGCACGAGATCGAGGCAGGTCGCGGGGAACCCCGTCGGATTGTCGACGGCAGCGCCGGTGTCGTTGCGGTAGAAGCGCGAGGCGACCTGGACCACCTGAGGGAACGTCGGCGGATCGGGCCAGATCTCGGACGTCTGGTTCTTGACGAACACGTGAGCCATGCCGCCGTTGAGTCCGACCGCGACCTCCGCGTCGGCGAATGCGTTCGGGCCGTCGAGCACGTCGAGGCCGATCGCGGCCATCACCGGTTCGATGTCTTCCCGTGTGATGGCGGTGATCGGGTTGTGGACCACCTTGGTCAACCCGTGATCTCCCGTCGTGGTGAAACGCGCCCGGTCCATCAGGTTGTACTGTTCGAGCAGCCGTATCAGCGTCGCCAGGAAGTAGTCGAACTCGCTCATGTAGATCTGGGCGCTGGTCGGGTACAGCGTGTCGTAATGCATCGCGTGATCGAGTCCCGGGTAGTAGACCGTCATCACCTGCGGCGGAGTCCACTCGGCTTGAGCGAATAGCTCGTTGAGCCGTTTCGTCACGTCCGCATCCAGAGCAAGACCGGCGGCGTCCTGGCCGACGACCGATCCGACGACGAACGTCGAGAGGTAGTCCAGGGTATCGGGAAACTGCGTGTAGGTGGCTCCACGCCAGGTCATGTGCCACACGACTGCGCTGCGCAGCCCGGTCTCGGCGACCCGCTCGTACATCGTGCGCACGTCCGGACGCATCGCCTGATCCAGCGAGCTGAGTCCGGGAGCCCAGACGAACGCGACGTCGAGATCGGTCGCAAGCGGTCCGCGGCCGAGGTAGCTCACGTGATCATGGGGCGGCGCCATCCAGTAAGGCAGCGAGAAGGGATCCGCGGCCGGGTCGCGACGCAAGAAGTTCGAGCCCGTGATGCCGTGCTGGTTCGGGAACTTGCCGGTTGACCACGAGGGCCAGACCGAGAAGGTGATCGAAGGGAATGTCGTGAACCCGCCGTAGTTCTGGACATTCGTACCCGGCGGCCCGACGAGTTTCTTGAAGTTCGGCAGCAGAGTCGGATGCTCCAGGAAGAACTGAAGATCACTCGTTCCCGGTGGGAACGCCGCTGCGGGCAGTCCGGTCCCCAGGCCGTCGATGGGAAAGTTGACGAAGATCTCGCCGCGAACCGGTTCAACGGCGTCTACAAAAGACGCACCGCCGGCACCTGTCGCGCGAAGGAAACCTCCCGACCAGACCTCCGCCAGTTGGATCGTGCCCGGGGCGGCGGGTGCGCCCTCTGCGTTCGAGGCGATGGGGAAGATCGCCTGCGTCGGATCGGACACGTAGAGATCGAAGTCGTCGTCCTCGGGATCGTCCCCGACGCGCCCGAGGCTGATCGGTACCTGGTAACGCGCCGGATCGAGCCCCCCGTCGAGGTGATCGGTGCTCTCGACCATGACCGTGACGGCGACGCCGGACTCGCCGGGGATTCCGGCGCGGATCTGCAGCCGTTGGTCGGGCAACGTCGATCCACCGAAGTCTCGCGGCAGGCCCGCGTTCACGCGGTCGACCGGTTGTTGATCCGTGATATCGACGTAAAGGCCGCCGACCGGAACCGCCTCGATCTCCACCTCGCAGTCGGCCGAGACGGCATAGCGCGCGGTCAGGTGTTGGCCGAATCGTCCGGGGATGCGAGTGTCGTCGATGATCTGCGGCGTCGACTCCGGCAGTGCCAGGTTCTCCGGAGTCAGATAGAGATAGTCCGATTCGAAGACGGGACTGCCGACCCCGACCCGTTCGAGGGTGACGGTCCGGTTCGCGACTCCGGTTTCGAGGTCGACGTCCAGCGTGTCATTCTCCGCCAACGCATCGGTCACGCGGATCTTGAACCGGTAGTCGGCCATGTCCACGGTTCCCGAGGGTGCCGCGGCCAAGGACAGTGGAGTACGCGACTGGAATGCGCCGAACACGTTGAAGTCCGTCTTCCAGCCGTGTTTGGCCCACACCGAATTGTTCAGTGCGTTGACCGCCTCGGTCTTGAGTAACAGGTCGCCCCGTGGAATCTGCACGCCGGTCATCAGGAACGAGTGGCGGAACGGGCCCTGGTCGTCGGGTCCGGAGGATTGCAGGTTCAGCACCGGCACCGGCTCGTCGTTGAAGCGCACGTCATCTTGCGCGAGCGGAGCCACATAACTCTCGAGCACCGCGCTCAGCGTGGCGAGGCCGTTCGGGTCGTTCGAGGCCGTGTGTTCGACGACGGAATAGGTGACCACCGTCGGCTGCGGGTTGAACACTCGCACGAGGTCGATCGTTGACCCGTCGAGCCGCGTATGAGCTTGCGTCTCGAGGAACTCGATCTCGGGACCGCGGACCGTTGCCACGACGACATCGGTGATGATGCGGGTCGGCTCGAAGGCGGGGCAACTAGAGATGATGTCGCACGGAAAGATCTGCATGTTGGCGACGATGGTCACGTCGCCGGGCTCGGAACTGGCGGAGAGCCCCTCGAGCTTGAGTTCGCTCGGTGGTGGGTAGTGGTAGATCGAGCGCGACTGTCCACTGGGTATGACCGCGCCGGTGGCGGCGTCGTAAACACGAACCGAGCCCGGGTAGCTCAACCACCACGTCGGGTGCGTGCAGGGGGCCATCGTCTCGGGGTCGGGCCAATCTTCGGGCCAGAAGCAAACCTCGAGATCGGCAAGATCGTCTTCGCCCGGGACGATTCCGGGTTGCGTGAGATCCGGCTGCTCGTTGCCGTCGTCGTCGTCCGAGTTGACGCATAGCTCGACGCCCGGCGGAACGTGCTCGTTGTCGTCGGACAAGCCTTCGGCGTCGAGATCGACGTTCATCACGTGGAACGTCCAATCTCCCTCGTCGCAGTCCTTGCCCAGACAACTCTCTCCGTCTACGACGACCTCGACGGTTCCCGCGTGCGAGTCGATGTCGAACGCGACCAAGAACTCGAGCTCGTCGTAGTGCTGTTCCAGAGTGCAAGTGAGCGACGGTACGCCGATCAACTGCGCATCCGGCGTGCCCGGTTCAACGCAATCGACCGACTGGAGTTCGAGGTGAACGTCGTTGAGACAGTAGTACTGCGGATCGCAGTCGCACTGCATCCCGTCGGGACAGGGAGGTTCCGGCGCGTCCTGGTCGGGACCCACACCCGCGATCATCGGAATCACGTCCCCCGGACAGACCCAGATGGGATACGGCGGTCCGTCGGGAATGACCCCCGAAGTACACTCGACCTCGCACTCGACGAAGGCGATGTCGTCACAGCAGGGCCCGGTCGAAACGTAGTAGCCCGTCTGGGGGCAGTCTTCGAGGCATTCTTCCACGTCGGGGTCACACGGACATTCGCAGGAGTCCGGATCGTCCGGATCGCATGGAAGGAAGCACACCATGATGTCGCACTCGTCGGAGTCCTCGTCCTCGCACGGATCGGGCTCCGGATCCGGAATGGGCCGACGACACTCGCAGCCGATGACGAACCCGTTGCCACCCGGGGTCTGCCCGAAAGCACCGCCGCCGGACGCCGAGCCCGTATCGCAATCGCACGGCGTATCCAGCCACGGGTCGTTGCCTCCAGGGGCGGACTGATTCGCCTCTTCCTGGTTCATCTGACGGATGAGCGAGCCGAACTCGAGCTGGGACGTATAACTACCGACGCGTTCCCACTCGATCGAAGGGGGAGAGGTGGCGGTCGACGCCAGGTCGGCCTCGAGAGTCGTGACCGTTGCGCTCCACAGCTCCGCCTCCAGGGTCAACCCGGGGAGACCGTTGTTGCGAAAGAGCGTCGTCCACCCCTCAAGCGCGAGCATCTCGGCCGGGGAGCGAAAAACCGAACCGTTTCGTGGACGATACAGCGACGCGCGGCCGGCCTGTGCCTCGACCATCTTGTAGAACGAGATACCTTGGCAAGTCGACCCGGCCTCCGCATCGAACACCAGGTACGCGGTGCGCGGCCAGGCCTCTTTGAACTGGATGCGCGCCCACTTCCCGTCGCAGAGATTGACGATACGTGACTCGGCCTCGTTGGCTCGCCCGACGTCGAACGGCGATGCGGCTGCTTCGCTCATGGCGAGCATGTACGCCACGAAAAAGACAAAGAATCCCGCAATGCACCGCCGATGCCTCATGGCTCCCCCTTGTCGCGCCGCCACGTTCTTGGGCGCTGGCACTTGACTACCGCGAACGAGATGGGTGAAGCAACGCGCGAGGTCGGAATGCCGGACAGGATCCTGCCGGGGGGGGCAGATGGAAGATCAGGGGCTGGGTTCGCATCCATTTGCCGTTCAGTCCTTTCGTACGAACCTCTTCGGACGCGTCAGTTCTGCAGACCGTAGACCATCACCAGAACCCAGATCACGACCAGACTCAGAACTCCCAGGATGACGAGCCAGGGCAAGGAGCGCGTGGCGTGCTTCCGCGGCCGGTCTCGCGAGACCGCAGGGGAGTCCCCGCCGGAATCCGGTGCGTGGTCGGGTGCTGTCGTGCGCTGCTGCGGCATCCCTCACCCCCCTGTGGGGCCGACGAGTCTCTCGTGCCCAGTGCGAGAATCGAGAATATGTTGCTAATTAGAAATAAAGTCAAATATAATTAGCATATGGGAATGGTCGCAATCAAGCCCTCCACGGTCGTCGGCCGGCTTCTGCGCCGACAGCGCACGAACCGGCGTCTGACGCTCAAGGCGGTGTCGGACGGTCTCGCCGAGCTCGGGGAAGCCATCCCGCAGAGCACGCTGTCGCGCATCGAGCACGGCCAGCTCGATCCCGGGATCCGGCGCCTCTATGCGTTGTTGAGGTACTACAGCATCCCGCCGCACCTCATCGCGGATCTGGTCGAGCTCGAGTCTCTGTCCGGCTCGAAGCCCCCCCGGGTACCGGATGGCGATCTTCAGAAGCTCTACGATCGAGGCATCGAGTTCTGGCGTGCCGGCGACGTGGCGAACGGCCTGGCCTACCTGACCGCGCTTCGCGATCACGTGCCGGATACCGAGCAGGCGCGCGAGCTGAAGCAGCGGGCGGCGATCGCGTTTGCCACCGCGGCTCGCAACCTGGGCAAGTTCCACCTGGCCAAGCAGATCGTCGACGACGTGCTGTGCGAGCCGCCCGTTCCGACGATGGTCGTGCCGGCACTCGTGCTGGCCTCCTCGCTGTGGAGTGGACTCGGGGCGCTCGACGTCGCGATCGCGATGGTGCGGCGCGCCGAGGACAAGCTGGAACCCGGCGCGTTGAAGGATCGCGCCTGGGTGCTGCACCAGAAGGCGAAGCTGCTGCTGGAAGACGGTCGGCCCGAGGAGGCGGCACGGGATCTGCGCCGGGCCATGGACGCCTATCGCCGCATCGGCGACACCTGGGGAACGGTCAGAGCCTACGTGCTCCGGGTCGAGATCTGCGACGCCCGCGGGCAGGCAGAGTCGGCCGTCCGTTCCGCGCGCAAGGCGATCGCGCTCTCCGAGAAACACGGGCACGCCCGTGGGACCGCCTACGCCAGGCTCGAGCTCGGTCGACTGCACGTGAAGGCCGGCGACGTCGAGGACGGCATCGCCGAGCTGAACCGCGGTCTCGGGGACGCCGTCCTGACCAAGGACCGCAACGCGCAGTTCTACGCGCACTACCAGCTATGGAAAGCATTCGATCGATCGGGCGACAGCGCGCGTGCCGAATTCGAGTTCGGGTGCGCCGCCCGACTCGTCCAGCACGTGGACGAGCCCGCCGCGGAAGTCATCGAGGTCACACAACGGGTCGAAGAGAAGGGGGATGTGCAATGGGGGCGTCACGACGGTTATTGACGTTGGTTACTCTGGCTGGTGCGTGTGTCGTGGTATACGCCTCCGACCTACCGGATTCCAAGATCAACTATGTCTCGGGAAATATCGAGGTCGCGGATCCGGTCCACGTTGGGCCGGACAATCAAGACATCCAGTACGTCATCAGCGATCCGGATGGCTCGAAGGAGATCGCGACGGTGACGGACAGTCCTTCTGACGATCGCGACCCACAGCTCGCCATCGCGCCGAGCGGCGACGGCTGGGTGGCCTGGTGGCGCAAGGATGCGGGCCCCTCGAACAGCGTGCTCATCCGGAAGCGCGATCACGCGACAGGCGTCTGGGACGACGAGCTCGTGCTGAGCCTGGACGGGGAGGACAGCCGGTCTCCCGCCGTGGCACATGACGGTAACCATGCCTGGGTCGCCTACGAAATTCACGGCGCGGTCGATACCGAGATCGGGGTTTCGATCATCATCGACCAGCCAGACCCCGTCGGTATCCGCGCCATCGTAGGCGGCACGGGCTTCTCCGGTTTGCGCGATCTCCGCGCGCATGCGGCGTCGGGACACCTGTGGGTCTCGTGGGTCGACAGCGCGACGGAGGTCGCCTGGGTCGAGTATGACTACGCGGAGGAGCAGTGGAGCGACGCGTCGGACGAGGACTATGACGCGGACTCGGTCCGTGAGGCTCGAAGGCGGATCCGGGAGATCGTCCTGGGCGACGACTGACGACGCTCGGCGGCATGGTTCGTCGCCGGGGCAAGCGCCCCGTATAATGGATGCGGTCCGTCCGGAGCCGAAGCATGAGTCGTTCGATCCAGTCCCTGTGCGTTGTCGTCACGGCGCTGCTGCTCGCGGCAGCGGTGCACGCCACGCCGCAGAAGACCAGCCGCCTCCAGGGTACGGCCAAGGTCGACCGGCGCACGCCGGTCATCGGCGCCTCGGTCGTCGTGGCCCACGCGACCGAAGACGGTCGATTGCACCTGACGACGACGGGCGAGCGCGGCGTCTTCGAGATCGACGGCCTGGTCGACGGCGACTACAGCGTACGACTGACCCGCGAGGGCATGCTGCCGATGCTCAAGGAGGGCGTCACGCTGCGCTTCCCGTTCCGCGCGGTCGTCGAGGTTACGATGCAGGCGTCGTCTGCGGCGCCGGCAGCCCACACGTCGTCCGCTCGCGCGGACGCGGGCGTCATCGTGCTGCGCGGCAGCGTCACCTCGGCGACGGAAGGCGCGGAGCTGGTCGACGCACGCATCAAGCTCACGCGCGCCGACGGCAGCCTCGACCCGCGGACGATCCTCGCCGGAGACGACGGCACGTTCGAGGTGGGCGACCTGCCGGCGGGGGACTGGCGCCTCGTCGTCGAGCGTGTCGGTTACCTCGCAGTGCGCGCCCCGGTCTCGTTGAGTGAAGACACGGACGTGCGCGTCCTGCTGGTGCAGCAACCGACCAGCTACGAACCGTCCCCGCTGGAGCTGATGCCGCCCGAACAGCCGATCCTGCCCGAGGGCTTCGGCGAGATCTGACCCCAACGGACAATCTCGGGCTCATATAGGGGCGACAACAAAGTTGCGGCGCCCCGGATCCGACCGTAAACTCCTCGTCGGCCCGCCATCGGCGGAAAATCAAACAACATAGACAGAGGGGGTTTCGATGAGGATCAGACTGTTCATTCTTGCGGCTCTGGCCGTCGTCGTCGCGGCGACGACGGCAGGCGCCCAGTGCGACCCGAACGGCTTCACCACCGATCCGGCCGACTTCGCCGGAGTCTCGGTCGAGGACTTCGAGAACACCGGACTGACGGAGTGGGCGGCCGCTCCGGACATCGCCTTTCCCGGCTTCAACCTGGTGTCGGTACAGCCCGACAACACGCCTTCGGGCCAGATCGCGCTGTTCCCGCCGATGGGCGCCTCGCTGCCGTTCGACACCTACTTCATCGGCACGCTGGGTCTCGCGGTTCGCATCGAGCCGCTCGGTGCCGCGGACCGCGTCGGGGTGGACTACGGCACGCAGAACACGATGAGCGCCGCCGAGGTCGAGACCAGCGACGGGATGATCCGGCAGTTCAACTTCGCCGGCACGCCGGTTCCCGGCGGAACCGTGGGCTTCTTCGGCTACGACACCTGCGATCCCGCCATCACGGTCGTGCGGGTCGTCGTCAACCTGATGGCCGACGGCGGCATCGACAACGTCCGTTGCCCCGGATGCGGGCCGGTCGTCGAGCCGACGGGCGCCTGCTGCTCGGACATCGGCGAGTGCAGCGTGACGACGCAGGCCGACTGCGCCGGCGACTATCACGGCGACGACACGACGTGCGACGACCCGGAAGAGTGCACGACGACGCAGCCCGAGGTCACGCTGTGCCACATCCCGCCGGGCAACCCCGGCAATGCTCACACGATCACGGTGCCGCAGCCGGCGGTTC
Organism: bacterium; assembly: GCA_024226515.1. Classification (GTDB taxonomy): domain Bacteria; phylum Acidobacteriota; class Polarisedimenticolia; order Polarisedimenticolales; family Polarisedimenticolaceae; genus JAAELQ01. The sequence goes on from JAAELQ010000316.1 coordinate 10,665, forward strand.
AGGCGCACCTGGACCACGGCGACACGCTCGGCCCGTGCCCGGACAACTCGGACGAGGATAGCGACTCGGACTCGGACAGCGATTCGAGCGACAGCGACTCGAGCGACTCGGATTCGGACAGCGACTCCGACGACGGTCGTCGTCGTCCCGGCGTGCATCGCGACCAGCAGAAGAGCCGCGACGGCAGTCGCGGTACGGCAACGCCCCACAGCTTCGGGCGCCGCCGCTAGTGATTCGGACGCGGCCCGTCGGTACGGGCGGGCCGCGTCGTCCGCTGTCCTTTGCGGTAGGTTGCGCTCGTTCGCCTGATACACTGCGTCGGACGCCATGAGCAACGAGTCCCGACCTGTCCGTGGCCATGCCGCCGATGATCGTCGAAGTGAGCGGATCCTCGCTTCGTTCGTGATCGTCACAAGCGTGGCGACGATCCTGCTGTTTCAGTGGATCCAGCCGCCGCTGGCCGTCGTGCCGGCACTGATCGGAGCAGCTCTCGGGGCGGTCTCCTGGGTTTCTCGAAGACGAGCTCGAGCCGCTACCGCATCCGCGAGCAGGCTACGAGTCAAGCGGATCGTGAGCCTGCTCGTATGGCTCGCCGCGGCGAGTGCGCTCTTGTACTACGCGTCGCAGTCATGGCCCAACATGCCGCTTCGAGAAACGGCGGCCGGGCTGTGTGCGTTCGGTCTCGTGGGCGGCTGCCTTACCCTGATCGCTTCAGTTGCACCTTCCCGGATGTAGGCACGTCTCGAGCCCTTGCCGCCCGGCTTCGGCGAGATCTAGCCGCCCAGCATCGATCCGCGCACGGCGAAGTAGCCGCGGCGCGCCCGCACCTTGATGCCGGGCCGCACGTTGTCGACCTTGATCTTGACCCAGTGCCCGTCCCACACGTCGTTGTCGGTGCTGTAGGTCAGGTAGTATTGCTTGCCCAGCTCGTCGGCGATCTGCCGGTACACTTCGGCCAGGTCGCCCGGCTTCTTGGCCAGGAAGAAGCGGCCGCCGGTGTTCTCGGAGAAGTCCTTCAGCACGTCCTTGCGCGGCGAGCCGCCGTACCCGCCGCCGAGGCCGATGGTGTAGACCATCGTGTCGTTCGACTTGGCCTCCTCCAGCACGCGCTTGAAGCCGAACTGGCTCGACGTGTCGTCGCCGTCGGAGAGGACGACGATCGCCTTGCGGCCGTGGATCTGGCCGATCTTGCGGTACGCGGCGTGCAGCGCGTCGTACAGCGCGGTGGCGCCGAGCGGCTCGGTGCTCTCGATCGAGGCTTTCAGTTCCTCGCGATCCGACGTCAGGTCCTGGATCAAGAAGACGTTCTCGTCGAAGTCGATCAGCAGCGCCTGGTCGATGTCGCGCATGCTGTCGACGAAGGCGCCGGCCGCCTTGTGCACCTCCTGGATCTTGTCGACCATCGAGCCGGAGGTGTCGATCAGGATGGCCAACGTGATCGGTCGCGTCTCGAGGTAGAAGTCGATCACGCGCTGCTCGGAGTCGTCCTCTTGGATCTTGAAGTCGTCGCGCTCGAGGTCGGTGATCAGGTTGCCGTCGTTGTCCTTGGCCGTGACCCGCAGGATCACGCGGTTGACGCGCTCGATCGTGGCGAACTTCATCTGGCGCGTCACGATGGCGTCGCTGACGGTGACCTCTTCCTTGTGGTGCGCCACGACGCGCACGATCCAGGGGCGCGAAGCCTCGCCGAAGTCGTGCAGGCACTCGAACGGAGGCTCGCGATCGACGAAGATCGTCTCGTCGCCGACGATGAATTCGACGCGGTCGACCTGCGACGGGTCGGCGATCTCGACCTCGGCGACGATCTTCGTCTTGCCGAAGATCACCGCCTGGTTCTCGGGCTCGGCGATGCGCACCGCGAAGCCGCGCCGCTTCTGCGCGTCCTGCGCGAAGGCGGGCAGCAAGAGCAGCACCAGGGCCATGGCTCCCAGGACAGCACGACGCATCAGGCACCTCCTGCTGCGGCGACGTCTTCCGTCGGTTTCACCTTCTCGGGCTCCAGCGGCGAGCGGTGCGGTGGCGGCACCGAGCCCGGTGAGATCTGCTGCAGGATGCGACGCACGCGCTCGGCCGACTCGCCGCGGATGCCGGTCTTGAGGAACTCGACGTACGTCGCCACGGCGGCCTCGCGCCGGCCCAGCCGCAGCTGCGCGTTGGCCAGGTACAGCCGCGCCCGCGGGTGGTCCGGGTCCAGCGCCAGCGCGCGCTCGTACGCGGCAGCCGCCGCGTCGTCGTCGCCCAGCAACGCCAGCGCGACCCCGTCGTTCACCTCGTGCCGCGCGCTCGATCCCGCGCCGGCGAGCACGGCGTAGATCTCGTGCGCCTCGCGGAAGCGGCCGGCGCGAAACAGCATGAACGCCAGGCGCTCGCGTTGTACCTCGTCGTCGGCGCCCTGTCGCTGCAGTTCGATCGCGTTCTCCCACTCGCCGCGCCCGGCGACGATCAACGCCAGCTCCGAGTACTCCTCGGCAAGCGCCTCGCCGGAGTCCACGCGTTGCTGCAGCCGGCCCAGGCGCCCGCGCTCGGCGTCGATCTCCTCGCGGAATTTCTCCAGTCGCGTGGCGGTCATCGCGTCGACCCGCGGGTCGCTCAGCGCGGAGTCGAGCTGGCTCAGCGCCAGCGTGTACAGCCCGCGCCGCCGCGCTACCTCGGCCAGTCCGCGTCGCGCCTGCGGCAGGCCCGAGTCCAGCTCGAGCGCGGTCAGGAACCACTGCTCGGCCGCGGTGACCGATCCCTGGCCCAGTTGCAGCCTGCCCAGTGTCGCGGGGTGACTGGCCTCGAGCGGCTCGAGCTGGATCGCCTTCTGCACGGCGGCCACGGCCTCGTTCTGCAGGCCCAGCCGTCCGTAGGCCAGCGCCAGGCGGTTCAGGCCGTCGGCAAAGTCGGGGCGCACGGTGACCGCCTCTTCCAGCAACTCGACCGCGGCCTCGAAGTCGCCCGCCCGCAGGTAGAGATCGCCGAGGTGCGTGTACGCCGGCGCGTAGCCCTCGTCGGAGTTGATCGCACGTCGGAAGTGCGACACGGCCTCGCGCTCTTCCGTGCGCGCCTCGTAGACGCGGGCCAGCCCGTCGAGGGCGGGGGAGTATTCGGGGCGCAGGCGCACCGCGCGAAAGTAGGCGGCGCGTGCCTCCTCGGTGTCGCCCATCTTCAGGTGGGCGTCGCCGGTGGCGATCAGCGATTGCAGATGATTCGGGTCGAGGTCCAGCGCGACCTCCAGCGGCTCGAGGGCCTCGGCGTAGCGCCGCTCGCCGATGCGGGCCAGGCCGAGGTAGAAGTGGGCGCGGAACGAATTCAGCGCCATCGACGTGGATCGCTCGAGCTTCTCGCCCGCCAGGGCATACTCGCCGCGTTTGTACGCGGCGACGCCCTGGTTCAGCAGGCGGAACGCCTCGGTGCGGATCTCGCCCGCACGACCGGCGTGGTCGGCGGGGGCCGCGAGAAACAGGGCCAGCAGCGTGACCGATATCCACTTGCCGTAGCGGATCATGAGACCTCGATTTGCCCTGGACCGGTCGAATCGACGGCAATCAGTGTATCCCGGAAACTCGAACCGGGCATATTCCTCGTGCCCGGGGCTGCGTCGTATGGCAAGATTTCTACCAAACGAATCGGAGAGGTCGGACGTAACAAGAGGACGAGAGCATGAGCGTCGCTGCAAAACGATCGTTGCCGCTTCTGGGGGCCGTGCTGGTCGCGTCGCTGACGCTGCACGCCCAGTCGAGCTCCGAGCTGAAGCCGTCGGACGACGGCATCGTGCGCCGCGCCGAGTTCCGCAGCAGCCTGATCCTGACGGGAGAGCTGCAGGCGATCGAGGCCGACAAGATCATGGTGCCGCGCACGCCCTCGTGGCAGGTGCCGATCCGCTGGATGGAAGAGGACGGCGCCGTCGTCACGAAGGGCCAGACGGTCGTCGAGCTCGAGAACACGCAGTTCACCAGCGAGCTCGAGCAGAAGCAGCTCGAACAGGCGCGGGCGACGAACGAGCTGCATCGCAAGGAGGCCGACATTCAGGTCAACCTGGCCGACTTGCGCTTCCAGCGCGAGCAGGCGCGCACGAAGCACGCCAAGGCCAAGCTGGACGCGGACGTGCCGCCGGACCTGCTGCCCCAGCGCGACTACCAGGAAATGCAGCTCGAACTGGCGCGCGCCGAGGTCGAGCTCGAGAAGGCGCAGGAGAACTTCACCGCCGCCGAGACGGCCGCCGAGGCCGAGCTGGAAGAGCTGCGGATCCGCCTGGCCCGCTCGCGCGAGCAGATCCGGACCGCCGAGGAGGCGATCGAGCGCCTGTCGCTGAAGGCCCCGCGCGACGGCATCCTGGTCGTCACCGAGAAGTGGGGTTCCGGAAGAAAGCTGCAGATCGGCGACAACGCCTTCGTCGGCATGGCCGTGGCGACGATCCCCGAGCTGTCCGCGATGAAGGTCGTGGGCCAGCTCAGCGACGTCGACGACGGCAAGATCGAGGTCGGCATGCGCGCGGTCTGTACGCTCGACACCTATCCGGATCTGGAGTCCAGCGGCGTGGTCACCGAGATCTCCCCGATCGCGAAGGAGCTCGACGAGCGCTCGCTGCGGCGTGCGTTCAACATCGAGGTGGTGCTCGATCAGGCGGATCCGGAGCTCATGCGTCCCGGGATGTCGGTGCGCGTCGAGGTATCCGGAAATCCTCTCCGGGATGCGCTCGTAGTTCCCAGGACGGCGCTCGACCTGAACGGTGAAACGCCGATCCTGCGGCTCGAGAACGGGTCGGAGGTCGAGGTCACGCTCGGGCCCTGCAATCCCTACGAGTGCGTCATCGAAGAGGGTGCCACCGAGAACGCGCGGCTGGAGACGAAGCGATGAAGAAGAGACTCCTGATCGCCGTCGTCGGCGTGGTGTTGCTGCTGGGCGGTTGGTGGGCCGTCGGCGCCGTGCAGGGCAGCTCCGAGGGCGAGTGGATCAAGGTCGAGCGCGACGATATGACGCTCGGCGTCGAGCTCGAGGGCACGCTGCGTGCCGTCGAGACCAGCCAGATCTCTGCGCCGCAGATCCAGCAGGTGTGGGAGTTCAAGATCGCGTTCATGGCGACCGAGGGCGCCGAGGTCGAGGAGGGGACTCCGCTGCTCGCCTTTGACACCGCGGAGTTGCAGAAGCAGCTGCTGCGCCAGCAGGCCGGCCGCGACCAGGCGCGCAAGGAGATCGAGAAGACGGAGAAGAGCCTGACGTTGACCCGCGGCCAGGACCGGCTACGGCTGGCCGAGGCGCGCGCCAACCTGCGCCGCGCCGAGCTGAAGGTCGATGCGCCGGTCGAGCTGTCGGCCGAGAAGGACGCCGAGCATGCGCGGCTCGACCTGAAGCTGGCGCGGGACGAGGTCGCGTATCTCGAGAAACGGGTGGAGTCCGCCGAGCGCAGCGCCGAGGCTGCGCTGGCCGCTCTGCGCAACCAGCGCGACCGTGCCGATCGGCGCGTCGCCGAGATCAACGAGGCCGTCGCGCAAATGCGGGTCGCGGCGCCGCGCAAGGGCACGGTGATCTACTCCCAGGGCTGGCGCGGCGGTGAGAAGAAGAAGGTCGGCGACGCCTGCTGGCGCGGCGAACCGGTGATGGAGGTGCCGAACCTCCAGCGGATGAAGGTCGACGGCATGGTCGACGAGGCCGACGCCGGCCGCGTCGAGGAGGGGCAGCGCGTGACCTTCCGCCTCGACGCTCACCCGGACGTCGAGTTCGAAGGGACGGTGCTCTCGATCTGGAAGACCGTGCAGCGCAAGTCGAACAACCGCCCGGGCAAGATCGTGCGCCTCGAGATCGACATCGCCGAGACCGACACGCGCAAGATGCGTCCCGGGATGCGCGTGCGCGGAAAGGTCGAGATCGAGCAGGTTCCGGAGACCGCGCTGTTGCCGATCGAGTCGGTGTTCCTCAAGGACGACGGTCCGGTCGTCTACAAGAAGACGCTGATGGGACACCGCGCCGTTCCCGTCGAGCTCGGGCGGCGTGACGACCGCCGGGTCGAGGTCATCTCCGGGGTCGCCCCGGGAGACCGCGTGTCGCTGATCGACCTCGCGGCCGGAGGGACGGGCTCGTGACGAAACGACGCATTCTGTTGTTGCTGGTGCTCGTGCTGCTGGTGCTGGGGGCGACGCTCGGCGTGACCGGCATCAAGACCTTCGGCAGCCTGAACGACAAGTCCTCCGTTCCCGTCTACGAGGTGCGGCGCAGCGATTTCACTCGCCGCGTGCGTGCCGAGGGCAACCTCGAGGCGGCGAACGCGACGTTGCTCGCCCCCCCGCAGCTGCGGATCGGTCGCCTGCGCATCGCGTGGCTCGAGACCGACGGCACGCAGGTGTCGGAGGGCGACGTGGTGATTCGCTTCGACCCGACCGAGATGGAGAGCAATCTCGCCGACGGAGAGACCGAGCAGGCGACGACGGATGCGCGGATCCGACAGAAGAAGGTGCGCGAAGACGGTGCGATGAAGAACCTCGGCCGCGACGCCGACATGGCCGAGCTGCAGCTGGACTACGCGCGAGAGTTCAAGAGCAAGGACGACGTGATCTTCTCGCGCTTCGAGATCATCAGCGCCGACATCGACGAAGAGCTGGCCTCGGAGAAGAAAGAGCACGCGCACGAGGTGCGCGGCATCAAGGAAGAGCTGACCCAGGTCGAGTTGGATCTGCTGGCCATCGAACGGCGCAAGGCGGACCTGAAGATCCAGGAGTCCGAGGAAGGGCTGCAGGCGCTGGAGGTCGAGGCGCCCCACGGCGGCATCTTCACGCTGAAGGAGATCTGGGGTCGGTTGCCCGAGGTCGGGACGACCGTCTGGAGCGGCAACCCTGTGGCGGAGATCCCGCAACTCGACGTGATGCAGGCCAAGATCTTCGTTCTCGAGGCGGACGCCGGAGGGCTCGAGACCGGCCTCGAGGCCAACGTCACGCTCGACGCGCATCCCGATCGTGTCTACAAGGCGACGGTGAAGAGCGTCGACGCGCTGGCCAAGCCGCGTTTTCATCGCATCCCGGTGCAGTACTTCAGCGCGATCCTCGAGCTCGAGCGGACCGACCCCGACGTGATGAAGCCCGGGCAACGGGTCCAGGCCGTGCTGACCTTCGACGAAGAGCAAGACGCCCTGTCGATCCCGCGTCAGGCCGTGTTCGAGAAGGACGGAAGCAAGATCGTCTACGTGCGGCGCGCGGGTGAGTTCGCCGCCGTCGACATCGAGCTGGGCCCGGCGGCGCTGGGCCTGGTCGTGATCGAGTCCGGAATCGGAGAGGGCGATCTGGTGGCGTTGCGCGATCCGACGCGCCCGCTGGCCGGGTCCTCCGGCGAGCCGGCGGAGAACGGCGGCGGACCCTCGGTCGGGGGCAGCCTGTGAACGCGACCGAAGCCCTGTTCGGCGCCCTCGGCAATCTTGCCGCGCACAAGCTGCGCTCGTCGCTGACGATGCTGGGCATGATCTTCGGCGTCGGCGCCGTGATCGCCATGCTGTCCATCGGCGCCGGGGCCGAGCAGCAGTCGATGGCGATGATCGAGCGCATGGGCGTCAACAACGTCCTCCTGCGGTCGAAGGATCTCAAGGACGACGAGCTACAAGAGCTGCGCAAGAAGTCGCTCGGCGTCTCCGAGCGCGACGCGCAGGGCATCCTCGACGGCGTACCCGGCGTCGAGGTCGCGGTTCCGCGCGTCGAGGTCGACGTCTACAAGATCATCGCCCCTGGGGCCAAGACCGACGCCGAGGTGTTCGGCGTCAGCTACCGCCAGTCCGCGCTCGGCCGCCTGAACGTGCGCGACGGTCGCTTCATCGACCGGATGGACGAGCGCGGCCACGCCCAGGTCGCCGTCATCGGGCCTCGCGTCGCGCGCGACCTGTTCGGCTACACGTCGGCCGTGGGCCAGCGGATGAAGATCAACGACGTCTGGTTCGACGTCATCGGCGTGCTGGCCGCGTCCGAGGGCGGCAACTCGTTCCAGGGTGTCAGCATCGGCAGCACGGCGGACGAGGTGTACCTGCCGTTCACGACCGCGCAGCGCAAGTTCGACCGCGACCCGCTGCAGTCGCCGCTGGACGAGATCGTCGTGCGCCTGGACGGCACCGTGTCGCCGCAGGCCACCGCGGTATCGATCCACAACCTGGTCGACCGCCTGCACGCCGGGGCCGAGGACTTCGAGCTGGTCGTCCCCGAGGCGTTGCTGGTGCAGAGCCGCCGCACGCAGCGCCTGTTCAACATCGTCATGGGCTGCATCGCCGGCATCTCGCTCTTGGTCGGCGGCATCGGCATCATGAACATCATGCTGGCCACCGTGCTCGAGCGGACGCGCGAGATCGGCGTCCGGCGCGCCGTCGGCGCGCGCCGCGCCGACATCCGCACGCAGTTCATCACCGAGTCGTTCGCCATCAGCCTGCTCGGCGGCGTGATCGGCGTCGTGATGGGCATCGCCATCGCCAAGACCGTCGCCGCCTACGCCGGCTGGCCGACCGTCGTCACCGCGGTCTCGATCCTGCTCTCGACCGGCGTCTCCGTCGCGGTGGGGCTGGTGTCGGGGATCTACCCCGCGGTGCGGGCCGCCGAGCTGGATCCGATCGAGGCGTTGCGTTACGAGTAGATCCGTCGCTCAGTTCCCGCCCAGCAGCGGCAATTCCAGCCGTCCGGTCTCGGGATCGTCGGAGACGATCGCCAGCGATGCTTCCACCGGCCCCGGCGCGCCCGAGAAGCCGACCCGAAGTTCCACGTAGCCGAACGGCGGGACGGTCACTTCGGCAACGGGGGAGGGGACCGTGAAGAACTCCGCGCTGCTCGGGAGGACACTGTCGACGCGTAGTCTGGAGTAGCCGAAGTTCGAGATGCGCAGCGTCCGGGTCGTACCCGGTGCGGCTCCGGCGAAGTCGAACCCGCGGGGGAAGACGCCGATCTTCTGCCCCGGAGCCCGGTCGTCCTGCGGCGCGCTCACCACGACCCGTGCATCGGCGGAGAACACGACACCCGGCACGGATCGGTCGTCGGCCGTCAGCAGCCGCGGCGGATCGTCGTCCACCGAGCCGAAGCGCAGTTCGGCAATGCCCTCGCGACGCGCACGGAGGATCAGCGTCGCCACGACGGACGGGCCCTCGACGACGAGATCGCTCGGCGGCAGGCTCTGCGCGCGCACGTCCACACGCCCTGGAACGCGTTGCGTCGCGTCGAGCACCTGGGTCGCGGCAGCGGCGAACCGGTTGCCGGGTAACGAACCCGCAAGCTCCAGCACCTGGACGTCGCCGTCCGCGGGATCGAAGAGGAGGGAGAACTCCGCGGCGGCCGCGGCGGACCCGGTATCGGCGATGACGTCCACGGCGATCAGGTCTCCGTCGGACCGGCCCGCGGCGAGCGTGACCCCGCCTCCTGCCGCGGCGTCGAGCAGAAACTCCGTGCGCAGCGGCGACGGTTCCCGTCGCAGCCCGCCGAAGTTCGCCCCGACGACAGTCAGGTCGTCGCCGTCGATCACGCCGTCGAAGTTGACGTCCGCCCGGCGCGCGTAGTCCGGGTTCGGCGCGGCGCCGCTCCGACGCCCGACCTCGACGACGTCGAGCCCGTCGATGCGGTTCGAGCCGTTGACGTCGCTGCGAGCGTCCAGCGAGCCGAGCAGGATGCTGACCGAGCCGTCGACGCGATTGACCACCGCGAGATCCGGGTCGAGATCCGCGTCGAAGGCGCCGACCCCGACCGCCCACGGCTGCGTGGGAAGCGCGAGTCCGGGTAAATGCGAGAACGTCCCGTCCCCCGCGCCCAGTAGCGGGAACAGCGCGTTGGAATCCGCCGCCGCCACGGCGAGGTCTGGGTTTCCGTCGCGGTTGAGCTCCACAATCTCCAGCGCCCGCGGGCGCTCGCCGGCCGGCGTGTCGAAGCCCGAGAAACCGCCGGTTCCGTCGCCCAGCAACACGGTCACGACGTCGTCGTTCTCGCAGGCCACCGCGAGATCGGTCCTGCCGTCCCGGTCGAGATCGCCGGCAACGATGTCCGCCGGCGCGTCTCCGACGGCAAGCCCGGCTTCGAACTTCGAGCGGAAGCCGAACGCGCCGTCACCCAGCCAGATGTCGACCGTGTCCGTGCTCGACTGGCTCAGCGCGAGGTCGAGGTGGTCGTCGCCATCGAAGCGCCCGATCGCGACGCCGCTCGAACCGGGATCGAGCGACAGCTCGACGGGTGGGGCCGCGAACCCGCCGTTGCCGTCCGACTGCAGTACACGTGCCGAGTTTGCGAAGCTGCGCTCGTGGGTCACGACGAGGTCGTCGAAGCCGTCTCCGTCGAGATCCGCCACTCCGATCCGCTCGGGCAGTCCGCCGAGCTGGACCTCGCAGCGCCGGAGGAAGAAGTGACCCGATCGCGACGCCTCGTCGTCGAACGCACCGAGGTAGACGCACAGCGAGGCCGACGTCGAGTTGGTCACCGCGAGGTCGGGCAGGTCGTCGGGGTTGAAGCGGCCCACCGCCACGTCCGCGGGCCGAGTCTCCGTGGCCAGCGTCTCCGGGGGGCGGAATCCGCCTCGACCGTCGCCCCGCGACACGATCAGCGCGTCGCCGGCGTTGTCCACGATCGCGAAATCGGAGTGGCCGTCGAGGTCGAAGTCGGCGACCGCGATCGACTCGGGCTGCGTGCCGGCGTCGAGGGTCGGCGCGACGAGGAAACCACCTAGTCCGTTGCCGAGGAAGACCGATACGGTGTCGCTGGTGGTGTTGCCCGTCACGACGTCGGGCGCGCCGTCTCGGTTCAGGTCGTCGGTCGTCACGAACAGCGGGTCTGCGTCCACCGGCACGCGGGCGACTCTCGCGAAGCCGCCCGCGCCGTCGCCGAGGAGTATGTTCATCGGGTCCAGCAGGTCGGCCGTGCGTTCCAGCAGCGCCAGGTCCGGTGTACCGTTCGCGTCGAAGTCCGCCACGGCCGCAAAGCGCGGAACTCCCTCCAGCACGATCTCGCCGGCCGGGAGATACTCGCCGAGTCCGTCGCCCAGGAGGATCGACAGCGAGCGCCGCCCCTGATTCGCGACGATCAGATCGACGGCCGGACCTCCGCGCAGTGCGGCGGCGCCGATCCAGGAGGGCGACGCGCCCGACGGCAGCGCGAGGTCCTCGCGGTCGAAGCCGCCGGACCCGTCGTTGAAGAAGATCGCGACGTAGTTTCGGCTGGAGGCGACCGCGAAGTCGTCGAGGCCGTTACCGTCGAGGTCGGCGACCGCGATCGAGCGCGCCTGGCTGTCGACCTCCAGCGGCAACGCCGGGACCGCGAGATCGCCTTCGCCGTCGCCGCGCAGGACCCAGATCTCGCCACCGTTCTCGATCGCGACCACGTCGGCTCGGCCGTCGGCGTCGAACTCGCCCGCGGCGATCTGTACGATGGACGTGCCCAGCGAGATCGTCTGCGGCGCGGTGCCGTCCCCCGGCACGACAGTCAGTCCGGTGCGGCTGGCCACGACGATCTCCGGGCGACCGTCACGATCCAGGTTGGGAGCGACGACCGACTGCGGCGCGTCGAGGACGGAAAGCGAACGATCGAGAGAGAAGCCGCCCGTGCCGTCCCCCGTCAGCAGATCGGCCGTCGAGTCGCCGGAGTTGGCCACCACGAGGTCCAGCGCTCCGTCGAGGTCGAGGTCGACCACGGCGACTCCACGCGGCCGTACGCCGACCGCGTGCGACGTCGTCGACGGACCGAGAAGCTCCGCAGCGTTCGCCGGCAGCGCGGTGGGCAACACCACCAGCAGCGCCGCCGCGAGTCGTCTCATGGACAGGACGGAACGTCGTGCGGCGGGTTGCCCGCTCCGGGATCCTCGGTCGTCCCCACCGCCGATCCGCACGGGTTCTCGCTTCGCACAACGTAGTAGAACGTCTCGTGGGGCGACGGATCGGGGTCCGTGTCCGTCCAGGATTCGCCATTGACCGTCGTGATGCATGCGAACTGTCCCTCGCCGATGCCGCGCAGGATATCGTAGTCGAACGCGGTGCCGCTCGAGGCGTCCGGGCTCCACGTCAACAGCGTGTCGCTTCCGGGGCCCGGGGCGACCGCGAGGTCCTGGATCGCGAGGGGCACGGCCCACGCCGTTCCGTCCGCGGGCGCGCAGTCGTCTCCGAGGCAGGTGTTCTCCGAGCCGCCCGCGAAGCCGTGGCCGTCCGTGTCCGGGTCGACGCACGAGTCGGCACAGTCGTCGACTGTGTCGCCGTCGGTGTCGGTGCAGTCCAGCATGCACGTGGCCTCGTCGTCGTTGCAGTCGTTGGCCGGCGCCTCGTTGCACTCGCCGGACGGGGGGCCACGCACTCCGTCGCCGTCCTCGTCGATAACGAATACACCGTAGCTCCGCACCTCGTTCACCACGGCACGGATGGCAAGGCGTCCCGGGTAGTGTGGGTTTTGAACGACCTCACCGCAGACGAAGGACGTGTCCCAGTTGAACTCGTCGAGCAAGAGCTTCAGTTCGAGCTGCTCGCCGATCGTGAGTTGGCCCTGGAGACTCTCGATCACGGGGATGTGCAGCGTCGCCGGGTCGGTCAGCGTCTCGCACGGTGTGAAGTCGCACGGCTGCAGCACGGCCCCGTTCTGCTCGAACGACCGCTCGAACCCGACCAGAGTTCGGCCCTCGAACGCCGGCAGCGTCGGATCGTTCCCGCCCACGACGCCGAACACCGCGGAGCTACCGAGCGCGTTCGAGTTGATCGACAGCTGTGCGCCGTTTGCGAGGTCGGCCACCGTGCAGCCCAGCGCCGGGTTGCACGTGCCCGGCGGTGGTACGTTCAGGTCGATCGAGAACCAGACCGCGCCGTCGCCCGAGCCTCCGTCCGATCCGGGCGATCCCACGACGAGATCGGAGACCAGGTTGGCGTCGTTCAGCATGCCGCCGCCCGAGGAGGCGTACCCGAGGTTGTCCAGCGTGAAGTTGCCGGCGATGGCGAAGCCCGCGATCGTACCCTCGACCAGGCCGGTTTGCAGGCTGCCACCGTCGCACGTGTTGCCGGTGAGGCAATCGGAGGCTTGCCCACACAGGAACCCCCGATTCAGGTCGCACGTCCCGCCGAATGACGTGCATGGCGCATCGTCGTCGCAGCGAACCGGGAATCCCGCACCGTCCGGCTCGGTGCAGGTGAAGGTCGCCGAACAGACACCCGAGCGCGAAGGCCCCTCGATCACGTAGGCGATCCCGGCGTCCTCGCTGCCGGTTCCCAGTGGGTCGGCCATCGGGGCGCCGAGCACGACGTCGTCGATTCCGTCGCCCGTCACGTCGCCGACGCCGGCGACGTCGAAGCCGAGTCGGTCGCCGGCTGCGAAGCCCTCCCACACGATCCCGTCGAGGGTGGCCGTGCCGATGTCGCCCACCGGAATCGACTGCGCCGGCAACCGGGTCGAGGTCAGGATCACGCGTCCGGTGTCCGGGCGCCCGGGCGCGTCATAGTCCGGCGCTCCGACGAGCAGGTCGTCCTGCCCGTCGCGGCGATGATCGTCGGCTCTCGCAACGGAGTAGCCCAGCCGCTCGCCCGGGTCCGAGCCCTTGATGTGCGGCAGGCCTGCGGTCGAGATCGCGGCCGATCCCGGATTCAGCGCGCCGCCCTCGACGAAGTAGGCCGCGCCCGCGTCCTGGTTGCCGTCGGGGTCCGAGTCCGGCGCGCCGAACGCGACGTCGTGTGCCGTCGAGCCCGTGACGTCGCCCGCGAAGGCGACGTCGTGACCGAGGGCATCGCCCGCGGCGCCCACGTACACGAGGCCGGTCACGTCACTGCAGCCGGCGTCGGTCAGGCAGTCGAGATCGACGGTGCCCTGCGCCCACAGCGCGTCGGTGTTGCGGATCAGATAGACCGCCCCGGCGCCGCCGTCGTGGCCCGGAGCCCCGAGGATCAGGTCCGGCGCGCCACAAGTCGTGCCGCTACCGGAGAACACCTCGGGTCCCACCGCGACGGAGGCGCCGATGCGGTCGGCGGTCGTCTCGCCCGGACGCGTGAAGACGAGGCCCGGGACGCCGCCGGGCGCCCCCACCTGATCGAGGTCGATCGCGTCGCCCGTGGTCGTGGGGTTTCCGTCGACGAGGTTCGGATAGTGGGACGCGAAGTCGGGGTCGGTCGGGTCGAAGAAGACGAGGTACACCTTGCCCGGGCTGCCCACGCCGACCGGAGACCCCGACGTGCGATCGACCTGCTCGGCGCCGATCAGGAAGTCGGGGTAGCCGTCGCAGTTGAAGTCGATGCCGCCGCCGACGGTCGTGCCCGCGCGATCGTGGCTGCCGATGCCGTTGAAGACGATGTCGGGCCCGTTGCCTGCAGGCAGCGGTTGCTGCGGGTCGAGGGTGCGGCCGAAGTAGACGAAGGCGCGCCCGCGCTCGTCACTGAAGCCGGGGTTTCCGGCCAGCACGTCGTCGATGCCGTCGCCGCTCGCGCCGGCGCCTGCGCCGCCGATGTCGCCGGCGGGCGATACCGACCAGCCGAGGCTCTGCGGCGGGGTGGGTCCGAGCGGCGCCAGCGGCGGCGCAGGGCCGCCGGGCGGGAAACCGACGCGATCGGCGACGTCGCCGATCGGCGTGGTCGACGGCAGCGAGGAGGGCCCGGGATCCTCCTCGGTGCGGAAGCGGCTGACGAACGGAGCGAAGGAGCAGCCGTTGACGTCAGTCGCTCCGGACGTCAACTCCGCGGTGTGCAGGCCGGGGGTCGACGGAGTGCTGTAGCTCAGAGCCTCGACGGGGTCGAGCGTCGCCTGCAGGCCCGAAGGCGCGACGAAGATGTTCGCGGGGACGACGGCCCCGCCGGGATCGAGCAGACGCAACGTCGACGCGTCGAGCGTCGCCGGGTCGACGGGATCCGAGAACGAGATCGTGACGTTCGCCGAGGCCGCCACGCCCAGAGTGTTGTCCTCCGGTAGCACGGAGACGACCCGGGGGGGCAGGGCGATCGAGCCCGACGTGGCCGACGGGGAGTGTTCGAGTGACAGCGGGATGTCGAAGTCCCGGTCTTCCGCCGTGCTGCCCGGATCGGTCAGATGGCTGACCTGGATCGAGCACAGTCCCTCAGCGGTGGAATCCGCGGTGGTCTCCAGCACGACGAAATAACTGCGCGTTGCGCCCGGGCCGACCCGAACTTCGGGATCTGCGTCGCCCAGCACCACGGTCTCTACTCCGTTCGTGAGGTCGAGCGTCCCGACGGCGGCGACCTCGACGTCGGCCGGGTCGAAGGCTCCGGAGCCGTCGTCACGGTGGATCGAAAGGCGCTCGATCACCGCGTTGGCCTGTCCCGTGGTCAATGGGCTTCCCGGGCTCGTCTCGAACAGAAGGTCGAGCGTCGCCAGCTCCAGGTCCGCGTCGCCGGCGCGGCCCCGATGCGATGCGTCGATGCGCAACACGCTCGCGATGTCCGAGTTCGCCTGCGTGGGCGGCGCGACGTCCGTCGTCTTCAGCGAGAACTGACCGCCGAGGTTCTCGAACCAGGCCACCCTGTTGTCGAGGTACGAGGCTGACAGCAGGTCGAGATCTCCGTCGGAGTCGATGTCCGCCGCGTACACTCCGGAGGCGTAATCGGCGCCGTCAGTGAGGACATGCTCCGTCCACGCGGGTGGGGCACCGCCGCTACTTTCGTGCCACACGATCGTATCGTCCTCGACCGAGGCCACGAACACGTCGACGTCGCCGTCGAGATCCGCATCGCCGGTGAAGACCCCGAACGGTCCGTCGGCGTTCTCGGTGATCGTCTGCGCAGGGCCCCACGTTCCCGCGCCGTCGGTGTTCTCAATCCAGACGACGGAGTTGTCGTCGAGCGGTCCGAAGTGCCCGACGACGACGACGTCGAGATCACCGTCATTGTCGACGTCCGCCACCGACGTGCGCCAGGGGTCCGTGATCGCCGCCACCGGAAGCACGGGGTCGAACGTGCCGCCTCCGTCATTCCTGCGCCAGCGGACGACGTTGTCCACGGCCTCGGTCCAGAGGACGTCGAGTTTGCCGTCTCGATCGAAGTCCTCGGCCACCACCGACGACGCACCGCCGGCCATGCCCCACAACTCGTGCTGAGCCCAGGCGCCTACGGCGGGAGTGCCGTCGTTCTCGTGCCAGTAGACGGCGCCGTCATTGCCCGAGCCGGATCCCGACGCGACGGACAGCACGTCGAGATGTCCGTCCCCGTCCACATCACCCGTCGAGACGTCGATTGCTTCCTCGACCGTTGTGGAGATCACCACCTGCGTGAAGTTGCCGTTGCCGTCGTTGTCGTACCACGCGATCTTGTCGTCCTGCCTCGAGGCTGAGAGCAGATCGATGTCGCCGTCGCCGTCCACGTCATCACCGAACACGACCCAGCCTTCGTCGAGTTGATCCGACACCAGAATGGGAGCCGAGAACGTCCCCTTGCCGTCGAGGTTGCGGTACCACTCGATCACGCCCACCGTGGTTGTCTGCACCGACGCCACGTCGACGTCACCGTCGCCGTCGAGGTCGCCGGCCCAGACGGACCTGTTGCGCGAGCTCGGAGAGACGATGTTGCGCTCCAGCGGGAACAACGCGCTGCGATGGATCGACAGGTTGCGGCTCCACCCGACCGAGCCGATGTCGCACGCACAGCACGCGCCGTGCAGGGCGCAGGCAGCGCACTGCGTGGCCCAGGCGATCTCGGGGTCGCCGTCCCCGTCGAGGTCGGCGACGGCGGTCCGGCGCGGCTCCTCCACCGTCGAGCTGAACAGCGTCGTCGAACCCTCTGCGAACAGCCGGCAGTCGTCGCCCATGCCGCAGTCGTTATCCGTCGAGCATACCGTCCCCGACGCGACGCACCGAAGTTGCCCCAGGTTCTCGAACCAGGCGACTCGGCCCTCGGAGTCGGCGCCGCACGTGTCGGGGCCGGAGATGAGCGTGGCGCTCATGACGAGATCCGGGTCGCCGTCGCGATCCACGTCGTGTGTCATTCCGGACGATACGATCGCCCCGATATCCTCGACGACGTGCTGCTCGAAACCGATCGGGTCGCCACCGAGGTTCTCCAACCAGGAGAGACGGCCGACGGGGGGGCCGGTGGAGATCGCCTCGGCAATGACCGCGTCGATGTCCCCGTCCGCGTCCAGATCCCGGGCCTCGATGCGCTGCAGCAGTCCGAACACCCCGGGGGTGATTTCACGCGCGGTCCAGGACAGGGCATCGTCGATCCGGTTCTCGTGCCACTGCACGTGTCCGGCCACGAGTGAGTTCGGGCGTCGCGCAGCGGACAGCACGTCGAGATCGCCGTCACCGTCCACGTCGGCGAGATCGATCGAGCGGAAGGGAAAGCGATTCGAGACGGCGGGATCAGCGGACGGTGCATTCGGGTCGAGGAAAACCTCGTGCAGATCGAAGCAGTCGCCGGTGGCGCAGTCGTCCGAACCGTCGCAAGGAGTCAGCTCGTCGTTGCACAGCCCGTCGTTTTCGAACCAGGCGATCCGTCCGTTGCACTGTGCCGCGACGGCGAGGTCGACGTCACCGTCACGGTCCAGATCTGCGGCGGCGATCGAGACCGGGAGGTTCATCTCGCCGTTCGCCGTTCCGAAGCCCCACGTCTGGCTCCAGCAAGTACTCCAGCCGCTGCCGTCCGGTGCGCCGTCCGTGTCGAACGTCACGACGTGAGGCGCGCCGGCGAAGAGCTGGTCGGGTGAGCCTGGCTCGGTTTCGAGCAGGTTTTCGAACCAGCCGATCTGATCGTCGCGGAAGGACGCGAACGCCACGTCGAGGTCGCCGTCGCCGTCCATATCGACCGCCAAAACGTCTTCGGGGCCATCGGCGACACCCTGGGGCGTGCCGACCGGATCCGGATTGAACGTGATGTCATGCTGAACGAACGACGGAACCGGCGCGTCGCCGAGGTTCTCGAGCCAGGCGATCCGGTCATCGACGCTGGAGGAGTAGAGCAGGTCGAGATCGCCGTCCCGATCCAGGTCCGCCTCGACGAGCGTCGGGATCAGGTCCACCTGCGAGGTGAGGTCGGCCGGAGGCGAGAAGGGGACCTCGCCCGCATGAGCCGTCGCGGCGAGCATGCCGAACCACAACAACAAGACCCATGCGAGCATTCGGACCTGATTGTCGCCACGGAGTTCTGCGGTGCGAATCGCCGGCGCGAGGATGGATTGTTTTGCAGGCAAAAGCACCATGAAGCCACCCAAAGATCGAGGTCGAAGCTTGGCCCGAGTATAAGGCGAATGCTCGACTCTGCGTCACGTTATTCTGGGTAGATGCCTACCGCAAAGCGCGTGCCGTCAGGCGAATGGGCGTTTGCCGGGGGGGATTTTAGGAATGCGACACGGTTGTTCTCCGGTCGGACACAACCAGAGGAGACATGGCGCTGCCTGCGCTCAGTCCGGCAGCGTCTCGTACACCGCGTTGAGCACCTCGAACGCGTACGTCTTGCCGTCGCGCGTCGGCACGTAACTGCGCCAGGAGGTCGGGGGCTCGAAGCGGAAGGACAGCGTGCGATGACGGCTGCGCACGAGGCGCAGCGAGGTGCCGCGCGACGGAGCGCCTCCCTGGACCTCCAGATGCACGGCCAGCTCGTGCAGTCCCTCGGTCGGCAGCGGCGGACCGGCGAGGTGCCGGCAGTGCTTCCACCACACCATCTCGTCGAGGTTGTCGAACTCGTAGCGTGGCGGTTGCTCGAAGCTGGCCTCGAGTCGCTGCGCTCGGCCGGGGACGCTGAGCAGGTCGGGCGAGCGCAGCTTGGCGTCGCGCCCCAGGCGCTCGCGCAGCGAGGCCTGCGGAAACAGCTCGCCGCGCTGCGGCCGTACGTCGGCCTGGGCGAGGCGGCGGATGAACGCGTCGGCCGGGAGGATCACGTAGCCGTTGGTCTGATCGCCGAGGAACAGGCATTGTTCCGGCGACTCGAGATAGCGCCGCGCAGTCCCCGCGATGAGCAGCGCGTCGAGCAGGCCGGCGGCCGCCTCGACCTCTGCCTCGGACGCGGCCTGGCGCAACGCCTCGCGCGCGGGCGTCAGATCGAACTCGCAGCCGTCCAGCAGGCGCAGCAACAGATCCAGCGCGACCGCCTGGTCGGCCCACGACGCCCGCGCCGGCAGGTCCGCCGTGCGGTACGCGGGCGCGGAGAACGCGCGAAACAGCTCGTCGCGTCCCTGCGCATCGCGCGTCGCCGTGAGGTCGCTCGACTGCCACAGCAGCGATTTCAGCACCAACCCCGGATGCACCTCGGCGAGTCCGCTCTGGCGCCGGTCGCGGTCGGGATACGGCAGACAGGGGAGGCCGGCCGCGGCCAGCCCGGCGATCAACGCCTCGCCGGCGATGCCGCCCTCCTGCGCCGCAGGCGCGAGTCGCCCCCCCGGCGGCAGCCGGTGGCCGAAGCGACGCCGCGCCAGGCCTTCGACGGGCCGGCCGCGGGCGGGCTTGGCCGGAACGACGACGGGAATATCGACACCGAGAAGAAACGGCTCACCGGAGACGAGCCGCGCGGCGGCAGCGGCGACGCCGGGTAGTCCGTCGACTTGCTCGACCGTCTCGACACGGCCGTCGGTATCCAGGACGACCAGAGTCTGCCCTCCTTCGCCGAGGCTTCGGAGGGCAAGCTCGACGCCGAGGACTCTCACGCGCCCAGCTCCGAGCGAATCACGGCGGCCAGGTGTTCGGCATGCGTGCGGACGTCGTCGGCGTTCTTGCCCTCGAGCATCACGCGCGCCACCGGCTCGGTGCCGGAGTAGCGTAAGACGACGCGTCCGGTGCCGCGCAGCTGGCCCTCGATGCTCTCGACGACGGGGCCGATCTTCGCGTGCTCGCGCAGGTTCGGCTTCTCGTTGACGCGCACGTTCAGCAGCACCTGCGGGTAGGGCGTGATGTCGCGCATGATCGACTCCAGCGGCTCGCCGTTTGCGACCAGCGTGTCCAGCAGCAGCAACCCGGTCAACACGCCGTCGCCGGTCGTGGCGTGGTCGCGGAAGATCACGTGCCCCGACTGTTCGCCGCCCAGCACTAGATCCTCGGCCACCATGCGTTCCAGGACGTACTTGTCGCCGACCGACGCGCGGTGCAGCTCGACGCCCTCGTCGCGCAGCCGGTCTTCGAGCCACAGGTTGCTCATGATCGTGGCCACGATGGCGTCCCCGCGCAGCCGCCCGGACCGCTTGAGCTGGCGGCCGACGATGTACAGCACGTGGTCGCCGCTGACCTCGCGGCCCTCGCGATCGACGGCCAGGCAGCGGTCGGCATCTCCGTCGAAGGCCAGGCCGAGGTCGCTGCCGGTCCTGCGGACCTCGTCGATCAACTTGTCCAGGTGCAGCGAACCGCAGTCGAGGTTGATGTTGCGACCGTCGGGCGACGTGCCGATCGCGTGGACGCGCGCCCCGTGATGGCGGAACACCTCGGGGCCGATCACGGTCGCCGAACCGTTCGAGCAGTCGAGCACGACCTCGACGCCCTCGAAACGGCCGGGCGTGATGACGTTCTCCAGCGATCGCACGTAGGAGTCGACCAGATCTCCGTCGTAGTCCACCTCGGCGCCGTCCGCGCCGGGATCCGCGATCCCGTCGTCGATCACGAGGGCCTCGATGCGCATCTCGAGCGCGTCGGCCAGCTTCGACCCGTCGCCGCCGAAGATCTTCAGCCCGTTGTCCTGGAACGGGTTGTGGCTGGCGGAGATCATCACGCCCGCGTTGAAGCCCGCCTCGCGCACGATGTG
Organism: bacterium; assembly: GCA_024226515.1. GTDB lineage: Bacteria > Acidobacteriota > Polarisedimenticolia > Polarisedimenticolales > Polarisedimenticolaceae > JAAELQ01. The sequence goes on from JAAELQ010000316.1 coordinate 31,264, forward strand.
CGCCAGGCCGGGCGTGGTGACCACGCCGCAGTCGACGACCTCGGCCCCGCGCGAGCGGCAGCCGGCCGCCAGTGCGTCGCGCAGCCAGGGCCCGGACTCACGCGTGTCGCGTCCGATGACCAGCCTCAGCGGGCCGTCGCTCTCCGCGGGGCGTAGGACTTCGGCGACGGCCACGGCGACGCGACGCACGGTCGCCGCGTCGAGCGGTTCGACTCCGGCCTCGCCGCGGATGCCGTCGGTTCCGAACAGACGCTTCATTCGACCTGCCTGTTTCCGCTGACCGTGACCTTGACCGTACGACGGCTGGCGGATTTGATGCTCAGGAACCGGGCGTGTCGCGCCTCGAGCTCGAGGAACTCGACGGTGAGCGGAAGCGATACGGCGCGTGCGGACGGACCCAGCCCGGTGACGTCGACCAGCGCCACGATCTGATCCGGCAGCACCGACTCGACCGCCGCCGGCGGTCCGGAGAGCGTTACGTTGATGAGCGAAGGTTCGATCGTCGTTTCGAAGAGTTGCCCCTCGAGCGCGACGACGACGTCCTCGACCACGCGCTCGACACGCGTGGGGTGCACCTCGACGTGGACGCGCAGCGGGCTGGGGTCGACGACGCGCACGTTGGCGCCGTCGGGCACCACGCCGACCTCCAGGTCGAACGGTTGCCGTCGCTGGTCCAGCCGGATCGGGTTGGTGCTCAGCTGTTGCAGCGGCTCGACCTCGGACTCCGGCCCCTCGACCGTCAGTCGCGTCGGCGTCACCGCCGCGTCGTAGAACGCAAAGCCCTCCGGCGGCTGACCCAGGAAGGTGAGGTCGACGGGTAGCTCGCGGTAGGTGCGTTGCTCGATCTCGAGGCTCAGCCGGTCGGGATCGATGAACTCGACCTCGACGCCGCGCGGGACGCCCAGCAGATCCGACTCGCCCAGCAGCACATCGCGCTCGCCGGGGTCCACGTCTTGCAAGTCGACCTTCAATTCCATCGGTAGCGAGTCCACGCGGCGCATCAGGCTCTCGGAGCCGCGCAGCCGCACGGTGACCGTGTTGGGCAGGTCGACGGTCACGATGCGCGAGGCGGACAGGTCGAGCTCGAGCGGCACCGGAAAGTCCTTGACGATGCGGTGCTCGCCGGTGACCGTGACCCAGATGGCGAACGCCAGTGCAAACGCCAGCAGCTTCAGCGGCCAGTTGCTGATCAGCGCGTCAAGCATCGCTGGGCCTCGTGGCCACCGCGCCGCGCTGCGCGGGCGCCTTCTTGCCGTTCTTCTCGCTCTTCGGGGTCAGGGCCGCGTGCAACGCACGTTCGAGCGCCTTGGCGTTGAGGTTCTCGGTGATCTTGCCGGCCTCGGCCAGCGAGACGAGGCCGCGCTCTTCCGAGACGACGACGGCGATGGCGTCGGATTCCTCGGTGATGCCGATCGCGGCGCGGTGGCGCGTGCCGTACGTGCGCGACAGGCTCGGCTGCGTCGTCAGCGGCAAATAGCACGAAGCGGCCTTGATGCGACCCTCGGCGACGATCACCGCGCCGTCGTGCAGCGGCGAGCGCCGGGTGAAGACGTTCATCAAGAGGTCGTACGAGACGAGCGCGTCGAGCCCGATGCCCGTCTCGATGAAGGTTCGCAGCCCCATGTCGCGCTCGATGACGATCAGCGCGCCGAGGCGCTTGCTGGCCAGCGACACGGCGGCCAGCGTGACCTCCTCGATGAGCCCGTCCTCGACGCGCCGCGGCAACAGGGCGGCGAACGGGTTTCGACCCAGGTTGGCCAGCGCATGGCGGATCTGATTCTGGAACAGCACGATCACGGCGATCGGCAGGAAGAACAGGAACTTGCTGAGGATGCTGTGGACGGCGTTGAGGTGGAACACGCCGGGGCCCGTGATCAGCCAGGCAATGACGATGACCGCCATCGCGACGAGGATGTTGACCGAGCGCGTCCCGCGGATGACCAGCAGCAACTGATAGATGACGATGGCCAGCAGCAGGATGTCGATGAGCGCAAGTGGGCTCAGGTCCTGAAAGTGCAGCGCTGCGGACAACCGCTCCAGCATCTCGCTCGCTATCTCGCCCGGAGAGCGTCGATCATGCGGACGACGCGCACGGTCGACTTGACGTCATGAGCCCGGATCACGTGGGCACCTTGGGCGCTGGCGAAAGCCGCAACTGCCAGACTGCCCTCGAGGCGTTCGTCCACGGGAACGTCGAGTATTTTGCCGATGAAGTTCTTTCGCGAGGCCCCGACGAGAATCGGCCGCTCGAGCCGCCCGAGCCGCGGAAGCTCGCGAAGGATCTCCAGGTTCCCGGCCGTCGATTTGCCGAATCCGATGCCGGGATCCACGACGATCTTATCATTCGAGACGTCGGCGGCGGAAGCTTCGGCGAGCCGATCGGCAAGAAAACTCGACACCTCTGCCGTCACGTCGTCGTAGCCGGTGTCGCTCTGCATCGTCCGCGGCGACCCGCGCATGTGCATGATGACCGCGGGAGCGTCCCGTTCGCGCAGCAAGGGCAGCATCCCCGGATCGCCGAAAGCCGAGACGTCGTTGACGAGGTCGGCTCCGGCGTCGAGCGCCTGCCGGGCCACCTCGGCCTTCGTCGTGTCGATGGAGATCGGCGCGGGCGACCGGCGGCGGACCTCCTCGATCAGCGGTAGGACGCGGTCAGCCTCCTCGGCGGCCCCCACCGGGTCGGCCCCGGGACGTGTGCTCTCTCCTCCCACGTCGAGAATATCGGCCCCGGACTCGATCATCTCAAGTGCCGCGGCCAGGCCGGCCTCCCGGGCGAGGTGCTTGCCGCCGTCGGAGAAGGAGTCGGGCGTGGCGTTCAGGATGCCCATGACCCGGGTCCGAGCTCCCAACTCGAAGGCCTTGCCGCCTGCGAGTCGAAGGGTGAACTCCGGTCGTTCGTTCAAGCCGTCAGGCCGGCTGGTTGCCCGGTTCCGGCAGCACGCCCGGCCCCTCGCCGGCCGGTTTCGAGTCGTCACCGGCGTCGCCCGGCAGGGCGCTCTCGTTGGTCGCGGTGTCGGACGGTGTGGTCCGCTCGGGCAGCGGCTCGCCCTTGAGCAGTGCGTTCACGTCGCCGATCTCGAGCACCTCGCGCTCGAGCAGCGCCTCGGCAATGCGCTCGAGCGCGTCGCGCTTCTCTTCGAGGATACGGCGCGCCGCGTCGTATCCCTCGACGACGAAGCGCTTGACCTCGCTGTCGATGTCGACCGCCGTCGCCTCGCTGTAGTCACGGTGCTGGGAGATCTCGCGTCCGAGGAAGATCTGCTCTTCCTGCTTGCCGAAGGTCAGCGGGCCCATCTTGTCCGACATGCCCCACTCGGTGACCATCTTGCGCGCCATTTCGGTGGCGCGCTCGAAGTCGTTGCCGGCGCCTGTGGTCAACTGATCGAGCGTGATCTCCTCGGCCACGCGCCCGCCCATCAGCACGGCGATCGTCGACGCGAGGTAGTCCTTCGAGTACGTGTGTCGGTCGTCTTCGGGAAGCTGCTGGGTCACACCCAGCGCGCGGCCGCGCGGGATGATCGTCACCTTGTGCAGCGGATCGGCGTGCGGCATGTTCATCGCCACCAGCGCGTGACCCGCCTCGTGGTAGGCGGTGGCGCGCTTCTCGTCATCGCTGATCATCAGCGACTTGCGCTCGGTGCCCATCAGCACCTTGTCCTTCGCGATCTCGAAGTCTTCCTGCGTCACCGCCTTGCGGTTGCGTCGCGCGGCGTACAGGGCGGCCTCGTTGACCAGGTTGGCCAGATCGGCGCCGCTGAAGCCGGGCGTCGAACGGGCGATCACGCTGACGTTGATGTCCTTGGCCAGCGGAATCTTGCGCACGTGGACCTTGATGATCTCTTCGCGCCCGCGCACGTCGGGGCGTCCCACGACGACCTGCCGGTCGAAGCGGCCGGGGCGCAGCAGGGCCGGGTCGAGCACGTCGGGGCGGTTGGTGGCGGCGATCAGGATCACGCCCTCGTTGGTCTCGAAGCCGTCCATCTCGACCAGCAACTGGTTCAGCGTCTGCTCACGCTCGTCGTGTCCGCCGCCCAGGCCTGCGCCACGGTGACGGCCGACGGCGTCGATCTCGTCAATGAACACAATACAAGGTGAATTCTTCTTGGCCTGTTCAAACATGTCGCGCACACGGGATGCACCTACACCCACGAACATTTCGACAAAATCCGACCCCGAAATGGTAAAAAATGGCACACCGGCTTCGCCCGCAATGGCACGCGCCAAAA
>JAAELQ010000317.1 GCA_024226515.1 bacterium
CGCGGTCCGTCGCAAGCCACATTTCCGACTGACTCTCTCGGTCCCGACGGCCCATCGACATCGGAGTCCTCCTCGTTCTCGGATCGATTTTACTCGAACGTTCGATCGGCGAGATGGGAGTTTTTCAACGGGCTGCTAGGAGCCTGTCCGAGCCGCCTGCCGGGACTTGACAGGTTCGAGGATCGGTCTTATCCCTTCTGCACCTTGTTCTAGGGGTTTTGCTTCATGCCGATCTACGAGTACCGCTGCACGGGCTGTGACGAGGTCACCGAGGTGATCCACAAGGTGGGCGAGGGCCCGCTGCGTAAATGCCGGAAATGCGGGGACAAACTGGAGAAGCTCGTCTCACGGGCCGCGTTCCAGCTCAAGGGCGGCGGCTGGTTCAACGAGGGCTACGGCTCCGGCGGGAAGAAGGAGTCCTCGACCTCGTCCTCGTCTTCGTCCTCTTCCTCCAAGAAGTCGACGAAGAAGTCGAGCGGCGGCTCCAAGACCGGCGATTGACCGTCTTCCGAGGCGCGTGGAATAATCCCGCTTTTCCACGGAGCGCGTCCCACTCATGAAAGTCCTGTTGATCGGTGGAGGCGGGCGCGAGCACGCCCTGGCCTGGGGTATTCATCGCAGCCCGCGGCTCGAGTTGTTGCGCTGCGCCCCGGGGAACGCCGGGATCGCGGCCCTGGCCGAATGCGTGCCGCTGACGGCGGACGACGCGGACGCGCTGGTGCGTCACGCGGTGGACGAAGCCTATGACCTGGTCGTCGTGGGTCCCGAGCAGCCGTTGGTGGACGGGCTCGCCGATCGGCTCGCGGCCGAGGGCATCCCGGTCTTCGGCCCCGCCTCGGGCGCGGCCGTCCTCGAGGGCAGCAAGATCTTCTCCAAGGAGTTCATGCAGCGTCACGGGATCCCGACCGCGGGGTTCCGGGTGTTCGACGACGCCGACGAGGCCCGGGCGTGGCTCGAGTCGGACGAGGCCCGCTATCCGCTGGTCGTCAAGGCGGACGGCCTCGCCGCGGGCAAGGGCGTGATCCTCGCCGACGATCGCACGACCGCGGTCGAGGCCGCCCTGAGCATGCTGCGCGACGGCGCGTTCGGCGCGGCCGGGTCGCGCATCGTGATCGAGGAGATGCTCGTCGGACGCGAGGCCTCGTTCTTCGTACTGAGCGACGGCGCGCGCTGCGTCGAGCTGGCGACGTGTCAGGACTACAAGCGCGCTCTGGACGGCGACGCCGGATTGAACACCGGCGGCATGGGGACCTACTCGCCGTCGGTCTACCTCGACGACGCGACGCGACGCTCGATCCTGAAGGACATCGTCCAGCCGACGATCGACGGGCTGGCCGCGGAGAAGCGTCCGTATCGCGGCGTCCTGTTCGTCGGGTTGATGCTGACGGCGGACGGGCCGCAGGTGCTGGAGTACAACGTCCGCTTCGGCGACCCGGAGACCCAGGTCCTGATCCCGCGGCTCGACGGCGACTGGCTGGCCGTGCTCGACGATTGCGCGAACGGGCGGCTGGATCCGTCCACGCTGAGCTGGACCGACGAGTCGGCCGTCTGCGTCGTGATGAGCGCCGGCGGCTACCCCGGCTCGTATGAGAAGGGAATCCCCATCGAAGGCCTCGCGGACGTCGACGAGACCGAGCGCCTCGCCGTGTTCCACGCTGGAACGCGAACGGAGAACGGGAAGACGGTCACGTCCGGCGGACGCGTGCTGGGCGTCACCGCGCTGGGTCGCGACCTGGCGGAGGCCCGCAACCGCGCGTACGCCGCGGCCGAACGAATCACCTGGGAAGACGAACGACATCGTACCGACATCGCGCTGGACGCCGTCCGGCGCCTCGAGGAGGAACAGTCATGAGCTCCGCCGAACCGGCCTGGGTTCAGATCATGATGGGCAGCGATTCGGACCTGGAGGTCATGTCCGAGGCGGCGAAGGTGCTGGGCAAGCTGGAAGTGCGCTACGAGGTGACCGTGACGTCCGCGCACCGATCGCCGCAGCGCACGGTGGAGACGATCCAGGACGCGGAACGACGCGGCGCGCGCGTCTTCGTGGTCGGAGCCGGCCACGCGGCACACCTCGCCGGGGTGACCGCAGCGCACACGACGCTGCCGGTTCTGGGCGTCCCCCTCGCCTCCTCGGATCTCAACGGACTCGACTCGCTGCTGGCGACCGTGATGATGCCGGCGGGGATCCCCGTGGGCACGCTGGCCATCGGCAAGGCCGGCGCGGCGAACGCCGGTTGGTTCGCGGCGTCGATTCTCTCGGCCTCCGACGACGCGCTCCGGCAGCGCCTCGCCCAGCAGCGCCAGGCCATGGAGCGCAAGGTCGCGGAGAAGAGCGACGCGGCCCAGGGCCGCCTGGCAACGCTGCTCGACGCGTGAGGTCGTGGCGGACGGATTCCATAGCGTTACGTTCGGCTGCAAGCTGAACCAGTTCGACTCGGCGGCGATCGAGGGCGAGTTGGTGCGCCGCGGCTACGCTCGCCGGGACGCCCCCGAGCGCGCGGCGCTGGTGATCGTCAACACCTGCACGGTCACGCATCGCGCGGATGCGGACGCGCGTAAGGCGATCCGTGCCCTGCGCCGCTCGAACCCGGACTGCACGCTGCTGGTCACCGGCTGCTACGCCGAGCTCGACCCCGAGACCCTGCGCGAGCAGGACGGCGTGGACCGCGTGTTCGGCAATCGCGACAAGCCGCGGCTGGCGGAGATTCTCGACGAACTCGGGTTCACTACCGCCTCCCCCGCCGCGGCGGTCGCGCCGCGCGGAGACCGGGGCTGCGACGGCACGCTCGGCCTGCCCGACGCGGTCTCGTACGGCGAGCGCTCGCGCGCGTTCCTCAAGGTGCAGGAGGGCTGCCGGCTCGCCTGCTCGTACTGCATCATCCCGACCGTGCGCGGCCCCAGCCGCTCGGTCGCACCCGGCGACCTGCTCCGTGCAGCCCGGCGATTGTTCGAGTCCGGCTATCACGAGGTCGTTCTGACGGGCGTCAACACCGGGGACTACGGCCGCGACCTCGCCCCGCGCACCGACCTCAGGGCCCTGCTCGACGAGCTGCTGAAGGTCTGCGGCCCGCGACACCGGATCCGTCTCAACTCGCTGGAGCCGTTGACGGTCAGCGACGAGATCGTGGCCCTGATGGCGCGCGAGAGGCGGATCGCGCCGCACCTCCAGGTCCCGCTGCAATCGGGGTCGGACCCGGTGCTGCAGGCGATGCGGCGCAACTACCGCACGGGCGACTATCTGGAACGACTCGAGACGTTGAGCGAGGCGGTGCCCGGCATCGGCCTCGGCGCGGACGTCATCGTCGGTTTTCCCGGCGAGACCGAGGAGGACTTCGAGCGAACCGTCGCGCTGGTACGCCGCTCTCCGCTGAGCTACCTGCACGTGTTCTCGTGGTCCGCGCGGCCCGGAACGCCCGCGTCCGAGCTACCGGGGCGCGTGGACGAGGCCGAGATCCGGCGGCGCTCCGCGCGACTGAGGTCCGTCGCCGCGGAGAAGTCTCTCGCGTTTCGCCGCAGCTTCGAGGGCCGCTCGATGGACGCCGTGCTCCTCGGTCCGCGCAGGGACGGCCGCGGAACTCGCGCGCTGACCGGCAACTTCATCGAAGTGGCCGTGGCGAAAGGGGCCGCGGAGCGCCGCGGCATGGTGCGGGTCAGAATCGACCACGCGAGCGAGAGGGAGACTCTCGCCGTCCTGCAGGAGGACGCCGACGCGGCGGGACGACCGCCGTCAGGCGGCCGCCCGAGCGCCGTTCGAATCTAGGTCACGACAAGGTCTTTGAGTGACTTGGCGATGGTGAACTTGGCCACCGTCTTCGCCGGAATCTGAATCTCGGCGCCCGTGAGCGGGTTGCGGCCGGTGCGCGCTTTTCGATGGTGGACCTTGAACTTCCCGAGCCCCTTGAGCGGAACCTCTCCGCCGTCACGCATCGCGTCCTCGATCAATCCGGTCAACGCGTCGAGAAACCGCTTGACGTCGGTCTTTTCCATCCCGGTCCGCTGCGCCAGAGCTTCGATCGTCTGGGTTCGAGTCATCTGCTGAGCCTCCGAATCGAAATGGGGCGATTCAGCCCGGAATTGGGCGATCCATGCCCCCCGACGGCCCTTAGTATCACCGATTCGACCCTCAAATCAACGGAAATCCGCCCGAAACATGGTCTTTACCCCTCCGCGGGGGGCAGCGAGCCCAGGATCGACTCGACGACGACGTCGATTCCGGGCGAGGCATCCACCCGGACATCGGCCAGCGCGTAGGTGGCACGCCGGCGCTCGAAAAGTTCCCGGAAACCATGAGGGTCCGCCTCCCACAACGGACGCGAGGCCCCCTCCCCTACCCGCCTGCGCGCGATCTCGGGGAGGACGTCGAGCCAGACGGTGGTCGCGAGGCGGCGCAGCCGGCGCCGGTTGCCCGCTGCCGCGTACAGCCCACCGCCGGCGGCCACCACCAGATTCGAGCGGCCCTCGAGCGAGCGCAGGACCTCCCGCTCGAGCTCGCGGAATCTCTTCTCGCTCGAGCGGCGGAAGATCTCCGCCACGGGGCACCCCTCGCGCTGCTCCACGAGGGTGTCCGTGTCGGCGAAATCCCAGCCCAGCCGGTCCGCCAGCGCCCGGCCGACCGAGGACTTGCCCGAACCCATGAAGCCGACGAGGACGATCATTCGAGGAACCCCTCGAGCCGCTCGGGTGTGGGCCACACCGCCCCGGCGACGATGACCTGCGTCGCGACTCCAGCCAGCGCCTCGGGCCGTCCCGACAGCGTGAAGGCGATCCAGCCCAGCGCCGCGATCGAGGTGGCCAGCCCGCTCGCCGCCAGATTGGCCTGCTCGAAGACGCGGACTCGCGCGGCGGGGTCCGTCTCCGCGGCGGGCCGGTCGCGCAGGTAGAGATAGGTCCTGTAGCCCAGCACCGGACTCACCAGGCCCAGCAGCATCGCCGGCATGACCAGGAACGAGGCCCGTACGCCACCGGCCAGCCAGACGCTTGCCGTCGTCAACAACAACACGACGACCGGCGGCAGCCCGACGATCAAGCGCCCGCGAACCAGCGCGCGCTCCACCGACGGGTCGAGGCTCATTGCGCCACGGTTTCCTTGAATCCACGTTCGCCGGCAGCGATGCGAACGCTCAGACGGTTCTCGGGCGGGGTGCGCGGGCAGGCGAAGCGATCGACGTCGCCGTAGGCGCACGACGGATTGTACGCGGAGTTGAAGTCGAGCACGTAGGGTCCGCCCTGCGCCCCGACCAGGTCGACGTAGCGTCCCGCGGGATACGTCTCGGTGCCCGTCGTTGCATCCATGAACGGCAGGAAGAACCCTCCGGCGCCGTCGACGAGATGGTAGACCTGCAGACGTTGCGCGCTGCCGTCCACGGTGAAGTCGACCCACCCGACCTTGTCGCACTCGCGACTCTGCCCCGAGGTCGTGACGATCGTGAACCGTTCGGGCTGCGCATACAAGCTGACGTGTCCGCCGAAGTGGAACCGTTCGTCGGGCTCCCAGTGATCCAACCCGGCGAACCCCGCTCGATCCTCCTCCGCCAGCGGCGAGGTGGGATCGTCGCGGAACCAGTCGTTCTTGGATGCCCGGTCTCGCTCGAGCGAGGCCTGCCAGCCTCGCGGCGGATCGAGCCGGATCAACCCTTCGGGCGGCGCCGTGCGGCAGCCGACCGCAACTGCCGCGGCCAGCACGACCGCAGCGATGGAAAGTCGTTTCGTAGTTCGCATGTTCACCATTCGACCGGCACGCGGACCGTGCGCTCGGAGTGGTCACGGTACAGCAGGTAGCCCCGTTCGCGCCCCAAATCGAACAACCGTCGCGTCAAGTCTACGTCCTTCTTACAGTACTGCTCGATCAGGTCGATCCGACCCTCCTTCCACCACTGCAGGCTCTGCAGCCCGTCGGCGGACTTCGACTCCCCGAGATTGACCTCGCACAGGTGGGCCAGCGAGATGCGGAACCCCAGCCGGCCGTGGATGTCGCCGAGCAGGTCGAACGTGCGGATGCGATCCAGGTCCCACTCGGTGTAGGCCGAGAGCACCGTCAGATCGAAGCGGTCGAGGTTGAACCCGATCACGCGGTCGGCCATGACCAGGTCGAGCAACAGGCTCTTCACGTCCGCCTCGTAGTAGGTGCGGAACGCCCTGCGGCCGGTGTCGTAGGTCACCGCGAGGCCCAGGCGCATCTTGTCCGTGTTGGCCCACCCCCCGACCTCGTCGGCGCTGTACTGGGTCTCGAGGTCGAAGACCAGCGTGCGTTCGCCGTTGCTCGGGCGCGGTGCCTCCGCGACGCGGGGCGCGGCCTCCGGCGGACTGTCGAGCGCCGCCTCCCGCGCCGCGCGGGCCTGCTCCGGCGACAGGTTCCCGGCTCGCGAGACGCCGTGACGCGACGCGGGCGGATCTGTGGGGTCGTCCGCGGGCGGAGCGGAGGGGCGGCTCCGCGGCGGCGCTTCCGGCGGCGGCGGGAAGGGCGCGAGACGCTCCGGTTCGCGCTTCGGCGCCGGCCGGACGCCGATCTCGTCGAGCGTCCGCTCGCCGGCCAGCAGGCGCAGGGTCAGCAGCGCCGCCTCCTTGTCGAGCGGCTTGTTGCCGTTGCCGCACTTGGGCGACTGGATGCAGCCCGGACAGCCGTCCTCGCACGGGCAGTTCGCCACCAGCTCGAGCGTGCGGCCGAGCAGGTCCTCGAGATCGCGGAAACCGTGCTCGGCCAGCCCCGCACCGCCCGGAACACCGTCGTAGACGAAGATCGCCGGTCCCCCGGTCTGCGGGTGGCCGGTGTAGGAGATGCCGCCCACGTCGTCGCGATCGGCGATGGCCAGCAGCGGGAACAGGCCGATCGTCGCGTGTTCGGTGGCGTGAATTCCGCCCATGAAATGCAGCTCGCGTTCCGCGTATGCGGCCGACACTTCCGGGGGAAGCTCGATCCAGAATCCGGTGGTCTCGAAGATCAGCGGCGGGACCTCGAGCGGGTGCACCGAGATCGACTCGCCGTCGAACAGGCGCTTCTTCTGATACTCGCGAATGCGCACGGTGACCTTGAGTCGGCCCAGGCCGACGACGAACGGGCCGAGGTTCTTCGTCGCCCTGCGCTCGAGGATCTCGGTCTCCTTGTCGCCCAGCACGACGGTGTAGTAGTCGACGCGGGCCGCAACAGCGGTCACGCGACGGCGCTCGGCGTCGAGGTCCAGGACGGCGTAGGACTGCCCACCATGCAGGTAGACCGCCCCCGGGTGACACTCGTGATACACACGGCGGGCATCGACGCTGCCGAGCAGCTTCCCGTCGCGCTCGACGATGCTGAACGGCTCTCCGCTCGAGCGCGGGCTGACGTCCCGGTGCGGATTGCGCCGGAAGGCAAAGAAGCGTTCGCCGTCCGCGTCCTGGACCAGGCGCCCTTCGTGGGCCAGGTCCCGCGCCAGCGAATCGAGAGCGGCCCGATCGAGCTCTGCCCGGGTCAGCGGCTCTTCGGATGCCGCACAGACCAGGTGCCGCCCCGCGACGAACGGGTTCTGGGGATCGAGCACGGCGCGCTCGAACTGCTCGCCGAAGAACAGCTCGGGGTGGCGCACCACATATTGATCGAGCGCGTCGGGCAGCGCGATCATCACCACCAGCCCCGCCCTGGAGTGACGTCCGACGCGCCCGATGCGCTGCCACGACGAGATCAACGAACCGGGATACCCCACGAGCAGGCACACGTCGAGGCCGCCGACGTCGATGCCCAGCTCGAGCGCGCTCGTCGAGAGCACGGCGGACAGGTCGCCCCGGAACAGACGCGCCTCGAGTCGCCTGCGCTCTTCGGGCAGGTATCCCGCGCGATACGGGGCGACTCGTCGGGCCAGCTCGGGCTGTTGACGGACGAGCCAGGCGTAGAGCAGCTCGGTGACCCGGCGTGCCTTGGTGAACGCGATCGTCCGCAGATCGGCGTTCATCGCCTCCGCCAGGACACGCACCGCGACCGTGTACGGCGAGACGCCGACCGGGTTCAGGAACACGACGTCGCGCGCGGCACGCGGCGCACCGGACTCGGCGATGACGTCGAACGAGCGACCGACGAGCGTCCGCGCGAAGTCGGCCGGGTTGCCCACGGTGGCCGACGCCGCGATGAAGCGAGGCTCCGATCCGTACAGCCGGCAGACCCGCTGCAGGCGCTGCAGGATGTGGTGCACGTGGGTCCCGAACAGGCCGCGATAGACGTGCAGCTCGTCGAGGACGACCCAGCGCAGGTTCCGCAACAACCCCTCCCAGTCCTGATGCCGCGAGAGAAGCCCCATGTGCAGCATGTCGGGGTTGGTGATCAGCGCGTCCGGGAGATCGGCCTTGATCTTCTTGCGACGCGCCTGCGGCGTGTCGCCGTCGTAGATCTCGAATCGCGGGGGTCGCAGCGCCCCGAGCGAGCCGGCCAGCGAACGGAATCCGGAGAGCTGGTCCTGAGCCAGGGCCTTCGTCGGATAGAGCAACAGCGCCTTCGAGCCGGGCTCCTCGATGAAGGACTCGAGCAACGCCGTGGCGAACAGCAGCGTCTTCCCGGAGGCGGTAGGCGTCACGACCAGCACGTCGCGCCCGGCGCGCACGCTATCCACTCCCCGGGCCTGATGCTCGTACAGACGTGCGAGGCCGAGCGACTCGAGCCCCTCGGCCAACCGCGTGGGAAACGGTCGCTGCGGCTCGCCGAAACACGCAGGCGAGCCTTCCAGGCGCCGATGGTGCGACACCATCGCCCCCAGAGTCGGATGCTGCATCAGATGTTCGACGAACTCGCGCATCGGAGAGGTTCCGTGAGGCAGGCGACCCGCGGGGATTATGGCACGCGACGGGCCGCTTTCACCGCAGGAGTCCATTGAAAGCGCGGCCCGCTGCGACTAGAATCCCCTCTCTTATTCGATCTGGAGTTGGCATGCGCGGCACCACGAGCCTCATCGGCTCGTCCGTGGGCAAGAAGATCGTGATGGGGCTGTCGGGAGTATTGCTCTTCGGCTTCGTCATCGGTCACATGATCGGCAACCTCAAGGTCTACCAAGGCGCCGAGAAGTTCAACGCCTACGCGGAGTTCCTACGCGAGGCGGGGGCACCGATGCTGGGGCACGGCCAGGCGCTGTGGATCGCGCGGCTCGTCCTGCTGGCCTGCGTGGGAATCCACATCGCGGCTGCCGTGCAGCTCGCGGTCGCCAGCAGTCGCGCCAGGAAGACGCGCTACAAGAAGTTCGACGACCTGTCGTTCAGCTACGCGTCGCGCACGATGCGCTGGGGCGGAGCGATCATCACGGCGTTCGTGATCTACCACATCCTGCATCTGACGCTGGGAACCGTGCATCCGGACTTCGAGCACGGATCCGCCTATCAGAACCTCGTGGCCGGGTTCCGCGTCTGGCCGGTCTCGGTCGTCTACATCCTGTGCATGTTCCCGCTGGGTCTGCACCTGTATCACGGCCTGTGGAGCCTGACCCAGACGCTGACGCTGGACCATCCGCGGGTGAAGCAGTACCGGCGAGTCGCCGCCGCCGTCCTGGCGGGCGTCGTCGTCGTCGGCAACGTCTCGATCCCGATCTCGGTGCTGACCGGGATCGTGGGCTGATGAGGTCGGTGTGGAGCTGAACGCCAGAATCCCCGACGGGCCCATCGAGCAGAAGTGGGACAACCACCGCTTCCGGATGAAGCTGATCAACCCGGCGAACAAGCGCAAGTACTCCGTCATCGTGGTGGGCAGCGGCCTGGCCGGCGCCGCGGCGGCGGCCTCGATGGCCGAGCTGGGCTACGACGTCGAGTGCCTGACGTTCCACGACAGCCCGCGCCGCGCGCACAGCATCGCGGCCCAGGGCGGGATCAACGCGGCGAAGAACTACCAGAACGACGGCGACAGCATCTACCGGTTGTTCTACGACACCGTCAAGGGCGGAGACTTCCGCTCGCGCGAGGCGAACGTCTATCGCCTGGCGCAGGTCAGCGTCGACATCATCGACCAGTGCGTGGCCCAGGGCATCCCGTTCGCGCGCGAGTACGGCGGCACGCTGGCCAACCGCTCGTTCGGCGGAGCCCAGGTCTCGCGCACGTTCTACGCGCGCGGACAGACCGGACAGCAGTTGCTCCTCGGCGCGTACCAGGCGCTCGCGCGCCAGATCGGCGCGGGCAAGGTGCGCATGATCAACCGCGAGGAGATGCTGGACCTGATCGTCCACGAGGGGCGCGCGGTGGGCATCGTCTCGCGCAACCTCGTCAGCGGCGAGGTTCGCTCGCGGACGGCGGACGCCGTGGTCCTGGCGACAGGCGGATACAGCAACGTCTTCTTCCTCTCGACCAACGCCAAGGCGTGCAACGTGACGGCGGGCTGGCGCGCCTACCGGCGCGGCGCCGGCTTCGCCAACCCGTGCTACACGCAGATCCACCCGACGTGCATCCCGTCCAGCGGCGACTATCAGTCGAAGCTGACGCTGATGAGCGAGTCGCTGCGCAACGACGGTCGCATCTGGGTGCCGAAGGCCGAGGGCGACAAGCGCGCCGCGGCCGAGATCCCCGAGACCGAGCGCGACTACTACCTCGAACGGATCTATCCCAGCTTCGGCAACCTCAGCCCGCGCGACATCTCCTCGCGTCGCGCCAAGCAGATGGTGGACGAGCGGCGCGGGGTCGGCGAGCAGGCGAACGGCGTGTATCTCGACTTCGCCGACGCCATCGGCCGTCTCGGCGAGCCGGTGATCAAGGAACGCTACGGCAACCTGTTCGACATGTACGAGCGCATCACGGGCGAGAACCCGTACCACATCCCGATGCGCATCTACCCCGCCCCGCACTACACGATGGGCGGGCTGTGGGTCGACTACGACCTGATGAGTACGATCCCGGGCCTGTTCGTGCTCGGCGAGGCCAACTTCTCCGATCACGGCGCAAACCGCCTCGGCGCCAGTGCCCTGATGCAGGGACTGGCCGACGGCTACTTCGTCATCCCTTACACGATCGGCAACTACCTGGCGGAAGTGAAGCCGGGCGCGGTGAATTCCGACCACGCTTCGTGCAAGGCCGTCGAGTCCGAGGTCGGCGGTCGCATCCGGCGCATGCTGGACAACAACGGCACGCAATCGGCGGTGGCGTTCCACCGCGAGCTGGGTCGCATCGTCTGGGAGAACTGCGGGATGTCGCGCAACGCCGCCGGGCTACGGAAGGCGGTGGGCGAGATCGCCGAGCTGAAGCAGCGCTTCGAGGCGGACCTGCGCGTCACCGGCAACGGCGAGGAGCTGAACCAGGAACTGGAGCTCGCGGGGCGCGTGGAGGACTTCTTCGAACTAGCCGAGTTGATGTGCCGCGATGCCCTCGAGCGGGACGAATCCTGCGGCGCTCACTTCCGCGAGGAGCACCAGACCGACGAGGGCGAGGCGAAGCGCGACGACGAACGCTTCAGCCACGCCGCGGTGTGGGAGTACAAGGGCGAGGCTCCGCCGGTGCGCCACGCCGAGAACCTCACGTTCGAGAACGTCCAGCCGAGCCAGCGGAGCTACAAGTAATGAATCTCAAGCTGCACGTCTGGCGCCAGAGCGGTCCGAACGCCACGGGCCGTTTCGTGGCCTACGACGTCGACGAGATCAGTTCGCACGCATCGTTTCTCGAGATGCTCGACGTGCTGAACCTGCGACTCGTCGAACGCGGCGAAGAGCCCGTCGCCTTCGAGCACGACTGTCGCGAGGGCATCTGCGGCGCGTGCGGCGTCGTCATCGACGGCGTACCCCACGGCCCTCACGGCGGGATCACGACCTGCCAGTTGCACATGCGCAGCTTCAACGACGGCGACGAGATCTGGATCGAGCCGTGGCGCGCGACGGGCTTTCCCGTGTTGAAGGACCTCGTCGTCGACCGCAGCTCGTTCGACCGCATCGTTCAGTCCGGCGGGTTCATCTCCGTCAGCACCGGCAACGCCCCCGACGCGAACAACATACCGATCCACAAGGACGTGGCCGAGCACGCGATGGACGCGGCGGCCTGCATCGGATGCGGCGCCTGCGTCGCCGCCTGCCCCAACGCATCCGCGATGCTGTTCACCGCGGCGAAGGTCGGGCATCTCGGTGTGTTGCCCCAGGGCCAGCCCGAGCGTCGCGATCGCGTGAGTGCCCTGGTGGCGCAGATGGACCAGGAAGGCTTCGGTAGCTGCACCAACCACGGCGCGTGCCAGAACGCCTGCCCCAAGGAGATCAGCGTCGACTTCATCGCCCGGATGAATCGCGACCTGCGCTGCGCCCTGCGTCGCGGAGGCGACTAGGGGCCCCGATTCCGGCCGTAATCCTCGTAGACGAGGCTCTTTTCGGGGCCTAGCCCCCAGGCTCCCCGGGCCCCATATTCGGAGATGTCACCCCCCTTAGCCGAGCGGGACGCGGCTTGCTAGAATCCCGCTCTTTACCAACCCTTTTTTCCGGAGAATAAAGTGTCTACGGACCTCGCGCGCATGCGCAATCTCGGCATCAGCGCTCATATCGACTCGGGCAAGACCACGCTCACCGAGCGCATGCTGTTCTACACCAACCGAATCCGTGCCATCCACGACGTCAAGGGCAAGGACGGAGTCGGGGCCAAGATGGACTCGATGGAGCTCGAACGCGAGCGCGGCATCACCATCGCCTCGGCTGCGACCTACTGCGAGTGGAACAAGCATCACATGAACCTGATCGACACGCCCGGCCACGTCGACTTCACGATCGAGGTCGAGCGTTCGCTGCGCGTGCTGGACGGTGCGGTGCTCGTTCTGTGCGGCGTCGCCGGCGTGCAGTCGCAGTCGCTGACCGTCGACCGGCAGATGCGGCGCTACAAGGTCCCGCGCCTGGCGTTCATCAACAAGCTCGACCGCTCGGGCGCCGAGCCGTTGCGCGTGTGCGACGAGCTGCGCGAGAAGCTGCGCCTCAACTCCGTTCTGCTGCAGCTGCCGATCGGCGTCGAGGCCAAGCACGAGGGCGTCGTCGACCTGATCCGGATGAAGGCGATCTACTTCGACGGCGACAACGGCGAGGTGTTGCGTGAGGAGGAGATCCCCGACGACATGCGCGCCGAGGCCGACGAGCGGCGTGAGACGCTGCTCGACGCCGCGTCGATGTTCTCCGACGAGCTGCTCGAGGCGGTGCTCGAGGGCAACGCGACCGAGGAGATGATCCACGCCGCCGTGCGCCGCGGGACGCTCGAGCTGAAGCTGACGCCGGTACTGATGGGCTCGGCCTACAAGAACAAGGGCGTGCAGCCGCTGCTGGACGCCGTGACGCACTACCTGCCGGCACCGAACGAGATCCACAACGAAGCCGTGGACCTCGAACGCGACGAGCAGCCGTATCACCTGCGGGCGGATCCGGCCGAGCCGCTGGTCTCGCTGGCGTTCAAGCTGGAAGAGGGACGCTTCGGTCAGCTGACCTACCTGCGCATCTACCAGGGCACGCTGAACAAGGGGGACACGATCTACAACAGCCGCACGCGCAAGGAGGTTCGCGTAGGACGCCTGGTGCGTATGCACTCCGACGAGATGGAGGACATCAACGCGGCGGAGGCCGGCGACATCGTCGCCCTGTTCGGCGTGGACTGCGCCACGGGCGACACGTTCACCTCCGGCAGGAAACGCGTCTCGATGACGTCGATGCACGTGCCGGAGCCCGTGATCCACCTGGCGATCAAGCCGCTCGACCGCAAGGCGGAGTCCAATCTGGCCAAGGCGATCCAGCGCTTCGTCAAGGAGGATCCGACCTTCCGCTCGCGAATCGACGAGGAGTCCGCCGAGACCATCATCTCCGGCATGGGCGAGCTGCACCTGGACGTCTACGTCGAGCGGATGAAGCGTGAGTACAGCGTCGAGGTCGAGGTCGGCGCTCCGCAGGTCGCGTACCGCGAGGCGGTCAGCCGCCGAGCGGACTTCAACTACACGCACAAGAAGCAGACCGGCGGCTCGGGTCAGTACGGTCGCGTGGCCGGGTACCTCGAACCGCTGGAGAACGGCGAGTTCGAGTTCATCAACGAGATTCGCCAGGGCGCGATTCCGACCGAGTTCATTCCGTCGGTGGAGAAAGGCTTCCAGTCCATGCTGAAGAAGGGCGGGCTGATCGGCTTCCCGGTGACCGGCCTACGCGTCGTGATCAACGACGGCGCGGCGCACTCCGTCGACTCGTCGGACACGGCGTTCCAGGCCGCAGCGCGCGGCGCGCTGCGCGACACTTACCCCAAGGCGCGGCCGCAGGTCCTCGAGCCGATCATGCGCGTCTCGGTCGAAGGGCCCGGCGAGTTCCAGGGCGCCTTCGTGCGCTCGGTGATGCAGCGCCGCGGCGTCGTCGTCGGTACGGCCGAGGCGGAGGGCTTCGCCCGCGTCGAGGCCGACGTGCCGCTGGCCGAGATGTTCGGCTACTCCACCGACCTGCGATCGGCCACGCAAGGCAAGGCCGAGTTCACCATGGAGCTCTCGAAGTACGCTCCGGTCCCCGGCGAGGTGTCCGAGGAGCTGGTGAAGAAGTTCAACGACGCCAAGACGGCGAAATCGTAACGGAGGCCCTTAGATGCATCGCAAGGAACTGAACGAACGCAGTCCCCTGAGGGTCCTGGAACAATCGACTCACGGGGGCCTGGGCCGAGGCAACCTCGGCGTCATCGTCGCCCGTCACGGCGTGGGCAAGACCGCCTTTCTCGTCGGAGTGGCCCTCGACGATCTGCTGCGCGAGCGCAACGTGTTGCACGTTGCGCTGGACGTGTCGATCGACCGCGTCTGCACGTTCTACGACGAGATCTTCAACGACCTGGTTCACACGCAGAAGCTCGAGGACGTGTGGCAGGCGCGGCTCGGCATCGAGCGGCACCGCCGGATCGTGTGCTACGCCGAGGGCGATTTCACCCCGGCCAAGTTGCGCGACGGCCTCGGCTTCTGGAAGGACCACGGCGCCTTCGAGCCCGATGCGATCATCATCGAGGGGCACGACTTCTCGACGCTGGACGCGCCGGCTCTCGCCGAGCTGAAGTCCATCGCCGGCGAGTGCAACGCCGAGATGTGGATGTCGGCCGCCACGACGCGCGCCGCCGAGCGCGACGAACGGGGCGTCCCGGAACCGGTGGCGCAACTCGTGTCGTCGATCGACGTCGTGCTCGGTATGGCGCACGACGGCAACGCGGTCCACGTGCAACTGCACAAGGACCACGACAACCCGGTCGCCTCGGATCTCCGGCTGGCGCTCGATCCGACGACCATGCTGCTGGTCAAGGAGTAGCCGCGGCTCAGAGCAGGAACGGAACCAGAGCACGGCGGTCGGTCGGGTAGTCCGGAAAGCGCCGGCGATACCAAGCGTGGTACGCCAGCGCCCGGGGCACCAGGTTGGCCGCCGTCCACAGCGCGAACGACAGTCCGGCGAGCGACCACGTCGCCAGAGCCCACCCTCCCCACTCGAGAATCTCCCCCAGATAGTTGGGGCACGAGACGAAGCGGTGCAGCCCCCCCACGGGGACGCCGTAGCCGGCTTCGTCGGCGCGGCGCAGGCGGCACAGCTCGCGATCCGAGCGGACGTTGATCGCCAGCCCCACGCCGAAGAGGGCCGCCCCGCTCAGGAAACGGGCGTCGGCGAACCACGCGGTGTCGTAGGGCGCGCCTCCGGCGAACAGGTGCGAGCCGTTGAGCGTCGCGTTGATCGCGTTGAACACCACCCCGAACAGCGCCAGCAGCAGCGGCACACGCCGCGCGTTCCCGCGCCTGAGGAATGGATGGACGAGGCTGCGGTGCACGTAATGGCCCAGCCACATTCCGGCGAAGACGAGGGCCACCGGCCCCGGCGTCGCCCCCGATCCCAGCAGCAGCGCCAGGAACACCAGGACCGCGGGTAGCTCCATCACCAGCCAGCCGACACGGTCGCTCAGGGCGGGACCCCATCCCGGACGAAAGAAGCGGCCGTAGGGCGCGCGGAAGAACAACAGCGCGATGAAGGCCGGCAGCGACAGCCCGATCCAGACCTTGACGAACGTATCGAGACCCACTACGCCGCGTGTCTCACGGCCCCTCGGCGGACGCCGAGGTCACTTGCCGACGCCGAGCTTCGCGGCGAGGGCCGCGACGGCGACGGTCCCGGCCGTCTTGACGTCGACCGAACTCACGTTGAGGATCAGGTCATAGCCCAGTGGGTCGTCGATGTCGCGTGCGTAGACCTGCCGAATGAACGCCGCCTGCTGGCCGTCATGGTCGCGCGCCAACTGCAACGCCTCGGACACCGAGCAGTCTCTGTCCTCGGCGAGGTTCTGGGCCCGCAGTTCGAGCGGCGCCACGACCCTCAGGCGCAGGCCGAAACGGGACTTGAGGATCCAGTTCGCTCCGCGGCCGAGGATGATCGCGTTGCCCTGCCTGGCGATACCCCAGATGACACGCATCATCTCCTTGAGGAACGTGGTCTGCCCCGGATCGCGCGGCACCATCAGCTGCGCCAGGTAGTCGTCGAACGCGCCGATCGCCCGTTCGTCGAGGCGCGAGAGGATCTGTTCGACCGTGTCGGTCTGCGTCGCGCAGCCGGAGAGGATCTGGCGATCGAAGACCTGCCAGCCGAACCGCTCGGCGACGGTGCGGGCGACCTCGTGCCCGGCCGAGCCGAGCTGACGCGATACGGTGACCCACGGGCCCTCGCTGAGGTGCGCCAGGGCGTCGCGAGCCTTCTCGCCACCCTCGTCGGCCATCCGCTGGCGCATCTCCCAGGACCTGGCCTGGCGCTGGAGGATCCCCTCCAGATCGACCGGAAGAGCCATGCGCGCTCCTTTCACGCTGCACTTCCAGTATAGCGACGGCGCGGTCGCCGCACGAGGGCCGCGACCCTACGGACAGGGTCGGGTATTCGGCCGCTCGACCCCGGATCCGTCCAGGCCCAGCGATCCCTCTCCGCCCCCGCCGGTCCCGCTCACCAGGTAGAACACGATGTCGCCGGCAGGCGGCTCGTAGGCGTCCGCCGCCGCGGGGGAGAGCAGGCCACAGAACTGCGCGGCGTTGGCCGCGACGGGATCCTGCGTGTATTCCCCGGTGTCCTTCAGCACCTGCAGGTCGCCACGGTACATGTTGAACCCGGTGTACAAGATGTCGCCCTGCCAGACCTGCGACGTCTCGGTGACCTCGATGAACAGCAGCAGGCCGTCGTCGAGATCGCACGCGTCGCCCTCGGTGTCCTGATCGATGTCGGACTGCGGCGGGTTGTAGGCCGCCACGCAGTTGTCGCAGATGTCCCCCACGTTGTCGACGTCGGCATCGGCCTGACCCGGGTTGTCCACGGCCGGGCAGTTGTCGCACGCGTCGCCCAGCAGGTCGGCGTCGGCGTCGGCCTGGCCCGGGTTCGCGCTCTGCGGACAGTTGTCGCACGCGTCGCCCAGGCCGTCCGTGTCGGCGTCCTCCTGGAGCGGGTTGTCCGTAAGATCGCAGTTGTCGCAGGCGTCGCCGAGCGCGTCCGAGTCGCCGTTCTCCTGCCCTGGGTTGAATACCGTGGCGCAGTTGTCGAACATCTGACTGCTCACGATCAGCGTCGGGACCAGGATCAGGTCGTTGGCCGACGTGCCGATCTCGTTCCACACACCGATCGCCAGCACGTTGATGCCCTCGACGAGGTGCGGCAGAGCCTCCGTCGAGACGTCGGCGAACTCGTACACCGGCGCGGGGGCGTTGCTCGACTCGTGCGGGATGGGCGTCGTATCCCAGTCGGGGTCGACCCCGACGGGCATCCCCGGCGAGCGATAGATCTCCTCGCCGTTGATCCAGGCCACGACGCCGTCGTCGTAGTCCAGGCCGAGCAGCACGCTGGCCACGGAGCCCGCCCCGTTGACGGTGAACTCGGTGCGCGTGTACACCGAGCGCGACCCGCTGGCCACGCTCGTCTCGAGCAACTCGGATGCGCCGCCGCTGGCCATCTCGAAGCCGATGCCGTACGCGCCGGTGCTCCAGCCCGCGTCCTCGAAGTCCGTCTCGACCCAGGTGATCCCCAGCCCGGGCGAGGCCGAGTTGGCCAGGTACGAGACCTCGCCGGAGGAAGTGCGATCGAGCGCCAGGCGCGGGGCGACCAGCAGGTCGTCCGCCGTCACGGCGTCGAAGTTCCACACGCCGACCGCCAGCACGTTCTCCCCCTCGTGCAGGGCGCTCAGCGCCGCCACTGTGATGTCCTCGTACGGCGCGTAGTCGGCGCTGCGCCCGTTGCTGGACTCACGGTCGATCAGCGAGTTCGTGTTCCACGCGGTCGGTCCCGCGGGCACTCCCGCCGAGCGATAGACCTCGATGCCGTTGATCCAGGCCACGACCGCGTCGTCGTAGTCGATGCCGAGTCCCACGTCGCGAATCGCGTAAACGTTGTCGATGTCGAAACGGCTGCGGGTGTAGACCGAGAACGTCCCCGGCAACACCGAGGTCTGAATCAGGCTCTCGGCTCCGACGCCGGCCTCGTAGCCGATGCCGTACCAGCCCTGCGCCCACGAGCTGTCGTCGAAGCCCTCCTGCATCCACAGCGCGTCGACGCCGGAATCGTCGGTGTTGGCCAGGTAGCTCACCCGCGGCGCGCGGTTCATCGACAGCCGCGGGACGAGCACGAGATCGGAGGACGCCGACTGACCGCCCTGGTAGTTGTACACACCGATGGCGAGGACGTTGTCGCCCTGCACCAGCTGCGGGATGACCTGCGAGACGTCGACCTGCGGTTCGTAGTTCGGCACCGCGCCGTTCGACGAATCGCTGACGCTCGGATCGGTGTCCCACGTCGGCACACCGGCCGGGATCTCCGGCGAACGGTAGACCTCGACCCCGTTGATCCAGGCGATGTAGCCGTCGTCGTAGTCCGCGCCCAGGTACAGGTTCTGCACCGAGGCCGGATCGTCGATCGTGAAGTGCGTTCGGGTGAAGATCGAGATCGTCCCGGGGGCGACCTCGGTCTGCAGCAGGGTTCTCGCGCTATTCGGCTCGTCAGCCTGGTCGTAGCCGATGCCGAACGTCCCGCTGATCCACGAGGCGTCGTTGTAGCCCGGCGCGATCCAATCCTGGCCGATGCCGGGGTCCGACGTGTTCGGTCGGTACTTCATCGCCGCGCCGAACTCCACGAGCGTGACGTCTTCCGCCGCACCGAACCCGACAAGCTCGATGTCGCTGTTCGACGGCTCGACGACGGTTCGCGTGTCGTCGCACACGCCGTCGGCGTCCGAGTCGGGATCCTCGGGGCACGGATCGCACGCGTCGCCCAGACCGTCGGCGTCCCGATCCGGCTGCAGCGGGTTGTCGGTGAAGATGCAATTGTCGTCGACGTCTTCGATCGAATCGTTGTCGTCGTCGGAATCGCAAACGTCGCCCTCGGCGTCGCCGTCGTTGTTCTCCTGGCCGGAGTTCGACATGCTCGGGCAGTTGTCGACGTCGCCGCAGACTCCGTCGTCGTCGATGTCGTTGTCGAAGTCGAGCGGACAATCGTCGCACACGTCGCCGAGACCGTCCGAGTCCGAATCCGTCTGATCGTTGGGCGTTGCCGGGCAGTTGTCCTCGGGGCAGCTGTCGGCATCGATCCCCGGATCGCCGAATCCGTCGCCGTCGCTGTCGGTGCACGGATCACAGGCATCACCCGGTCCATCGCCGTCGGTATCTTCCTGCCCCGTGTTGGCGTCGTCGACACAGTTGTCGCAGATGTCCTCGACCGTATCGGAATCGGTGTCGATCAACTGCGGCCACTGCGCATCGTCGCAGTCATTGCGCAGGTCGTCGCAGATCTCCGGCGCGCCCGGGTAGATATCGGCGTTCGTGTCGTCGCAATCCAGCCCTTCGGGCGGCGCGCACACGGTGTCCAGGTCGAGGTCGAGCACCTCGCTGCATCCCGGCAGACGGAAATCGGCCTCCTCCACTCCCCGCACCGGGACGGCCAGCCAGCGGCTGAC
Organism: bacterium; assembly: GCA_024226515.1. Lineage (GTDB taxonomy): Bacteria > Acidobacteriota > Polarisedimenticolia > Polarisedimenticolales > Polarisedimenticolaceae > JAAELQ01. Next base: position 19,846 of record JAAELQ010000317.1, read on the forward strand.
CGAGGCGTAGGGCAGCGACACCGGGTCGTAGTGCAATCGAACGCGCCAGTGGAAGATGCGCTCCACCGGTCCCAGCCCGGTGACGACCTCGCTCAACTCGACTCCGTTGAGGCCGGTCGCGCTCCACGACGGGGCGATCTCCGTTCCCTGCGCGTCGAACAGCGTGCCGAGAGGCTTGACCTCGTACTCCAGCCGCACGCGCCCCGCGCCGAACGGCGTTCGGCCCAGCGCGGCCAAGCGCACGCTGTCCGCGCTGTCGGAGGCGCCCAGTCGTTCGAGCGGGGCCGTGTCGTCCACACGCCGCTGCTCGGGACGCAGCGCTAGCCCCGGCCTGCCTCCGCCGTAGTACAGCACGGCGCTACCCTCGTCGACGAACAGTCCGTTCCACAGGAACGAGCCGATCACGATGTCGGCGTAGCCGTCGCCGTTCACGTCCCCGGCCCCCGCCAGCGAGAAGCTGAGCTGCTGGTCGTCCTGCGTGCCCGTGACCGACCAGCTGGGCTGGGTCGACAGGCCCGACGCCGAGCCCGGGTAGAGCAGCGCTCGTCCGGTGTTCGGATCGCCGACAACGTCCCAGCTATACTGTCCGACCAGCGCGTCGGCATAGCCGTCGCCGTTCACATCGCCGGCCGCGGCGACCGTGAATCCGTATTCGGAGAAGACCTGCTCTCCGGTCACGGTCCACACGGGCGTGGTCGCGAGACCCGAAGCGGATCCCAGATAGGCGTCGGCTCGCCCCTCGTTGGTCGTCGTGTTGTCGTAGAGCGGTGCACCGACGATCACGTCGCTGTAGCCGTCGCCGTTCACGTCGCCGAGACCCGCCACGCCCTTTCCGGCCTCCGCTCCGACCTGATCACTCTCGCCGATCCAGTCGGCGCTCGCCGAAGGCCCGCCGGCGCTGCCGTGGAACACGAAGGCCGCGCCCTCGCCCACCTGACCGTTGCCGTACAGCGGGACTCCGACGATCACGTCGGAGAACCCGTCGCCGTTCACGTCCCCGGCGGATCCCACCTTCCATCCCAGGTTGGCGTTGGGCTGGTTGCCCTCGGCGGTCCAGATCGGGTCCGTTGCAGGACCTGCGACACCGCCGGCCCAGACGTACGCCCGACCTTCCTGGGTCTCGCCGTTGTCGTAGAGATACGCCGAGCCGATCACGTCGGAGAAGCCGTCGCCGTTCACGTCTCCGGCGCTCTCGACGGAGAAGCCGAGCTGCGCGTCGAGTTGGTCCGACTCGGTGGTCCACATCGGGCCCGCAACCACGCCCGAGGACGACCCGGCGAAGACGTAGATCCTCCCCTCGCCTACCTCGCCGTTGCTGTACAGCGGAGCTCCCACGACGAGATCCGAATAGCCGTCGTTGTTCACGTCGCCGGCAGACGCTACCGAGAAGCCGAAGTTGGCCCCCGCCACGTCGCTCTCGATGATCCAGTCCGGCGCCGTGTCGATCCCGGCCGCCGAGCCGCCGAAGACGAAGACGGCGCCTTCCGATGCCTCGCCGTTGTCGAACAACCGCGCACCGACGGCCACGTCGGCGTAGCCGTCGCCGTTCACGTCCCCGGTCGTGTTGACCGAGTAGCCGAACTGCGCGCCCTGCTGCCCACCCTCGGTGGCCCACCCGGCCGCGTCGGACAGACCGGAGACCGAACCCTCGTAGACCCACGCACGGCCCTGGCCGTCGATCGTGTCGTCGTACATCGGGGCGCCTACAATGATGTCCGCGAACCCGTCTCCGTTGACGTCGCCCGCGGTGGAGACCGACGTGCCCAGCAGGGCATCCATCTGATCGGACTCGACGGTCCACGTCGGATCCGCCGTCAATCCCGTCGGGGTCCCCTCGAAGACGAAGGCTCCCCCCTCGTCGATCTTGCCACCCGTGCGAAAGCCCGGAGCGCCGATGATGACGTCGGCCAGGCCGTCGCCGTTGATGTCGCCGGCCGTGGAGAGAGAATAGCCAAACTGTGCGTCGCTCTGGTCCGGGGCGTAGGTCCAGTCCTCGGTCGTGTCCGGCCCCGCGGGGCCGCCGAGGTAGAGAGACGCCTGCCCTGCGGCGAGGAACATCGTGTTGAAGCTGACCGCACCGACGAGCACGTCGGCGTAGCCGTCCGCGTTCACGTCGCCCGCCGTGGAGACGGCGTTGCCGAAACGAGCCTCGAACAATTGATCCGCCTCGACGAACCAACTCGCGGAGGCCTCGAGCCCCGAGGCCGAGCCGAGGTAGATGAACGCGGCGCCCTCGTCGATCTGGCCGTTGGTGAACCCCGGCGCACCGACGATCAAATCCGAGTATCCGTCAGCGTTCACGTCGCCCGCGGCCGACACGGCGCGCGCGTACTCGCCGCCGCCCTGGTCGCCCTCGCCGACCCAGTCGGCCGTGGCCGACGGACCGGACCCCGAGCCATGGAACACGAAGGCGACGCCCTCGTTGGCCTCGCCGTTATCGTAGAAGTAGGCCCCGACGACGATGTCGGAGAACGCGTCGCCGTTGACGTCGCCCAGCGTCGAGACCGCGGTACCGAGTTGCGCCCCGACCTGGTCGGCCTCGAACTGCCACGTCGCAGTCGTCGACAGGCCGGATGCCGAGCCGAGATAGACGTACGCCGCGCCCTCACCGCTTTCGCCGTTCTCGTACTGCGGGGCGCCGACGATCACGTCGCTGTAGCCGTCGCCGTCGACGTCGCCGGCGGTCGCGAGGAACTCGCCGAACCGCGAGAACGGCACGTCCGACTCCAGCGTCGCCGCCGCCGTCGCCGACAGGCCCGCCGCACCGCCCTCGAAGACGTATACGCGGCCCTCGTTGACCTCGCCGTTGTCGTAGCCCCAGGCGCCGACGACCACGTCGCTGTAATGGTCCCCGTTGACGTCGCCGGCCGTCGAGACCGCGACGCCGAACCGCGTGAGGTTCTGATCGCTCTCGGCGAACCAGGTCGGGCTGGTGGTGAGCGGGTCGATCGTCAGCGGATAGAGCGCATCGCGGTCGTCGACGATGAGCCGAATGCTCGCACCACGCGCGCCGGCGACAATCTCCACGCGCGCCGGCAGGTCGCGCTCCAGCGCGTCCCATGCCCGCAGGTCGGAGTAGCGCAGCACTCGCGCGCCCTTGGAGGAGAAGAACTCGACGCTGCGCTCGTCGATCGGGCGAGCCTCGAGATCGCCCGCGATCGCCATCTCCACCAGCACGTCGCCACGGACGTCCGCGCCGTTCGACGGCGGCTCGTGCAACACGAAACCTTGCTCGAGCCCGCGGCTGTCGTTGACGTACCACTCGGTCAACGGGCCCCGCCGATACTCGATCCGGTTTTCGTCGGCGTGCAGCACCGGCGGCGGCGCAGCCACGAGCGAACCGGCACGGCCGAACGCCGTCAGCGAGAGTGCCCAGCTCCAGGCCGGTTCCGTGTCGGGTGCGCTGCGCGGGACCACGCGGATGCCGTCCTGGGCGAAGTAGGTTCGCAGGTCGTGCGCACGGTTCGGAGCGTGCCATGCGGAGTCGAGTCCCGCGATCCGGGTCCTCGTCTGCCACGTCACGTGGTACTCCGAGTCGGCGATGTCGCGTCGTACGCGGTCCCACCACGAAGCGTCGACGTCCGTCGTGGACGGCGGAGTCTCGGCCCGGAGCGGCGTCGCGCCGTACCCCGATACCATCGCCAGCAGAACCAGAGCGCATCCGAACGTTCGGCGCATACGTTAACCTCTGCGGCCGGTCCGACCGGCCGGAACTCCCCGATTCTCCCGAGACTCAGTGGATTGGGGGGTAAACCCGAGCCGACCCATAAAGAAGGCCGGATCTGATTTCTATACTGCGGCTCTTGGCAAAAGTCTATGAATCAATACCAATAACTTCGGTTGAGAAAGGGGGATTTTCGCGAGAGTCGCGAAGCGCCCCGGAACTCCGCTCTGACAGAAAAAAAGAGGCGACCTCCGTAGAGGTCGCCTCATCGGCAAAACCCATTCGCGAGCCCGGTCCGGACGCGGCACCGCCCGCTCCCGAGGACGCGGATGAATGCTAGATACGCGGATGCGATCCCACGCCGTCGGAGTCGGCGTCGCCACTGCTGTCGCTGTCGCCGTCGCCGTCGCTGTCGCTGCCGCTGTCGTCGTCGCTACCGCCGTCGGAGCTGTCGCTGTCGCCGTCGCCGTCGTCGTCGCTACCGCTGTCGCAGTCGCTGCCGCCGTCGGAGCTGTCGCTGTCGCCGTCGCCGTCGTCGTCGCTGCCGCTGTCGCTGCTGTCGTCGCTCGACTCACCGTCGCACGTGCACTCGCAGTCGTCGCTCGACTCGGAGTCGTCGCTCGACTCGGAATCCTCGTCGTCGCTGGACTCGGAATCCTCGTCCTCGTCTTCGTCTTCGTCCTCATCCTCGTCGCCGGGCTCGTCGCCGCACGGACCGTCGATGAACACGCCGGAGATGATGCTGTTGACCTTCGCGGTGTCGCCCGGGTCGCAGTCGGGGGACACGCCCTCGACCAGGAACGTCATCATCTCGACGAGATGACCGTTCGGCATGGGCTCGAGCCCTTCGATGTCGAAGGAGACGTACAGACCGGCGTTGACGTCGGTGATCAGGTCGGCAGCGACCTCCTCGCCGTCGATGCGCAGGACGTACTCGTAGTCACCGCAGAGATCCGACTCCATCGTGTAGTAGTAGGTCAGCGTGATCGGAGTGTCGTCATCGACGTGCAGCTCGAGAACGAGCGGGTCGAAGGCGAAGTCCTCGTTGTCCCACGTGGCCCAGTGGAAGTCGTTGCGGCACGGGTTCCACTGTGCGCTCTCCGGCAGGAAATCCGGATCGGTCCAGGCGAACACACCGTTGAGCGTCGGGTCCTGGCTGAACGGACGGTACAGCGACCAGTCGATCACGCCGTCGTCGAGGTACTCGCCGCCGAAGCAGTTGTTATGGATGTACTGCTCGGGGTTCGTGCTGTAGAGCAGCGGACCCACGGGCTCTTCCACCTCGACGAACTGCGGCGAGGGGACCATGTAGAAGCAGCTGCCGTACGCGCCGCGCCAGTCACCACCGGTCGAGGGATCCTCGAACGGACCGGTGACGATCGCGCCGGCGGGGGCGCTGTCTTGGGGCAGCGCGATGGCGCGGCCCAGATCGATCGTGTCGTCGGTCGTCACGGTGACGTCCACCGTAAGCTCGTCGACTTCCATGGAACCGTGGACTTTGCCCTCACGGTTCGCGCCCTTCACGTCGAGGCCCCGGGAAAAACTGAGTCCCGTGGCCAGTGCCGCGATGACGGAAATCACGAGAATGCGTCTCAACGCGTTTCTCACTTTGAAACTCCCCCGGATCGCTGATCGCGATCCTGAATGTGGCAACGGACGGGACGCCACGCGACGCGCGACCGTCCTGGTTCGGTTAAACACTTACAGTTCCGTATTCCGTAACAGAATACGCTCAGTCCGCTCCGTTGCCACCGCCCGCGAGCCTAAAACCCCCGTAAATGTAGCGACTCCACAACCCCGAATAGAAAGAGCAGTTCAAATACCTAAAGCACAAACGACAGGCGAGTGTGTGCACTACAAACAGAAATCACTCTTGCTCATGTCCCTCGAAGTCGCTCGGGAGCGCTGCCTGCACCGTGCGTGTTCCCTCGCCGGACGGGTCCGGGAACTCGAGCCGCGCACAGTGCAGCAACTGGCGCGAGGGGCCGTCGTCATCGGCGCGCGCGTCCCCCTCGCCGCGCACCAGTCGGAGGTAGGGACCGTCGTCGCGACCGTAGAGCAGATCGCCGAGGATCGGATGCCCGATCGCTTCCAGGTGCACGCGTAGCTGGTGCCGGCGACCGGTGCGCGGGAACAGGCGCAGCAGCGTCCGATCCGCGAAGCGCCGCTCGACCTTCCAGGCGGTCGAGGACTCGCGACCGTGACCCGCCTCGAGCCGCACGTACACCTGCGAGTCGCGCGCCGGTCCGATCGCGAGATCGATGTTCCCCGAGTCCCGCTCCACGACGCCGCGCACGACCGCGAGGTACTCCTTGTGAACCAGGCCGCGCATGAACGACAGGGAGAGCGAACGCGCCGTCTCCCTGTTCTCGGCGATCAGCAACACCCCGGTCGTCTCGGCGTCGAGCCGGTGGGTCAAGCGCAGCTCCGCATGCCGTTCCTGTCGCCGGAGCATCCGGATCAGACTGTTCTCGCGGATGCGATTCACCGGGTGCACGGGGACACCCGAGGGCTTGTTCACCGCGAGCCAGCCCGGGCCGCGGACGAGGACCGGGATCTCGATCTCGAGCAGCTCCTCGACCAGCGGCGTGTAGCCGATGCTGACCGTTCCCCCCGCCTGGACCGGCGTCGAGGGGCGCGCGCGGACGCCCCAGGAGAGCTCGACCCGCTCCTTGATCGCGCGCTGGATCCGCGTGCGCGAAAGCCCGGGGATCCGGCCGTGCAGGAATCGGTCGAGACGCTTGCCCTGTTCGCGCCTCCCGACCTGAAACCGGGTCGTCGGCTCGCTCATTCGCGATCGCCTGCGCTCAGAGGCGCCACCGGAGCGCTCGCAGCATCGGCGCGTTGGCCTCGGGCATCTCCAGCGCCTCGAGCTCGGCGAGGGTCTTCCAGCTCCACGCGCCGTCGATCGGGGGCTCGTCGGGAACGGGGTCGCGGGCGACGAACACATGGAAGCGCAACGGAGCGTCGGCGTAGTCGTGCACCACGATCGTCAGGTGATCCAGCCGTTCCGCCGCGAGGCCGGCCTCTTCCTCGAGCTCGCGCCGCGCCGCCTGCTCCGGGCTCTCTCCCCGCTCGACCTTGCCCCCGGGGAACTCCCAGCTGCCGGCAAGGTGGGACCCCGCGGGCCGCTGCCTGACGAGCATGCGCCCGTCGCGCAGCGCGACGGCGAGGGCCACGTCGACGCGGCCGGGAGTATCCGGAAACTGCCCGTCGAGGCGCTCGGTCAAGACTTCGAGTAGTCGTAGATGCCGCGCCCGGTCTTGCGCCCGAGCCAACCGGCCTCGACGTACTTACGCAACAGCGGGCACGGACGGTACTTCGAGTCGCCCAGCCCCTCGTGCAGCACCTCCATGATCGCGAGGCAGGTGTCGAGCCCGATGAAGTCGGCCAGCGTCAGCGGGCCCATCGGGTGGTTCATCCCCAGCTTCATGATCTCGTCGATGGCCTCCGGAGCCGCGACGCCCTCGTGCAGACAACACACGGCCTCGTTGATCATCGGCATCAGCACGCGGTTGCTGACAAAGCCGGGAAAATCGCGGCACTCGACCGGGGTCTTCCCCAGCTTCTGCGCCAGCTCGGTGACCTCGGCCGTCGTCTCGTCCGAGGTCCCCAGGCCGCGAATCACCTCGACGAGCTTCATCACCGGGACCGGATTCATGAAGTGCATGCCGATCACGCGCTCGGGCCGCTCCGTGCAGGCGGCGATCTTCGTGATGGAGATCGAGGACGTATTCGAGGCCAGGATCACGCCCGCCTTGCATACGCGATCGAGCGTGCCGAAGATCTCGGATTTGACGGAGAGCCTCTCGACCACCGCCTCGACCACGAGATCGCAGCCGGCCATGGCCTCGAGCTCCGTCGCGCCCTCGATTCGCGCGAGGGTGCCGCTCTTGTCGTCGGCGGTCATCCGGCCCTTGTCGACGCCGCGCTGCAGGTTCTTGTCGATCGTCTTCAACCCGCGCTGGACGAACTCGTCCTTCACGTCGTGCAGGACGACCTTCAGCCCCGCCTGCGCTGCGACGTGCGCGATGCCGTTGCCCATCTGGCCCGCGCCGACGACTCCGATCGTCTCGATGCTCATGTCGAATCTCCGTTTGCGTTCAGACTCGCTGAACGGCCATGGCGACCGCGTTGCCGCCTCCCAGACACAGCGCTGCGATGCCGCGCTGCGCGTTCCGGTCCTCGAGCGCGTGGACCAGCGTCGTCAGGATGCGCGCGCCGGACGCACCGATGGGATGTCCCAGCGCGACGGCGCCGCCACTGACGTTGTGCTTGGCGGGGTCGATGCCGAGCACCTTGCCGAGCGCCACCTGCTGAACCGAGAACGCCTCGTTGAACTCGTACAGGTCGACGTCGTCCGCGGACCAGCCGGTCTTCTCCCAGACGCTGCGCACGGCGAGCTCCGGCGCCATCATCACCAGCTCCGGCGCGAGCCCGCTCGAGGCGTAGGCCACGATCTCGGCCAGCGGCTTGCAGCCCAGCTCCTGGGCCGTGTCGGGCGACATCACCACCAGCGCCGAGGCGCCGTCGTTGACCGGCGGGGCGTTACCCGCGGTGACCGTTCCGTCCTTCTTGAACGCCGGGCGAAGCTTACCGAGTGCCTCGAGCGACGTGTCGCGCCGCGGACACTCGTCGGTGTCGAACAGGACCGGGTCCTTCTTGCGCTGCGGGACCTCGACGGGCGTGATCTCGTTCTTGAACTTGCCGTCGTCGATCGCCGCAATCGCTTTCTGGTGGCTCTCGAACGCCCACTGGTCCTGGGCCGCGCGATCGACCTCGTAGCGCTCGGCGACGACCTCGCCGGTGTTGCCCATGTGATAGTCGTTGTAAGCGTCCCACAGGCCGTCGTGGATCATCGAATCGAGGACCTTGCCGTGCCCCATGCGCATGCCGTCGCGGGCGCCACGCAGCAGGTAGGGCGCGTTGGACATCGACTCCATCCCGCCGGCGATCACGACGTTCGCGTCGCCGCAGCGAATCGCCTGCGAGGCCAGCACGACCGCCTTCAGACCGCTGCCGCAGACCTTGTTGATCGTGAGCGCGGGGACCGAGTCCGGTAGGCCGCTGCCGAGGGCCGCCTGGCGCGCGGGGTTCTGGCCCAGGCCGGCACCGACGACGTTGCCCATGATGACCTCGTCGACCCGGCCCGACTCGATGCCGCTGCGTTGGACCGCCTCGCGCACGACCTGCGCGCCGAGCTGCGTGGCGGGGATCCCGGACAGGGTTCCGCGGAACCTACCGATCGGAGTTCGTACCGCGCTGACGATGACGGCGTTCTTCATGTAGCTGCCTCCGGAAAGCCTGTTTTCTAGGGGATGTCGTACCTGGAGATTTTAGCAGCCCTGTCGAGCCGCCAACGGACCCGCGCAGCACCGAATCAGCCCGGCGGCCAACCCAGCGATCGGCCGCCCAACACGTGGAGGTGAATGTGGAACACGCTCTGGCCGGCGGCGGCCCCGCAGTTGTTGACGACGCGGTAGGCCCCGGCGATGCCTTCCTGCTCGGCGATCGAACGGCAACTGCCGAGCAGGCGCCCCAGCAGCTGCGCGTCGCCTTCGGCCGTCTCGTCGAGCGAGGCCAGGTGCCTCTTCGGGATGACGAGGACGTGGACCGGGGCCTGCGGGCTGATGTCGCGAAACGCCACGACGTCGTCGTCTTCCCACACGCGGTCCGACGGGATCTCGCCCGCCACGATCTTGCAAAACAGACACTCTTCGCTCATCGGATTCTCTCCACCGCCGCGCCGAGACGGCCCAGCTTCCCCTCCATGCACTCGTAGCCGCGGTCGAGATGGTAGATGCGGTGGATCACCGTCTCGCCCTCCGCCGCCAGCGCGGCCAGCACCAGGCACGCCGAAGCGCGGAGATCCGTCGCCATCACCTGCGCGCCGGTCAGCGACCTCGGGCCGACGACGACGCAGTTGTGCCCGTCGATCCGCAGATCGGCGCCCATGCGCATCAGCTCGCTGGCGTGCATGAATCGATGCTCGAAGATCGTCTCGCTGACGAGGGTCGTCCCGTGGGCCTGCGTCATCATCGCGACGTACTGCGCCTGCATATCGGTCGGGTAACCCGGGTGCGGGGCGGTGCGCAGATCCTGTGCCGCGAGCGCGCGCGGACCGCAGACACGCAGGCTGTCGTCACCGCGTTCGATCTCGACGCCGGCCGCCGCGAACTGCTCGAGGATCGGGAGCATCGCCTCCGGATCGCAACCCGCGACGACGACATCTTCGCCGACCATCGCCGCGGCCGCGAGATACGTGCCCGCCTCGATCCGATCGGGGATCACGTGATGACGCGCGCCGCCGAGCGACGTGCGCCCCCGGATCACGATCTCGTCGGTCCCCTCGCCGGAGATCTCCGCGCCCATCGCCCGCAACAGCTTGGCGACGTCGACGACCTCGGGCTCTTGAGCGCAGTTGCGCAGCACCGTCTCGCCCTCGGCGAGCGCGGCGGCCATCATCAGATTCTCGGTCCCGGTGACGCTCTTGAACGGAAAGCTGTACTCGGCTCCGCGCAGCCGTTCGGCACGGGCCTCGACGTATCCGTGCTCGAGCACGATCTCGGCGCCCAGGCGCCTCAACCCCTCGATGTGAAAGTTGATCGGGCGCTCGCCGATGGCGCACCCGCCGGGCAACGAGACGCGGGCGCGCCCGTGCCGCGCTACCAGCGGGCCGAGCACCAGCACCGAGGCGCGCATGGTCTTGACCAGCTCGTACGGCGCCTCCTCGGCCACGATCCGGGGGACGCGCAGGGTCAGTCGATCGCCCCCGTCGGCCGAGCTCTCGGCCCCCAGACCCTCCAGCACGCGGGTCATCGTCCGCACGTCGCGCACGGCCGGCAGATTGGACAGCGAGACCGCCTCGTCGGTCAGCAAACAGGCGGCCTGCGCCGGCAGAGCGGCGTTCTTGGCGCCGCCGATCTCGACCCTTCCGGCGAGCCGTCGACGGCCCTCGATCCGTAGTTTGTCCATGACAGAACAGGTTAGCAGCCGGCCGAGGCGGGCCCCTCGGAGAGGAAAGGCCGCGCGCGCCATTTCCGCTAGAATGCCCCCTTTCGAACCGCCAGCGGAATCAGGTGTTTGCATGCTCGACCTGCACTACGTCCGTGAACACGCCGACGAGGTCACGAACGCGTTGAAACGACGCGACGCGGGACTGACCCTCGAACCCCTGCTCGAGCTCGACCGGCGACGCCGACAGCTGCTCGGCGAGGTCGAGGGGCTGAAGAAGCAACGCAACGACAGCTCGAAGCAGATCGGGCAGATCATGAAGTCCGGCGGCGACGCCGGGCCGATGCGCGAAGAGGTGAAGCGTGTCGGCAGCCGAATCTCCGAGATCGAGGAACAGCTCGAGAGCGTCCAGGGAGAGCTGCACGAGCTGCTGTCGACGATCCCGAACACGCCGCATGCCAGCGTGCCCGCCGGCGGTTCGGAGGAAGACAACGAAGAGGTCCGGCGCTGGGGCGACCCGCCGAGCCTGGGGTTCGCCCCGAAGGCGCACGACGAGCTGGGGGTGGCGCTGGGCATCCTGGACTTCGAGCGCGCGGTGAAGGTTGCAGGCTCACGGTTCGCTCTGTACCGCGGAGACGGGGCGTTGCTGGAGCGCGCCCTGATCCAGTTCATGCTCGATCTGCACACGCGCGAGCACGGCTACGTCGAGGTGATCCCACCCTTCATGGTCAACGCGGACGCGATGTTCGGCACCGGCCAGCTACCGAAGTTCGAAGCGGACCTGTTCAAGGCCGAGCCGGGAGGCTTCTATCTGATCCCGACCGCCGAGGTTCCGGTGACCAACATCCACAGGGAGGAGATCCTCGACGGCTCCTCGCTGCCCTTCGGCTACTGTGCCTACACGCCCTGTTTCCGCAGCGAGGCCGGCTCGTACGGCAAGGACGTGCGCGGCCTGGTCCGGCAGCATCAGTTCAACAAGGTCGAACTCGTGCGGTTCTGCAAACCGGCGGACTCGTACGCCGAACTCGAGAAGTTGACGGGGCACGCCGAGATCGTCCTGCAGAAACTGGGTCTGCCCTACCGCGTGGTCACGCTCTGTACGGGCGACGTCAGCTTCTCCTCCGCCAAGACTTACGATGTCGAGGTCTGGCTGCCGGCCCAGGACACGTACCGCGAGATCTCGTCCTGTTCGAACTTCGAGGGCTTTCAGGCGCGGCGCGCCAAGATCCGCTACCGCGAAGAGCGCGGTGCGAAGCCGGCCCACGTGCACACGCTCAACGGTTCCGGGCTGGCCGTCGGGCGGACCGTGGTCGCCATTCTCGAGAACTACCAGCAGGAGGACGGCAGCGTGGTGGTGCCCGAGATCCTGCGCCCCTACATGCACGGCAAGGAGCGCATCGGGCCCTGAGCCAGACGACCGGATTCGGAGGGATGGGTGAGTGGTTGAAACCGCCGGTCTTGAAAACCGGAAGCCGCAAGGCTCGCGGGTTCGAATCCCGCTCCCTCCGCCAGGTTGGATCGGAACGCGGCGTGCGCTAGAATCTGCGCCTGAACGAGCCGGATCGCGACACGGAGAGGTGCCGGAGTGGCTTAACGGGACGGTTTGCTAAACCGTTGAAGGGTTTAAACCCTTCCGAGGGTTCGAATCCCTCTCTCTCCGCCACGCGATCGACAGTTTCTGGCCGCGCGCCGGATCCCCGGCGCTGCTTGACCCGCACCGACCCACTGCTATAATCCCGGCCGCAAATCGGGGCTCTGGGGTGTCGTCCAATGGTAGGACATGCGGCTCTGGACCGTAGGATCGGGGTTCGAATCCCTGCACCCCAGCCATCCGACTCAGACCCGGCCCGATGAGAGCCATGCTCGCCGACCGGACGGCGCCGATCGCGGAACGACCGCTGACCGCCGTCGAGATCGAGCGCCCGGTCCCCCGCCCCGACGAGTTGCTGATTCGCGTATCCGTCTGCGCCGTCTGCCGCACCGACCTGCACGTTCTCGAGGGCGACCTTGCACCGGGCAAGCTGCCCATCGTCCCCGGCCATCAGGTCGTCGGCGTCGTCGAGCAGGCCGGGCCGGAGTGCTCGCGCTTCCGTCCCGGGGATCGTGTCGGCATCGCCTGGCTGCGCCACACCTGCGGGTCGTGCGCGGACTGCCGCCGCGGGTCGGAGAACCTGTGCGCCGGTTCGCGGTACACCGGCTACCACGCCGACGGCGGGTACGCGGAGTTCACCGTCGTCGCCGAGGAGTTCGCGTACGCAATCCCGGACGCCTTCTCCGACGAGGAGGCGGCTCCCCTGCTCTGCGCGGGGATCATCGGCTTCCGCGCGCTGTCGCGCGCCGAGGTCCCGCCGAACGGGCGCCTCGGGCTCTACGGGTTCGGCTCGTCGGCGCATGTCGTCTTGCAGCTCGCACGTCATCGCGGATGCGCGGTCTACGTGGCCACACGCCGCGAAGGACACCGAGCCCTGGCGCGGCGGATGGGAGCGAACTGGGCCGGCGGCCCGCACGATCGCGTTCCGGAGCCGCTCGACGGGGCGATCGTGTTCGCCCCCGCGGGAGAGGTCGTCCTGCCCGCGCTGGAGAGCGTGCGTCCCGGCGGAACCGTCGCGCTCGCCGGAATCCACATGTCCGACATCCCGGCGCTGGACTACGAGCGGCACCTGTTCCACGAGAAGAGCCTGCGCTCGGTCGAGGCGAACACGCGTGAGGACGGGCGCGCGCTGCTCGAGGAGGCCGCACGCGTTCCGCTCCGCCCCGAGGTCACGACGTACCCGCTCGAACGGGCCAACGACGCCCTGATCGACCTCAAGCACGGCCGGATCGACGGATCGGCGATCCTGCGCGTTCAGTCCTGACGCGCCGACGCGTCGGCGGCAAGCGGGGCGCCGTGCGCCGGACACAGCCAGCGCGCCGGGATCGCGGAGAGCCGCTCGACACTGCGCCGCGTGCGGGCCGGGTCGTCGTGGTGTTCTTCCGGGACCAGTCGCAATCCTCCGTCACCGACCCGCATCAACAGGTCGGCGAGGAACAGCGCACCGCTCGCGGCGTGCGACAGGACGAAGTGCGGAACGGTCGGACCGGGCAGGTCATGGGCCTTCAGACCGCCCGGCAAGTGCTCGCCGTCGCCGTACTCTCGATCCGGCCGTTCGTCGAGCCCCGGCGCGTCAGCAGGAGCCCAGACCTCGCACCCCGTTCGCCGGCGAAAGCTCCACGCCGAGCGCTGGTGGAACGCCCCGGTGATGCACGCGGCCTCCACGGAATCGAGAGCTCGCGCCGCTCGCGGAGCGAGGGGCAACGGATCGACCAGGACGGTCCCGTCCGACGATCGCACCGCGTACGCCTCGCTGCGAAAGTCGATGCGCTCGTCGTGAATCGTCCAGTGCCGCAGGCCCGGGGCCAGCTCGTTCAGCCGGTCCGCGATCGTCTTCGGTTCGGCCATCGTACGAGCCTATCCAGCATGCGACGCTGGCCGCAAGTCCTGCTATCCTGACCCGGGTTTTTCGGGACATATCGGAGTCTTGGATGAACGACAGGGTCGCACTGGTCACGGGCGCGGGCGGCGAGATGGGGCACCTGCTGATCCCCGCCCTGCGGCGTGACGGGTACGCCGTCGTGGCCCTGGATCTCGTCGAGCTGCCCGACGAGCTGCGGCAGCAGTGCAGCGAGACCCTCGTCGCCAGCATCCTCGACGTCGATGCCGTCGAGGACCTGGTTCGGCGCCACCGCCCCGGGCTGGTGTTCCACCTGGCCGCGGTGCTCTCCAGCAAGGCCGAGATCGACCCGAACCTGGCGCACAACGTCAACGTCACCGGGACGTTCGAGCTGTTCCGCATCCTGCGCGAGATGAGCAGCGACGTCCCGCCGCGCTTCATCTTCCCCAGCAGCATCGCCGTCTACGGGCTGCCCGACGCCGAGACGAAGAAGCGCCAGGGGGCCGTCGAAGAGAACGAGTGGAACGTCCCCTCGGGGATCTACGGCTGCAACAAGCTGTACTGCGAGTTGATCGGCACGTACCTCGCGCGCACCCGTCCCGGGGGCGGCGCCCCGGCGATCGACTTCCGCGCGATCCGCTTTCCCGGGCTGATCAGCGCCGCCACGCTGCCGACCGGCGGCACGACGGACTACGCGCCGATGATGATCCACGCCGCCGCGCGCGGCGAATCATATTCGTGCTTCGTCCGCGAGGACACGCGGCTGCCGTTCATGACGATGCCCGACGCGATCGATGCCCTGCGCCTTCTGGCCGGGGCCTGCAGCTCCGACCTGTCGACACGGGTGTACAACATCCGCGGTTTCGCCGCGTCGGCGACCGAGATCTGCGAACGCGTGCTGCGCCATTTCCCCGAAGCGAAGATCGAGTTCGAGTCGATACCCGCGCGCCAGGCGATCGCCGACTCGTGGCCCGAGGACGTCAACGACGCCCGTGCGCGCCGCGACTGGGGGCTGGACCCCGAGCACGACTTCGACGCCGCGGTCGACGAGTATCTCGTTCCGGCGCTGCGCAGGCGCTACGGGACGCAGGACCAGCGGGCCGCGGGTTCGCGGGGTCCGCGGCGGTGCGCGTCGCCGCCCGACTCGTCGCCCGGTCTGAGCTGAGCGGCCGCCGGGCTCAGAGTTTCCAGTGCTCGAGGTTGCGCTCGAGCCCCGCGATCTCGTCCTCGGGCTCGCCACCGTGGATGTGTCGCGCCACGTACATCACGATCAGCAGCGAGACGTAGAACGCGACGCCTCCGCCGACGACCGCCCAGGCGGGAATCCACGCCACCGCGATGCGCTCCCACAGTTGCGACACCGAGCTCATCGGCTCCGGGTGGATCACCAGCTTGATGAACCAGGCACCGAGGATGATCAGGAAAATGTGCACGTAGTTGCGCCACAGCCGGAAGCCCACAGCCTCCAGCAGTGTCGTCTTGTACTTCGGCAGGTCGAGGTCCATCGCCACCATCTCACGCCAGGTCACCATCGGAGACTCGAGCTGGCGCGTGATCACGGGGATGAGGAAGTTCTCCTCGAGCATGCGCACTCGGGCGCGGTAGACCTCGAAGTAGCGATAGCGCCGGCCCTCGACGATCAGGTAGGACAGGATCACCAGGTTCGAGAGCAGCAACAGGATGTGCGGATTGTTCGGCGTGGCGAAGGCGAAGGACAACATGCCCGCCATCGTCAGCACGGACCAGTTCGTCGTGGCGTCCAGCCGCTGGCGCCAGGCCGTGGAGCGATTCACCTCGCCGCGGTAGAAGTGCACCATCACACTGATGTACTCCTGCCGGGTCAGCGGGTAGTCTTCGAAGTTCTCCGGGCTGCGCTGCGGCGCTTGGCTGTGCGCGTCGTCCATCTCCGAATACTACACGGACGCCGCAAACGTCACTAGCACGCCGCTAGGACGCCTCGGCCCTGCGCGGTTCGAGGGCCTGGACGAGCACGCGGCGAACCGTCTCGACCTCGAGCGGCTTCGTCAGGATCCGGTTGGGCAGGCGCTGCAGGAAGCTGACCGTCTCCTCGCGCACGAGATCTCCCGTGGCGAAGACGAAGCGCCTCAGCATCTCGGGCCGGTGCTCGGCCACCTTCTCGTACAGCTGGCGTCCGTCCAGGTTCGGCATGCGCATGTCGGCCACGATCAGGTCGAACTCCTCTCGCTCGATGTGGTCCCACGCCTCGTTGCCGTCTCGCGCCATCTCGACCTTCGCGCCGAGGTCCATCAGCACACGGCCCAGCAGCTCCAGCACGACCGGCTCGTCCTCGGCGACGAGAATCCGCCGCCCGTCCAGCGCGTCGTCCACCTCGAGCTCGAGCGGCGTCGGCGGCGAGGACGGCTCGTCCGCCGCGGCGGAGAGCGGCAGCACGAGGCGGAACTTCGCACCGTTCCCCTCCTCCCTCGGCAGCAGTTGCAGCTCTCCGCCGTGCTCGGAGACGATGCCGTAGGACACCGACAGACCGAGGCCCGTCCCCTGCCCCAGCGCCTTCGTGGTGAAGAACGGGTCGAAGACGCGGTTCTTGATCTGCGGCGGGACCCCCGGTCCGTTGTCCTCGACCTCGACGAACAACCGGTCGTCGAGCCGCCCGCTGCGCAGCACGATGCGTCCCGGCGTCTTGATCGACGCGATCGCCTGCTCGGCGTTGTTCAACAGGTTCAGCACGACCTGCTCGATCTGATGAAAGTCGAAGCGCGTCCGCGGCAGGTCCGCGTCGAGTTCGAGCACGGTCTCGATCTGCGAGGATCTGAGGTGATACGACTTGAGGTCGAGCACCTTGGTCACGCAGGCGTTGAGATCGTGATTGCGTTTCTCGGAAGGGTGCCGCCGCGCGAACGAAAGCAGCTTGAACACGATCTTCTGGCACCGCATCGCGGACTCCACGATCCGCTCCAGATCGCGCACCTGGCTCTGGTCGCGCGCCTGCGCCCGCAGCAGCTCCGCGTACCCGACGACTCCCGACAGCGGGTTGTTCAACTCGTGCGCCACGCCGGCGACGACCTCGCCCAGGGACGACAGGCGCTCGGCCTGGATCAGACTCTGCTCGACCCGGCGCAGCTTCGTCACGTCGCGCCCGATCCAGACCCTTCCGGCGGGAGCGCCCGCGGCATCGGACAGCGGCGCGTCGATCATGCTGATCTCGACGCGTTCGCCGTCGCTGCGTTGAATCTTCACGTCGCGCGGGTCGGAGGACTCAGCGTCGTCGTCGCGGTCCCAGACGGATGCGTCGTTACCCACGACCACCGCCAGCGGACGTCCGACCGCGCGATCGGCGGAGACGCCCGTCAGGGCCTCGGCCCCACGGTTGAATTCCTTGATGCGACCGGCGGCGTCGGTGGCCACGATCAGATCGGGCGAGCCGTTCAGCACGCGGCGCAGTTTCTCCCCGGTGGCCCGATGACGCTCGGCCGCGCTCTCGGCCTCGCGGAAGAGCAGCGCGTTCTTCAGTGCATTGGCCGACGCACCGGCGACGACCTTACAGAATCGGAGCTCGTCGCGGGTGAACGGTTTCTCGTTACGCGTCCTCAGGAACAGCGCGCCCAGGACGTCGCTGCCGAAGATCAGCGGGACGACGAGCAGAGAGCGATAGCCCTTGGCGATCAGGACCTCGCGCACCTCGTCGACCAGCGGGTGGCGCTGAACGTCGTCGACGACGACCGGTTCGCGCGTCTCCATCGCGGCTCGAACTTCCGGATAGCGCGACAGGTCGACTTCCAGCATGTCGACCTCGGGGTGGCCCTTCGAAGCGACGACGAAGCACGAGCCGACGCTCTCGTCGAACAGCAGGATCGAGCAGCTCTCGGTCGACATCAACTCGCCGACGCGCTGCACGATCGAGCGCATCACCTGCCCCACGTCGAGCGTCTTGCCCAGGGCCTCGGTGATCTCGAGCAGGGTCCACAGCTCGCCGTTCTCCGCGGGGGCCGTCACCTCGACCGATTCGCGGGACGTCATGCGCGCCGCGATCGTGGAGAACGAGAGCGACGAGGCGACACAGAGCGGGACGTACGCGAGAAACTCCGGCGTCATGACCCACGCCGGCAAGACGCCGCTGGCGGAGAGCGAACCCAGCAGACCGAGCCACGCACCCGCCCCGATGAGCCCTCGAACGCGATCCGCGGCGAGGGTGGAGACGAAGGCCACACCCAGGAAGGCCAGAAACACGGCGGGCTTCAGGCGGCCGAGTCCCAGCAGCACGAGACAGACCAGGGCGAGATCGGCCGCGAGCAGGTAACCGGTCGCCGTCCAGCGGCGCAGCACCGCGGGATCGAACAGGTGGACGAACAGCATGCCGGCGCCCAGTGGCAGGAGCAGGGAGAGTCCCCAGAGGAACGAGTGAGCCTGCAGCACGACGACGAGCGCCGCAGCCAGCATCATCGGAACGCGCCAGAGGAGGAACCGTCCGGCCATCGCGTCGACGTTGCGCCCCAAGAGTGGCCCCTTTCGGCGCAACCATGATCATAAATATGCCCCCAGAGGAGTTTGCATATGTGCGCCGCGGTCGAATATAGGTTCGCCCCCCGGGGGCGCAAGCCGGGCGGTTGAAAGCCTCGTCGGCTTCCGTATAATAAGGGGCGTGCCGCTATCGTCTAGGGGTTAGGACGGGTGGTTCTCAGCCATCAAACCGGGGTTCGATTCCCCGTAGCGGTACCAGTCATTCGGAGAGGCCCTCGATCGAGGGCCTTTCTTTTTTAGACGAGTTCCGGGCTACAGGCCCAGATCTCCATCTTCTCCGGCAGCCGCGTATCCGGACACAACCGACGCAGGATGCTGAGGATGTTGCGCGTGACGTCGTCCACCCGGTCCGTCGTCAGCCGCTCTTTGATGGCCTTGCCCACGTAGAGGTCTTCGCCGTGGCTACACAGACGGAGGAACTCGGACTCGTCCACCGACACGTAGCGACTGTCGGGACCGCTCAGGTTCTGCAGTTGCCGCTTGAGGTTGCTGTCGAGCTTGAACCCGACGAAGATGGGATTGCGTTCCGTCAGTTCCACGATCAACCTCGTCCCGGCGTCCGGCGGCCGTCGTCAGGACCGTAGCACGCCCCAGACCCGGACGCCCCCGTCACTGCATCAGGTCGAGCACTTCCTGTGTCTTGGCCTGCATCAGCGCCTCATCGCCGCGCGACTCGACGTTGAGCCGGATCAACGGCTCGGTGTTCGACATCCTGAGGTTGAAGCGCCAGTCCTCGAACTCGATTCCGACTCCGTCGGTCTCGTCCACACCCAGCGACTGCGGAGCGTAGTGCGAGCGGATGCGCTCGATTACCGCCTTCGCATCGTCGACGCGCCGGTTGATCTCGCCACTGGCCGGAAAGCGCCGCACGCGCTCGCCGACGAGTTCGCCGAGGGTCTTGCCCGACGACGACATCAGTTCGGCAACGAGCATCCAGGGAATCATGCCGCTGTCGCAGTAGGAGAACTCACGGAAAAAATGATGCGCCGACATCTCGCCGCCGTAGACCGCGTCCTCGTTGCGCATGACCTCCTTGACGAACGCGTGGCCGCTCTTCGACTGGACGGCCACTCCGCCGGACTGCTCGACCATCTCCAGCGTGTTCCACGTCATCCGCGGGTCGTGCACGACCTTGCCGCCGCGATGCCGACCGAGGATGCTCGCCGCCAGCAACCCGACGATGTAGTACCCCTCGATGAACTCCCCCTTCTCGTCGAACAGGAAGCAACGATCGAAGTCGCCGTCCCATGCGATGCCCAGGTCCGCTCCCGCGGAGCGCACGACGGAGGCGGTCGCCTCACGGTGGTCGGGGAGCAGCGGGTTGGGGACACCGTTGGGGAAGTTCCCGTCCGGTTCGTGGTTGCGCTTGACGAACTCGAACGGCAAGTGCGGCTCGAGCAGGTCGATCACCTTCCCGGCCCCGCCGTTGCCGGCATTGACCACGACCTTCAGCGGACGCAGCGCGCTGCGGTCGACGTAGGTGCATAGATGCTCGACGTACTCCGCATCCAGCGCCACCGGCTCGAGCGTGCCGCCCCCCGGGGCGTCGCCGAGCTCTCCGCCGACGATCATCTGCTCGATGTCGCGCAGCCCGGTGTCCGAGCTGATCGGCCGTGCGTCCTCGCGCACCAGCTTGAGCCCGTTGTGGTCCTTGGGGTTGTGGCTGGCCGTGACCATGATGCCGCCGCCCAGCTTCAGGTGGAATGTCGCGTGGTAGACCTGCTCGGTGCCGCACTGGCCGAGGTCGAGCACGTGGACGCCCTCGGCCTGCAGCCCGCGCACAACCGCCGCGGCCATGTCGGGGCTCGACAGACGGATGTCGTGCCCGACGACGACGCGCTCGGGGCGCACGAACCGCGCGTAGGCGCGACCGATCTGCGTCGCCAGGTCGAGGTTCAACTCGTCGGGCACGCGACCTCGAACGTCATAGGCCTTGAAGCAGGACAGGCGGGTCTCGGACATCGGCAGCCTCCGTCTCCGGCGGCGGTCTCGCGCCGCGAGTCAGGGAGCATAACAGATGCGACTTTGCCTGCAAATCGAGCGCTCCGGCCTCTCGCGGGCGCTCCGCCGCTGCGATATCCTGCAGGTATTCGGACAGTGGAGGTGCGACGATGGGCTCGGATGGAACGCGAACGGAACGGGACTCGATGGGACCGATGGAAGTGCCGGAGACTGCGTACTACGGCGCTTCGACGCAGCGGGCGGTGATCAACTTCCCGATCAGCGACTTACGCCTGAAGAGCCGCATGATCCGCGCTCTCGGCCTGATCAAGGGCGGCGCCGCGCGCGCGAACCGGGCGCTGGGGCTGCTCGACGTCGAGCGCGCCGAGGCGATTGCCGGTGCGGCGGACGAGGTCGCGGCGGGCAAGCACGACGACCAGTTCGTCGTCGACATCTTCCAGACCGGGTCCGGGACCTCGTCGAACATGAACGCCAACGAGGTCATCGCCAACCGCGCGGCCGAGCTGCTCGGCGGCAAGCGCGGAGACCGAGACCGCGTGCACCCCAACGACCACGTCAACATGGGACAGTCGTCGAACGACGTGATCCCGACGATGGTCCATGTCGCCGCCCTGCTGGCCATCCGCGACGTGCTCGAGCCGGGGCTCGAGCGGCTACGCAAGGCAACCGCCGCGAAGTCCGAGGAGTTCTGGGACACGATCAAGACCGGCCGGACCCACCTACAGGACGCCACCCCCATTCGCGTGGGGCAGGTGTTCCTCGGTTTCGCCGGCCAGCTCGAGCGTGCCGAGCGGCGCGTCGCGCAGGCGCGGACCGAGCTGTCGGAGGTGGCCCTCGGCGGCACGGCCGTCGGCACCGGCCTGAACACGCACCCGGAGTTCTCGGCTCACGTCTGTCGCTTCGTCTCCGAGCAGGGCGCCATCGACGTCCGCGAGACGAGCAACCACTTCCAGGCACAGGCGACGCTCGACTCCGTCGTCGCGGCGTCCGGCGGCCTGCGTACGGTCGCGATCAGCCTGCTCAAGATCGCCAACGACCTGCGCCTGCTCGCCTCGGGCCCGCGCACGGGCCTCGGCGAGCTGACGCTTCCCGAGGTCCAGCCGGGCAGCTCGATCATGCCGGGCAAGGTCAACCCGGTCATCGCCGAATCGTTGATTCAGGTCGCCGCACAGGTCCTGGCCAACGACCAGGCGATCGTGCAGTCCGGAGAGTGGGGCTTCTTCGAGCTGAGCACGATGCTCCCTCTGGCCGGCTACAACGTGCTGCAGTCCGTCGAGCTGCTCGGCGCCGCGTCGGCCAACTTCAGCGAGAAGTGCGTCGAGGGCGTCACCGTCACCGAGCGCGGACCGGAGATGGTCGAGCGCGGGCTGGCGACCGTCACGCGACTGGTGCCGCTGATCGGCTACGACCTGGCGGCCAAGATCGCGCATGACGCCGCCGCCTCGGGCCGCACCGTGCGCGAGGTCGCCCGCGAGCTGACCGACCTGACGGAAGAGCAACTCGAAACCGGCCTCGACCCGTTCAAGATGACCGAGCCTTTAAAGACGCCCGGGGTCTGACGAAAATGCGTTGCATCGCAACGACGCCGCAAGACACGACTCTTGCGCAATCGATGCAACGCTTTTTGGTCTGACCCCGCTCCGTATCATGGATGGAACGGGAAGACCACCGGGATGAGCAGCGTCCCCACGATCCAGTACATCAGCGTCAGCGGAGTTCCGAGCCGGAGGAAGTCGGTAAAGCGGTAGCCGCCCGGACCGTAGACCAGCAGGTTGGTCTGGTAGCCGATCGGCGTGTAGAACGCGGCGGACGCGGCGAACGTAACCGCCATCAGGAACGGCCGAGGGTCGGAGCCGACCGCGTTGGCACAGGTGATCGCGAGCGGCGCGAGCAATGCTGCCGTCGCGAGGTTCGACATCACACCGGTCAGGACCGCGGCCAGCAGGAAGAAGACCGCCAGCACGGCGTGATTGCCCCAGTTGCCCGCCGCGGCCACGAGCCAGCGCGCCGCGGTGTCCGCCGCCCCCGACGACTCCAGCGCGATGCCCAGCGGCAACAGCCCGGCCAGCAGGAAGATGACGCGCCAGTCGATGAACGAGTAGACCTTGCGCGCCTGCACGCAGCCCGTGAGGACCATCAGGACGGCGCCGACGACCGCGGCCTCGGCCAGGTCGTAGATTCCCAGCGTCGCCACGACGATCACGCCGGCGACGATCAGCGAAGCGGTGATGGCCGAGACCGGGCGAATGACCGGCAGGTCGAGCTCTTGCAGGATCAGGAAGCTCGTCTCTTGCCGCAGGCGCGGCAGCCTGCGTTGCGGGGCGAGGATCAGCAGCTCGTCGCCCATGCGCAGACGGATGTGGCCGATCTTCTCGCGGATGTCCTCGCCGTGACGCCTGATGGCCAGCGCCGTCGCGCCGAAGCGGCCGCGGAAGTCGGCGCCCTTCAGGCTCCGCCCGTCGAGCTCGGAGTTGGGCGGGATGACCGCCTCGTACAGCGACGTGTCGCCCGATCGCAGGTCGGCGTCGTCCGGCCTGCGGCCGGGCCGCACCGCGATGCCGGCCGCGTCGCGCAACTTGACCAGCGCGGAGGCCGGGGCCTTGACCAACAGAATATCGTCCTGCCGCAGCTCGTCGTAGCCGCCCGGCACGCCCCGCATCACCTTGTTGCGCACGTGGCCCAGCACCTCGAGGTCGTAGCGCTCGCCCAGCCGTGCCTCGCGCAGGTCCTGGCCGATCAGCGGCGAGTCCTCGAGCACCACGACCTCGCTGAGGTAGGGGTTGAGGTGGTGCCCCGCCGTCAGGCTCTCCGCCTTGACGCGCTCCGGGATCAGTTTCTCGGAGAAGACGAAGAGGTACGCGCCGCCGAGCACCAGCAGCACCAGGCCGATCGAGGAGAACTCGAACATGCCGAAGCGCGGCTGCCCGTTCTGCACCGCGATCGAGCTGACGAGGATGTTGGTCGAGGTCCCGATCAGCGTACACGTGCCGCCGAGCATGGCGAAGAACGACAGCGGCATCATCATCCGGCTGGGGCTGATCTGCCGGTCCTGACAAGCGCGCGAGATGATCGGCAGGAACACGGCCACCGCGGCGGTGTTGTTGATGAACGCGGAGACCGGCGCGACGACGAGAGCGGTCAGGAACATGAGCGAGGTGGGACTCGACGGGCCGTGCAGCAGCAGACGATCGGCCAGGAACTGCACGACACCGCTGCCCTGCAGCCCCGCCGTCAGCACGAACATGCAGGCCACCGCGACCGTGGCCTCGTTCGAGAAGCCCGACAGCGCCTGCTCCGGCTCCAGCATCCTACCGAGAACGAGCGCGGCGAGGATCAGCATCGCCACCATGTCCGCGCGCAGTCGCTCGCTGACGAGCAATGCCGTGGCGAGCAGCAACAGGACGAGGATGAAGATCGAATTCAACTGCGGGCTCCCAGCCGGCTGTCGGACAACACGTACGGCTCTCGTTGCAGGCGAGACCGTGCGGGCAGTCTACTCCAGACCACGCACCGCCCTCCGGGAGTCGTGAAACCGTCGTGCTGCACCGTGTCAGTCGGCGCGGAACAGGACGCCGGGGGAAAAGCGTCCGGCCGGGTCCAGTCCGCGCTTGATCTCGCGCATGCGATCCAGCGCCGCGCCGCCGACGAAGCGGCGCAGCAGCCTCTGTTTCAGCGGGCTGCGCCCGACGCCGTGCTCGGACAGCGGGCAGCCACCCGCCCGCACCGCGGCGTCGGCCAGCTCGAGCAGCGCTTCCTCACCGGCCTCGACTTCGCCCGCCTCCCGCGCGATCGCGTTGGGGTGCAGGTTGCCGTCGGACAGGTGGCCCCAGATCGCGTAGTCCAGCTCGCGCGCCTCGAATGCCGCCGTGCAGCGCTCCAGCATCTGCGGAACACGGTCGAACGGCACGATGAAATCACCGCCGACCTTCACCACTCCGGGCGAGGCGACGCGACGTCGCGCCAGCAGCTCGTTGACTGCCGTGGGGACCGCCTCGCGCAGCTCCCGCAGCCCGGCCAGCCGCTCGTCGTCCCCGGGAAAGGCGAGCTCCACGTCGTCGAGTCGCGCGTAGCGCAGCAGAATGTCGAGCAGTTCGGGCAGCGGCCCGTCGACGCGCGAGACGCCGTCCAGATGATCCGCGATCGCCTGCTGCGCCTCGCTGGACTCGACCGGCCGCGGCAGTTCCACCTCGAACAACACGCCCGCCCGCGCGGCATCCGGAAGATGCAGTCTGAGGCGGCGCGGCACAGCCGCATCGCGCAGCAGGGCGAGCGAACGGGCGTCGACCCACTCGATCGAGCGCACGTCGGGCAACGTCGAGTCGGGCTCTTCCCGGGCCCGCGCGGCGGCGGCGCGCAGATCCGCGGCGAGGTGCAGGGCGGTCCCTGCGTTGTCCAGGAAGACGAAGCCGCTGACGACGGCGGGCGGCAGCGGGACGAGGTCCAGGGTGACCTCCGTGATCAACCCCAACGTCCCCTCGGAGCCGACGAACAGGTCGACGAGATCCAGCGGGTCCGAGGAGTGGTAGCCCGCGGAGATCTTCTTCAGTGGCGGCAGCCGGTGATTCGGCACCGGGGCGCGAAGCTCGGCGCCGTCGCTGGCGCGAATTCGGATCGTCTCGCCGGGGCCGAACAGGTGCTCGCCGCGCCGCAGCTCGAGCAGGTCGCCGTTGTGCAACAACACTCGCAGCGCGCGCACCCACTCGCGCGTGGCTCCGTACTTGAACGAGGACGCCCCTCCGGCGTTGGTCGACACGGTGCCCCCGAGCATCGCCTCGCGAAACGTCGGCACCGGCGGATAGTAGAGGCCGTGGCCGGCAAGCTCGCGTTCGAGATCGGACAGCCTCGCGCCGGCTCCCACGCGGACCGAGGCGCGTCCGGCGGCGGACGGCTCCGGCACGGAGATGCCACACATTCGTTCGACGGAGACGACGATCTCGCCGCGCGGGATCGCCCCTCCGGTCAACGACGAGCGTGCGGCCTGGACCAGCACGGGCCGGCAACCGGTGTCGCGCAGCAGCGCCGAGGCCTGCTCCTCGTCCTCCGGCCGGCAGAGACCCGACGCGAATCCCGGGGGCGCGCCCGAGGCGTCCTCGCAGTAGGCGCCACAGACTCCGGGGTCCTCGAGGATCTCCGGCAACGGGGCCGCGGGGAGCTTTCGGGCATGGATCACGCGTTCCTCGCACGCGGCGTTCCGCGGACCCATTATGACTGCGCCCTAGGCGGGGGCGACGATCCGGCGGCGGCCCGCACCGAACAGGCGGGCGATCAGCCAGATACCGAAGACGACGAACAGGACCGGCAGCAGCGGGATGAGAACGAGCCCGAACAGCAGGGCCAGCGTACCCAGCAACGCGCCGGCGACGCTGAGCAGGGCCGAGCCGAGCGCGGCGACCACGCTGAATACGACACTGAACGCGACGGCCAGGATGCGGAACGGCAGCACCACGACGAACACCGCGAGCTTGATCAGGCCGGCCAGCAACACCAGCGGCAGCAGCAGCAGGACCAGAACGGCGATACCGAGTCCGACCGCAGAGACGACGATCAAGGTCAGCAGCTCAGCCATGGGTCTCCCCTCCCTCGAGTTCGGGCCGCCAACCGCCGGGCCGGAGGCTCTCACCTTGGATCTACGGGAATCCGCGGCGAAGGTTACCGACCCGGCAATATGGACGGACTCCGGGAGAAGCCGAGCCCATGGGCGCCGCTCACACGTCGAACTTGACGCCCTGGGCCAGCGGCATCTCGGCACCCCAGTTGATCGTGTTCGTCTGGCGTCGCATGTAGATCTTCCACGAGTCCGACCCGGACTCGCGTCCGCCGCCCGTCTCCTTCTCTCCGCCGAAAGCACCGCCGATCTCGGCGCCCGAGGTTCCGACGTTGACGTTGGCGATACCGCAGTCGCTGCCGCGGTGCGAGAGGAACGTCTCGGCCTCGATCAGGTTCTGCGTGAAGATCGACGACGACAGTCCCTGCGGGACGTCGTTGTGCATCTTCAACGCCTCGTCGAGGTCGTCGTACTCGATGATGTAGAGGATCGGGGCGAACGTCTCCTCCTGCACGATCTCCATGTCGGCGCGCGCCTTGACCAGCGTCGGCTCGACGAAGTTGCCCGGGCGGTCGAGCTTGCCGCCGCCGTGGAGCACCTCGCCGCCCTGGGCCGCGACCTGCTCCAGCGCGGCCATCATGTCGCCCACCGCGGCGTCGTCGACCAGCGGACCCATCAGCGTGTTCTCGTCGAGCGCGTCGCCGATCACGACGTTGCCGTAGGCCCGGACCAGCTTCTCGGTGAATTCCTTGGCGATCGACTTGTGCAGCAGCAGGCGGCGCGTGGACGTGCAGCGCTGACCGGCCGTGCCGACCGCACCGAACAGCACCGCGCGCAGCGCGAGGTCCAGGTTGGCGTGCTCGCTGACGATCACGGCGTTGTTGCCGCCCAGCTCGAGCAGCGTGCGGGCGAGGCGCTCGCCGACGACCGTCGCGATGCGCCGACCCATGCGGCACGAGCCGGTGGCGGAGATCAACGGTAGGCGGCGATCGGCGAGCATGCGCTCGCCGACCTCGGCGCCGCGGCCGATGACGAGGTTGAAGATCCCGCTCAGGCCGTTGCGCTCCATCACGCGGTTGGCGATGTTCTGCACGGCGACCGCGGTCAGCGGAGTCTTCGACGACGGCTTCCACACCATCGTGTCGCCGCAGACGGCGGCGATCGCGACGTTCCAGGCCCAGACGGCGACCGGGAAGTTGAACGCGGTGACGATGCCGATCACGCCCAGCGGGTGCCACTGCTCGTACATGCGATGCTGGCCGCGCTCGGAGTGCATGCTCAGACCGTAGAGCTGGCGCGAGAGTCCGACCGCGAAGTCGCAGATGTCGATCATCTCCTGGACCTCTCCGAGTCCCTCGGTCAGGACCTTGCCCATCTCGAGCGAGACGAGCCGCCCCAGTGCGTCCTTGTTCGCGCGCAGCTCGTCGCCGAGCTGGCGCACGATCTCTCCGCGCTGCGGCGCGGGCATCATGCGCCAGGTCTCGAACGCGGCCGTCGCCTGCTGCATGACCTTCTCGTAGTCCTCGGCCTCCGCCTGTTTGACGCGGGCGATCGGCTCGCCGTTCGACGGGTTGAGCGACACCAGCTCCTTGCCGGAGGTCTCGAGCCAGGTTCCGGTGCAGGCGCCGTGGTTGGTGGATTCGAGACCGAGCTTTTGCAACAGGTCAGCGGACATCACGAGTCTCCTGGGGCGAACACCTGCTCGCCGTGCGTGGGCAGGTCGCCGTACTTTCTGTTCGTCAAGAAAACGCGGTTGGAACGGGCATTCTAACAGAGGAAACCAAACGCTACAGCTTGGCCGGAGGCAGCAGGTAGCGCACCCGCCCCTCCGTCTCGGCGGTCAGGCCGGGAGCGAATCTCAACCGCTCCTCGAGCGACCCCGAGGCCAGCAATTCGGGCCCCCGATCGCCGCGCACCAGCAGCACCGCCTCGACGCGCCGCGAGCGCGTGAGCAGGTCCGCCCCGCGATGCGAGCCGGCGACCAGCAGCGCCGTCGCGACCGCGTCGGCGTCCGCCGCGCTGTCGGCCACGGCGACCGCGACCAGCACGTCGCTCGCCGCCGGCCGCCCCGTCGCCGGGTCGAGGACGACGGGGCACGCGGCACCGGCGTCGCGCACCCCGCTGGAGGCGATCCCCCGGTTGGCGACCAGCAACCCGAGCCAGTCGTCGGTCGCGGTCCCGCGCGGGTCGGCCAGCTCCACCCAGTGCCCGAGCTCGTCGGGGGGCCAGCCCCAGGCGTAGGCGTTGCCGCCGAGCCTCAGCACCCCCCCGTGGTTGCCCGTGCGCGTGAAGGCGCGCGCGGCGGCGTCCAGAGCGAAGCCCTTCGACACGCCCCCGAGGTCGAGCGACATGCCGGGTGCGAGGAAGTGCACCGTGCGCACCTCCTCGGCGATCGCCACCTCGGCCCAGCCGACGCGCCCCAGCGCCGCCTCGATCGCGGCCGCATCGGGCGCCCCTCCCGTGGAGTCCCGCCACAGCGCGGTCAGCGGCGCGACGGTGGGGTCGAAGGCCCCCCGGCTGGCGCGGGCCCAGTCCAGCGCCAGCAGCGCCATGCGAAACAGGTCCCGGTCCTCCACGCGGTAGTGGCCGGCGCCGGCCTCGACATTCAGCCGCGCCAGCTCCCCGTCCGCGTCGCCGGGATCCACGAGCGCCTCGACCTTCTCGATCGCTTCGCGGAACTCCTCGAGCGCCAGATCGGCGTCTCGTTCGGTGATGGTGTAGATCTCGGCCTCCGCCCGATCCCCCATCGCCGCCCATCCGGAACTGCGGTGCACCGGGTCCGGGCAGCCCGTGCCCAGCAGGACCAGGGTCGAGACCCCGACGATCAGCGTAGCTCTGGGCACACCGCACCTCCTCGGGCATTGTAGCCACGGAATCGCTCGATTCGATTGCCCCGGTCATGTGCCGGAGCTAGGATTGCCTTTCATGGCCAAGTTCGGACACAACCTGGGGTACATCGACGAGCTGTTCCGCCGCTTCCAGGCGAACCCGCAGGCCGTCTCGGAGGCGTGGCGCGAGTTCTTCAAGGACTATCGCCCCGACCCCGCGACCGAGCCGCCGCGCCCGGCGCCCGCGGAGTCGAAGCCGGCCGGGCCGGCGCCCGCACCGCCGGCGGCCGCCAACGCCCGCCCACTGCGCGGCATCGCGGCCAAGATCGTCGAGAACATGGCGGCCAGCATCGAGGTGCCGACCGCGACCTCGGTGCGCACGATCCCGGTCAAGATGCTGGAAGAGAACCGGCGCGTGGCCAACCTGCACCAGCAGAACGTCGCCGGCCCCAAGATCTCGTTCACCCACCTCATCGCCTGGGCCATCGTCCAGTCGCTGAAGCAGCATCCGGGCATGAACGTCGCCTACGCCGAGATCGACGGGAAGCCGCACGTCGTGCCGCGCGACGAGATCCGCCTCGGTCTGGCCATCGACGTCTCGAAGAACGGCGAGCGCGTACTCCTCGTGCCGAACATCAAGCACGCCGAACAGCTCGACTTCCCGGCGCTCGTCGCGGCGTACGACGACCTCGTGCTGCGCGCGCGCAACAACGAGCTGACCCTCGAGGACTACGAGGGGACGACGGTGACGTTGACCAACCCCGGGATGCTGGGCACCGCGCTGTCGGTGCCGCGCCTGATGCAGGGCCAGGGCGCGATCATCGGCGTCGGCGCGATCAGCTATCCGGGCGAGTACTCCGGCATGGCCCCGGAGATGATCTCGCAGCTCGGCATCTCGCGCGTGATGTCGGTCACCAGCACGTACGACCACCGCGTGATCCAGGGCGCCGAGTCCGGCCGCTTCCTGGCGACGCTGGACAAGTTGCTACAGGGCGAGCAGGACACGTTCGCCCGCATCTTCGGCGAGATCGGCGTCCCGCAAGAGCCGCTGCGCTGGGCGGGTGACCGCAATCCGCCGATCCTGGGCGGGGCGAACAACGCGGAGGCGATCGCCAAACAGGCCGGCGTCCTGCAGTTGATCCGCTGCTACCGCGTGCGCGGCCATCTGTGGGCCGACCTCAACCCGTTGGGCTACGAGCCCGAGCCGAACCCCGAGCTCGAGCTGTCGACCTACGGGCTGTCGGTGTGGGACCTCGACCGCGAGTTCGTCGCCGGCAACCTGGGCGGCGAGCGCGGGATGCTGCGCCTGCGCGACATCCTCGAGACGCTGCAGCGCACCTACTGCCATCACATCGCCGTCGAGTACATGCACATCCCCGACTCCGAGTCACGACACTGGCTGCAGGAGCGACTCGAGTCCCCGTCCGCGACCGAACCGCTTCCACGCGAGATGCAGGTCGAGATCCTCAAGAAGCTCAACGCCGCCGAGGCGTTCGAGACCTTCCTGCACACGAGCTATGTCGGACAGAAGAGATTCTCGCTGGAAGGCGCCGAGACGCTGATCCCGATGCTGCACTTCCTGCTGGCCGACGCTGCTGAAGCCGAGATCGATGCGGCCGTCATCGGCATGGCGCACCGCGGTCGGCTCAACGTGCTGGCGCACGTGGTCGGGAAGTCGTACGGGCAGATCTTCCGCGAGTTCGAGGGCATCGACCCGCGCACCGCGCTCGGCTCGGGCGACGTGAAGTACCACCTCGGCGCGAGCGGCCGTTTCACCTCCGCCGACGGCAAGATCGTCGACGTCGAGGTCGCGTCGAATCCGAGCCATCTCGAGGCGGTCAATCCGGTCGTCGAGGGGATGGTACGAGCGCGCCAGGACAGGAGAAACGACGCCGACCGCAGCAGCGTGCTGCCTCTGCTGCTGCACGGCGACGCCGCGTTCGCGGGGCAGGGCGTCGTCGCCGAGACGCTGAACCTCTCGCAGCTTCAGGGCTACCGCACGGGCGGCACCGTGCACGTCGTGATCAACAACCAGATCGGATTCACCACTGGCCCGAAGGACGCGCGCTCTTCGACCTACGCCACCGACGTGGCGAAGATGGTCCGCGCGCCGATCTTCCACGTCAACGGCGACCAGCCCGAGGAGGCGGTGCGCGTCATCCGTCACGCACTGGCCTTCCGCCAGGCGTTCCAGCGGGACGTCGTCGTCGACCTCGTCTGCTACCGGCGCTGGGGCCACAACGAGGCGGACGACCCTTCCTACACGCACCCACTGCTGTACGACAAGATTCGCGAGCACCGCTCGGTGCGCAAGCTGTACACCGAACAGCTGCTGCGCCGCGGCGACTTCGACGTCGAGACCGCCGAGAACGCGCTCGAGGACTACCGGCGTCGGCTGCGCGAGGTGCACGACGAGGTCCGGCAGGCCCGGCAAGAGGGCCAGCCCGAGCCGGCGCGTCGCGAGCTGGAGGCCGTCGAGGGCGTCGCGCGGCCGCATCGCGACAGCGGCGTGCCGCTCGACAGCCTGCGGCGCGTGCTCGCCGGACTCGAACGGCGCCCGGACGGGTTCGAGGCGCACAAGAAGCTGGCGCGCCAGCTCGCGCACCGGACCGACCGCTTCGAGGAGGGACGGATCGACTGGGCGCTGGCCGAGGCACTGGCCTTCGGCTCGCTCGTGTACGACGGGTGCGAGGTACGCCTTTCGGGTGAGGACAGCGGCCGCGGGACGTTCAGCCAGCGCCACGCGGTGCTGTATGACCATCGCAACGCACAGACCTTCTGTCCGTTGGCGGAATTGCCGGACGCCGGCGGCAAGTTCCAGGTGTTCGACAGCCTGCTGTCGGAGTTCGCCGTGCTCGGCTTCGAGTACGGGTACAGCGTGGAGCACCCCGAGGCGCTCGTGCTGTGGGAGGCGCAGTTCGGCGACTTCGCCAACGGCGCGCAGGTGATCATCGACCAGTTCCTCGTCTGCTCGGAGCAGAAGTGGGGCCAGAAGAGCAGTCTCGTCCTGTTGCTGCCTCACGGCTACGAGGGCCAGGGGCCCGAGCACTCGACCGCGCGGCTGGAACGCTTCCTGCAACTCGCCGCGCGCGGCAATATCCAGATCGCTTCACCCAGCACTCCGGCGCAGTACTTCCATCTGCTACGCAGCCAGACGCTGCAGGACGTCCGCCGGCCGCTGGTGGTGATGACGCCGAAGAGCCTGTTACGCCTGCCGGCATGCGTCTCACAGCCCGACGAGTTGACGCAGGGCTGCTTCGAGGTTCTGCGCCGCGATCCGCGCATCGAGGCGGAGCGGCCGTTGCGCCGCCTCGTGCTGTGCAGCGGCAAGCTGTTCTACGACCTCGACGCGGAGCGCAACAAACGCGAGATCGACGACGTGGCGATCTGCTGCGTCGAGCAGTTGTACCCGTTCCCCGGGGCGTCGCTGGCCGGACTGTTCGAGAAGCTGTCCGACGTCAAGGACATCGTCTGGGCACAGGAAGAATCGCGCAACATGGGCGCGTGGAGCTTCTTCGAGGATCGCGCGCGCTCGTACCTGGCCGAAGGTCAGACGCTGCGCTACGTCGGCAGGCCGCGCAGCGCCAGTCCGGCAACCGGGTCGGCCAAACGGCACGCCATCGAGCAAGAGGCGATCGTGCAGGAGGCGTTGCTCGACGCTCCGACTCCCGCGGCGCCGCGCCGGCGGACGGCCGCCGCGAAACGCGGCTAGCGCGCCCTCACGAACCTAGTCCTTCTTCTCGTCCCCCAGCGCGGCGCGCAGTTTCTCCGCCAGGCTGGTGCCGAAGTTGCCGGGGTCGACGTGGCCTCCGCGACCGGAGTCGCGGTTGCTGCGCGAGGGGTCGTCGATGCGCGGCTTGGAATCGCGGCGCGCCTGCGGCCGGGCCTCGAAGCCCGGCTTGGCGAGACGGATGCGACGGCCGCCCTCCTCGATGCCCACCACCTCGACCTCGACCTCGTCACCGCCGGCAAAACGCCGAGTGAGATCGGCGTCGCGCGGGGCGCCGATGAACTCGCGCGGCATCAGGCCGACGCGGCCGGGGCCGAGCCAGACGAAGACGCCGAAGCGTTCGATACGCTGCACGCGGCCCTTCAGCTTGGCCCCGGTCTCCAGCGGCGCGTCGGCAGCGAGCGCCTCGCCCTCGGACGGCAGCGTCAGCGAGATGCGACGCTTTCCGGGGTCGACGGAGAGCACGAGCCATTCTTTCTCCTGCCCGACCTCGAGCCCGTCCTTCCAGCCCAACCGGGCCGGCGGGAACTCGCTGGCCGGGGCCAGCCCCTCGAGGTCCGGCGCGAGCCGGACGAACGCGCCGAAGTCGGTGATGCGCTCGACCTTGCCCGGGTAGCTCTTGCCGACGTCGAACTTCTCCGCCACGCCCTTCCACGGATCCTCGGTCGCCTGACGCATGCTCAACGAGATGCGCCCGCGTCCCTCGTCGACCTTGAGCACCTTGACCTGCACGTCGTCGCCGACCTTGACGATGTCCTCGGCCTTCGCGGCGCGCGAGTGCGAGAGCTCGGAGACGTGCACCAGACCCTTCACGCCCGCGCCGAGGTCGACGAACGCGCCGAACGCCGCGACGCCGGTGATGCGGCCGCGCATCACGGTGCCCTCGACGAGCGTCGCGCGCACCGCCTTGGCGTTTTCCTGTCGTTCCTCGTCCAGCAACGCGCGGCGCGAGACCACGATATCGTCGCCGCCGCGGCGAATCTGCGTGATGCGGAACTCGAGCGTCTGGCCGACCTTCGACTCGGCTTCGGTGACACGCTCGACGTCGACCTGCGAGTGAGGGCAGAACGCGCGGACCTTGCCCAGCTTGACCTCGTAGCCGCCCTTGATCACCTTCTCGACCTTGCCCTCGATGGGCAGGCCGGCACGGAACGAACGATAGAGCGACGAACGTAACGCCTGCGGCAGCGAGCTGCGCGGGCCCGGTTTCTTTTTCTTCTCCGCCGGCTCCGACGTGCCCGGCTCTGCCTTCGACGTGGCAGCGACATCGTCCGCGCCTTCCGTCGGAGGCGCGGCTGCCTCTTGCGCCGGCTCCGTGGCCGGTGCCTCGGCAGGCTGCGCATTGGACGCGTCGGCGACAGGCTCGGCGGGCGTCTCGTTGGACGCGTCGGCGACGGGCTCGGCGGGCGTCTCGCTCGGCGCCTCGGCGGCGGGCTCGGGCCCGGCCGGCGTCGGCGTCGGAATCTCGGCCGCAGGCTCGGCGGCAGGCACAGCCTCGGTCGCGTTTTCCGTCTTGGGTTCTTCGCTCACGGCATGACCTCGCACGACCGGCAGCGGGAGCGCACACTCCTGCTCTCGATAGGGAATCCGTCGGACGGCCGTGCCGAGAGCATTGTGCCACAAACGCCGGGAGAGCAACCGACTATCGCGGTTCCTGACAGGCGGGGGTGCCTGTGTCATGCTGCCCGGGGTATGAGGGCGATCGTCATCGAGCGGCCCGGAGGGCCTGAGGTCCTGCAGCTTCGGGAGGTCGCGGACCCGGTACCGGGACCGCGCGAAGTGCTTGTCGCGGTCCGGGCCACCGCGCTGAACCGAGCGGATCTGCTGCAGCGCCTGGGCCGCTATCCCGCGCCGGCCGGCTGGCCCCAGGAGATCCCGGGACTCGAATTCGCGGGGGAAATCGTCAAAACCGGGGCCGCGGTGGACCGTCTGCGCTGCGGGGATCGCGTCATGGGTCTGCTCGGCGGCGGCGGGTATGCCGAGCTCGTCCGCCTCGACGAGCGGCTCTGCATGCGCATCCCACCCCAGTTGGACTGGGCCGAGGCCGCCGCGATCCCGGAAGCGTTTTTGACCTCCTTCGACGCGCTGTTCCTGCAGGGCGGTCTGTCGGTGGGCGAGACCGTGCTGATCCACGCGGCGGGCTCCGGAGTCGGCACCGCCGCCGTCCAGCTGGCGTTGAGCGTCGGGGCACGCGTGGTCGCGCTCTCGCGCACCGAGCAGAAACGAAGGCGCCTCGAACAGTTCGGTGCGTTACGGACGCTCGACCCCGCGCGAGAGGGGCTCGCCGAGCAGATCCGGCTCGCGTCGAACGATGACGGCGTCGACCTCGTCCTCGACCTCGTCGGTGGGCCCGCCTTCGGGCTCAACGCCGACGTGCTGCGCCGCCGAGGCCGCTGGGTCGTCCTCGGACTGCTCGGCGGAGCGCGCGCGGAGACGAACCTCGGGCTGCTGATGCAGAAGCGCATCAACCTGACCGGCAGCGTCCTGCGCTCGCGCCCGATCGAGGAGCACGTCGCGCTCGTGCGCAGCTTCTCGCACCAGGTGCTGCCGCTGCTCGCCTCCGGCGTGCTGCACCCCGTCGTTCACGCGACGCTGCCGCTCGAACGCGCCGCCGACGCACACGCGATGCTCGAGCGCAACGACAGCTTCGGCAAGATCGTGTTGCAGGTATGACGGACGACCTCGGCGATCGGCTCCGGAGCGACGGTTTCCGCGGCGAGATCGAGCGCGAGGCCTGTCTGGCTCCGTACACGACGTGGCGCATCGGTGGACCCGCCGAGTTGCTCGTCTCTCCCGCGGACGCCGAGGACGTCGCGCGCGCGCTGCGCTGGGCGAGCGACGCGGGCGTCGGCTGGCGCGTGCTGGGCAACGGCTCGAATCTGCTCGTCGCCGACTCCGGCGTGCGCGGAGTCGTGCTGCGCATCCGGCGCTGCCTGGACCGCGTCGAGCACGACGGCGCGCTTCGCATCGATGCCGGCGCGGGGGCGTTCTTTCCCGCGGTGGCGCGCCGCGCCGCGCGCGAGGGGCTGGCCGGCATCGAGTTCGGCGCCGGAATCCCCGGGACGATCGGCGGCGCGATCGTGATGAACGCCGGCTGGCACGAATACGAGATCGGCAACTGGGTCGAGCGCGTCACGTTCGCCGACGAGCTGGGCGCCGTGCACGAGTTGCAGGGCGAGGAGTGCGCGTTCGGCTACCGCAGCAGTCGTTTTCACCGGCAGCGCGGCATCGTCCTCGGCGCGCTCCTGCGGCTCGAGCGCGGCGACGCGGTCGAGATCGAGAAGCGACTCGACGCCTTCGCCGAGTCGCGCAAGGCGAACCAGCCGACCGGGCTGCCGTCCTGCGGGTCCGTGTTCATCCAACCGCCCGGCGATTTCGCGGGACGCCTGATCGACGAGGCGGGCCTCAAGGGCAGGCGTGTCGGCGCGATCGAGGTCTCGCCCAAGCACGCCAACTTCTTCGTCAATCTGGGAGGAGGCACGGCGGCCGACGTGCTGCGCCTCGTCGAGCGGGTCGAGGCCGCGGTGCGCGACGCGTTCGGTGTCGAGTTGACGCGCGAGTTCGAGTTCTGGGCCGACTGAGGGATCGGCTCCCGAGGATCATGTTTCCGTCGAGGCGGAAGTCTGCGAAGACTCGATCAGATCCAGCACGCGCTCGACGAGCGAGCCGCGCATGGCGTCGTCGAACACGACGCGGTCGACGTCGTCGGTCAGCAGGCCATCGAACAGCGCGCGCTTGCCCTCGAGAATCTGCCGCACGCGCTCCTCGAGCGCGCCGCGCGTGACGAAGTGCAAGACGCGCACGCCGCGCCGCTGGCCCATGCGGTGCACCCGGCCGATGCGCTGCTCGAGCACGGCGGGGTTCCACGGAACCTCGAGGTTGACGACGACCGACGCGGCTTCCTGGAGGTTCAGCCCCAGCCCGCCGGCGTCCGTCGAATAGAGCACGCGGAAATCGGGATCGGTGAAGAACGAATCGAGCATCTCGTCACGCGCCTTGCTGCTGAGCCCGCCGTGGAACACGTCGGCGCGCAGGTCGCGCCGTTCGAGCACGTCGCGCGTGACGAAGCCCGCGAGGCGCAGCATCCGCTCCCATTGCGAGAAGACGACGACCTTCGCATCGGACTCGTCGAGCAGGTCGTCGAGCACGCGCGCGAACTCCTCCAGCTTCGGCGACCCCAGAGCGCGCAGCTCGCCGCGCGACGGCGGGGCCGGGTCTGTCAGCCGACCCTCGATCGTGTCCCACGCGTACTGCGCGCGGGAGTTACACAGGATGCGCATACAGGTCAGCGACTGCAGCAGCACGCGCACCTCGCGCGGTCCGAGCGGCTGCCCGCGTGAGGCCAGCGCGCCGACCGTCGACGCATGCTTGCGATACGGCGCGCGCTGCGCGGCCGTCATGCCGGTCCAGAACGTGTGGTCCGTCCGCTCGGGCAGCTGGTCCAGCACGGTGTCGCGTTCGCGGCGCAGGAAGAACGGTCGCAATCTCCGTCGCAGGACCTGCAGGCCCTCGTAGGCCAGGATGCGGCCCTTGCCGTCCGTTACCGCGTGGAACGGCAGCAGACGCCAGCGCGGGCCCAGGCCACGCGGATGAATGTACTCGACCAGCGAGTGCAACTCGTGCAGCCGGTTCTCGAGCGGCGTGCCGGTCAGGATGAACGCGTACGGGCTACGCAGACGCTTGACCGCGCGCGCGGTCTTGGTATCCCAGTTCTTGATGCGCTGCGCCTCGTCCAGGATCACCAGGTCGACGTCGGTCTCGCGGATCGCGTCGAGATCGCGCAATACGAGCTCGTAGTTGATCAGCATGAAACCGTCGGTCCATTCCGCGTACGCACGAAGGCGACGCGAGCGCGGTCCCTCGACGACGTGCGCGGCCTCGCCGGTCGCCTTGTCGATCTCGCGCTTCCATTGGTGCTTCAGCGACGCCGGGCAGACCACCATCATGCGCCGCACGCCGGCCGCGCGCTGCAACAGTCCGGCGGCCGCGATGGCCTGCACCGTCTTGCCGAGGCCCATGTCGTCCGCCAGAAACGCTCGCCCGCGGCGCGCCAGGAACGCAACGCCGGTCTCCTGGTACGCATGCAGGCGCAGCCCCAGCTTCGGGACCAGCGCCTCCCAGTCCGGGTGCCCCGGCCCGATCGACGACAACCTCTCCGCGCCTCGTCGCTCTTGCGCCGCGAGCTCGATCCGCTGCGGCACCGCCGGGTCGAGGTCCCACAGCCAGTCGTTGTCGGCCGCGAGGCGGCGAGCCGCGTCCACGGCAGCCTGCGCGCGCTCCGGGCCGAGCGCTCCGTCGTCGTCGGTCCTCAGCCAGCCGGTCTCGTCGAACCAACCCTCCAGCGACGGCGGCGTCCCCTCCCCCGGCGCGTCGAGTCGGATCTCGGACAGCCGGTCCGGCGCGTGCTCCATCGACGCACGTCCGCAGCGGCGCACGGTGCAAACCCGCGACAGGTCCGGCTTGGGCTTGCGCGAGAACCACATGCGCGCGCGCTCGACGTGCACGCACGTTCCGAGTTCGCCGTGCCAGTGGTCCGCACAGGTGCAAGAGCCGCGGGCGAACTTCTCGCCCCACAGCGCTACCGTCTCCCCGTGCCGGGCTCCCTTCCGCGACACGCAGAAGCCGGGCACCGTCCCCTCGAGCGGCTCGACCGTCAGGCCGCGGCGTCGCGCGCCGACGCGCCGGGTGGCGAGCTCCTCCGCCCGCGCCAGCTCGATTCTCTCGTCCCGCCCGAATGTGCGCTCGGCGCCGCCGACGATCCAGTAGCCGGACAGCTCCGTCGGCGGCGGTTCGGCGGGGGCGCGAGGCCGTCCGCGGCGCTCCGCGGCGGGCACTCGCGGCACCGCGGCCGCCGGAAAGCGCAGCGCCTCCAGCGCGGCCACGGCGTGCTTGCAACCCGACTTGGTCTCGCGGGCGCACGTGCATCGGCAGTCGAGGCCGCCGTCGACGACCCACACGCGGACCTGGTACGGCAGCGGCCGGTTGCCGCGTACGCGCGCCTCGACGCGGCGTCCGTCCGGGGTCAGCCTCAACGACTCGACTCGTCCCAGCAGCGCGTCCTTGCGCCCACCCGCCGCGATGCCCGCTCCGGCCCACTGCGCGAGGTCGTGCTCGAGCAGTTGTGCGGCGGCGGGCGATTCGCGCTCGCGGTCCTGGGATCCGGCTCGGGCCAAGAAGGCCTCCTCGCTTCCCGCGTTGCGGACTCGTTCGCGCCGTGAGCACGGGACAAACGAATAGTGTGCCTCAACTGCCCCGTTTTCCCAAGCCGAAGGGTGCATTCCCCCGGAATCCGGGCTAGCATCGGGCCGATGGCCCGCGGCAAGACCAGCAAGAAAGCCACCGCGCTGCGCGCGGAGAGACGGCCGACGACCGCGAAGAAGCTCGCCGCGTTCGTGCTCGAGCGTTACCCCTTCTGCCTGACCGCGGTCGCGGACTGCGTCAAGTCGATCGCCGAGCCCGCGAGAAAGCTCGCCGCGCAGCAGTCGGTCGAGCGACTGCGCAGCGAGCTAGCCAGACGCCTCCCGCGGGCGTTGAAGTTCTCGTTGCCGCGTGGACTGCCGGACGCGATCCCCGGTGCGAGCGCTGCGGCGCGTCACGACCACGCCGTGCGCGAGGTATGCGACGCGGTGGACGGCTTCCTGCACCGTGAGTCGATCGCCGCCTCGTTCACGACCGAGGAGCGGCTCGAGCTGCTGCGCGGGATGATCCTGACGCGCGCCACCGACAACCAGCTCAAGCAGTTCTTCATGGGCAGCGACGTGCGCTACGGCGGCGGCGCGTTCCAGGGCAAGGGGTTCCGCTCGCTCGGGCAGGAGGCGATCTACGGCGTCGCGTTGCGACTGCGGCGCGGGCCGGGCTACCGCACCGAGGGCGGCGAGTGGAGCGGCGACGTCGTCGCGCCGCTGATCCGCGACCTCGGTGCCGCGCTCGCGATGCGACCCGAGGCCGAGGCGGTGCGGCGCGTGCTCAGCGCTCAGATGGGCAAGGCCGGCCCGCCGATGGACGGCCGCGACTTCCACATCGGCGATTTCGAGTGGGGCGTGCTGCCCGCGACGGCGCCGTTGAGCATCTCCAGCCTCTCCGCGGCCGGTCTGGCCATGGCGTTCAAGATGGAGAATGGCGGCCGCGTGGCGGTCGCGTTCATCGGCGAGGGCGGGTCGTCGCTCGGCGAGTGGCACGAGGCGATCAACGCCTGCGCCGCGCGCCGGCTGCCCGCGATCTTCTGTATCCAGAACAACCAGACCGCGCTCTCGACGCCTGTCGTCGAACAGTCCGCGGTGCGGGTGTTCGCCGACAAGGCGGCGGGCTACGGCATCCCGGGATTCAGCATCGACGGCACCGACCCCGAAGCAGTGGCCGCCGCGTTCTCGCACGCCGCCGAGCGCGCCCGGGAGGGACACGGACCGACGCTGATCGAGGTCGTCGCGATGCGCATGTGCGGTCACGCGCACCACGACGACATGCTGTACCTCGGGCGAGAGACTCCTCCCACGTGGGAGTATCCCGAGCCGACCGAACAGGGCTACGCCGACGCCGAGACGTACGCGTTCTGGCGCGAGCGCGACCCGATCGCGACTTACGCGCGACGCCTCGAGGCCGACGGCCTGCTGGCCCCCGGCGACCTGCAGCAACTGCAAGAAGACGCCGAGACGCTGGTCGCCGAGGCGGCGCGGACCGTCGTCGATGCCCCGTGGCCCGAGGGCACGGACGCCGGCGCGCGCGTCTTCGCGGACGAGCCGGCGCGCATGCACGTCGAGGTTCTCGAGGGGCGCGCTTCTTCGAAGTCCTCGGGCGACGCGCAGTTGCCGTCGCTCGAGAACGGTCCCGGGTTCGACCCCAAGGGCAACACGTTCCTGGAAGCCGTCATGCTGGGCGTGCGCGACGCCCTCGAGGCCGACCCGCGGGTGTTCCTCTACGGTGAGGACGTCGGCGGCAAATACGGCAACGCGTTTCTGCTGTTGCGCCCGCTGCTCGAGGCCCACGGAGAGCGCATCGTCAACTCCACGCTGGCCGAGGGCGGCGTGCTGGGGGTCTGCATCGGTGCTGCCCTGGCCGGGATGCGCCCCATCGGCGAGATCCAGTTCAACGACTTCGTCGCCAGCGGCTTCAACCAGCTGGTGAACAACGCCGCGAAGA
The DNA here is from genome assembly GCA_024226515.1 of bacterium. Classification (GTDB taxonomy): domain Bacteria; phylum Acidobacteriota; class Polarisedimenticolia; order Polarisedimenticolales; family Polarisedimenticolaceae; genus JAAELQ01. The sequence continues at coordinate 60,593 of JAAELQ010000317.1, forward strand.
TCCGCTATCGCTGGGGCGGCTCGGCCCCGATGGTCGTGCGCCTGCCGTGGGGCGGGCTGCGCCGTGCGGGCCCGTACCACAGTCAGAACACCGAGCCGTGGTTCTACCGCACGCCGGGACTGAAGATCGTCGCCCCGTCGACGCCGCACGATGCGCGTGCGCTGATGGCGTCGGCCGTCGCCGACCCGGATCCGGTGCTGTTTTACGAGCACATCGGCCTGTATCGCGACCCGAAGATCAAGCAGGTGCTGGGCGAGAACGCGCCCGCTCCGCTGCCGATCGGACGCGCCGCGCTGCGCCGGGCCGGCTCGGACCTGCTGATCGTCTCCTACGGCGCCTATGTGCACCGTTGCATGCGCGTCGCCGCGCGGCTGGCCGGCGACGGCATCGAGTCCGCGGTGCTCGATCTACGCAGCATCGCGCCGCTCGACCGCGCGGCCGTGCTCGGCTCTGCGCGTTTCTGCGGCAAGGTGCTGATCGTGCACGAGGACTCGCGCACCGGAGGCATCGGCGAGAGTGTCGCCGCCGTGATCCAGGAGGAGGCGTTCGAGGATCTCGACGCGCCGGTGCGCATCGTCGGGGCTCTCGATGCGCCGGTGCCGTACGCACCGCCGCTCGAGGACTATTTCCTGCCCGACGAGGAGCGGATCGAGCGCGCGGCGAGGCTGCTCGCCGCGTACTGACGCCGCAGTCTCAGTTCTTCTTCTTGCGCTTGCGCGACTTCTTGGTCGGCTCGGCCTCCGGCTCCGGCGGGCAGGTCTCGAGCGCCTCGACCGATTCCAGCAGCTGGTTGAATGCGCGGGTCATGCCCGCCAGCCCCATGCCGGCGTCGGCCGTGTTGGCGGCCGTCTCGAAGATCTGCGCGCCGCGGCGCAGCGAGTCCAGGTCCTGCCCGGCGAACGCCACGGCGGACACCGCGTCGTCGTTGCCGCCGCTCTCGTAGCACCGCGAGAGCTCGCCGAGTTGCCGCTGCACCTCGTCGAAGCCGGCACGCAGCCGCTGCAGGTTGTTGGTGCAGCAGACCCGGGCCGGCGTCGCCGGCTCGCCGTCGTCGCCCGTTCCCATGCCGGCGACGCTGTTGGTGAGCCGCATCCGGGCGTTCTTGATCTGCCCGCGGAACTTGCCGATCTGCTCGTGGATCACGTCCAGAGCGGACACGGCGCTCGACTCCGCGTACGATTGTTCCTGCGGATCCGCCGCGACGACCGCTCCGCACAGCAGCAGCGCCACGACCCAACAGGCGGTGGTGTTCCGCACCCTTCCGATGCCAGATTTCATGATCTCTCCCGTCTTCCGGTCCACCTTATCAGCCCACCGGCGGGGCCGCGAACGTCCGCCGGGGCATTTGCTATCATCTCGTCCGCACCCCGGATCCCGACCCATGAACAACGACCATAGCGGGCCGACCGACCCGCACACCCGGCAAGCCCGGCAGCACGACTCCCAGACGACGCGAGAGACCGCGCGGGAACTCGTGCGCCTGGCCCGCGAGTCGCCACGCGACTTCGACGCCCGAGTGCGCGAGCTGAACATCCGCGATCTGGCCGAGCTTGCCGCGCGCCTGCCGCCCGAGGCCCGCCTCGAGCTGCTGGTCAACGCGCCGCGGCCCATGCGGCTGGTGCGCGCTCTGCCGGACTCGGACCTGTACATGACGGTGCGCGAGGTCGGGCCGGTCGACGCCACTCCGGTGATCGGCCTGGCGTCGAAGAGCCAGCTACAGCATCTGGTCGATCTCGAGTCGTGGCGCGGCGACCGCTTCGACGCCCGGCGCGCCGGCGGCTGGACCGCCCTGCTGCTGGAGGCCGGCGAGCCGACCATGCTGCGCTTCCTGCGCAACGCCGACGACGAGCTACTGGCCCTGCTGCTCAGGCAATGGGCGCGCATCGAACAGATCGAGTACGAGGACGATCCCGGCAAGCACGGGCACGGTCAGGGAGACGCCGGCACCGAGCAGGGACTGATGACGCCCGACGGTTACCATCGATTCTCTCCCGAGATCACCGAGCACGGCCCCGCGATCCGGCGCATGCTACAGATCTTCTTCACCGACAACGCCGAGCGCTACCAGCGCATCATGTGGCTCTCCATGTGGGAGCTGCCGTCCGAGCTCGAGGAGTCCGCCCTGCACTGGAGACAGTGCCGACTGGAAGAGCACGGCTTCCCGCGGCGCGAGGAGGCGTTCGACGTCTACGCCCCTCCGGAGGGGGCCACGCTGCCGACGAGCGTGAGCGAACCGGTCGATGCGGACTCGCTGCGCGCGAGTCACAGCGCCCTGATGGTGCTGCCGGCGGAGCACCGGCTGGCGGCCTCGATCGAGCTGCTCGGAGACGAGGTCCGCGACCGTGTATTGCAGGAATCCGTCGCGCTCGCCAATCGTATTCTGATCGCCGACGGCGCCGACACGGGTGACCTCGACGTGCATCGCAGCGTGCTGCGCAAGGCCGCCGGCTTCGTTGCCATCGCCCTGGAGACCCGCGCCGGTCACGACGTCGAGGCCTGCGGACGAGCTCTGAGCGAGAATCCGCTGGTCGAACTGTTCCGCGAGGGCTACGCGCGCGTCGCGGACCTGCAGCGGCGGGCGCGGTCGATGTTCGAGACGGGCTGGGGCGCGGCCCACGACCAGGCGCTCGACTTCCTGGACTCGCCCATCCGCCAACGCGTCGAGGCGCTGCTGTTGCCGCGCCCGCTGTTTGTCCCGTTCGAGCTGGGCGACGACGCCGGCGTCGCTCGCCAGTTCGAGCAGGCCGCCGAGGTCGAAGAGACTCGCGTGTCGGTGGAGATGACCGAGGTCGTGGGCGCCGTACTGGCGTCGGGACTCGGGCTCGACCTCCGGGCGCTGCTCGACGGGCCGGCGCCTGATCGCCTGCACCCGCCGACGCAGTGCAGCGTGCTGCTCACCGTCCTCGCCTGGCACGCCGAGCGCGGGGAGACGACCCTGAGACCGCTGCCGGCCGAGGTCAGCGCGGGATTCCTGCGCAACGTAGCGTCACGCCGAACCGCGGCCCCGGATGCGCCCGAACGCGCGCTGAACGCGTTGATCGGCTCGCTGGCGGCCGCCCTCGAGCTCGAGCCGCGATCGGCCGAGGTGCTGCGCTCGTTCGGGCGCTTCTGCGTCGAGCGGCTGTCCGCCGAGTGCGGCAACCTGGACCCCGGCGTCCCGATCGACCCGCGTCACGTCTCGTGTCTGCTGCTCGACGACCCGGGCGCTTGATAGAATCGGTTCACACGGAGAGCCCATGTCCGACAAGTCACTAAAATCCGCCTACGAACTGGCGATGGAACGCCTCGCAGCCGAGGACGAGAAGGCCGGGCGCGCGCCGTCCAGGCCGCTGACGGACGAGCAGAAGCAGGAGATCGCTCAGTTACGCAAGGAGTGCGAGGCCAAGCTCGCCGAGCGCGAGATCATGCACTCCAAGCATGTCGCCGAGGTGCAGGGCGACCCGGCGAAGCTGCAGGAACTGGAGCAGAACCTCGCGATCGATCGCGAGCGCGCCGAGAACGCGCTGGACGCCGCGATCGAGCGAGTCAAGAACGGCTAGGCCTGCTCCTCCCAGATCTTCGACAGCTCGACGATCACCTCGACGGCCTTGTTCATGTCGTAGGTCGACACCCACTCGAAGCGCGAGTGGAAGTTGTGCTCGCCGGCGAAGAGGTTCGGCGTGGGCAAGCCCATGAAGCTCAGGCGCGCGCCGTCGGTGCCGCCCCGGATCGGTCTCATCCGCAGCTCGAGCCCCGCGCGTCGGATCGCCTGGCTCGCGTTCTCGACGACGCTCGGGTGCGCGTCGAGGATCTCCTTCATGTTGCGGTACGACTCGTCCAGGACGAACTCGACGCGGGCCTTCGGGTAGTCCGCCACGGTCTGCTCGGCCAGCTTGCGCAGCAACTGCTGCTTTTCGGCGAGGCCGGGCGCGGTGAAGTCGCGGATCAGCAGCTTGACCGTCGTCCGCTCGACGTTGGCGTCGATGACGTAGGGGTGGACGTAACCCTCGTAACCGTCCGTGGTCTCGGGCGAGCAATCCGCCGGCAGCCGGTGGATGAAATCCGCCGCGATCTTGATCGCGTTGATCATGCGCCCCTTGGCGAAGCCCGGGTGGGTGTTGAACCCGACGAACGTGACCAGCAGGGAATCGGCCGAGAAGGTCTCGGTCTCGAGCTGGCCCAGCGTCTCGCCGTCCAGGGTGTAGGCGTAGATCGCCCCGAAGCGCTCGACGTCGAAGTGCTGCGTCCCGGCGCCGATCTCCTCGTCCGGCGTGAATCCGATCCGGATGTCGCCGTGCGGGATCTCGGGGTGCGCCAGCAGGTACTCGGCGGCGCCCATGATCTCGGCCACGCCCGCCTTGTTGTCCGCACCCAGCAGGGTGTCGCCGGACGACGTGATGATGTCGTTGCCGATCTGCTCCTTCAGCGCCGGATTCTCGTCGAAGCGAATCACCGCGGCGGAGTCGCCGGGAAGATCCAGGTCCTGCCCCTGGTAATTCTCGTGCACGATCGGCTTGACGTCCGCGCCGCTCATCTCGGGCGAGGTGTCGACGTGGGCCAGGAAACCGATCGTCGGTACGTTCTTCTTCTTCGTCGTGGCGGGAATCGTCGCGAACACGTAACCGTGCTCTTCCATCGCCGCATCCTTCAGACCGAGCTCCTGCAGCTCGTCGACGAGCATGCGCAGCAGGTCGAGTTGGCCGGGAGTGCTGGGATAACTGTCGGCCCCCTCCTTGGACTGCGTGTCGATCTTGACGTAGCGCAGAAAACGATCCACACAACTGGACGGATACCTGGGTGCTGACATCGGTTGTATCTCCCCTGGGATGCCTCTTGCCGAGGCCAGCATTCTGCTAGTTCCGCGGCCCGCTGGCAACGAACCTGCGGACGGTCGAGAAAAAGAGAAGACTTGTGCCCCGCTGAGGGTTGAGCTAACATTCCGTGTCGCTGCGGGAATCAACCCGAGAGCGACCTTCGAAGAGTCGAATGTCGCTTGTATTAGGTGTCATTCCCGCCCGTTTCGCGTCAACCCGGTTCCCCGGGAAGGTACTCGCACCCCTCGGCGATAAGACGATGATCGAGCACGTGTGGCTGCGCGCGTCGCGCGCGGAACGTATCGACCGCCTGGTGATCGCCACGGACGACAATCGCGTGCTCGAGGCGGCCACCGCTTTCGGGGCGGAAGGACTACGAACCTCGCGACATCATGCCTCGGGGACCGACCGCTGCGCCGAGGTCGCTCGCAAGCTGGGGGAGGACTACGGCGTCGTGGTCAACATCCAGGGAGACGAACCCCTGTTGACACCGACCAGCCTGGATCAGCTCGTCGCCACCTTCGACCGGCCGTCTCCGGCGCACATGGCGACGCTCGCCGAGGCGATCGAGGACGAGGACGAGTTGTTCGACCCCAACGTCGTCAAGCTGGTCACCGGCGCCGACGGCAGGGCGCTGTACTTCTCGCGCTCGCCGATCCCCTATTACCGGGGAGGAGAGCCGGAGCTCCAGGCGGACTTCCGCCCTGCACTCGCGTCGCGCGGCAACGGCCTGCGCGGCTATCGGCGGCATCAGGGCATTTACGCCTACACTCGCGAGGCGCTGCTCGAGTTCACCCGGATCGATCAGTCGCCGCTCGAACGGGACGAGGGCCTGGAGCAGCTACGGGCCCTCGCCGCCGGATATTCGATCCACGTCGTCGACTCCGATTTCCGATCACAGGCCGTAGACACACCCGCCGATCTGGAGCGGGTGGCGAAGATTCTCTTGGAGGCTCACTAGATGCGTAAGGAGAGGGGTACGAAGTACATCTTCGTCACCGGTGGGGTTGTCTCTTCGCTGGGCAAGGGCCTGGCCGCGGCGTCGATCGGTCGCATCCTCGAAGGCCGCGGCTTCACGGTCAACCTGCAGAAGCTCGACCCGTACATCAACGTCGACCCCGGAACGATGTCACCGTTCCAGCACGGCGAGGTATTCGTCACGGACGATGGAACCGAGACGGATCTCGACCTCGGCCACTACGAGCGATTCACGTCGATGACGGCGACGAAGGACAACAACTTCACGACCGGCAAGATCTACGCCTCCGTGATCGAGAAAGAGCGCCGCGGCGACTACCTCGGCGCGACGGTGCAGGTCATCCCGCACATCACCGACGAGATCAAGCAGTCGATCACGACGATCTCCGAGGGCGTCGACATCCAGCTCGTCGAGATCGGCGGCACGGTCGGCGACATCGAATCGCTTCCGTTCCTCGAGGCGATCCGCCAGTTCTGGCTCGACGTCGGCCGACAGAACGCGATCTTCGTGCACCTGACGCTGGTGCCCTACATCGCGGCCTCGGGCGAGCTGAAGACGAAGCCCACGCAGCACTCCGTGCGCGAGCTGCGCACGATCGGCATCCAACCCGATATCCTGCTCTGCCGCTGCGACCGGCAGATCCCGGCCGAGCTGAAGAGCAAGATCGGCTTGTTCTGCAACATCGGCGAGGACGCGGTAATCAGCGCCCCCGACGTCGAGACGATCTACGACGTCCCGTTGCAGCTCTCGTCCGAGGGTATCGACGAGATCATCATGAAGCTGCTCGACCTGCCCTACCGTCGCAAGGATCTGTCCGACTGGCAGAAGCTGGTGCACACGATTCGCCACCCACGCGACGAGGTCGTCATCGGTATCGTAGGGAAATACGTCGCCTACGAGGACTCCTACAAGTCGCTGAACGAGGCGCTGCTGCACGGCGCGGTAGCCTCGAACCTCAAGCTGCGCCTCGAGTGGATCGAGGCCGAGGACGTCGAGAACGGCGAGCTCGAGACGCGACTGTCCGCGGTTGACGGCATCCTGATCCCCGGCGGATTCGGGGTTCGCGGCGTGGCCGGCATGATCGAAGCGGTGCGCTATGCCCGCGAGAAGAAGGTCCCGTACCTCGGCATCTGTCTCGGCCTGCAGTGCGCGGTGATCGAGGCGGCGCGCAACCTGTGCGGAATGAAGGGCGCCGACTCGACGGAGTTCAACGAGGCCGCCGAGAACAACGTCATTTACAAGCTGCGCGACCTGCTCGGCGTCGAGGAGATGGGCGGCACGATGCGACTCGGAGCCTACCCCACGGTTCTCGAGGAAGACTCGTTCGCGCACCGCGCGTACGGCGAGATCGACATCTCCGAGCGCCATCGCCATCGCTACGAGGTGAACCAGAAGTACCTCGACCGGCTCAAGGCCGCCGGGATGAAGGTCTCGGGGTTGTCGCCCGACGGCAAGTTCGTCGAGATCGTCGAGTACGCCGCTCACCCGTGGTTCCTTGCCTGCCAGTTCCATCCGGAGTACAAGTCGCGGCCGCTCACGCCGCACCCGCTGTTCCGGGAGTTCATCTCCGCCTCGTACCACAACCGCAGGCAGCAGCGCGACACCTCGACGACGGACTCCGAGAATGCCTACGCGGCCGACCGACATCGTTGACGGCCTAGCGGTCGGTGGCGGGGCTCCCCTGCTGCTGATCGCCGGCCCGGATCTCGTCGAGAGTGAGGCGCACGCGCTGCGCATGGCGTCGGAGTTGAAACGCATCGCCTCCGAACGCGGCGCGCAGTTGATCTACAAGTCCTCGTTCGACAAGGCGAACCGCACGTCCGTGCACTCGGCTCGCGGGCCGGGCCTCGAGGAGGGGCTGCGCATCTTGCAGCGCGTCAAGGCCGAGACGGGCCTGCCGGTGACCACCGACTTCCACGTCCCCGAGCAGGCGGTCGCGGTCGCCGAGGTGGCAGACCTGCTGCAGGTGCCGGCGTTCCTCTGCCGCCAGACGGATCTCCTCGTCGCAGCGGGCCGGACCGGCAAGCCGGTCAACGTCAAGAAGGGCCAGTTCCTCGCCCCGGACGACGCGCGCCACATCGTGGACAAGATCCGCTCGACCGGAAACGAAGCCGTGATGCTGACCGAACGCGGGACGACATTCGGCTACAACAACCTCGTCGTCGATTTCCGTTCGCTGGCGCGCATGCGGGATCTGGGGGTTCCGGTTTGCTTCGACGCCACGCACTCGGTGCAGCTTCCGGGCGCGGGAGACGGCAAATCGGGCGGCGAGCGACGGTTCATCCCCACCCTGGCGCGCGCCGCGGTCGCCGCGGGCGTCGACGCCGTGTTCTTCGAGGTGCACGACGATCCGGCCAACGCGCCGTGCGACGGCCCGAACCAGATTCCGCTCAACGAGTTTCCCTCGCTGCTCGACGCTTTGCTGGCGCTCGACCGATGCTCTCGCGCACACGCCTGATCCCGGCCGCCGTGCTTCTCGTGCTGGGCCTGTCCTGTAGCCCGAATCCCGGGCCGGCGACGCCCGAGAACGCCGCGCTGGACCTGTTCGACCTCGCGGCGCAGCAGATGCCGGCGGACGACGACGTCGGTCGTCGCTTCGGTCTGGACCCCGACGATCCCCGCCGCGCGGCGCTGCTCGACGCGCTGGAGACCGTCGCCGACGTGCGTTCCCCGCGCGTCCTGGCGGTCCAGGAGATCGAGGAGGGAACGCGCTTCGCGGTCGACGTCACCGCCGAGCTGACCGGGGGCGGCAGCGCGGTGTATTCCGTGCAACTCGAGAGGGTCGACGGCGAGTTCGTCGTCCACTGGTTCGGCGGCCCCGGGGCCTCGTGGCCCGACGCGGCCGGCCGCCGCCCGGGCCTGACGAACCGGCCCGATCGAGCGCCGCACTGACGGGCACGGTAAGATAACCCGCCCACCGAGATCGGAACGGGGGCCGGGAGAACCAGGTGGCGCGCGAAACAGCACGACGGGTCCTGCAGATCGAGGCACAGGCCGTCTCGGAGCTGTGCGACCGGATCGACGAGAGCTTCGACCGCGCGGTCGAGCTCGTGATCGGCTGCACCGGCCGCGTCGTGCTGACCGGCATGGGCAAGTCGGGCATCGTGTGCCAGAAGATCTCGGCAACGTTCTCGTCGACGGGCACCCCCGCCTACTTCATGCATCCGGCCGAGGCGCTGCACGGCGACCTCGGCATGCTCGTCGCGGGCGACGTGCTGGTCTCCGTCTCGAACTCGGGCGAGACCGCCGAGATCGTGCGACTGCTCGAGATCGTGCGCCGCATCGGTGCCCGCATCGTCGCGCTGACGGGCAACCCCGACTCGACGCTGGCCCGCAATGCCGACGTGCACCTCGACGTGAGCGTGGCGCGCGAAGCCTGCTCGCTGGACCTCGCTCCGACCGCCTCGACCACGGCGTCGCTCGCGATGGGGGACGCGCTGGCGGTGGCGGTCTACGAACAACGCGGCTTCTCGCCGCAGGATTTCGCGCGCGTGCATCCCGGGGGCCGGCTGGGCCGCAAGCTGCTTCGCGTGCGCGAGCTGATGCACCACGGCGACGACCTGCCCGCCGTCTCGGCAGCGGAGACGGTCGAGCGGGCCATCGCGGAGATGAGCCGCTCGAAGCTGGGCATGACCTGTGTCGTGGACGCATCCGGAGTATTGCTCGGGATCCTGACCGACGGCGACCTGCGTCGACTACTGCTGCGCGAGACCGACCCGTTGCGCGCCGTCGTCGAGAGCGTGATGACGCGTTCGCCGGTCACCCTGGGCGGCGACGCGCTGGCGTCGGAAGCGCTGCTGTTGATGGAAGACCGCAAGATCACGTCCGTGCCCGTCGTCGACGACAAGCTCGAGCTGCAAGGCGTCGTGCAGATCCACGACCTCTGGCGCACGGAACTCTTCTGAGTCCGGCGGAGAGAGCGATGCCGAACGCCCCGACATCCGAGACCCTGGAGCGCGCCTCGCGCGTCCGTTTCGTCCTGCTCGACGTGGACGGCGTGCTGACCGACGGCCGCATCCTGATGGGATCGGGCGACGTCGACGAGCGCGCGTTCTACGTGCGCGACGGACTCGGGATCCGGCTGGGGCAACGGACCGGCCTCGAGTTCGGCATCGTGTCGGGCCGCGAGTCGGAAGTCGTGCGCGCCCGCGCCACGGAACTGGACATCGACGAGGTGCACCAGCGGATCCACGACAAGGGCAAGTGCCTGCGCGATCTGTTCGCCCGTCGCGGCCTGTCGGGCGACGATGTCGCGTTCGTCGGGGACGATCTGATCGATCTTCCGGCGATGCGCATCTGCGGTCTGGCGATCGCGCCGGCCGACGGCGCGGACGAGGTCTGCCGCGCGGCGCACCACGTCACGCGCAGCGACGGCGGCCGGGGCGCCGTGCGCGAGGCGATCGAACTGATCCTGCGGGCGCAGGGCAAGTGGGACGAATTGGTACAACGGTTTTCCGGCTGAGGGGTGTCATGCGACTGTTGTTTTGGCTGCTGCTCGTCGTGCTGGTGCTGGGGATCCTCGGCTTTCTCGCCACGAACCTCGACACGACCGTCTCGTTGACGATCTGGAACACGGAGTACCGGGACTTCCACCTGGGCTACGTCGTCATCCTGTCGATCGGCATCGGCGTGCTGTTCACCAGCATCTACGCCATAGCGGAGGGCGCGACCGCACGGCTGGCCAATCGCCGTCTGCGCAAGGAGAACGCGCAGCTCGAGACCGAGATCAAGTTCCTGCGCTCGCAGCAGGGCAAGACCGATCCGGACGGTTCGCCGGGCGACGGCGGCGACGACGACGATCGCGCGAGCGGCTCGCGCTCGCTACCGAGCGCGCCGGTCTACGGGACGACAAAGGACGACGATTGGCGGGACGGTGCTTCCGGGGACGATCACTACACCGGCGGAAGCGCCGTCTGAGCGACGCGCTCTACCTGCCGCGCCAGGTCGGCTGCCCGGGCCTCGCCGATGTGCATCTTCAGCATCCCGATCTCCCGCGTGATCAGGTCCTGATACACGGCCCACGGATCCTCGATGCGAGCCTGGGCGACGGCGCGTCGCAGCCCGTCTTCCTCCCACGATCCGTCGGAGCGTAGCTCGGCGCCTTCCAGCGGGTCGGCCTGCATCGTCTCGTCGCAGCAGGAGCGGATGAAGTTCGCGGCGCCGGCACCGACCTCGGCGCGCACCGCGCGAAATACGACGCGCTGCGCGGCGTTGAAACGACCGATCATCTCCTCGAGCTCGGGCGGCGGGTCCCAATCGGATTCGGCGACCTCGATCTCGATCGCCTCTTCGGCCTCTTCCGGCATCTCCTCGGCGGAGGCCGCGACCTCCGACTCGGGCGCCTGCGCCTCATCCTCGGCCTCGACGACCTCGATCTCGTAGGCCTCGTCGTCCGACTCGCTCGGTTCCTCGCCCTGCTCGATCCTTCCGAGCCCCTCATCGTCATCGGGAACCCGGCTCAGCGCCTGGCGGATCGCATCGCGCGAGATGATCCGTGTGGCGTCGATGGAGACCGGTCCAGGCTCATCCTCGGCCTCGGCTTCGGCCGCATGCTCTTCGGCAGTGTCGTCTACGTCGTACGACTCGGGGGCGGGGTCGATCGGCGCCGGCGTCGGCCGGCCGGAATCGATCCCGACCGAGGCGCTCGCGGTCGTCAGCGCGTTGCGCAGGGCCTCCGGCGGAATGACCTGCGTGGCATCGAAGCTCTGTTCTCCGGCCTGCGCGGCCTGGCCTTCCAGCGCCGAGCGCAGAGCGTCGCGCGAGATCATCTGCGTCGCGTCGGGCGAGGGCTCGATCTCGACGTCGAACGTGCTGCCCGCCGGTCCGTCCACGGAATCCGCCTCGTGCGCCGAGGCCACCGCGTGGTCTTCGATCGCGTCGCGGACGATCTCGAGCGGGATGCGCTGCGTGGCATCCGCGGGCGCAGCGGCGACTTCGTCTTCGAGAACTTCGGCGTCGTCGTGGTGCGTCTCCGTCTCCGTCTCCGTCTCTGCCTCTGCCTCTGCCTCCACCTCCACCTCGACCTCGACCTCGACCTCGACCTCGACCTCGTGCTCCGCTTCGGCGGTCTCGGCCGCTATTTCGGCCGGCTCGGCGACCTCCTCGGCGGCGGCGTCGACCTCGTCGTCGGCTGCGGCGGCGACGGTGTCCTCGACCGGCTCTTCGACCGGCAGCTCGCAGGACTCGATGGCGCCCAGCATGCGCAATCCCCACAGCAACTGGCACGTGCGGAAGTCGCCCAGGTCGGAGGCGCGGCAGATTTCGCGCGCGGTCTTGGGGGACTTGATCGAGGTGATCACTTCCCACTCGTCCGGTCCGGCGCGCAGCGAGTCGAGTACGTCCAGGTAGCGCGGCGTGAGCTGCACCGGGGTCTCGAGTCCCCCGCAGCCGTCGCAGATCCGGTTCCACGTCGTGACGCGACGCAGGCCCTCGTAGATCATCGACTCCAGGCTGGCGTCGAGCACGATGCTCTCACGCGTCGGCAGCGGGCCGGCGACGAACTCGTACTCGCCGGTCGTCCAGCGGAACGTGTCGAAGACGATCTCGCCGACCTGTTCGCGCACCATCTCGTCGAGGTCGCGCTCGTCGATCACGCCCATCTCGTGCAGGATCGTGCCCACGCGGCGGTTCGACAACAGCATGCGCCGCGCGTGCTCGCGGTCGTCCAGCGAGATCACTCCCCGACGCATCAGGTAGGCCAACAGGCCGTCCTCGATGTCGTTGCTGGTGGCGAAGACGAGGCTGCCTTCGCTGAAGTGCAGGACGCGCTCCGTTCGTCCGTTGCAGACAAACAGCAGGCCGGTCACCCCGTCCCGCCCCAGGCCGACGAGCACCTCGGCCAGCGTCTGCGCCTGCGAGCGGTCCTTGGCCACGAGCCGGCCCGGCTCGCGCTCTTCGACGTCGGCCTGCCGTACCGCGCCGAGGACGCGCAGCGTCCACAGCACCTGATAGATCTCGAAGTTGGACAGGAACAGCTCGAGGCACAGGTCCTCGACGGTTCCCGATTCCCCGCGCAGCCGCTCGAGCACGAGTTGTTCGCCCTCGGTCAGGTCGGCGCCTTCCAGCGCGATCTGCCACTGCTCGGTCAACTCGTACGTGGTCCGCGTCGCGCCCACACCGCGGCGCAGCCGCTCGAACGAGCGGATGTGGCGGATCCCACGAGAGACGATCTCGCTCGTGCGCAGATTCAGCGTGATCACCTCGTCGGTGGGCAGCGGGCCCTCGACGAAGCGGTATTCACCATGATCCTGCGTGAACAGGTCGAGGACGATCGAGCGCACCTGCCCCAGGACGCTGACGATCAGCTGGTCGGGGCTCAGGCTCTCCGCGCGAACCAGCAGCGTCCCGAGGCGTTCGCCCTGGTCGAGTTGTGTCAGCGCGGCGTCGAGCTGGTCGAGCGTGACCCGCCCTTCGCGAATCAGTCGATCTCCGAGCCGATCGCCGGGGGCGGTCGAGGAGGCGAACGAGATCCGCCCCTCTTCGAGGTACAACGACCGCGTGACTCCCGCGTGGCACAACTGCAGCACGCCCGTCTTGCGCTGGCTGCAGATCATCCACAACAGGTCGGGCAGCTCGATTCCCTCGAGGCGACCCGAGTACGGTCGCTCGAGGAGATTGTCGTCGTCTTGCCGGCTCATTGATTTCCGCCCGGTCCACGCCGGAGCAGGCTCGCACGGGTGCCCCTGCTCCGGGTAGAAACCCAAGGATAAGTTAGATCCTCGGGCCTCTCGGTCAAGTGTCGGCCGAGTCGGGGGGCGAGCCTGTTCGCGGGGGGGAGGCTTCGTCGACCAGCATTACGGGGATTCCGTCCCGGATCGGGTAGATTCGGCCACATTCCAGGCATTCCAGCCCGGAATCGGCCTCGTCCTCGCGCAACCCTCCCCGGCAGGCGGGGCAGACGAGGATTTCCATCAGTCGGGCGTCGATCGGCACGGTAACCTCGGCCGCAGGATATCCCCCCCCGGCTCGGGCTGTCAAAGAACGGCGGCTGCCGGGCTTTGCTCTATACTCACGCCGTGCGACCGCTGCCCGCCGAATTGCGACGGGCCCTGGCCGACGAGGGGCAGGGTCTGACCCTGCTCGTGATCCGGCTGGGCGCGATGGGGGACATTCTGCGCACGGTGCCCCCGGCCCGACTACTGCGCCGTGCCTTGCCCCGCGCCCGGATCCTGTGGGTGCTCGAGGACAAGTGGCGGGCTGTGCTCGAGGGGCACCCGGACCTGAACGGCATCCTCGAGGCGCCGCGTCGGGTCTGGGATCGCACCTCTCGCTCCCCCCTGCTCTGGCCCGAGCTCGTACGCTCGGTCGTGGGCCTGAGACGCGAGTTGCGCCGGCATTCGCCGACGCTGGCGCTCGACTTCCACGGCAACCTGCGCAGCGGGCTGGTCTGCAGACTCTCGGGCGCGCCGGTCCGGCTGGGCTACGACGGTCATCAGCAGAAGGAAGGCAATCGCCGATTGACCACACACCGCGTGCCCGCGGGAGACAGGCGGACGCCGCGCATGGAGCGCAACCTCGACCTCGTGCGGGCGCTCGGCATCCCGGTAGCCCCGCTGCCCTCCGGGGCCCTGCCGCTGGTCGAGCGGGGGCGGGACGCCGCCGCCGAGATCGCCGGCGAGATCGCCCCGGGCGGCTACGCGATCGTCTCCCCCGGGGCCAGCGCCAGCCAGGCGTACAAGAAACCGCCGCCCGAGCTGCTCGCCGCCGCCTGCCGCGTGACCGAGCAACGCGGCTTCACGCCGCTGGTCGTCTACGGGCCCGGCGAGCTCGACGACGCCCGGCGCGCCGTCGAGGCATCCGGAGGAAACGCGACGCTCGCCCCGCCGACCGATCTGGCGACGCTGGCCGCGCTGCTGGCCGGAGCACGGCTGTTCATCGGCGGCGACAGCGGCCCGCTTCACCTGGCGTGCGCCACCGGCTGCCCCGTGCTCGGGATCTACGGCCCGACCGACCCCGAGGTAAACCGACCGTGGGGCGTCCCACACCGCGCGGTCTGCGCCCCGGACCGCGAATACACCGGCATCAAACGCCTCGATCGCCCCGGCGGCTTCGTCGGACTCGACGCGAACCACGTGACGCATACGACCGCAGAGCTGCTCGACCGGCCGCCGCGGGACGAGGCAAGAAACTAGTCCGGCCGTTCGTGTCGGCGGACACGCAGCGCGGAGGCCGAGCGCCCCTTCAGCAGCAGCGCCAGCAGGTCCGCGTCCCCGGCCGCGTAGTGCTCGTAGAACGCCCGGCGGGGTGCGTCGTCGATGTCGCCCGTGATCTTGGCGTACGAGCGTTCCAGGCGACGCAAGGCGCGCCGCCGCGGCTCGAGCGGCAGCGACCTGTCGTGGGCCGCTGCGCGGTCGAGGTCGATGACGTGCGCCTCGGGCGGAACGCGGCGCAGCATCAGGTTTCCCAGGTTGAGGTCGCGGTGCTCGATCCCCGCGTCGTGCATCCGACGCACCTCGCGCATCACGAGGGCCAGGTCGTCCGGGGTGGGCGGATCGTTCGCCCGCAGCATCGAGGCCAGATCCGCGGCCCCGGCGAGCTCCTCCACCGCCAGCCACGCCCGCCACAGCCCGGGCGGGCCGGGCACGAGAAACAACGCCGCGGCGGCGGGCGTGCGAACGCCGCGGTCGCGCGCGACGTGTGGGATCCGCAGATTGTCGAGCAGCCGGTTCGCTCCGGGGAAACGATTGCGCCACAGGCGCGCCGCCGCCCCGCCACGGAGCAATTGTTTCAGGCGCCAGGCCCGGCCGTCACCGCACTCGACCCGGGCCGACCTTCCGCGGCCGATCTCGCCTTCACCCGCGCTCAGGCGTCGCCGCCAGCCCTCGACCGAGTCGAGCTCCAGCCGGGCCAGCGCATCGAGATCCGCCGCCGCGGCGTAGAGCGTGCCGCCGGGCACGGCACGTTTCTCGAACCCGGGCGGAAGCGCCCCGCCCGTCAACGTTCCTGTTCCTCGCCGTCGGCCGGCCGCTTCGGGGCGAACAGCCAGCTGACGAAGACGCCCAGCAGGTAGAGCACGATCATCGGCCCGGCGAACACCGACATCGTCACCATGTCGCCGGTGGGCGTGATCACGGCCGAGACGACGGCGATGGCCAGCACCGCGATGCGGAAGTGCCGCATGAGGAAGCCCGGCGTGACCAGGCCGATGCGCGAGAGGAAGAAGATCAGCACGGGCAGCTCGAACACGATGCCCATGCCGAGGATGATCCAGCTCTCGAACTGGAACGCCGAGCGCAGCGTGATCGACGCCTTGAAGCTCTCGCCGAGCCGGACCAACCAACCGGCCGCCACCGGGGTCGCGACGTAGTACCCGAACGCCCCGCCTCCGGCGAAGAACAACGTGCCGAAGACCAGGAACGGAATCGCCAGCCGCCGCTCCTTCTTGTAAAGACCGGGAGCGACGAAGGACCACAGCTGGTACAGGATCATCGGCGCCGAGAGGAACAACGCGGCCAGCGCCGACGCCTTGAGATAGATGAAGAACGGCTCGGTCAGGTTGATGTAAACGATCTCGCCACCGTCGAACAGGTGCTTGCGGATCGGCTGCACGAGGAAGTCGAGCAGCCACCGCGATACGCCCCAGCACGCCAGCAGCGCCACGATGTAAACGACACCGGCCTTGAACAGCCTCGACCGCAACTCGTCGAGGTGCTCGAGCAAGGTCATCGTGCTTTCAGCTGTCTCGGGGTTCGCCGACATCGCCTTCCGGTCCGGTTGACGCGGGCTCCGCGGGTTCGGAGGGTTCCGCGGGCTTCTCGGGCTCGGGATCCTTGCGCGAGCTCTCGGTCGAACGCGCGACGCTGAGCTTGCGCACCTCGTCGACGGTCTGCGACACCTCGTTCTTGACCGACTTTACACTTTCGAGATCGACCTCACGTTCCAGGCTGGCGCGGAAGTCGTTGGAGGCGCGGCGGAACTCGGACAGACCCTTCCCCAGCGTCCGCCCGATCTGGGGCAGCTTTCGTGGGCCGAACAAGAGCAGGGCGAGAACCAGAAGCAGGGCCAGTTCTGCGCCGCCGAGGGATCCGAACATTCGAGGGTCACTCCAGTGGGGCGATCAGGCTACTAGTCGGCCTCGCGAAGTGTCAAGAAACGTAAACGTTTATCCGGTTGTCGCAACTCCAGCGCGATCATATAATTACGTCTATCGGTCCATCCAGGGAGTGCGTTCATGAGCCTATCGACCCGCCGCTTCTCCATCGTGATGATCTTCTCGCTCGCTCTCGGAGGCGTGCTGGGGGGCTTCCTGGGAGGCCGTGCAAATGCCGATCCACGCATGCCCGACGATCATCTATGGACCTTCGGTCGCGTCCTGTCGCTCGTCGAGGATCAGTACATAGGCGAGGCCGACTCGAAGGAACTCGTGGAATCGGCGATCGACGGATTGCTCACCACGCTCGACCCGCACAGCAACTATCTCAACGGTGAAGCATTCTCGGAGATGCGCGACGAGCAGCGCGGCAAGTTCAGCGGACTGGGAATCCAGATCACCAAGCGCGGCCCCGACAAGCCACTGACGATCATTGCGCCGATCGACGGCACGCCGGCCCACCGTGTCGGCCTGCAGTCCGGTGACATCATCGCCGAGATCGAGGGACAGGCCACGATCGAGATGACCGTGCACGAGGCGGTTCGCCTGCTGAAGGGCGAGAAGGGCACCGAGGTCACGATCACGATCAACCGCCCCGGCCTCGAAGAGCCGTTCGACGTCACGATCGAACGCGCCGACATCCCGATCGAGAGCATTCGCGTCGCGTACATGCTCGGCGAGGACACCGGCCTCGTTCGCATCTCCAACTTCACATCGACGACCGCCGACGAGCTGGACGAAGCGATCCGCATGCTCGAAGAGCAAGGCATGACGCAGTTGCTGATCGACCTGCGCGGTAACCCGGGCGGGTTGCTCGACCAGGCGGTGCAGGTGACCGAGCGCTTCATCACCGACGGCAGCCTCGTCGTCTACACGCGCGGCCGAATCCCGGGCGCGAACCAGGACTACCTGGCCAAGGCCGATACCGATCGCTCCGAACTGCCGCTGGTCGTCCTCGTCGACGGCAGCTCCGCCTCCGCCAGCGAGATCTTCTCCGGAGCGATCCAGGACCACGACCGCGGCCTGGTCGTCGGCGCGAACACGTTCGGCAAGGGACTGGTGCAGCGCGTGATTCCGCTGCGCGACGGCGGCGCGCTGGCCGTCACCACGGCCAAGTACTACACGCCTTCCGGACGCCTGATCCAGCGCGACTACTCCGACCTCGAGCGCTACTACCTCAACCGCGCCTCCGACGAGCAGCACGGCGAGACGGTGGGCACGCCGGAGGGCGACGAGGAGCTGCCCCAGCAACCGCCGAACACCGAGGTGTTCTACACGGCGTCGGGTCGTGAGGTCTACGGCGGCGGCGGCATCCACCCGGACTACGTCGTCGAGGCCCCTCCGGCGCCCGCGCTCGTGATCCGCCTGATCCGACAGAACGTAGTCTTCGACTACTCCGTCCTGTTCTCGAACAGCCACGAGATCATCCCGCGCGACTTCCAGGTCAGCGAGGAGATGTTCGACGAGTTCCGCGAGTTCCTGCACGAGCGCGAATTCGAATTCGACGAAGCCGAGTTGCTCGAGCACCGCGACCTGATCAGCTTGCGGCTGCGGGCACAGCTCGGGCGCATGCGTTTCGGACAGGAAGAAGAGAGTCGCATTCTGGCCGAGGCCGACCCTCAGGTGCAGAAGGCGCTCGAGCTGTTCGAGGAGGCCGCGGCGCTGGCGATCCAGGGCAAGAGCGGTAAGCCGGGCAAGGCCACCAAGCGGCCCGACCTGCAGGCCCAGGCATCGGGCGAAGACGACGTGCCGGCCGACAACTAGCGCCGAGCCGCAGGACCGCAGAGGGTCAATCTTCGTCGAAGGTGAAGATCTCTTCGATGGCCGCGCCGAAGACTCGTGCGACGTCGTGTGCCAGTTTGAGTGACGGCACGTAGCGACCGCGCTCCATGAACACGATGGTCTCCCGGCGCACACCCACGAGATCCGCCAGCTCCTGCTGGGTCAGGCCTCGATGGGTTCGGAGCACCTTAACCCGCGTCTTCATGAAGTGACCCGGCGCGGTGAAAGAACACCAGGCAGATGCCGTAAATGCCGCACTGTCCGAGGATTCCGGTGCCGAGCATCGTTCGCGTCGATTCGAACTGACCCTGGGCGACGAAGATGACGGACCAGAGGACGAGCGACATCATGAACGCCGCATGACCGGCATTGAGACGCGCAGCTCGGGTGAACTCGTCCGTCGCAGCCCGACCGGCTCGACGATCCGCCAGGGACCTGCGGGCGTTCCGTAGGTAGACCGCCAACAGCACCAGCCCGGTCACGCCGAGGATGCCGATCTTGATCCGGCTGGAGCCCAGCTCGTTCAGAACCGGCACCGTGACCCAGGCCAGCACGAGCACGAAGGCGACGACCGAGGCAGTGAGCTGTGGACTGTAAGGGCTGCGCATCGACTCTCCTCACGCCTGTTAGAACCATCTAACACTATGTTAGAACGTTCGAACACCGTCGTCAACCGCGAATCCTGCTAGGGTAGGCGGCGATGAGGCGAAGCTCGATCGCAGCCGGACTCCTGGCGAGCGCGATGCTCCTGGGCGGCTCGGCGTGGTCCGGCGACTTCGGGGTCCGCTACACCACCGAGCTCGACCCGAAGAACTTCGCGCACGCGTCGTTTCTCGGCTCCGGCATCTACTCCGTCGACGGGCGCCTGATCTACATCATTCGCATCAAGGCCGCGCTCCGTGTGCGTTCCGAGGATGTGAAGCGCTGGGGTTTGCGGGCGACCCTGCGTCCGACTCTGGGCTTCTACGACTTCAAGACCGGCGACGAGGACAAGTTCGGTCTGCCGAGCTCGATCGGATCGCTCAGTCTCCTCCCCGGCCTCGAGTTCCGCGTCCCGATCCGCGACAACTGGAGGCTCGACCCGTTCGTCGAGGGCGGCCCCGCGTGGGAGTTCGACGGCAACAGCGTGACGTGGATCTACGGCTTCGGCATCAAGAGCCGCGCCGAGTTCTCGTGGCTCGGCGGAAAGCTGCTGCTGTTCAACACGCTGCTCTGGGCCGGCAACCGCGAGAGCGACATCGCTCCGCGCGACGACTTCGCGGTGCTCGAGACGAAGGTCGACTGGCGTTTTCCCATCCGCGGGTCGTTCTTCGGTCACCCGACCAGCCTCGGGCCGTTCGGCCGTTCGGAGGCGTACTTCGACGCGCTCGCGATCGACCCGCCGGACGGCGCGGGCATCGAGATCGAACGGCGCTACGAGATCGGCCTCACCTGGGGCACGCGCGAGCGGGCGAAGAAGTGGAAGATCCCGATCCCGCGCCTGGGCGCATCGTACCGCTTCGGCGAGGGCGCCGAAACGTATCGCATCGTGCTCACCTCGCGCTTCTGACCCGCCAGAGCCGGTCGCTCACGGACAGGGCGTCGCGAGGACTCGTGGCGAACCGCTGGACTGTTGCCCCGGTGTTCCCTCTCCGCCGGCTCCCTCGCCGGTGACCAGATAGGTCCATGCCACGCCGACCGGAGGTCGATCGGCATCCATCGTCGTGTTGGCCGGCAGGTCGGACTGCAGGCACGTTCCGTAGTCTCCCGCGGCAAGCGAGCCGGAGACTCCGCGGTAGAGGTTGAACCACTCGGCGCTGCTCTCCGCGGCGGCGCCCCACTGGAGCGTGACGTCGTCGGTAAACACGAGCGGTGTCGAACCCGTCGTCGAGGAGACCTCGCCGGGGACCGGAAAGACGTACGTCAGTCCGCCGTCCAGAACCGTCCCGGCGACGGACCACTGCGTGAGCACGTAGGGATCCAGACGGTCGTTCGGACCGCTGCCGAAGTGCTGGAACGTCAGCCGCACCAGGTGTTCCTCACCGGGGGCCATCGCGATGTTGTCCAGCCTGGCATAGGGTGCGAGCGCACGGAACGTCGTCGTCTGAGGGATCGCCGCCATTCCCTGCGAGCGGCTCCCCCCCGCGACCCATGCGTCGTACATCGTCTGCGTCAGAACCACGGTGATCGCGCCGTTGTTGAGAAACGACCTCTGCAACGGGTCCTGCACATTGCCGAAGACCAGGTCGATCGGTCTCTGAACCGGATGGATGTTCCGCGCGATCGCGACGTAAGTCTCGAGGACGCCGACCGGTTGGTCCACGACGAAGATGTTCTTCCACACGATGTTGTTGTTGTTCTTCGTGTTCGTCAGGGTGTTGATCCCCTCGGCGAAGGTCATGGGGTCCTGCACGGAGTCGAGCCGTGCCAGCAGACAGAAGTGCCCGGTGGCAACCGGTGTCCAGGCGAACTCGAGGACGACCTCGTCGCCGTAGGCCACCACACCGACCGGCTGGCTTCCGATGACGTCGCCGTCGGGAAAGTCACCGACCCAGTCGCCGTCCCAGTCGAAGGAGGCCGCGGCCTTCGAGAAGTAGGTCCTCACGTCCCCGAGCGTGAGGTCATCACACCCGCGGTTGCGCAGCCTGACGTAGAGGTAGTTCGTCGTGCCGACGATCGGATCCTGATGCTGACCCACGAACAGCAACGACGGATCCGCGGCATTCCGAACCCACATGTCCTCGCTCATCCAGTACGGCCCGACCGAGGGGTTGGGTTCGGCGCCGTTGTCCGCGGGCAGATCCTTCATGAAACCGTCGATCCCCGTGTTGCAGTTCAGCCCCAGACCGGCCGGGTAGCCGTACGAAGCAAAGGGGACGAAACCCGTCACGTCCAGACCGAAGCCGTTGTCGGTCGTACCGTTCGTCACCGTGTGCACGCCGGCGCTCACCGGCTGTCGGATCCCGCAGTAGGACACACCGCCCACGTCCCCGATCGCTTCGCACGGAGTCGTGATCGGCACGCCGTCGAGCAGCAACGAAGTGCCGACGGGGGCGGTGATGTTGATGAAATTGTCGAAGAACGTCGCGTCCGAGTGGAAGATGTACTCCCTGCGAAAGTACTCCGGTGGCGTGATGTTGATCAGCGTGGGGTCGCCGGTACCCGGAGCCGGATTGTCCCCGACGACGGCACCGGTGCTGAGAAGATACCGGTAACCGAGGAACGGCTTGTCCGCCGTGATCACGAACGAGACTGCGGAGGTGAGCTCCACGTACTCACCTGCGTCGAGCACGCTGCTGGGCATGATCGGCGGCTCGGTCTCGATCGACGTGGCGTCTTCGAGAGCGACAAAGCGGAACAGGTCCGGGGCGCAAGAGATCGGCGTCGTGCAACCGAGTGGACGAGTACCCGTCGGCGCGACCGCGAAGCCGGTCGAGGCCAGCCCCTCGTGCATCAACTGCTGGAACAGCGTGTCGGCGGCCGTGAAGCCGGGCCCGACGTAGGTCGAGACGACTCCACTGAACACGGCGACCGGTTGGTCCGCCACGACCCTCCAGCCCGTCATGTCGTCTTCGGGCACCGACATGGTGATCATCAACTCGTTGAGCCGCTGGAAGTACTGCCCCTGGACGAGCGTCGCCGAGTTCTCGAGCGTGCCCGTCTCGTCGAAGAGCTGGATATTCGTCGTCCCCGAAGAAGCGGCAAGCACGCCTACGAACGGTCCGCCTGAGCCGCTGCCCGGATTGAAGTAGGTGGCGATGCGGTACTCCTGGCCGAGCGAGGGCACGGGCAGGACCAGCATGGCGTCGTTGCTGCCGCCGGCGTCCTCGCCGTCGAAGACGAAGACCGCGACGTCGCTCGTGCTCGTGAGGTGGAACACCGGAGCGCTGCTCGTCAACGTACCCTCGGTCGGGATGTCCTGATCCAGCAGGACGAAATCGAGCACCTCGCCCGGAAGGACGGTCCCGACGTTCGTTCCGGTGCCGGCGTTGACGATCGTGACGTCCGCGGAGATCGTCCCGGGATTGGCGACGCGGATACTGAACCAGGAGCCCGCCCCGAAACCGTTCACGAACCAGAAGTCCGTGCCGAGATGTGTCTGCGCTCCCGCAGTGCCGGCAGCGATCAGTGCGAGCAGCGCCAGGCACAGGTGCCGCAGGCCTCGCTCTCGCCATCCATGAGTCGGGAATTCACAGTCGCGCATGCGGGCCCTCCGGTTGCTCAGGTCTCGAACGTTGGCCGAGCATAACAGACGACGGGGCGACACCCGTGACGGGGCGGGGTCGCGGCCGGGTGGCATCTCCGGACAGGCGACGTGGCTTCGGCCTCTACTCGCCGCGGTACGGCACGCCCTCGGTCATCCACGGCGGGGCCGGCTCGCCCAACAGGTGATGGTCGAAGAACTGCTTCATCTTGATCGAGTAGTCGAGCTTGTTCGGGTACTGTTTCAGGTGGTGCGGTTCGCCGCGGTACTGCAGAAACACGACGCCCTTGTCGAGCCGGCGCAGCGCGAGATACAGCTCGATCCCCTGCTGCCAGGGCACCGCCTCGTCGACGTCGCCGAACTGGATCAGCAGCGGCGTCTCGACGTGGCGTGCGTGGAACACCGGCGAGTTCTCGATGTACTTCGGCAGGTCGGCATCCATGCTGGCGCCGATGCGACTCTGGCTCTGTTCGTACTGGAACTGTCGCGCGAGGCCGCTGCCGAGTCGGATTGCGCTGTAGGCCGAGGTCATGTTCGACACCGGCGCGCCCGCGACGGCTGCGGCAAAGATATTCGTCTGCGTCACGGCGTAGGCCGCCTGGTAGCCGCTCCACGAGTGGCCGTGCAGGCCGATCGCGTCGGGGTCGGCGAGGCCCATGTCGACCAGCTTCTGCACGCCGGGCACCAGCGCCTTGACCGCCGAGATCCCGGGGCGGCCGATCTCGAAGCGCACGTCGGGCAGGAACACGGCGTAGTCGTTGCTGGCGTAGAACGGAAAACTCGGACGATGATTGATGACCGGTTCGTTGAACTCGTGCAGGCGTTGCGAGAAGAAGCGGTAGAAGTAGACGAGCACCGGGTAACGCTTGCCCTCTTCGTAGTTGCCGGGCTTGATCAGGACGCCTTGCAGCTCGACGCCGTCTGCGCTGGTCCACTCGACCAGCTCCGCTGCACCCCAGGCAAAGCGGGCCAGCTGGGGGTTGGCGTTCGTCAGCCTCGTCCCGCCGGCCAGCCGCGGGCCCGCGACCCACAGGTCGGGGAACTCGCGGTAGCTCTGGCGTGTGTAGAGCACGCGGTCCGCCTCCTCGGCCTTGGCCAGGAAGCGAAAGCGGCGCTCTTGCTCCACCAGGCGCTTCAGCTTCGCCTTGCTCGCGTTCGTCTCCCAGAAGCCGTCGTTCTTGTTCCGGTCGTGGTAGCCGTGGAGCAGAACGCGCGAGCCCTCCTCGACCCAGTCCGCCTCGTCGTCGAGATCGACGACCCGGTAGACGCGCCGCTCGCGCCGCCCCTCCCCGCCGGTCAGGTTCCGCGGAGGATCGTCGCCGGTCGAAAAGCGCCACACGTCGAACTTGTCGTAGATCAGCAGCCCGCGGTCGCCCTCGACCCAGTCGGCGATGCCGTACCCCGGATCGGACTGCGGATAGTCGTCATCCTCGTCGGCGAACGGCACGTCGAGTCCCTCGGTCAGATTGCGCGTCGAACCGTCGTCGGCATCCCACAGGTACCAGTGCGGGTCGCGCCAGTAGGCGACGTAGCGGCCGTCGGGTGACAGCTCCGCGGTCGAGCCACGCAGCTTCGTCGCGACGAGCGTGCGTTCTCCCGTTCGCAGGTCGACGTGGTACGCGTCCGAGTACCACCCGTCCCAGGTCCTCAGCTTCAGATACGGCTGGCTGGAGGCCGCCAGCGCGGCTCGCGCGTTGTCGTGCGGCCAGACGTCGGGCAGCTCGCGATCCGCCAGCCGCACGACCTTGCCCGAGTCCACGTGTGCCACCGCGAGGTAGACGCGGTCTTTTTCGACCTCGTCCCACATGACCTTCTGGTTGGGTACGATCAGCGGGTCATCACCATGCCACACGTCCAGACCTCGCTCGTCCAGCAAAGTCTCGACGTCGTACGGGTCATAGGCTTCATCGTCCTCGGGCTCCGGCTCTCCCGCTTCTTTGCGCGCCTCTTCTTGCTCCTTGCGCTCGCGTTCCTCGCGCTGCTCCTGCTTGCTCTCGAGGCGTCGCTCTTCACGAACCGGGTCGATCCACGCATAGCCGAAGAACAACCGCTCGCCGTCGCGGCTCCAGGTCAGGTCGTTAGTCGACGGGATGCGCCAACCGTCCGGGGCCTTCGCGCTCGTCGCCAGCCGCTTCGGCTTGCCGCCCTTCGAGCCGTCCCAGAACCAGACGTCCGCCGGGCCGGGGTCGTGCAGGTCGTCGTCCACCGCGGCGACGAAGCCGAGCCGGCTCGACTCGTCGGCCCAGGTCAACTGCGTGTAACGCCCGGTCTCCGCGCGGTGCAGCTCGATGCCCCGGGACGGATCTCCGCCCAGGTCGCGCGCGTAGATTCCGTTGTCGGTGCCGAACGGTCCCGCGGCGGCGTAGACCAGGAAGCGCGAGGGCTCGTCGATCGTGTACTCCGCCACGTGTTGGATCTCGACGTCCTTGCCGCTGCGGAGGTCGCGCAGGACCAGCCTGGTGCCCAGCGGGCGTTCCTCGTCGTCCTCCGGCTCGGCTTCCTTCTCCTCGACTGCCTGCTCCTCCGCGGCGTCCGGCGCGGCGTCCCCTTCTTCCTCTTCTTCTGCGCGCGGCTCGTGGTGCTTCCAGACGATCCAGCGTCCGTCCTCGCTGAGCTCGAACGACTCGATCTCCTCGACGCGCGTCTCGACGCCGTCGGCCAGCGAGACGTACGACAATCCGTTGCGAGGCCCGTCGTCGTCCTCGCCCTCGCCGTTCTTCGCGGCGACCTCGTCGCGTTCTTTCTGCGTCGGCAGGATCGTCGCCGCCATCCATCTCGAGTCGGAGGAGAGCTCCGGGGCGGAGCCGCGCTCGATCCTGTGCTCCGCGCCGCCGTCGACCGCGCGCGCGACCGCCTCACCTTCCCCACGATCCGGCCGCAGCGTGTAGGCGATCCAGCCGCCGTCCTTCGAGATCGACGCGTTCTCGATCTGCCGGAACTTCATCAACTCGCCGAACGTCAGCGGTTCCGTCCCGCTCGGCGCTACCCTCTGCAGCACGGCCTCGAACCGCGGTTTCCCATGGCGCTCGAGGTAGTAGGTCAGCTCCGAGCCGTCCTCGGAAAACGACAGCCTCCATTCGTTCGTGGCGGCGTCGGGGATCAGCTCCGCCGTGTGCTCGTCGGCCGGAAACGACTGGGTCAGTGCGGTGCCCGGCCCGGCCGTGGTTCCGCCGTAATCCGTGATCTCGTCGGGGGTTCCATCGAGATGCCGGTGATCGTGCTTCAGCTCGAGGCCCTCGGCCGTGCGCCTCAGGATCCACGTACGCGACGCGTCCTCTCCGACGCGGAACGGGATCCGCAGCTCGCGCTTCTTGCAGCTCTCGACGATCGCGACCAGCGTCTTGCCGCGAAAGGCCTCGCCGGGATCTTCGGGGAAGATCGCCCGGCCCTCGAAGCGCGCGCCGCACATCGCCCGCAGGCGTTCGAAGAACCGTTCATGGTCTTCCGGCCCTCCGAACGACGGCCCCGTCGTGCCGAGCAGCAGCGCAACGAGCACGAGCATTCCTCGCCTGACGGTTCTCATGGTACG
Source organism: bacterium (assembly GCA_024226515.1). Classification (GTDB taxonomy): domain Bacteria; phylum Acidobacteriota; class Polarisedimenticolia; order Polarisedimenticolales; family Polarisedimenticolaceae; genus JAAELQ01. Next base: position 86,948 of record JAAELQ010000317.1, read on the forward strand.
TCCACCCTTCGTCTATTCGCCGCGGCCGGAGAAGGCCAGCGAACGCATCACGTTCTCGTCCAGCTGGAGCAGGTCCTTGCGGATACGGAAGTGCCTGCGCTCGGCCGCGTGCTGCGAGCGCCGAACCAGTGCGCGAGCCAGCGCGCGGCCCAGAGCGCTATGCGGCCGCACCTGCTTGCGCCCGAAGATGCCCAGCACACGTGCCGGACTCGAGCGCAGCAGCTCGTCCTCCATCGACAGGAACGTCTCGTACGAGCCGGGGTCGCCCTGCCGCCCCGCGCGCCCCCAGAGCTGCCGGTCGATGCGGCCCGCGTCGTGCGGCTCGGTGATCATCACGTGCAGCCCGCCGAGCTCGGCGACGCCGTCACCCAGTTTGATGTCGGTTCCGCGCCCGGCCATGTTCGTCGCCACGGTGACCTGGCCCGATTGGCCGGCCTCGGCGACGATCTCGGCCTCGTGGTCGTCCTGCAGCGCGTTGAGCACGCGGCACGGGATCTCGGCCTCGGCCAGCAGTCGGGCCAGGTGTTCGGACGCAGCGACGGTACGCGTGCCGACGAGGATCGGCCGCCCCTCGCCGTGCAGCGCTCGGATGCGCTCGACGATCGCCTCCCACTTCTCGTCGATCGTGGAGTAGACCCGCGTCGGAAGGCCGCGTAGACACATCTTGCGGTTGGTTCTGATGCGCATGACGTCCCGGCGGTAGACGGACCAGAACTCGGCCGTCGCCTCCTTCGCGGTGCCCGTCATGCCGGCCAGCGCCAGGTAGCGCCGGAAGAAGCGCTGGTAGCTGATGCGGCCCAGCACCTCGGTCTCGGCGGTCAGCTCGACGCCCTCCTTGGCCTCGACGAGCTGGTGCAGCCCGCCCTCCCACGAACGGTTGGGCATGATGCGCCCCGTGTATTCATCGACGATCTCGACCTTCTCGTCCCGCACGACGTAGTGCTTGTCGCGCGTGTACAGATGACGCGCGGCGAGCGCCAGGCGGACGAGCTCTTCGCGCCGCAGGCGCGCATTCCAGATCCCGCCGAGCTCCTCGCCGAGATCCTCCAGCCGCTCCTTGCCGCCGTCGGTCATCTCGATCCTCTTCTTGGTGAAGTCGACGTAGTAGTCGGCGCCCGAATCGAGCCTGTCGCCCAGCTCCAGCGCCTGACCGTATGCCTCCTTCTGGTACCGATTGTCTCCGACGCCGGAGATGATCAGCGGCGTTCGCGCCTCGTCGATCAGTACGCTGTCGGCCTCGTCGACGATGCCGAAACACAATCCACGCAGGCGCAACTCGGACAGCCGCGCCTTCTTCCCGAACATGCGCTGGACGCGCGTCTCGACCGGTCCGGGGCGGCGACCGAGCTGCAACCGGTCGCGCAGGTAGTCGAAGACGATCTCCTTGTTCGTGCAGTAGGTCACGTCGCACGAGTAGGCGTGACGCCGTTCGTCCAGCTCCATGCCCTGCACGATCGTCCCGACGGTCAGGCCCAGCGCCTCGTACACCGGGCGCATCCAGTCGGCGTCGCGCTGGGCCAGGTAGTCGTTGACGGTGATCACGTGCACCGGGACGCCGGCCAGGGCGACGGTGCACGCCGGCAGCGTCGCCACCAGCGTCTTGCCCTCGCCGGTCCGCATCTCGGCGATCATCCCCTGCAACATGGCCCATCCGCCGATCAGCTGAACGTCGTACGGCCGCAACCCGAGGCACGACTGCGAGACGGCGCGGATCACGGCGAAGGCCCGGCAGACGAGGTCCGGCGTGAAGCCGTGCACGCGCAGGTCGCGCCGCAGGCTGCGTAGCTGCCACTCGCGCTCGGCGTCGCCCAGGCCCTCGATCTCCTTCCCGACCCGCTCGACGTTGCGCAGCATCGTGCGCAGCCGCATCTCGCGCAGCAGGTGGACGCGCCGCAGGTGACCCAGCGTGTTGACCACCGCTCGATCGAGCCCGGTCTCGTCCGGCGCCTCGCGTTCCGGATAGAACCCGCGCGACTGCGCGAGGATGCGCGACATGCTAGACATTGAACTGGCGCAGGAAGAGCTGGCGCACGCTGCGGTAAGCCTGGAACGCGAGCGGGTCCTTGCCGTGGTCGAAGCGCACGTAGACCCGGCCGCCGACCAGCAGATCCTCGATCGGCTGCGCCAGCCGGATGTCGAACTGGAACATCTTGCCCAGCGCCTTCGTGCCTTCGGGGTCGTAGGGGTCGATGGCGATCTCTCCCCCGCCCGCGCTGCCGAGGATCGTGCTCGGCAGCTGTTCGAGGGCGCCGGGGACCTCGCGCTGCATCTCGGCCGGGATGATCCAGTCCAGTCGCTCGGCCAGCCGCACCTCGACGCCCTGCATCCGCTGACGCACCAGGTCGACCGTGGACTGCGGCACGACGACGCGCACCGTCGGGTGCCGTACCTCGAGCACATAGCCGACCAGGTCACCCTGCTGGACCCAGCGCCCGGGCAGGTCCTGTGCGCGCGGCAGCACGAACACTCCGGCCGTCGGGCTGCGGATGTCCAGATCGGTCAGCCGCTCCTCGGCGTCCTCGAGCTGCGCGCGCGCGCTGGCCAGTTCTTCCTCCAGGATGCGCACCTGGACCTGATCGGTGGCCAGCGCGGCGTCGTATCGCGCGCGCAGCTCCTCGACCCGCGCCCGGTACACCTCGACGTTTGCGGCCAGCAGCGGGTCGCTGCCCTCGACCAGCAGGTCTCCCGTCGCGACGCGGGTGCCCGGCTCGACGACCACACGGCTGACGAAGCCCGCCGCGCCGGCGCGGACCAGCGCCTCCTCGGGAATCCAGACCACGCCCTCGCAGCGCGTGCGGTTGGGCAGCGGGACGGCGAACAGCAACACCAGGATGACGGCCAGCGCGATTCCCGACAGCAGAATCGCGCGGGGTCTCTTCTCACGTAACACGGGACTGGACACGAGGAACTTCACCCCCTTGTAGAGCGGCATCGCGACCATACTGAACGCCGCCCACGCGGCCAGCAGAATGCCGATGAAGAAGAACTTGCCCGCGATGAACAGCACGATCGCGACGTAGACGAAGATGCGATAGACGAAGGCCGCCACCGTGTACGTCACGAACCAGAAGCGCTCGCCGGGCCCGGTGCGCGGCGGCTTGACGTCCTTGGCGCGGAACGCGTAGCGCTGGACCAGGTAGCCCAGGTACTTCTGGCCGCGCTGACCCATGTTGGGGATCTCGAGCAGGTCGGCCAGGACGTAGTAACCGTCGTAACGCAGGAGCGGGTTGCCGTTGAACAGCAATGTGGAGACCCCGGCCACGATCAACGTGTTGTAGGCCATCGAGCGCAGCACGCCCGGCTCGAGGTTGACCCACAGGAACATGGCCAGCGCGGCGACGAACAGCTCGACGAAGATCCCGGCGGCGCCGACGACGACGCGGCGGTTCTTCGAGCGAAACTCCGAGGCGGCCGAGGCATCGACGTACGGGATCGGCATCAGCACCAGCAGCATGATGCCCATCTCGTGCACCTCGCCGCCCCACGTCTTGACCGCGTAGCCGTGACCCAGCTCGTGCAACGCCTTGAGCGCCGGGTAGATGAACCACAGCGCCACGAGGTTCTGCGCGGACAGCACGCGGTCGGTCACGTCCTCGGTCAGCTCGGGCCAGTGCATCCCGGCCAGCACGGCAGCGCTCGCGACGACGACAAGCCACAGCGCGGCGCCCCACACGGTGAACAGCGGTCGCACGAAGCGCACCGTGCGCGCCAGGAACCTCTCCGGGTCGAGCAGCGGAAAGCGCAGCGCCATCGGGCTGCGCAGGTTCTGCCGCCACTTCGTGCGCCGGACCTTCTCCGAGCGCTTGAGCAGCTCCGCGGTATCGGGCGGCACATTGCACAGCAGCACGTCCGCCGAGTGCAGCTGACTCAGCAGCTGCACGACCTCGGGCTGCGTCGGCGCGTCGTCGCCGAGGTACTCCGTAGCCGCGTCCCACAGCTCCTGGACGGTGCGCTCGCCGTCCATCAGCCCGATCAGCCGGTAGGCCTCGGGCGAGAAGCGGTAGTAGCGGCCGCTGGCCTGATCCTGCAAGACGTACCACGACTCGCCTCGGTAGTCATGATGGTAGACGCGTGTGTGACCCCGCAGCCGCGGCGTCAAGCCCGCCACGCGGTACCACGACGGACTGAAGAGAGATTCGGCCATCTAGAACCACGTCCAGGCCTTCAGCCGGAACCAGTCGGTCATCTCGTGGGTCCAGATCCAGATCAGCTTGCGCCGGTCGACGTCGACCTTGGCGAAGCCCTCCATGCCGGGCCGCAGGCGCTCGGACGGCTCGTCGAGCGCCGCCTCGACCGTGAAGAAGTTGCGTCCTTCCTCGGACGTCGAGACCGGCGTGATGCGGGTCACGGTGAACGGCAGCTTGTTCTCCGGCATCGCCGACAGCACCAGCTCTCCCGTCTGACCGACGTGGACCTCACCGATCTCGCGCTCGTCCACCTTCAGCATCAGGCGGTACGCGTCGAGTGGCGTGACCTCGAACAGCACGTCTCCGGCCTCGACCGGCGCGCCGAGCGACTGGCTCAGGTCGCCGCTGACGACCACGCCGTCGAACGGCGCGAGGATCCGTGCCCGATTCAACTGCTCTTCCAGCAACGCGATCTGCGCCTCGGCCTGGCGCATCTTCTTGCCCAGCACGTTCATCGCGGCGGCGTCGCGCTCGGCCATCGCCTGCCGATGCTCCACCGCGTACTGCTCCCGTTCGCTCGACCAGCGCGAGTACTCCAGGCGCAGATCGCGTTCGTCGAGCGAGCACAGCGGGCGCCCCTCGCGCACGATGTCGCCCGCGCGCGCCTGGGCCTCGCGGATGTAGCCGCGGAACGGCGCGACGACGACGCGACGAACCTCGCCCTCGAGCACCGTCTCGGCGGTCACGCGGTAGCGCCCGGTGGCCAGCGAGAAGAACAGGACGAGCGCCACGATCCCGATCGCGACGAGCTTGCGCACGACGTGCCGCGGGCCGATCAGCTTCTTGAACTGCTCGCGGAAGCTGTGCCACACCTTGACGATCAGCAGGTGGTCGTTCTGCCGCTTGCCCTCCAGGACCGGCCCGACGATCGCGGCGATCACGTCGCACAGATCCACGGTGTCGGCGTCGAACGGTCGATTCGCCGAGCGTTCGAAGGTCATCGCACCGATCGGAGTGCCGTCGCGCTCGCCGAACGGCACCGTGCAGATCGCCCCGTCGCCGTGCGTGCGCGCGAGCTGCTCGTGCATCTGCAGCACCTGGCCGCTCCGCTCCGGCGGCTCGGGCAGCACGAGCACCGCGTTCTGCTCGATGCTCTCGCCCATCGCCATGCCGATGGAGCGAATCAGGTTCATCTGTTTGACGAACTGGGCGCTGTGAGACAGCGCGCGCACCTTGGTCTTGCGCCCCTGACGGAAGCCGACGCTGACGCGGTCGCACTCGAGCCGCGTCGCGATCTCGGTGGCGAAGCCGGTCGCGGCGGCGTTGAACCCGTCCTGCTCCAGGGCCAGCGCAGTCAGCTCGAGCGCGGACTGCAGGCGGACCGGGTCGTGCGCGTCGGTCGGCCCCGTCTCACGCAGGACCCAGTTCAGCAACCAGGCCACGCCCCACTGCAGCTGGCGCATCGCGGCGTGCAGGCGATCCTGCGAGCGCTGGGAGATCTCGATCGCGGCGACACCGTGAACGCGATCGCCGAGCGTCACGGGATAGCCGAGCAGGTAGCGCGTCTCTTCGCCCGCCTCCGCGTCGCCGTCCGGCTCGGCGCGAGTGACGATGCCGCGACGTTCGGTGGAGGCGCGCCGGGCCACCTCGGAGAGCCTGTCGGGGGCCGAGGAACCCTGGGGCCACGACGAGACGGGCGCCAGCGGGCCGTTCTCGGCGACACGGAGCAACACCAGGCCGCCCGAGACGCCGTCGATGATCCGGGCCTGCAGCCCGAGCCAGCTGGAGCACAACTCCTCGGCCGTCCTGGCGGACGCAAGTCGGCCCCACAGGGCCTGGTCGAGATACGCGACCGAACCGGCGGTCCCGGATGTCTTTGTGGCGGGTGGATCCTCGGGCATGACTCGAGCGAGGCGCTCCCCTCGCGGGAGAGCGCGCTCTCGCTGCTATTAGCCCTTGGGCGCCTGGGTCGTCAGCTCACCGAAGCGCTTCTCGTATTCCTGGACGACGCCGTTGATCAACTGCGCCAGGCGCTTGGCGGCGAACGGGCTCATGATGATGCGGTCCGACAGGCGCACGCTGAGCGACTGGTCCGTGAGGCCGGTCTGGTTCGTGCCGAACAGCAGCGAGACCTCCTCGCGCGTGCTGGCCACGTTGCAGACGTTGGCGTAGGACGTCTTCATTCCGGTGTCGTCCCACTTGACCTTGGGTTGCGCCCCCGTGGGCGTAGCGGCAGCCTTGGCGGCAGTGTCCTCGGGCATCTCGAACTCCTTTTGTCGGTTTGCGGAACCCAGTCGGGTCTCGGCTGAACTTCCAACTATTTACCAGAAAACGCCAGCGAAGACCAGCCAAAACCTCCGCAACTCGCCCTAGAGATCGATCAGCCACGACGGTTCTCCGCCGCGGTCGCGTCGCTTGCGCATTTCCTCGCGGCGCCTCTCGTCGACCTCGCGCCGCTCCGGCCCGGCGTCGACGGAGTCGGACTCTTTCTCTCCGTCCGTTCGCGCGTTCTGGACCGGCCGGTAGGTCGTCAAGGCGCCACGCGCGTCCTCTCGCGCCTGCTCCTCCGCTGCCACGGGCGTGTCGCCCTCGACCTCGGGATCCACGACCCACTCGACCGGCTGCTGCGCCGTCGTGTCGGCCGAAGAGTTCGACTCCTGAGACGCGAAGTCGACCGCGGTCCCGTCCAGGTAGCCCCACTCGGCGCCCGGGTTCGGGATCGCCACGCGCTCCGGCCCGCGACCCGGTCCGGGCGTGGTCGGCGGCTCGGGGGTCGGCGGTTCCTCGCCGGCGACCTCGCCACCGAGGTTCACGAACGCGGCCATGTCGACGTCGTAGGCCGTCGGGACGCCGTCGGCGGCGTTGCCCGCGTCGAGCAGGGCCTGCCCCAGATGGTCTCCGAGCGCGCCGAAGAGGTAGTCCTCGGGCAGCGTGGCATACGTGCCGTACGCGTGGTTCGATCCGTTGCCGCGGACATAGTCGGCGCCGGGGCCACCCGAGACGACGTCGTAGTCCGAGTCGTCATCGTCGTCGTCGGCCGTCGCGTTGGCTGCATCGCCCGCGCGCCCGAACTCGGTCGCCGTCGCGCCGTCCGGCCCCACCACGACGGCCGCACCGTCGCTCGTGTAGGCGTCGGAGTCATCGTCGTCGTCGCCGTAGCCCGTCGTCCCACCGAACACGACATCGTTGCCGGCCTCGCCGCTGACGATGTCCGCCCCCTGCTGACCGAAGAGCAAGTCGTCGCCGTCGCCGCCGAGGATCGTGTCACCGTCGATCGCCAGCACGGTACGGTCGTCGCGGTGCGCATGCGCAACACGGTAGTGACGGTAGCGATCGAAGTCGCGAATCGTGCCGCCGCCGTCATCGTCGCCGTCATCGTCGTCATCATCATCATCGTCGTCACCGCCGTACCAGTCGTCGTCGCCGACGGAGGGCAGTACGAGCCGGGCGTTCGGATCGTCGATCACGAAGACCGACGCGATCCGCGTGCTGTCGCCGAAGATGATGTCGGCTCCGTCGAGCCCCAGCAGCTCGTCGTTGCCGGCGGTGACCAGCATCGAGTCGTTCCCGCGATCCAGGTAGCGCGTGTGGTGATGGTTGTTGTCGCGATCGCGCCTGCGGTACTCGTCCTGCAACCAGTCCTCGACGTCGCGCAGCAAGCGGTCGACGTCGTGCGCCAGATCGTACTCCTGCCACGTCGTCGTGGGAGCCGTCTGGACCCACGGAGCCGCCAGCAGAGCAAAGTCGCCGATCAACAGGTCGTCCCCGCTTCCGCCCTGGACGTCGTCGTTGCCGACGACCACGTCGTACTCGAAGTCCTGCGAGATGCGGTTGAGCTGCGAGCCGCTGTGCCAGCGATCCTGGAGGTCATGGTCCGTGTAGCGGTGGATCCAGATCTCGGAGTCGCGCTGGGCGTCCCGCAGCTGCAGGGCGTTTCGCGTGGAGACCAGCACCGAGTAGCTGACCGGCAGATCCGTCGGCAAGCCGCTGTCGTCGTCGTCGTCGTCGTCGTCGTCGTCATCCGAGGGCGCCGATGCGCCGTCGTCGGTGCGCCCGAAGTCGACCGTCGGCGCGTCCTGCGGCGCCTCGACGCTGGCCGTAGCGCTCTCGAACTCGTCGTCGTCGTTGTCGTCGTCCCCGCTGCCGCGTCCGAGGTGGAACCGAGTCCCCAGGACCTCCGGCGTGACGAATGTCGCGGTGTCGCCCACGACCAGGTCGTCGCCCGCACCCGCGGAGATCGTGTCGTTGCCCAGCTCGAGGTCGAACAGGTCCGGATCCGGGAGGTTGTAGCGTCCGTTGAACTGCCCCGCGGCGACCGCGATGTCGATCCGCTCGGCCAGCACCTGATGGTGCGCCTCGAACACGGTGAAGTCGAGATCCAGCGCGAGCATCTCGAGGTCGCGCAGGTGATCGTAGATCTCGAGCGCGGTCTCCTCGTACTGCGCCCCGTCCACCGGCATGCCGAGGATGAACTCGCCGAGCACCAGCGCGTCGTCGCCGACGATCACGTCGTCGCCCGACCCCGCATCGATGTCGTCGTTGCCGAAGCGCAGGGTCTGTCCCGGCGCGACCAGTCCCAGGTCATCTCGTAGTTGATGGAAATCGAGCCCGAGCGCGTGCAATCCGTCGAGCGCCGGTCGTAGCGCCTCCCACACACGGTTGCGCGCGTCGCGATCGATCTCGCGGAAGCCGGTCACCAGCTCCGCCCGGATTTCCAGATCGTCGCCGACGATCAGGTCGTCCCCGCCACCGCCACGGATGTTGTCGTTTCCTGGCAGCATGCCCTCGTGGCCGACCACGTCGGGCACGATCGACAGGTAGGGCCGCAGCCAAGACGGCGCGTCCATCCGCTGCAGCAGGCCGGCGCCCGTCAGGTTGAGCATCGCCCGGACGCTGTCCGGCAAGACGTCCACGCCGAGCGAACCCAGCGACGGGCCGTAGGGTGAAGCAAGCTCGAGCTCCTGCGGCCGCAGTGTCGTCGGCGGGACGATGACCGAGCCGCCGGGGCCGAAATCGAACGAGATGCCGGCGTCCGCCGCGACGTCCATCAGTCGGATGCCGTCGTAGATGTGCGGCATGTCCGTGTCGAAGGGTAGGGTGTTGCGCGCGCCGTCGCCGAACAATAGGTCAGCGTCCGCGTCGCCGCGCAACAGATCGCTGCCGCGCTGGCCGAAGATCACGTCTTCGCCGTCGCCGCCGTGCAGCACGTCGTTGTCGGCCGCCGTCAGGTCGATCAACAGCAGACCGGTTTCCCAGTTGCCGAACTGGGCGTCGAGGCTCTTGTCGCCGCCGGAGGCGTCGTCGAACCCGCCGGTGACGATCACCAGGTCCGCACCGAGCAGCCGCGCCGCCAGCTCCAGTTCGCCGGTTAGCGGAGTGCGGTCGGTCCGGATCCAGCCGGTGACGGTGCCGATCTTCTCGAGGAACACGTCGCGATGCCACGAGCCGTTGACGTTGAGCCTCGGCGTCCCGTCGTCGTTCAGGGCACGCAGCACCTGGCCGGTGTCGCCCAGCATCGTGTCGTTGCCACCCTGGCCGAACAGCGTGTCGCGTCCCAGCTCGCCGAACATCTCGTCGTCACCGCCGCCGCCGAACAGGAAGTCGTGCCCGCCGTCGCCGTGGATCCGGTCTTCGCCGCCGGATTCGACCCCGTCGACATCGGGGTTGGAGCTGACCGCGGTCGGCTTGGGGCCGGTCAGGTCCACGCTGCCGTTGTCGCCGATGACGATGTCGTCGTCCGCGCCGCCGAACAGCAGGTCGTCGCCGAAGCCGCCCAGGATGATGTCTTTGTTATCGCTACCGGAGATCTTGTCGTCGCCGCCGATGTCCGGATGCGTCGTCTCGATGCTGAGCACGTTGTGGTCGCCGTCGCGGCGCACGATGCCGTTGTCGCCCAGCGCGATGTCCACCCCCGAACCGCCCGAGATGAGATCACTCCCGGCGCCGCCGAGGATGATGTTGTCCCCGACCCCACCCGAGATGATGTCGTCACCGCCCAGCTCCGGATCGGTCGTGAAGATGTCGTTCGAATCCTGGTTGTTCAGGTTGACCGTACCGTTGTCGCCCAGGATGATGTTCGTCCCGAACGGTGCGCTGATGCGATCGCCGCCCACACCGCCGAGGATGACGTTGGTGCCGCCCTCGCTGGTGATCGTATCGACACCGCCCGACGTGTCCTCGGTATCGGTCGTCGTCACCTGGGTCACGGTCCCGTCCGCGCTGCGCGTAACGTAGCCGTTGTCGCCCAGCACCGTGTTCGTGCCGCCGCCCAGCGTGATCCGGTCGTGACCGTACCCGCCGAGAATGATGTTGTCGGCGCCACCGGTGATCACGTCGTTGCCGCCGAGGTGGATCTCGGTCGTGAACACGTCGCCGCCGACGTTGACCTCGCCGTTGTCGCCGAGGATGATGTTCGTCCCCGCGGTGCGTCGATGATGTCGCCGCCCAGCCCGCCAAGGATGACGTTGACGCCGCCCTGGCTGAGGATAGTGTCGATGCCGCCGGTCAACCAGCCGGTGTCGGTCGTGCGGATCCGCGTCACCTCGCCCGAAGCGGTGCGCGTGATGTAGCCGTTGTCGCCCAGCACCGTGTTCGTGCCGCCGCCCAGCGTGATCGTGTCCTCGCCGAAGCCGCCGACGATGATGTTGTCCGCGCCGCCCGTGATCGTGTCGTCGCCACCGAGGTGGATCTCGGTCGTGAACACGTCGCCGCCGACGTTCACCTCGCCATTGTCGCCGAGGATGATGTTCGTGCCGAGAGGCGCATCGATGATGTCGCCGCCCTGGCTGCTGATCGTGTCCACGCCGCCCGTCGACGAATCCGTGTCGGTCGTGCGGACCTGCGTCACCTCGCCCGAGCCCGTGCGCCTGATGTAGCCGTTGTCGCCCAGTACCGTGTTCGTGCCGCCGCCCAGCGTGATCGAGTCCTCGCCGAAACCGCCGACGATGATGTTGTCCGCGCCGCCCGTGATCGTGTCGTCGCCGCCCAGGTGCGGCTCGGTCGTGAACACGTCGCCGCCGACGTTCACCTCGCCGTTGTCGCCGAGAATGATGTTCGTGCCGAGAGGCGCGTCGATGATGTCGCCGCCCACGCCGCCCAGGATGATGTTCTCACCGCCCTGGCTGCTGATCGTGTCCACGCCGCCCGTCGACGAATCCGTGTCGGTCGTGCGGACCTGCGTCACCTCGCCCGAGCCCGTGCGCGTGATGTAGCCGTTGTCGCCCAGCACCGTGTTCGTGCCGCCGCCCAGCGTGATGGCGTCCTCGCCGATGGGACGAGCGACGAGGTGGGCCAGAGTGTCCGTCACGGTGGCGGTGGTGTCCTGAAACAGCAAAGTCGTGAACACGTCGCCGCCGACGTTCACCTCGCCGTTGTCGCCAAGAATGATGTTCGTGCCGAGAGGCGCGTCGATGATGTCGCCGTCCACGCCGCCCAGGATGATGTTTTCGCCGCCCTGACTGGTGATCGTGTCCACGCCGCCCGTCGACGAGTTCGCATCGGTCGTGCGCGCCTGCGTCACGACACCAGCGCCGTCGCGGCTGACGTAGCCGTTGTCGCCCAGCACCGTGTTCGTGCCGCCGCCCAGCGTGATCGTATCCTCGCCGAAGCCGCCGACGATGATGTTGTCCGCGCC
>JAAELQ010000318.1 GCA_024226515.1 bacterium
CTGTCGAAGGAAGAGGGCGGTCGTCACACGCCGTTCTTCTCCGGGTACCGCCCTCAGTTCTACTTCCGCACGACGGACGTGACGGGTTCGGCGAACCTGCCGGACGGTGTGGAAATGGTGATGCCCGGCGACAACGTGACGTTGGACGTCGAGCTGCACACGCCGATCGCGATGGACAAGGGGCTGCGTTTCGCCATCCGCGAGGGTGGCCGGACCGTCGGCGCCGGTACGGTTACCGAGATCATCGAGTGAAGAAGCTGTGAGGAGCGTCCGGCCGGAACGTATCCGGCCGGGCGTTCAACCGGAAGGTACTCGCCGCGCTAGCGGAGAACTGGACAATCATGGTGAACGAGAAAATTCGCATCCGGCTCAAGGCGTACGATCATCGAATCCTGGATCAGTCCACGACCGAGATCGTCGACACGGCCAAGCGAACCGGCGCCCGGGTGGCAGGTCCGATTCCTCTGCCCACTGTGCGCAACAGGTGGACGGTGCTCCGTTCGCCGCACGTCGACAAGAAGTCGCGTGAGCAATTCGAAATTCGGACGCACAAGCGGCTGCTGGATATTCTACAGCCGACTCCGGAAACGGTGGATGCCCTGATGAAACTCGACCTGCCGGCAGGTGTCGATGTCGAGATCAAGGCGTTCGGGCAGTCCCAGGCCTGATCGCCGGGACGAGTGAGTAGGTAACATGGTCGAAGGCTTGATCGGAAAGAAAGTCGGGATGACGCAGCTGTTCGCTGAGGACGGCACGGTCACGCCCGTCACCGTCATCGAGGCCGGGCCCTGTGTCGTCGTCCAGCTCAAGACGCAGGACAAGGACGGCTACGAGGCAGTGCAATTGGGGCTCGTCGATGCTGGGGCTGCGAAGCGCGCCAACAAGGCGATGCGTGGCAAGCACGCAGCGGCCGACGTGCCGCCGACGCGGATCCAGCGCGAGTTCCGTCGCGTGGGTGACGACGAGATCAAACTCGGAGATCCGATCTCCGTCGAGATCTTCCAGGACGTCGCCAATGTCGATCTCGTCGGCGTCTCCAAGGGCAAGGGCTTCCAGGGCGTCATGAAGCGACACGGCTTCGGCGGCGGAAAGGCGTCGCACGGCTCGATGCACCACCGCGCACCGGGCTCGATCGGTCAGTCGGCGTGGCCCTCGAAGGTCATGCGCGGCATGCGCGGGCCGGGACACATGGGTAGTCGACGCATCACGCTGAAAAACGCGAAGGTGGTGCGGGTCGACGCCGAGAAGAACCTGTTGCTGGTCAAGGGCGCCGTCCCCGGTTCGCGCGGTTCCACCGTGCTGATCCGACGTGCCAAGTCGAATAGCGGAAGCTGAGGTTGTAGCGATGCCCGAGATCAACGTTTGCAACTGGAAAAAAGAGACCGTGCGGACTCTCGAGCTGGATCCGGCCGTCTTCGACTATCCGTTGAAGAAGCACCTGATCTACGAGGCCGTGCTGGCCTACAAGGCCGCAGGTCGCGCCGGAACTCACAAGACGAAGAACCGCAAGGAAGTCTCCGGCGGTACGCGCAAGCTGTGGCGCCAGAAGGGCACCGGTCGCGCGCGCGTCGGCGACAACCGTTCGCCGCTGTGGCGTCACGGCGGTACGGTCCACGGCCCCTCGCCGCGCGACTACTCGTGGAACATGCCGAAGCGCATGCGGCGAAACGCGATTCGCTCCGCGCTGGCCCAGCTGCTCCGCGACGAGCGGATCATCTGCGTCGAGGACATGGCGCAGTCGTCGCACAAGGCCAAGGAGCTGGACCAGGCTCTGGCGAAGGGGCTCGGCTGCGAGAGGAAGACGCTGCTCGTCCCGGACGAGGCCGAGCGCAACCTCGACCTCGCGGCCCGCAACAACCCGCGCCTGTCCGTAGTTCCGGCGCTGGGCGTCAGCGTGGTCGATCTGCTGGACAACGACCGCGTGGTGATTACCGAGGGCGCGCTGAAGCGCCTCAGCGAGGTGCTGGCCCGATGAAGACCATCTACAGCACGATCCGGCAGCCGCTGATCACCGAGAAGTCGACGATCCTTCGCGAGAAGGACGGAAGCTACTGCTTCAAGGTGCATCCGAACGCGAACAAGCACGAGATCGCGACCGCGATCGAGCAGCTGTTCGAAAAGGACAAGGTCAAGGTCGCGCGCGTCCGCACGGCGCGTGTACAAGGCAAGGTCAAGCGCCTCGGGCGCTTTCTGGGCCGGCGGCCCAGCTGGAAAAAGGCCTGGGTCACCCTGACCCCGGACTCGGGCGACATCCAGTTCTTCGAAGCTAGCTAGGCAAAGGACCGAGAAAGCCATGGCGATCAAAAAATACAAACCGACAAGCCCGGGCCGCCGAACGATGACGCGGATCGTGCGCAAGTCGGGGACGACGAACAAGCCGCACAAGCCGCTGCTCGCCAAACGCACGCAGTCGGCTGGACGCAACAACCGGGGACAGATCTCGATCCGTCACCGGGGCGGCGGCCACAAGCGGCGTTATCGCATCATCGATTTCCGTCGCGAGAAGATCGGCATCCCGGCCAAGGTGGAGACGATCGAATACGATCCGAACCGCTCCGCGGATATCGCGCTCGTGTGTTACGTCGACGGAGAGCGACGCTACATCCTCGCGCCGCACGGCCTCGAGGTCGGGCACAAGATCGTCGCCTCGCCGGAGGCCGACATCCAGCCGGGTAACGCGCTGCCGCTCTCCTCGATCCCGCTGGGCACGACGCTGCACAACGTCGAGATGCGTCCGGGCAAGGGCGGCCAGATGGTCCGCTCGGCCGGCACCGGCGCGCAGTTGATCGCCAAGGAAGGCGGTTACGGATTGCTGCGCATGCCGTCCGGCGAGATGCGGAAGGTCCTCGAGCGCTGCTACGCGACCGTGGGGCAGGTGGGCAACCTGGACCATGAGAACGAGTCGATCGGCAAGGCGGGCCGCAGCCGCTGGAAGGGCTGGCGCCCGACCGTCCGCGGCGTCGTCATGAACCCGGTGGATCACCCGCACGGCGGCGGTGAGGGTCGTACGTCGGGCGGACGTCACCCGGTGACGCCGTGGGGTGTGCCGACCAAGGGCAAGAAGACCAGAAAACGGAATTCACGGACGGATCAGTACATCGTCCGTCGGCGCAAGGTGTAGGTGGGAGCAGGCGATGGCACGTTCAATCTCCAAGGGTCCGTTCGTCGATATCCACCTTCGCACGAAGGTCGACGAGCAGAATAAGAAGAACGACCACAAGGTGATCAAGACCTGGTCCCGTCGGTCCACGGTCTTGCCCGAGATGGTCAGCCACACGATCGCCGTGCACAACGGCAAGAAGTTCATTCCGGTCTACGTGACCGAGAACATGGTCGGCCACAAGCTGGGTGAGTTCGCACCGACCCGCACGTTCAGGGGACATGCGGCCAGGGGCGGCGCGGGCGGCCGGTGATGGCGGAGGCACCCGTGATCGCAACGGCGAAATTGAAATATCTGGGCGTCTCGGCGCAGAAGACGCGTCTGGTCGTGGATCAGGTGCGCGGCCAGGCCGTGGGCGACGCGCTGTCGACTCTGCGCTATTCTCCCAAACTGGTCAGCCGCGACCTGGAGAAGCTGCTCAAGTCGGCGGTGGCCAACGCGCAGAACAAGGATCCCAACCTGGACGTGGACCGGTTGATCGTCAGCCGGGCCCTGGTGGACGAGGCGCCGCCGATGAAGCGGTCTCAGTCCCGTGCGATGGGGCGGGTGTTCCGCATTCTCAAGCGCGCCTGTCATGTGACCTTCGATCTCGATCTGCCCGCCGCGGGCGATCGGGGCTAGCGGACAGCGAGGAGATTCGACGTGGGTCAGAAAGTACATCCCTACGGTTTTCGCCTGGGATACAACAAAACCTGGAAGTCTCGCTGGTACGCCGGCAAGAAGTACTCCGAGCTGCTGCACGAGGACCTCAAGCTGCGTGAGGATCTCAAGCGCCGCCTGGGACACGCGGGCGTCTCGGGTATCGACATCGAGCGCGCGGCCAACAAGCTGAAGGTCAACATCAGGACGTCGCGCCCGGGGATCATCATCGGCCGCAAGGGGGTCGAGGTCGATCGCCTGAAGGACGAGATCCGCAAGCGGACCAACCGCGACGTCTTCATCAACATTCTCGAGATCGACAAGCCCGAAGTGGACGCGCAACTCGTGGCCGAGTCGATCGCGCAGCAATTGCAACGCCGCGTGGCCTTCCGTCGCGCGATGCGCAAGGCGGTCGAGTCGGCGCAGCGCTTCGGCGCCAAGGGCATCAAGGTCCGTGTGGCGGGCCGCCTGGGCGGTGCGGAGATTGCGCGCTCGGAGTGGTACCTCGAGGGGCAGCTTCCGCTGCACACTCTGCGCTCGGACGTCGACTACGGGTTCTTCGAGGCCCGCACGACGTACGGCGTGATCGGGATCAAGGTTTGGATCTACCGGGGCGAAGCGCGTGACTTCCAGACCCCCGAAGGTGCGGCGCGCTAGCGCTGCCGAGAAGGCGAGAGGACATCTGCCATGTTGATGCCGAGCAAGGTCAAGTACCGCAAACAGCAGCGCGGTCGGCGCAAGGGCAAGGCGTATTCGGGCTCGACGATGGAGTTCGGCGACTTCGGGCTCAAGGCGATGGGCGACGGCTGGCTGACTTCGCGCCAGATCGAGGCGAGTCGTATCGCCATGACCCGTTTCATCAAGCGCGGCGGGAACATCTGGATCCGGATCTTCCCCGACAAGCCGATCACCAAGAAGCCCACCGAAGTCCGTATGGGCAAAGGTAAGGGCGCCCCGGAGGCCTGGGTCGCAGTGGTCAAGCCGGGCCGAATCCTGTTCGAGATGGAAGGTGTGGCCGAGCCGATCGCCCGCGAGGCGATGCGGCTGGCGGCGCACAAGTTGCCGATCAAGGTCAAGTTCGTGACCCGGCTGCCCTGATCCGGGGCGGGAGCGTAGCGATGGCAGTGGAATTGAAGAAGCTCCGTGAGATGGACGTGAGCCAGCTCGCTAAAGAAGAGATGGATCTTCGTGAAGAGGTGTGGAAACTGCGTTTGCAGATCACCACGGGCCAGCTTCAGGATCCGTCCAAGGTGCGCCGCAAGCGGCGCGACCTGGCTCGCGTGATGACCATCAAGCGCGAGCAGGCCCTGGCCAATCAGAAAGGGGATCGGCGATGAGCGACCAGACGGGCGCTTCGCAGGCAAGACAGAAGGCTCGGCGCGTCGGCGTCGTGACCTCGAGCAAGATGAACAAGTCCGTGGTGGTTCGCGTCGAGAGAACCGTCAAGCACCTGTTGTACAAGCGGTACGTCCGGCGTTCGTCGACGTTCATGGCCCACGACGAGAGCAACCAGTGCCACGTCGGGGACACCGTCGAGATCATCGAATCGCGGCCGCTGTCCAAGAGCAAGCGATGGCGGGTAGCGCGCATCGTTCGACCTGTGGGCGGAATCGTACGCTCCGAGGCCTCGACGGCTTCCTGAGCGCGGGAGGGATCGCAAAATGATTCAGATGCAGTCCGTCCTGGATGTTGCCGACAACTCGGGAGCGAAGAAGATCGCCTGCATCAACGTCGTGGGCGGCTCCAAGAGCAAGTTCGCGGCGATCGGCGACGTCATCACCGCGTCCGTCAAGGAAGCAGCCCCGGACGGCAACGTGAAGAAGGGCCAGGTAGTCAAAGCCGTCATCGTGCGGACCGTGAACTCCAGGCGCCGTCGCGATGGGTCCTACATCCGCTTCGATCAGAACGCTGCAGTGTTGATCAACGATGCACGTGAGCCGGTCGGCACGCGTGTCTTCGGTCCGGTGGCTCGTGAGCTTCGCGACAAGAAGTTCATGAAGATCGTCTCGCTGGCCCCCGAAGTTCTTTGAGCAGAGGACGTCATGGGTAAGATCAGAATCAAGAAAGAAGATCAGGTCTACGTCATCGCCGGCAAGGACCGCGATCTGCAGAAGGCGCGTCGCGTGCTGCAGGTCATGCCGGGTGCGGATCGGGTGCTGGTCGAGGGCGCGAATCTCATCAAGCGCCACACACGACCGAATCCGCAGAAGAACATCAAGGGCGGGATCGTCGAGCGCGAGTCTCCGCTGCACGTCTCCAACGTGATGATCGTCGACCCCGACACCAAGCGTCCTTCGCGCATCGGCACGAAGGTGCTCGAAGACGGCAAGCGCGTTCGCGTCGCCTCGCGAAGCGGTGCCGTGCTTCCGGACAAGAACTAGCAAGCCACGGGCTTAAGAGGCAGCGATGAGCACTCTGCGAGAGAAATACAAGACAGACGTCGTTCCGACGCTGACGGAGCGTTTCAGCTACTCCACGCCGATGGCGGTGCCCAGGGTCACCAAGGTCGTGATCAACATGGGCGTCGGCGACGCGATCGGTGAGGCGAAGCTGCTCGATCAGGCCGTCGAGGAACTGTCGACGATCGCGGGGCAGCGCCCCGCCGTCACCCGCGCGCGCAAGTCGATCTCGAACTTCAAGCTGCGCGAGGGAATGCCCATCGGCTGCCGCGTGACATTGCGCGGCGAGCGGATGTACGAGTTTCTCCAACGGCTGATGAACCTGGCGCTGCCTCGTGTGCGCGACTTCCGCGGTGTTTCGCCTCGCGGTTTCGACGGACGCGGCAACTACACGCTGGGTATCAAAGACCAGTTGATCTTCCCCGAGATCGACTACAACAAGGTTCAGAAGGTCAAGGGCATGAACGTGTGCATCGTCACGACGGCCAACACCGACGACGAGGCACGGGCGCTGCTGGACGGCCTTGGCATGCCGTTCCGCAAAGCGGCGGCGTAAGCGGTAAGGCGAGGTAGATCATGGCAACCGAAGCTTGGATGGCAAAGATGCGCAGGAAGCCGAAATTCGGCGTCCGCTTCCGCAACCGCTGCAACCGCTGCGGCCGCCCGCGGGGCTTTCTACGCAAGTTCAAACTATGCCGGATTTGTTTCCGCAACTTGGCGCTCGAGGGCCAGTTGCCCGGCGTGACCAAGGCGAGCTGGTAGCGGGGAGTCGAACGATGAGTATGACCGATCCTATCGCCGATCTGCTGGTCCGTGTGCGCAACGCGCTGCAGGCCAAGCACGAGACCGTCGATATTCCGATGTCCCGAGTCAAGGTCGAGATCGTCAAGATCCTGGCTGCCGAGGGCTACGTCGACGGCTACAGTGAAGTCGAGGCGAAGCCGCGCAACCTGATCCGCGTCGAACTCAAGTACGTCGGACAGGGCGACAAGGCGATCAACGGCCTCGAGCGTGTGAGCCGTCCGGGCCGCAGGATCTACTGCGGCAAGAGTGAAATTCCCAAGGTGCTCAACGGTCTGGGCGTGAACATCTTGTCGACGTCGAGGGGCATCATGACGGGTCGCGCATGCCGAGACGCGGGTCTGGGCGGCGAGATTCTCTGTCAGGTGTGGTAGCCGGGACAACCCGGGGAGTTCATGTCATGTCACGAATTGGCAAATTACCGATCGAGTTCGAATCCGGCGTGAACGTGACCATCAAGAATGGTGCCGTTCAGGTCAAGGGATCCAAGGGTGAGCTCAAGCACGATCTTCCGGTCGGCATCAGTGCCGAGATGGAAGGCCAGCGACTTCTGATCAAGCGTCGCGACGACAGCAAGCGACAGCGCTCGCTGCACGGCCTGACGCGAGCGTTGCTGGCCAACGCGGTGCACGGTGTCTCCAAGGGATTCACGAAAGAGCTCGAGATCCACGGCGTCGGCTATCGCGCCGAGATGGCGGGCAAGGCGTTGAAGCTCAGTCTCGGGTATTCACACCCGATCGAGTTCGCCGTTCCCGCGGGGATCCAGGTCGCCGTGGAAAAGAACACGAAGATCACCATCAGCGGGCACGACCGCCAGGCGGTGGGGCAGGTAGCCGCGGACATCCGCAAGCTGCGCAAGCCCGACGTGTACAAGCTGAAGGGCATCCGCTACGCGGGCGAGCAATTGCGCAAGAAGGCCGGTAAGACCGGCGCATGATCCGGAGGTCGAGGAAATGCAGGCTCAGGTAGATCGCAGAGCGAACCGACGGCGCGTTCGCTACCGCGTGCGCAAGAAGATTTCCGGCACTGCCGCTCGTCCGCGGCTGGCCGTGTTTCGCAGCCTGAAGCACATCTACGCGCAGGCGATCGACGACGACAGCGGCAAGACCATGGCCCAGGCGTCGACGCTCGACCGCGAGGTGCGCGGCAAGGTGAAGCATGGCGGCGGAGTCGACGCGGCCAAGGAAGTCGGAAAAGTCCTTGCGCAGCGATTGAAGGAAAACGGAGTCGAGAGCGCGGTCTTCGATCGTGGTGGATGCATCTACCACGGCCGGGTCAAAGCGGTCGCCGACGCCACTCGCGAAGGCGGGATCAAGCTGTAGTAACCCGCGAGGGTTCGGAGGGAGCCGTGGCTCAGGATTATCAGCAACCGGGCGAGTTGAAAGACCGCGTGGTTCACATCAATCGCGTGACCAAGGTCGTCAAGGGCGGCAAGAACTTCTCGTTCGCCGCGCTGGTCGTTGTCGGCGACGGCAACGGCTGGGTCGGCTATGGCATCGGCAAGGCGCGCGAGGTTCCGTCGGCCATCGCCAAGGGCGTTGGGCGAGCGAAGAAGAACCTGATTCGTGTGACCATGCGCGGATCGACGATCCCGCACCAGGTTACCGGCCGCTTCGGAGCCGGTGCAGTCCTGCTGAAGCCCGCCTCGCCGGGTACCGGCGTGATCGCGGGCGGCGCTGTGCGCGCGGTGCTCGAGTCGGCCGGCGTGCAGGACATCCTGACGAAGTCGCTGGGCACCAAGAACCCGCACAACGTCGTTCGCGCGACGTTCGAGGGGCTCGAGTCGTTGAAGCGGGCCGACGACATCGCGAAGGTGCGCGGCATCGAGACGCAGGCGATCGAGCAGGAGATGGCGCAATGACCGCAGCCGCGGCAAAGACGATCCGCATTCGCCAGACGCGCAGCGGAATCGGTTACGAGCGAACGCAGAAGGCGACGCTGAAGGCCCTCGGCCTCGGCAAGGTCGGCCGCGTCCGCGAGGTGGCCGATAACGAGCAGGTCCGGGGAATGATCAAGAAAATCCCGCACCTCGTTTCCGTGGTCGACGCGGAACAGGGCTGAGGACGAGGCCATGAGATTACACGACCTGAAGCCGGCTCCCGGCGCGCGGCGCCCCAAGAAGCGTGTCGGACGCGGACCGGGCTCCGGAGTGGGCAAGACGTCAGGACGAGGCCAGGACGGCCAGAAGTCGCGCAGTGGCTACAGCGCCAAGCGTGGTTTCGAGGGCGGCCAGATGCCGCTGGTGCGGCGCCTGCCGAAGCGCGGTTTCGTCAACATCTTCCGTACGAACTACCGCACGGTCAACGTCGAGAAGCTGAACGCTTTCGAGGCGGGGGCGGTCATCACGCCCGAATCGCTGCAAGAGGCGGGCGTCCTGCGCAAGGGCAAGGACGGCGTGAAGATCCTCGGCAACGGCGAGCTCAAGATCTCGCTGACGGTCAAGGCGCACAAGTTCACGGAATCGGCGGCGAAGAAGATTGAGGCTGCAGGCGGAACGGCCGAGCTGATCGGCAAGGCCAAGGCGGGGAGCTAACGCCCTATGATTCAGGCGCTCAAGAACATCTGGGCCATCCCCGAGCTGCGCAGGCGTGTGTTGTTCACGTTTGCGATGCTCGGCGTTTACCGCATCGGCGGACACATTCCGACTCCGGGCATCGACTCGGCCGCGTTGCTGCGCATGTTCGAGCAGCAGGCCGGCACGGTCCTCGGCTTCGTGGACATGTTCTCCGGGGGTAACTTCTCACGGCTCACGATCTTTGCGTTGGGCATCATGCCCTACATCACGGCTTCGATTATCTTGCAGTTGCTGACGGTCGTTTGGCCGTATCTCGAGCGACTCAGCAAGGAGGGCGAGGCCGGACGCAAGAAGATTACGCAGTACACGCGGTATCTGACCGTCGTGCTGTCGGTCGTGCAGTCCTGGGGTATCGCCCTCTGGTTGCAGTCGTCCAGCGCGGGCGGCGCGGGACGCATCGTCCTCGACCCGGGTCTGAAGTTCCAGCTGATGACGGTACTGACCCTGACCACGGGGACGGCGTTCATCATGTGGCTGGGAGAGCAGATCTCCGAGCGCGGCATCGGCAACGGCATCTCGTTGATCATCTACGCGGGCATCGTGGTCGCGTTCCCCAATGCGGTCGCCGCGACGATCCAGGACCTGTCGACCGGAGCGGTCAACGCCATCGTCGTGCTGATCCTGATGGTCATGATGGTCGCCGTCATCGCCGCGATCGTTCTGGTCGAGCGGGCACAGCGCAAGATCCCGATCCAGTACGCGCGCCGCGTCGTCGGGCGCAAGGTCTACGGCGGAGCCTCGACCTTCCTGCCGCTGCGGGTCAACACCGCGGGCGTGATCCCGGTGATTTTCGCCTCGTCGATGCTGGCCATCCCGCAGACGATCAACCAGATTCAGGCGCTGCAGGACATCCAGTGGGTCCAGAACGCGATGGCTCAGATCGAGTACGCGCAGCCGCTGTACGATCTGATCTACTTCTCGATGATCATCTTCTTCTGCTTCTTCTACGTCTCGATCATCTTCAACCCGATGGATCAGGCGGACAACATGAAGAAGTACGGCGGCTTCATTCCGGGCATCCGCCCCGGCAAGAAGACCGCCGAGTACATCGACCGCATCCTGACCCGCCTGACCTTCGGCGGAGCGATCTACCTGGGCCTGATCAGCATGCTGCCGATCCTGTTGATCAGCGGCTTCCCGGTTCAGCGACTGCCGTTCATCGGGTCGACCCTGGACAGCATCGTGCCACGATTCCTGACCCAGGGCCTGAACCTGAAGTTCTACTTCGGCGGAACCGGCCTGCTGATCGTGGTCGGCGTGGCGATGGACACCGTGCAGCAGATCGAGTCTCAGCTCATCATGCGGCACTACGAGGGCTTCATGAAGGGCACCCGAATCAAGGGCCGCCGAGGGTGATTCGGCGAGGATTTTGCTAAGATGGAGCGTTTGAATTCGTGAGAATCGTCCTCATGGGAATGCCCGGGGTCGGGAAGGGCACTCAGGCCTCCCGCTTGCGGGATAGGGCCGGGGTTCTGCACCTGTCGACCGGGGACATCCTGCGCGACGCCGTGCAGGCCGGGACGGCCCTGGGTCGTAAGGTCAAAGATTTCATGGAATCGGGCGCGTTGGTGCCCGACGACCTGATCGGGGACGTGATCGGAGAGCGCCTCGGTCGCGAGGATGCCAGGGCCGGGTTCATCCTGGACGGCTTCCCGCGGACGGTGGACCAGGTCTCGATCCTCGATCGGGTGCTGAAGCGATTGGATACGGAACTGGATGGTGTGTACTTGCTGGGAGCTCCGGAAGCGGAGATCGTGCGCCGGTTGTCGGGACGTCGGGTCTGCCCGAACTCGACCTGCGGCGAGGTCTACCACCTGGACAGCCATCCGCCTCGTTCGGCCGGCGTCTGCGACAACTGCAGCTCCGCGCTGGTGCAGCGCCCGGACGATACCGAGGACGTCATCCGCGAGAGATTGAAGGTCTATCGCGACCAGACCCTGCCCATCGCCCGGATCTACGGCGAGCGCGGGATGCTGGTCGAAGTCGAAGCGACGGGGGACCCGGACACCGTCTTCGCCCGACTGGAATCGAGAATGGTCAAGTCATCGTGAGTCGCCTGGTCCTCAAGAGCCCGGCAGAGATCGAGATTATGCACGAGGCCAACAGCATTCTGCGCAACACGCTCGCCGAGCTGCGCGGATTGATCCGTCCGGGCATGACCACGATGGAGATCGATCAACTGGCCGAGAAGCGGATTCGCGACGCCGGCGGCGTGCCGGCGTTCAAGGGTTATCCGCATCGCAACGACGGCCACGACTTCCCGGGGACCGCCTGCGTATCGCTCAACGAGGAAGTCGTCCACGGCATCCCGTCGGATGGTGTCGCGTTGAAGGACGGAGACATCATCTCCGTCGACATGGGCATTCGTTACAAGGGCTATTACGGCGACTCGGCGGAGACGTATCCCGTAGGGACGATCAGCGACGAGGCGCAGCGTTTGCTGCGGGTCACGCGCAATTCGCTCGTGGCCGGCGTCGAGCAGGCGCGCGAGGGAAACCGCGTATCGGATATCGGACACGCCGTGCAGCAGCACGTCGAGTCCAACGGTTTCGCTGTCGTTCGCGAGTTCGTCGGACACGGGATCGGCGCGAACCTGCACGAGGATCCGCAGGTGCCGAACTTCGGAGAGCCCGGGCGCCGCGAACGTCTCGCTCCGGGAATCGTCCTGGCCATCGAGCCGATGGTGACGGCCGGTTCGCCGGAAGTGGCGGTCAGCGCGTCCGACGGCTGGACGGCGCGTACGCGTGACGGCAGTCTGTCGGCGCACTACGAATGTTGCGTCGCCGTGACGGACGACGGTCCGCGCGTGCTGGGTGAAACGGACGGTCTGCACTGGTAAGCGGCTCAGCGCCGCGCGGGGCATGGCCCGAAGAAAGGTAGAATGGCAAAGGAAGAAGCAATTCAGGTAGAGGCAACGGTGATCGAACCGCTGCCCAACGCCATGTTCCGGGTCGAGCTGGAGAACGAGCACAAGGTGCTCGCGCATATCTCCGGGAAGATGCGCAAGAATTTCATTCGCATCCTGCCCGGCGACAAGGTCCTCGTGGAGCTGTCGCCCTACGACCTCACGCGGGGACGCATCGTCTACCGCTACAAGTAAGCAGGGTAGGACGGAGCCAGAAATGAAAGTTCGTAGTTCGGTAAAGAAAATCTGCGACAAGTGCAAGATCGTGAAGCGCAAGGGCGTCGTACGCGTGCTGTGCGAAAACCCGAAGCACAAGCAGCGTCAAGGTTAGGAGGAGCCCGATGGCACGCATTTCCGGAGTCGATCTGCCCCCGAGCAAGAAGGTCGGGATCGGACTGACCTACATCTATGGCATTGGCCGCACGCGTGCGGTGAAGATCCTGGGCACAGCCGGAGTCGATCCGGTCACGAAGGTCCGTGATCTCACCGACGACGAGGCACTGCGGATCCAGCGCGTGATCAACCAGGAAGGCCGGGTCGAGGGCGATCTGCGCAAGGCGATGTCGCTCGACATCAAGCGCCTGATCGAGATCGGCTCGTACCGCGGATTGCGCCATCGGCGCAACCTGCCCGTGCGCGGTCAGCGCACGCACACCAACGCAAGAACGCGCCGTGGTCCGCGCCGGGCTGTTGCCGGCAAAAAGGGCTCCGCCGGTAAGAAGGGCTAGGACGAAAGATGGCTAAAGCGAACAAGGGCGCCAAGAAGGGCGGCCGCAAAGAGAAGAAGAACATCCCGCACGGCGTGGCTCACGTCAAGGCGACGTTCAACAACACCGTGATCACGATCTCGGATCCGAACGGTAACGTCGTCAGCTGGGCATCCGCCGGTGGACAGGGCTTCAAGGGCTCGCGCAAGGGCACCCCGTTCGCCGCACAGACCGCGGCACAGAACGCGGCGACGGCCGCCCGCGAGCACGGTCTGCGTACGCTGGACGTCAAAGTCAAGGGACCGGGCTCGGGCCGCGAGTCCTCGATACGAGCGTTGCAGGCGGCGGGCATGGAGATCAAGTCGATCAAAGATGTCACGCCGATCCCGCACAACGGTTGCCGTCCGCCCAAGCGGCGGCGCGTGTAGACGGTAGGAGAGCGAACCGTGGCCAGAAACAGTGGACCCGTCTGCAGGCTTTGCCGCCGGGAGGGCATGAAGCTCTTCCTCAAGGGCGATCGCTGCTTCAAGGAAAAATGCGCCTTCGAGCGCCGGGGCTACGCTCCGGGTCAGCACGGACGGCGGCGCAGCAAGGTGCAGGGATACGGCATCCAGTTGCGCGAGAAGCAGAAGGTCAAGCGGATGTACGGCGTCCTCGAGCGCCAGTTCCGCACGTACTTCAAGAAGGCGGCCCTATCCAAGGGCATCACCGGTGCAACCCTGTTGCAGACGCTCGAGCGGCGTCTGGACAACGTGGTCTACCGGCTGGGCTTCGCGTCCTCGCGTTCCATGGCGCGACAACTCGTCGCGCACGGACACATCCAGGTCAACGGACGCAAGGTCACGATCCCGTCCTTCCTCGTCAACCCCGAGAGCACCGTCAGCCTGCGTGAGAAGAGCCGCAAGAACGAGCAGGTCAAGATCTGCCTCGACACGGCCAAGGGGCGCGGTGTCCCGCAGTGGCTCGACCTGGACGCGGATGCGTTCCAGGGAACGATCAAGCAACTGCCGACCCGAGAAGACATCACGATGCCGATTCAGGAACAGCTGATCGTCGAGCTGTACTCGAAGTAACGGGAGATAAGGATGCTCTGGAAGGGATTTCAACGACCCAAGCGACTCGAAGTCGAGTCGGAGACCCTGACCGATACCTTCGGACGGTTCCACGCCCAGCCCTTCGAGCGTGGATTCGGAACGACGATCGGTAACGCGCTGCGACGCATCTTGCTGTCGTCGATCGACGGTGCCGCGATCACCGCGGTCAAGATCGAGGGCGTGTTGCACGAGTTCTCGTCGATCCCCGGCGTGGTCGAAGACACGACGGACATCATTCTCAACCTGAAGCAAGTGCCGTTCAAGATGCACAGCGACCACCCCGAGACCCTGACGCTGTCCGCCGAGGGTGCGGGCACGATCAAGGCCGGCGATATCCAGGCCGGGGCCAACGTCGAGATCCTCGATCCCGACGTGCCGATCGCGACGCTGTCCGAGGAAGGCAAGATCTCGATGGAGATGCGTCTGAAGCGCGCGCGCGGCTACATCACGGCCGAGCGCAACTTCGACGAGGACCTCGGCATCGGCTACATCCCGCTGGACTCGGTCCACTCTCCGGTGCGCAAGGTCAACTACACCGTCGAGGACGCCCGGCTGGGGCAGACGACCGACTACGACAAGCTGATCATGGAAGTCTGGACCAACGGTGCGGTGCTGCCGCAGGACGCGGTGGCCGTGGCGGCCAAGCTGTTCAAGGACCACATGGCGATCTTCATCAACTTCGAAGAGGCGCCCGAGGAAGATCTCGACTTCCCGAGCAGCGAAGACGAGCGTCTGCTGGACCAGATGAGCCGCTCGGTCGACGAGCTCGAGTTGAGCGTGCGCTCCTACAACTGCCTGAAGAACGCCAACATCAAGACGCTCGGCGACCTGGTGACGAAGAGCGAGCACGAGATGCTCAAGACGAAGAACTTCGGTCGCAAGTCGCTCAACGAGATCAAGGATATTCTCGCCGAGATGGGCCTGTCGCTCGGCATGGACATCGACCTGAAGAAGCTCAAGACGCGTACGACGCCCCTGTAGGCGACCGCGGCGTTTCGGAGAAACGAAGATGAGACATCGTGTCGCCGGCAGGAAGCTCGGCCGGACCAGTGAGCACCGGCTGGCGCTTCTGCGCAACATGTCGACCTCGCTGTTCGACAAGGAAAAGATCACGACGACGCTGGCCAAGGCCAAGGAGCTTCGCCCGTTTGCGGAGAAGCTGCTGACCCTGACCAAGAAGGAGACGCTCCACGCGCGGCGTCAGGTCCTGCGTCACATCCACGACCGCACGGTCGTGGCGAAGATGTTCGACACGCTGTCGGCGCGCTACTCCGCGCGTCCCGGTGGTTACACGCGGATCATCAAGCTCGGGCCGCGCCGCGGTGACAACGCCGAGCTGGCCATCATCGAGCTCGTCGACTCCGAGAGCGTGAGCGAGGTCGCCGAGGACAAGGCGGCCAAGGGTGAGGGCGCCGAGAACGACGCCGCGGAAGAGGGCGCCGAGGTCGAGGCCAAGACGACGAAGAAGAAGGCCACCAAGAAGAAGACGACCAAGAAGGCCTGACGTGCTGCAACCGGTCGGCGAAAACGGAATCCGTCCATCAGGGGGAGCCCATGGCTCCCCCTTTTTCATAGGTACGAGGTAGAGCCATTCCCAAGCGGACAGACATCCACAAGATCATGATCCTCGGGTCGGGCCCGATCGTCATCGGCCAGGCCTGTGAGTTCGACTACTCCGGCACGCAGGCCTGCAAGGTGCTGCGCGAGGAAGGGTTCGAGGTCGTGCTGGTCAACTCGAACCCCGCGACGATCATGACCGATCCGTCCCTGGCCGATCGGACCTACGTCGAGCCGCTCGTACCCGAGGTCGTCGAGAAGATCGTCGAACGCGAGCGCCCCGACGCGATCTTGCCGACCGTGGGAGGGCAGACGGGGCTCAACCTGGCCGTGGCCCTCGGCGAGCGCGGCGTGCTCGAACGCTACGGCGTCCGGCTGATCGGAGCCAACCTCGAAGCGATCCACGTCGCCGAGGATCGGCAGGCGTTCAAGGCGGCGATGGAGAAGGTCGGTCTGGACGTGCCCAAGAGCGGTGCGGCGCGCACGCTGGAGCAGGCGCAGGATCTGCAGCAGCTCGTCGGCTTCCCGGTGATCGTCCGGCCCTCGTTCACCCTGGGGGGCTCGGGCGGCGGCACGGCGTACAACGTCGAGGAGTTCGACGACATCGTCCGCGCCGGGCTCGATGCCAGCCCCGTGACCGAGGTGTTGATCGAGCAGTCCGTCCTGGGCTGGAAAGAGTACGAACTGGAGTTGATGCGCGACGTCAAGGACAACGTCGTCGTCATCTGCTCGATCGAGAATTTCGACGCGATGGGCGTCCACACCGGCGACTCGATCACCGTCGCGCCGGCGCAGACGCTGACCGACAAGGAGTACCAGCAGCTGCGCGACGCGGCGATCAAGGTGATCCGCACCGTCGGCGTCGAGACCGGCGGTTCGAACATCCAGTTCGCCGTCGACCCGGAGACCGGCCGCGTCGTCGTGATCGAGATGAACCCGCGCGTGTCGCGCTCGTCGGCCCTGGCCTCGAAGGCTACGGGCTTCCCGATCGCCAAGATCGCGGCGAAGCTCGCGGTCGGCTACACGCTGGACGAGATCCCCAACGACATCACGCGCGAGACGCCCTCGTCGTTCGAGCCGACGCTGGACTATGTCGTGGTCAAGACTCCGCGCTGGGCGTTCGAGAAGTTCCCGAAGACCGACCCAGTCCTGGGTATCCAGATGAAGTCGGTCGGCGAGGCGATGTCGATCGGCCGTAGCTTCAAGGAGGCGCTGCAGAAGGCGATCCGTTCGCTCGAGATCGGGCGCAGCGGGATCTCCGCTCACGCCGGCGAGACGAGTGAGCCCGCTCGACTCCTGGACCGTCTGCGCACGCCGAACTGGGAGCGACTGTTCCACATCGCCCACGCGCTGCGCTGCGGCATGTCGGTCGACGCCATTGCCGAGCTGACGCACGTCGATCCCTGGTTCCTGTCGCAGATCGAGCAGCTGGTCGACCTCGAGGGGCGGCTGCGTGGCTTCGACCTCGACGCGCTGCCCGACGGGCTACTGGCGCGCGCGAAGCGCTGGGGCTTCTCGGATCCGCAGCTGGCCCGGCTGCTCGGCTGCAGCGAGGCCGACGTGCGGCGCCGGCGCAAGCAGCAGGGGCTGCAGCCGGTCTACAAGCGCGTGGACACCTGCGCGGCGGAGTTCGCGGCCGAGACGCCGTATCTCTACTCGACCTACGAGGAAGAGGACGAGGCCGAACCGACCGACCGGCGCAAGGTGATGATCCTCGGCGGCGGGCCCAATCGCATCGGCCAGGGCATCGAATTCGACTACTGCTGCTGTCACGCCTCGTTCGCGCTGAACGACCTCGGCATCGAGAGCATCATGGTCAACTGCAACCCCGAGACCGTCTCGACGGACTACGACACGTCGGACCGCCTGTACTTCGAGCCGCTGACGCTCGAGGACGTGCTGCGCATCGTGGAGACCGAGCAGCCCGAGGGCGTGATCGTGCAGTTCGGCGGTCAGACGCCGCTGGGTCTTGCGCTCGCGTTGCAGGAGAACGGCGCCCCGATTCTCGGGACGTCGCCCGACTCGATCGACCTGGCGGAGGACCGCCATCGCTTCGGCGAGCTGTTGCGGCAACTGAAGATCCCGTCGCCCGACTGGGGCACGGCCCGTTCGCTGGAAGAGGCGCGCGAGGTCGCCGCGCGAATCGGCTATCCGGTACTCGTGCGCCCGTCCTACGTCCTCGGCGGACGCGCGATGTTCATCACTCACGACGAGGGGATGCTGGCCGATACGATGCGCCGCGCGGTCGAGGCCTCGCCGGAGCATCCGGTGTTGCTGGACCGCTTCCTCGAAGACGCGTTCGAGGTCGACGTCGACGCGGTCTCGGACGGCGAGGACGTCGTCGTCGCCGGGATCATGCAGCACATCGAGGAGGCGGGGATTCACTCCGGCGACTCCGCGTGCGTGATCCCGCCGTACCACGAGACCGTTACGCAGAAGCTGGATCTGTTGCGCGAATACACGCGGCAGCTCGCGCGCGCGCTGAAGGTGCGCGGCCTGATGAACATCCAGTACGCGATCAAGGACGACGTGGTCTACGTGCTGGAGGTCAACCCGCGCGCCAGTCGCACCGTACCGTTCGTGGCCAAGGCGACCGGTGTGCCGTGGGCCGGCGTGGCGGCCAAGCTGATGTGCGGCGCGACGTTGAAGGAGCTCGGTCTGCTCGACGAGCCTGCCGTCATCGGGCACTTCGTCAAGGAGGCGGTGTTCCCGTTCGTGAAGTTCCCCGGCGAGGATCCGATCCTCGGACCGGAGATGCGCAGCACGGGCGAGGTGATGGGGGTCGCGTCGACCTTCGGTACGGCCTATGCCAAGGCGCAGATGGCTGCCGGAACGCAGGTGCCGCTCGAGGGGCGTGCCTTCGTCTCGGTCAACGACAACGACAAGAACAACCTGGTGCCGATCGCGCGCGGGCTCAGCGAGCTGGGCTTTGACGTCGTCGCGACACGCGGCACCGCCGAGCAGCTGCAGGCGGCCGGGGTTCCGTGCGAACGCGTGTACAAGGTGCTCGAGGGCCGACCCAACGTCGTCGACATGATGAAGAACGGCGAGATCGATCTGATTCTCAACACGCCGCTCGGTGCGGACTCGTACTTCGACGAGGCCGCGCTACGCCGCGAGGCGACCCAGCGCTCGATTCCGCTGATCACGACGCTCTCCGGCGGTCACGCGATGGTCGAGGCCATCCGCCAGCTGCGTTCGGAGGAGCTGGACGTCCGCAGCCTGCAGGAGATCTACTCTCCACGCTCGGTCTCGCGTGGGCCGGAGAATGCGCCGCGGCCGAAGACCGGGCGCGGCGGTGGAAGTGTCGGGCTGGAGAGCCGACCCGATTCGTAGGCCGCATCGAATCTAGCCGTGGTCGTGGTCGTGCTCGTGGCCCTCGCCGTGGTCGTGTCCGTGTTCTTCTGTGCCGACCTCGGTGTGCGCGCTCCAGCGATCGAAATCCTTGGTCTTGACCGACAGCTGCACCGGCATCCTGGCACCGGGTTTCAGGTCGCGCGCTGGAGTCGGCCCGAGCTCTTTCCCGTTGGATAGATGGACCTCGACGCGAACCCCCAGCAGTGTTTCGTCCGTCGTGTTCTGCACCGCCCCGACGAACGCCTTCACGCGATCGTCGTAGGCCAGAGTCAGCCGCGCGCCCTTGCGCGTCGAATCGAGCGTCTCCGATAGTCCGAGCTCGGTGCCCGGCTCTTCCCCCGACCCGCTTGGCGTGGTGTCTCCCGAGAGCGCCATGCCGCCGCCGAGAGCGGTGGTGAGAAGACTGACGCAGAGAACGATCAAGGCTCGTCGCATCATCAGAACCTCCAGACGCTCGGGGCTACGAATCCTGCAGACGCTGGATCATCTCGGTCGTGGCGTGGTCCTTCGGGTCGCCGACGATCGCCACGCGGATCCCCAGCTCGTCGGCGACGGCACGCTCGGGGACGTTCTCGGCGGTGTAGTCCGTGCCCTTGCAGTGAACGTCCGGTCGCAGCTCGCGCAGCAGCGGCTCGACGCTCAGCTCCGAAAAGACCGTGACGAAGTCGACGCAGGAGAAGCCGGCCAGCAGCTCGGCGCGCTCGGCCTGAGTCACGACGGGACGCGACGGCCCCTTGAGCTTACGCGCGGACGCATCCGCGTTGACCGCGACGACCAGGCGATCCGCCTCGGCGGCTGCACCCTGTAGATAACGCAGGTGGCCCACGTGCAGGATGTCGAACAGGCCGTTGGCCAGCGCGACCGTCTCGCCGCGGCCGCGCAGCTCGCGCAGTGCCTCGACGAGTGCCGGACGCTCGAGGACCTTCGACGGAGCGCTCACTCGGTGTCCTCCCGGATGGCGTGCAACAGCTCGTCGCTGTCGATCGTCGCGGTGCCGGATTTGACGACGACCAGACCCGCCGCGTAGTTGGACAGCCGCGCGGCGTCCGCCGGGGCGGCGCCGCAGACGAGCGCCAGCGTGAAGGCCGCGATCACCGTGTCGCCCGCGCCGGTCACATCTGCGATCTCGTCGGTGCCGTAGGCCTCGATGTGCAACGGGCGACTGCCGCGGCCCAGCAGCGACATGCCGCGGGCGCCGCGTGTGATCAACACCGATGTGTTGTTCGTGCGACGCAGCAGGCGCTTCCCGGCCGCGACGACGGTCGCATCGTTTTCCAGCGTGGCGTCCAGCGCCAGCTCGACCTCTTCCTGGTTCGGGGTACAGGCCGATACGCCGTTGAACTCGGTGATGCGCGCCCGCGAGTCGACCGTGACGGGCTTGTCCTGCTTGACGGCGCGTCGCAACTGCGCCCCGAAGCGCGACGGAGACGCGGCGCCGTAGCCGTAGTCGGCGACGAGCAGGCCCTCGCCGCGCTCGAGCGCGGCCTCCAGGTTGCGGCGCAGGCGGCGCGCCGTGTCTGCCGGAAGCTCGGCGCGCCGCGCGCCACGGTCGATGCGCACGATCTGCTGACGCCGCGTGTGGATCCCGCCCGCAAGGACGCGACTCTTGCACGGCGTGTCGTAGCCGTCGACGGCGATGATCTTCGAGGTCGTGATGCCGCTGGCCCGGAACTGGCGTACGAGGCCGCGTCCGGCGGCGTCGCGGCCGACGACGCCGACGGGGATCGGCCGCGCGCCGAGCGCGCGGAGGTTGGCCACGCTGTTCGCTCCGCCCCCGGGGACGAGCACGGTCCGGGCGTGATCGAGAACCAGGACCGGCGCCTCGCGCGAGACACGCGCGATGTCGCCATGGACGAACTCGTCGACGACCAGGTCGCCGAGTACGGCGACCTTCCGTCCCGCGAATCGCGCGACGATCTCGCCGAGTCGTTCGGCATCCCGTTTGCGGATCATCCGCCGTTCTCCGAGGCGTGCTGCAGGATCCAGCGCGTCGCCTCCCACAGGTTCTCGGCGACGTGGGCCGGCCGGGCGTGCTCGGGGATCGAGCCGTCCTCCAGCGTGCGACGGCCGACGCCGGTCAACACCAGCACCGGCGTCGCGCCCGCGGCCGCGCCCGCGGCCATGTCGAACGCGCGGTCGCCGACCATGTACGACGCCGAGAGGTCGATCCCCATCTCGTCGCGCGCCCGCAGCAGCATGCCGGCTTTCGGCTTGCGGCAGTCGCAGTCGTCGCGGTAGGGCGGCGCTCCTTCGTCGGGATGGTGCGGGCAGTAGTAGATGCCGTCCAGGCGCGCCCCGGACTCGGCCAGCAGGTGCCGCAGCCGGTCGTGCACCTCGGCCAGCCGGCTCTCGTCGAGCATTCCGCGGGCCACCCCCGACTGATTGGTGATCGCCACGGTCTGCCAACCGGCCTCGTTGGCGGCGCGCACGGCATCCGCGCTGCGCTCGATCAGCGTCAGGCGCTCGACGTGATCGACGTAGCCGACCTCCTCGTTGAGAGTCCCGTCGCGGTCCAGCAGGATTGCCCGTCTACCCATCCGCGCCAGTCTAGCAAAGCTGCGTTCCGGCGGTGGAACGCGGAGTCTACGTGGTCGGGCGCCGGGGCTGGGTCTTCCAGCGTCGGTGCATCCAGAGCCAGAGGTGCGGGTACTCGCGAACCCAGCGCTCGATGGTCGCGGTGCAACGCGCGGTCAGCTCCAGCACGTCGGCCTCTCGATCCTCTCCCGGCGTGAACTCGACCTCGGGCTCGTAGACGACGCGATACGTTCCGTCCGGCTGCGGCACGCAGAACGTGGGGATGACCGCCGCCCGGGTACGGCGTGCGACGAGCGCCAGCGTCGGCGTCGTCGAGGCCTGGCGACCGAAGAACGGCACGAACACACCGTCACGCCGCGCGTCCTGGTCGATCACGATCGCGACGCCCCAGCCCTCGCGCAGCGAGCGGATGATCTCGCGCACCGCGCGGCGCTTGTGGATGATGCGGTTGCCCGAGCGACAGCGCAGGCGCGCGAGGATCTGTTCCAGATAAGGGTTGTCGAGCGGTCGCGTGACCAGCGCGAGGGGCAACTCGAGGAAGCCCTGCATCATCGCCGTCAGCTCCCAGTGCCCGAAGTGGCCCGAGAACAGCAACACGCCGTTGCCCTTCGCGTAGGCTGCCCGTAGGTGCTCCAATCCCTCGTAGTGCACCAGCGTGCCGATCTGGCCCGCGTGCATCCGGCTGAAGTTCAGCGTGTCGAGCGTGATCCGGCCGAAGTGGCGCCAGCAGGCGCGCAGCGTGGCCCGCGCCTCGGCGGGGGAGATGTTGCCGTCGTAGGCCTGGGCGAGGTTGTCGAGCGCGATGGCGCGATGGCGGCGGTCCACGACGTAGCCCAGCGTGCCGCCGAGGCTGCCCAGGCCGAGGATGAAGCGCCGCGGCAGCAGACGCGCCGCGGCGAGCAACCCGCGGAAGATCGCGGCCTCGATCCGATAGCGCGTCGTCGCCAAGCTCAGCCCTCTCGCCCAGGCAGCGCGTCGAGCGCCGCCAGCAGCGGGTCCGCGTCCCAGATCGCGGCCTCGATGCGCCAGGTGAGGATCGCGGAGCATGGGTGCTTCGGCACCCGGCCGAGCATGCGGGCCCGGTCCTTCTCCGTCGTCACCAGCGGAGCCCCCTCGTTCTGCGCCTCGCGCAGCAGGCGCGCGATCTCCTCGGTGGAGAAAGAATGATGATCGCGGAACGCGTGAAATCCCGCCAGCGCGACACCGGCCCGCTCGAGGTCGCCGCGAAAGGCGTCCGGGTTGCCGATGCCGCAGAACGCGACGGCCCGCGCGGGTCGCTCGGCCGCAGCGCCCTTCGCGTCGAAGAAGCCCACGCCCCGGTGACCCGCGCGTAGCAACGGCGCGGTAGGGTTGTGCTTGCGCACCTCGGCCGCGAGCGCGTCCAGCGGACGGTCGGCCTCCGAGCGCGTCGCCAGGATCACGTCCGCGCGCGACAGCGAGCTCGGCGGTTCGCGCAGCAGGCCCGCGGGAAGCAGTCGGCCGTTGCCGAACGGGGCGTTCGCGTCGACGAGAACCAGATCGAGATCGCGCCGCAGGCGGCGGTGCTGGAAGCCGTCGTCGAGGATCACGACGTCCGCGCCCAGGCGTAACGCCTCGGCCGCGCCGCGCACCCGGTCCGAGCCGACGACGACCCGCGCTCCGGGCAGGGACCGCGCGAGCAGGAACGGCTCGTCGCCGCATTCCTCCGCGGCGACGCTCGGTCCCGAGCCGTCCGACACGACGAGCGGACCGGCGCCCGCGCGGCCGCCGTATCCGCGGCTGACCACCGCGGGCACCCGGCCACGTTCCTGGAGACGCTCCGCGATCCACGCGACGACCGGAGTCTTGCCCGTCCCGCCGACCGTCAGGTTGCCGACGCTGACCACGGGCAGCGCCGCCGCGCAGGTGGCACCGGGGCGGTCGTAGTGCCGGTTGCGCAGGCGCACGACGCCGCGGAACAAGAGGGCCGGCAGGCGCAGCAGGAAGCCCGTCATGCGTCCCTCCCGATCGCGGCGAGCAGCAGCGCGACGCTGCGCTGCAGGGCCCCGCGATTGGCCTCCAGCACGCCGTGGGCCCGCCGGACCATCGCCTCGCGCTCGAACGCGTCAGCCAGCAGCTCGACGAGCGCGCGCGACAGAGCGTCGGCGTTCGCCACGCGTCGCGCGGCCCGGGCCCGGGTCAGTGCCTCGGCGGGCTCCTCGACGTTCTCGGTGCGCGGACCGAACAGCACCGGCACGCCGGCGGCCGCGGGCTCCATGACGTTGTGCCCGCCGATCGGGACGAGGCTACCGCCGACGAAGGCGACCGTCGCGGCGGAGTACAGCTCGGTCAGGTGGCCGACCGTGTCGACGAGCAACACGTCCGCGTCGCGAGCGGCGTCCGCGTCGCCCGCGGAGATGCGTCGGGCGCGCAGGTCGTGCGCCTCGATCAGGGCGGCGACCTCGTCGGCACGTTCGGGGTGGCGCGGCGCCAGTACGAGGAACAGATCGGAGTGCTCGCGGCGTGCGTCGGCGAACGCTTGCAGCACGGCCTCGTCCTCGCCGCGCGCCGTCGAGCCGGCCACGAACACCGGGCGCTCGGCCAGGGCCAGGCGCCGGCGCAACGCGCCGGGGTCGGCGTCGGGCAGCGGAAGGTCGAACTTGATGTTGCCCGTCACCTCGACCGCCGACGGCGGGACGCCGAGCTCGACGAAGCGGCGCGCGTCGTCGTCGGACTGGGCGCCGACGCGCGCGATCCCGGCGAGCAAGGGCCGATACAGATGTCGCATGCGACGGTAGCGCGCCATGCGCCGCTCGGACAGGCGGCCGTTGAGCACGACGACCGGCACTCCGGCCGCGTGCGCCTGATGCAGCAGGTTGGGCCACAGCTCCGTCTCGATCAGCGCCAGCCCCGCCGGACGCAGCTTGCGCAGCAGTCGCCGGTGGTACGAGGGGAAGTCGAGCGGCAGCAGGAAGCTCGCGTCCGCGGGAGCCGACCCCGGTAGCTGGGCCCGGCCGGTGTTGGTGAAGGCGGACACGACCAGCGGACGCCGGGGATCGACACGCCGGAGCGCCGCGGCCACACCCTGGACGATCCTGGATTCCCCGACCGACGAGCCGTGGATCCAGATCGCGTCGGGCCGCGCGTCGGGAAGCGTGCGGGCCCGGCGCTCGGCCCACTCCCGCTTGCCGGCCGCGGAACGACCGCGCCACGCCGCCAACGCGGTGGCGACGAGTCGAAACGGCAGGAGTGCAACGTTATAAAGAGTCAGCACGATCGGAGAAGGGCGGCAACAAGCTCTTTGCGGTGTCAGAGCACGATCGAGAACGACAGTGTAATTCAGCGCCGAACGGGGCGTCAACGAGGTCGCAAGAGCGGTTGCCCAGCTTCCCTGCCCGGCCATATATTCGGTCCAACGCCGCCGGTTCGGGCACCGGCGTCAGGAGCCCGCGAATCCCGTGAAGAGCAACCATAAACAGGGACCGGTGGAGAGTACCACCCCGTTCCGCCGCCGTGGACGGATCGTTTACACGCTGGCGGCCGTCCTGGTGAGCATCGGACTGGTGCCCCTGGTGACCGTCTCGTGGAAGCTGATCGAGGTCAACCGTGAGGCGCTGACCACCGCACAGCAGGAAAACCAGCTGATCACGGCGGCCGCCATCGCCTACGAGCTCGACATCCACGTCGAGGGGCTGGAGGCGCCGATCGTCCGTGTGGCGCAGACGATGGGCGGAGCCATGCGGCGGCAGGGCGCCAGCTTTCGTCAGGAGACCGAACGCATCCTCGACGGCATCGTCGACGAGCGAATGCCCTACCTGCGCCTGACGTCGTTCCAGGGTCGCGGGCTGAAGACCATCGCCTCCGGTGAGCTGCCCGAGGCGCTCGAGCCGGCCTTCGAGCAGGGGTTGCAGGACGCCACCGAGATCATGGCGCAGAACGCGCACGAGCGAGAGTCGTACGCGGAGCTGTCGGACCCGATCCTGCTGACCGGCGACGGGCCGCAGGTCCGGCTGGTCGTTTCCGCCCCGATCGTCTCGCGAGGGAGGTTTCTCGGCGTTCTCTCCGGGCTGGTCGATCTGCAGCGGGTGTGGGAGTCCGTCGTCCGCCGCAACCGGCAGGGACACACGATTTACGCCGTCGACCGCTCGGGCGTCGTCTTCGCCTCGAACAACCCGACCCAGATCGCTCCGGGAACCGACCTGACGAATCAGGATCTCGTTCGCCGTTTCCTCGGCTCGCGCGGAAAGGCACGTGGGACGATGCCGTTCCGCGAGGAGCGACACGGGATCCAGGAGGAGTACCTCGGCTCGTTCGAGGGGACGCCCCACCAGTGGGGCATCCTCGTCCAGAACCGGCGCGGCGACATCTACGCCCCGATCCGCCAGATGGTGCGCAGTACGCTGAGCTGGGCACTCGCCGCCGTCGGCATCGCCATCATCGCCGCGATCGTGTTCGCGCGGACGCTGTCGAATCCGGCCAAGCGATTGGCCGCCGCGTCGCGGGCCTTCGCGTCCGGCGAATTCGCGAAACGCGTCGAGGTTCGATCGGGCAACGAGCTGGGCGAGCTGGCCTACACCTTCAATCGCATGGCCGACGAGATCGAGGATCAGATCCGCCGGCTCAGGCACGCGGCCGAGGAGAACCGGGAGCTGTTCCTCGGCACGATCCGCGCCATGGCCCAGGCCATCGATGCCAAGGACCCGTACACGCGCGGCCACTCCGTGCGCGTCAATCGCTATTCGGTGATCGTCGCGCGGCAGATGGGGCTGACCGACGAGCGGCTGGCCGATATTCACGTCGCCTCGTTGATGCACGACGTGGGCAAGATCGGGATCGACGACAAGGTGTTGCAGAAGCCCGGCAAGCTGACCGACGAAGAGTTCGAGATCATGAAGACGCACACCGTGCTGGGCGCCGAGATCGTGGCCCCGATCCAGAAGATGAAGCACATCATCCCCGGCCTGCGCTCGCACCACGAGAAGTGGGGCGGGGGAGGATACCCGGATGCACTCGTCGGAGAGCAGATCCCGGAGATGGCGCGGATCATCGCCGTCGCGGACGCGTTCGACGCGATGACGACGCACCGGCCGTACCAGACGGCGATGACCTTCCCGCAGGCCCACAAGCGGCTGAACGACCTGATCGGCATCAACTTCGAGGGACGTATCGTCGAGGCGTTCAATCGCGCGTATCAGCAGGGACTGATTCACCCCGAGCCGGAAGAGGACGACTCCCGCATCGACGGGATCGAACCCGAGCAGATCGACGTCCCGGCCCCGGTCGCGGTTCCCGCAACCGTGGCGGCGGGCCGTTAGCGCATGTTGATCCGTTCCGGCGGCTGATCGTAACGGGCGATCGAACGCCCCGCCCGCACGCTGCGCGCGATCGAATCCAGTCGAAGCTGCTCCTCGCCGCGGCTCCACTTGATGTACCGCATCCGCTCGATGCGGAACTTCGAGTACGTGGCCAGCCCTTCGTCGTGCGAGGCGAGGATGAGGTACACGAGAACCCTGGCGTCGCGAGCGTCGCGCATCTCGACGGCGGTGCGCAGCGCGTCGACCATCTTGGGGCCGCCGATCGTGCGCGCCGCCCAGGCGGCGTTCTCGCGCAGTTCGAGGTGACTGAAGTCCCGGAACAGGTCGGACGTCAGCACACGGACGATCAGCTTGCGCGAAACTTCGTTGTCGACGTTGCGCAGGGCGCGCAGAATCTCGGCGCCCTCCTTCAGGTCGACGCGGCCGAACTGCTCGGTCAGCGCGCGGGCCGCTTTCTTGCCGCCCAGCTCGCCGAGGCGGCGGTAGGCCAGCATGCGCTGGTCGGCCGTCTCGGAGTCGAGCGCCTCGATCCAGCGGGCAGTGTTCTCTCCGTTGGCCTCGAGCATCTCGAAGCGCGAGATCAAGCCGTCGAAGATCGCCTTGGTCCCGACGTCGCCGAGCTCGGCGCCGATTGCTCGTAGTCCCTCCAGCGCGTCGGTGTTGCCCAGCGCGATCAGGGCTTCGCCGATCACGCGCACGCGGTCGCGGAAGCTCGCGCGCTCCTTCGCTCCGACCGCCTCGACCTTGACCAGCCGTTCGACGAGGATCGGCGCGGCCTTCTGCTGGCCGGCACTCGCGTGGCGCTCGGTGGCGAGCTGGACCAGGCTCCAGTTGTTCGAGCGCAGCACGTCGAGCAGGACCTGTTCGGCCTCGTCGGTCCCCAGCTTGCCCAGCGCTTCGACCGAACGCGCTACCGAGCGGCTCTCTCCCGCCGCGAGGGCCGCCTTCAGCATCGGCATGGCCTCGGCGTGCGGACGGCGCGCCAACGCGTCGGTGAGGTAGAAGTACTCGTCGGTCCCGGCCTTGGCCCAGTGGCTCTCCAGCAGCGGGATCGCCTCCGCGCCGCGTTGCTGCAGCAGCAGCTCGTAGATCAACCCGCGAATCACGAGGTCGGTCTCGGTCTCGAGACGCTTGACGAACATGTCGTGACCGCGCGGAGAGTGGAGGTCGCGCAGCGCGTGAACGGCGCTGCGCTGCACGCGCGGCTCCAGGTCATTCATCGCACGCTCGAGCGCCGCGATCGCATCGTCGCCGCCGATCGTGCCGAGGGCGCGCGCGGCCTGCCGCCGCATCATCGGGTCCGGGTCGTCCTCGAGCGCGCGGACGACCCGCGGCGTGGCGGCCGGATCGGCGATGCGCTGCAACGCCTTCAGCGAGTAGATGCGCTCCATGCGCAGGTCCGGGTTGTCCTCGACGTCCCAGTCGTCGAGCTGCTCGAGCAGATGCGGGACGCTCTCGGGCGACAGGATCAGGCCCGCCGATTCGAGCACGGAGGTGTGCGCATGAAACGGGAAGTGGCCCGACAGGTGACGGCCGTCGCTGAGCAGGTCCAGCGCGTCGAGCTTGCCCATCAGAGCCAGGGCCCATGCGGCCCACGCCTTGCGTCCGGCGGGATAGTCGCCTTCCTGGGCCTCGGCGCGCACGATCGCGTCGCGCAGCGCCTGCTCTGCCTCGGTCGAGTCGAACTGGCCGAGCGCGTAGGCGCAGAAGAAGTAGCTGTACTTCAGATCCTGTTCGAGCTCGTTGATCAGGTACGGAATGGCGTCGGGACCGAGCTGCTCCATGTCCTCGACCGCCCGCACCAGGTTCTCCACCTGCTGGCCGCCGCTGTCCGCGCGGTTCGCCTGCAGTTGCAGGGCGTCGCGCACGGCGGAGCGCACCTGCTCCTGGCGCACCAGCTCTTCCGCGGCGGACAGCGCCGCGGAGTCGTCCTGGGCCGCCACGGGAAAGAGACCCGCACAGGTCAACAATAAGAACGCCACGACCGGCCGGAAACGCAACACGGCCGAATCCTCCTAGAACTTTCGAGAAACACCGGGGATCAGGGAAGGAACTATACCTGTGCGTCAGCCGTGGGGCAAAGAACTCGCCGCTCTCCGGCATCTCGCCTGGTCTATAATCCGCGCACTCGGGTCGGGCTTTGGAGGCTATTCATGTTGTCCTACGACGCGACCGTGTCGCGCTGTCTTGTGGTGTCCGTGTTTGCGAGCTGCCTTTGCCTGGCGCTCGTCGGCTGTGCGACCGGCGAACCGGCCGCCGTGGCGCAGGCGCGCGGGGTCTTCGGCGAGAAGATCGACGAGGACGTGCAGTACGCGCGCTACGCGCTGTCGCTCGTGGGCGGCGCTCGCTTCGACGACGCCGAGCAGCTGATCCTGCGCTCGATCACCTCGGCGCATCAACAGGTGGCGCTGCAGGCGATGGAGGCACTCGACGAACCGCTGTCCGCGGACGCCGTGACCGCACTGCAGACTCTGTTCCGCGAGCGCGGCGGGGCGGTGCAGCGCGACGCGGCCGTCCTGTTGGCGGCGAACGGCGACGCGGAGGCGCTGGAGTTCGTCAAGGGGCACATCGCGGAGACGACCGGCACGCTGGATCTCGACGCGGTCGTCTTGCTGGCCGGCGCGGGCGAGCAGGAGTTGCTGACCGGCGTTCTACGCCGTCGGATGGAGTCGGACTCGTCCGAACTGCGCGACGAGGCGTACGCGGTCCTGGGGCAACTGAGCCGGCCCTGGGCCACCGCGCTGCTGCTCGAGGGTTTCGAGCGCGAGCGCGGCGCGGAACGGCAGGGGGCGATTCGCGCGCTGGGCCTGACCGGCGATCCCGCCGTCGCGGAGAAGATCGCGCGCTTCACCAACACCCAGGGGCTGGTGTTCACGACACTCGAGGCCCTGGGGGCCGTCGGCAACGCCTCCGTCGCCGCGCGCCTCGAGAAGCAGGGCGCCCACGACGAACCGCTGGTTCGCGTCTTTGCCGGCGCCGCGCTGTGGCGCCTGGGGGACGGCGCCGCGGGCATGGCCGTGCTGGAGCCGCTGTCGACTCACGAGGACCCGACCGTCCGGCGCAACGTCGCCGAGCAGCTGAGCGAGATTCACGCGGCCGAGGCGGTGCCTCTGCTGGAGGTGCTGGCGCGGGACGCCGAGGGGGCGGTTCAGATCGCGGCGCTGCACGCCCTGTCCGAGCGCGAGTCCGACGCCCTGGCGAACCTGTACCTCGACCTGTCCTCCGTGGCGAACTA
This sequence comes from bacterium, assembly GCA_024226515.1. GTDB lineage: Bacteria > Acidobacteriota > Polarisedimenticolia > Polarisedimenticolales > Polarisedimenticolaceae > JAAELQ01. The sequence goes on from JAAELQ010000318.1 coordinate 30,238, forward strand.
CGAGGTCTCCACGCTGGCGCTCGACGGCCTGGCGCGCCTGGGGGCCTGGGACGCCGTCGAGTCGCTGCAGCCGCTGCTGGCCAGCGAGAACCCATACGTCGCGATCGCGGCCGCCCACGCGATCCTCAACATCCATGCGCGCGACCCGGGGGCCGCCGGCTCCGCGTAGCGGGTGTTGACTTTCGCGGATCTTTCGCCTAGTGTGGCCCTAAGGAGGTGTTCCGATGGCCCTGACGCGACGCCAACGAGAGGTGCTGGACGTCATCCGCGAGTTCGTGGAGCTCCACGGCTATTCGCCCAGCCTCGAGGAGATCGGCGGTCGGCTGGGTCTGTCGTCGGTGGCCACGGTGCACAAGCACGTCTCGCACCTCGTGCAGAAGGGCTTCGTTCGCCGCGCGTGGAACCAGAACCGCTCGATCGAGCTGGTCGGCAACGACGACCACGGTGGGGTGGCGCAGCTGTGCCTCGCCGGGACGATCGCGGCGGGCCAGCCGCTGGAGGCCGTGCAGGGCACCGAGAGCATCACCGTCCCGGAGGACATGGTCCGCAACGCCGACCGTAGCTATGTGCTCAAGGTCGAGGGCGACTCGATGATCAACGAGCAGATCCGCGACGGCGACTTCGTCGTCATCGAGGGACGCGATCAGGTCTCAGAGGGTGAGACCGTCGTGGCGCTGATCGAGGGCAGCGAGGCCACACTGAAGAAGTTTTTCCGCGAGGGGCCGCACGTACGCCTCGAGCCGGCCAACCCGACCATCGATCCGATCGTCGTGCCCGCCGACCGGGTCCAGATCCAGGGCGTCGTCGTCGGCGTCATCCGCAAGTACTGATCGAGGTTCTCGGAACCCCCCGGGGGCTACTGCCCCCGGACCCCCGCTACCGCACTCCACGACGGCCGCAGACGGCCATCGTTCCGTTTGGTCCTTGTTCTCTTCGGATCGCTGCATTGCGGGCCGCGTCGGTCGCTCGCCAACCTCGACGCCAGGGCGGGCGCGTGCATAATGCTGCGTCTTAGCTGCCGGAGATGCCCATGCGGGCCGCCACCTCACAGCGCCGTTTGAAGATCGCGTCGTCGCCAGGCGCGGTGTGCGCCGCGCTGCGCGCAGAGCGCGCAGAGGCGCTGCTGCTCGACGGACAGGGGGCGTTCGACGACCGCTGGAGCGTCGGCCCGCTGGTGGCCCTGCACCCGCGGCCGCTGCTGGAGCATCCGGCACGCAGGGCCGCGACGGGGGACGCGCTGGGCTCGCTCGAGCGCGTCATCGACCGTCGCCGCGCCGCGGGCGGCGCGCCGGAGACCGGAGTCGCGGTGCTGGCCGGCTACGACCTCTTCCCGCGCAACGATGCGCGCGCGCGCGACGAGAACCTGCCCGACCTGGTCGCGTTCGAGGTCGACCGCTCGCTGCGCTTCGAGGGCGGGGGAGTCGCCCGGTTGACCGTGCGCGACGGCGCGCTCGATCGCTGGGCCGAGAGACTGGATGAGATCGACGGCGCCGACGCGGAGTCGCACGACGCCGCGCGCGCCGCGGGAGCGCCCGTGACGAGTCTCCCGCGCGAGCTGTACCTCGAACGCGTCGCACACGTGCGGCAGCACATCGCGGCCGGCGACATCTACCAGGCCAACCTCAGCCAGCGCTTCGCGGTGGACTACCGCGGCGACGAGCTGACGCTGTACCGCGACCTGCTGCGCGCGAAGCCCGCGCCGCGCTCGGCGTTCCTCGCGACGCACGAGTTCGCGCTGGCCTCGGCCTCGCCCGAGACCTTCCTGCGCGTCGTGGCTCCGGACCATATCGAGACGCTGCCGATCAAGGGCACGCGTCCGCGCGACCTCGCCTCGGACGCGAAGGACCGCGACGCCGCCCGGCAGCTGATGACGTCGGCGAAGGACCGCGCCGAGCTGCTGATGATCGTCGACCTCGAACGCAACGACCTGGGGCGCGTCTGCCGCACCGGCACGGTCGAGGTGCCGCAGCTGAACGAGCTGCGCAGCTATCCCACGGTGCACCACCTGATGGCGCGCGTCGCGGGCAGGCTGCGCGACGACGTCGGCGTCGCCGAGCTGCTGCGCGCGACGTTCCCGGGCGGGTCGATCACCGGCGCGCCGAAGATCCGCGCGATGCAGATCCTCGACGAGCTGGAGCCGGTGCGCCGGAACTTCTTCACCGGTGGCCTGTTCTGGTTCGGCGACGACGGCAGCGTCGAGTCGAGCATCCTGATTCGCACGGCGCTGTTCGCGAACGGGCGCGCGTTCGTCGGCGCCGGCGGGGGAGTCGTCGCCGACTCGGACCCGGAGGCGGAATGGAGAGAATCGAATCACAAGGCGCGAGCCTGGACCGCGGCGTTGGGCTTCGACCCCGAGGAGGCGCGATGAGGCGGCCCACGGCCGACGCACCGGCGTGGCTCGACGGCAAGAAGACGACCGTGTCCGAGCTGCAGGTGCCGTTCAGCGACCCGGCATTCCTGGCGGGCCTCGGTCTGTTCGAGACGATCGCCGCGCGCGCCGGCCGGGCTGTGGACGCGACGGCGCACCTCGAGCGGTTGTACGACGGCGCGCGCGTGCTCGGCATCGAGTTGCCCGAGCTCGAGCGCATGCGCGCGACGCTGGCCGAGGCCGCCCAGTCCGCCCCGCGGCCGTACGCCTGGATCAAGATCGTCGCGACGCGCGAGCGTCACGCCCTGTTCAGCGGCACGTTCGACGCGGCGCAGATCGGACGGCCGAGCAGCGCGGTCGTCTTACCCTGGAGGCGCAACCCGGCCGACCCGCTGTCGGGCCTGAAGACGCTGAGCTACGCAGCGAACGTCTACGCGCAGGAGTACGCCCGCGAGCGCGGCGCCGACGAGGGCCTGTGGCTGAACACGCGCAACCACCTCGCCGAGGGCTGCATCAGCAACCTGTTCGTCATCCGCCACGGGCGACTGTTCACGCCCGCGGTGCGCGACGGCCTCCTGCCGGGCACGGTCCGCGGCCTGGTGCTGCAGGCGGCTCGTTCGGCCGGCTGGGCCGTGCACGAGGGCAAGCTGCGCCTGCCGCGGCTGCGGCACGCGGACGAGGCGTTCCTGACCTCCAGCCTGCGCGGCCTGCGCCCGCTGGTCTCCGTCGACGGCCGACCGATCCGGGGCGGCAAGCCGGGGCGCAAGACGGCCGAGCTGGCCGAGGCGGTCGAGGCGTTGCGCGAATTCGGCTAGGATGCGCATCGAGCAGATTCGGAGGCGAAGATGACCGAAACGACGTCCGCGGCGACCGGCTGGCTGATCGACGGCTTTCAGGCCTGGGTGGTGTTCTGCATCTGGTGCGCCGCCGTCGTACTCTACGGTCTCTACCGCGCGGTGGCCAAGCCCGACGCGGACGCGATCCGGCCCTCGGGGCCCGGCGTCTGACGCTGCGCCGTGAGTCCGCGAAGCGGGCGGATTCTGCTTCCGCTGGTGTGCGCCGTCGCCGCCGTCGTCCTGTTCTGGCCGTCGCTCGACGGTGGATTCGTCTGGGACGACAACACGCTGATCGTGGCCGACGAGGCGTCGATCGACGAGTGGAGCGACGTCGCCGACGCGTTTCGCGCGCGGAGCCGGGTCGGGAAGCATCACAATTACTTCCGCCCGCTGCTGACCGCCTCGTACGTGCTGGATCACGTACGGTATGGACTCGACCCCCGCGCTTTCCATAGAACCAACGTCTGGCTTCACGCGCTGAACGTCGCGCTCGTCTGGAGCCTTCTGTTCGCCCTGACGAATGCGCGGCTGCCGGCGACGTTCGGTGCGTTGCTGTTCGCCGCGCACCCGCTGCAGGTGCAAGCCGTGGCCTGGATCACCGGCCGCAACGACATGCTGCTGCTGGCGCCGTTGATCCTCGCGTTTCACGCGCACCGCGCGTGGGCCCGTAGTTCCGGCGGACGCCGCGTCGCGCTCGGCGTGGGCGTCGCGGCGCTGTACGTCGTCGCCCTGGCGGCGAAGGAGATCGGCATCGTGCTGCCGCTGCTGCTGCTGGCGTACGACGCGACGCTCGGGTCGCGGGACGCGCCGCCGCTCGCGACGCGCGCGAGGCTCTACGTCCCGCTGGCGCTCGTCGGGATCGGTTACCTCCTGCTACGCCGGATGCTGTTCGACCCGTCGACAACCGCCACGGCGATCTCGCTGCCGTCGCGCGTGCTGCACAGCGTCGCGTCGTTCGCGTACTACGTGCGTAACGCCGTGCTGCCTCTCGGCCCCGCGCCGGCCCCGTTTCACGAACGCATGATCGACCCGTCGAGCGCGTCGTTCTGGGGTGCCGTCGCGGTCGTGCTCGCCTTCGCCTCGACGCTGGTGCTGGTCCGGCGTTCGCACACCGCAACGTTCGGCCTGGCGTGGTTCGTCATTCTGTTGTTGCCCGTCCTGGGCCTGGTGCCGATGTCGATGGCGATCCTCGACAATCGGGCCTACCCGGCGATGGCCGGTGCCGCGCTCGTCGGCGCGGCCGCGCTGGTCCACATCGGGCGGGAGGCCGGTCGCGCGCGCGTCGTCTGGACCGTCGCCGCGGCCCTGACGTTGTTGATGGGCTACCAGACCCGCGCGCGGGTTCCCGACTTCAACAACGCGCTCTCGCTGTGGTCGGCGAGCGTCGCGAGCAACCCGCAGTCCGCCTACGGCCGCTACGCCTACGGCTACGCCCTGGCGCGCGGCGGGCGCGACCCGGAGGCGATCGAGCAGCTACGCGCCGCGCTCGAGGCGAACCGCGAGCACGAGGACGCCGCGCTCGAGTTGGGGCTGGCGCTGGGGCGTGAGGGGCAGACGGGGGCCGCCATCGCCGAGCTGGAGGCGCTGACGCAACGCAGCCCGGCGAACGGCCGGGCCTGGAACGCGCTGGGGGTGGCGCGGGCCCGCACCGGCGACCGCGTCCGTGCCGCCCTCGACCTGGACGAGGCGGCGCGCCTGCTGCCGCGCGACGCCGAGGTGCTGTACAACCTCGCGCGGGTGCTGGAAGCGAACGGCAGGTTGGAGGAAGCGATCGGCCTCTATCGACGGCTGATTGAGCTGCAGCCTGCGGTCGGGGCGCACCGCGAGCGGCTGCAGCGGGCGATCGCCCGTCGCGATGCGAGCGGATGACAGTGGTCGGCCGACTCGCGGTCGAGGGGTTGCCCCTCAGTCGCAGCGTCTGCGGCTATCCGCTCAGAGGTGCCATCACGCTCTCGGTGGCCGCGTGGCGGGGGACTGCCCCGCGTAGTCCCGCGTGTGGCGGCTCGGGTCATGCGTTGTGGCCGCGGCCAGTCGCGCGCTCGCGGAACCACCCGCCGAGGTCCTCGCGGTCCATTCGCTTTGCGAGCAGAGCCAGGACAGCATCGGCCAGTTCCTCGGAGTGACGTTCGGTGACTTCGTAGCCGTTCAGATAGAGGAAGGTGAGCGCGGACGCGGTAGCGGCCCGCTTGTTGCCGTCGAAGAAAGGTTGACGAACGGCGATCGCGACGACATACGTCGCGGCCATATCGAATAGGTCGAGGAGATACTCGCCGCCGTGCGTTACCGCAGGCGCGGCGACGGCAGCCACGAGAGCCTCGGCGTCCCGAATCCCCGGGTCGCCACCCGACCGATCGACCTCACGCCGGTGAACGTAGAGGATGTCCTCCACGCTCAGGAACAGCGGTTCGATGGTCTATTTTCCGAGCTTGTCGAGAGACTTGCGGTGTCGCGCCGAGACGGACTCGTAGGCAGCCTCCCTGTCGACCCTGCGGATCAACAGCCCGTCCTTGCGGGGAACGATCTCGACCATGTCGTCTCCTTCGATCTTGAGCAGCTTGAGGAGAGCTTTGTCGAGTACGAGACCGCGGCTATTGCCGATCTTTTGTAGTTGTTTCAGCATCTCGGCACGTTCTTACGATGTTCTAACGATACGCTCGGCCGAGACCGGAGTCAACACGCAGAAATGCCGGGAGGCCGGGGCGGGGGACCGTCCGGGAGAATCGACGTATGGTGGCTCGGGTCGGAATTGAACCAACGACGCAGGGATTTTCAATCCCTCGCTCTACCAACTGAGCTACCGAGCCATACGGGTCCGGACGAGCGCAGAATATAGACACTCGTCCGGAGAAAGGTCAAGCGACCGGGGCGCGCGGAGCCTTGCCGCGGCCTCCGGCGGGCGCCGGGGTCACGGTCGGGGCGGGCGCTGCGGCCGGCTTGTCCTCGGCCTCCTCGGGCTTGGCGTCGCCCGCGGCCGGCGGGGTCATGTTCAGCTCGGCGCGGATCTTGGCGTCGATCTCTTGCGCCAGGTCCTCGTTGTCGCGCAGGAACAGGCGCGTGTTCTCGCGGCCCTGGCCCAGGCGCAGCTTGCCGTAGGAGAACCAGGAGCCGGACTTGTCGATGATCTTGTGCGCCACGCCCAGCTCGATCAGGTCGCCCTCGCGCGAGATTCCCTGACCGTAGAGGATGTCGAACTCCGCGAGGCGGAACGGTGGGGCCACCTTGTTCTTGACGACCTTCAGCTTGGTGCGGTTGCCGATCGTCTCCTCGCCGCTCTTGATCGCGCCGATGCGGCGGATGTCGAGACGCATCGTGGAGTAGAACTTCAGCGCGCGGCCGCCGGTCGTCGTCTCGGGGCTGCCGAACATGACGCCGATCTTCTCGCGAATCTGGTTGATGAAGACCAGGGTCGTCTTGCTCTTGGCGACGATGCCGGTCAGCTTGCGCAGGGCCTGCGACATCAGGCGGGCCTGCAGGCCGACGTGGGAGTCGCCCATCTCGCCGTCCAGCTCGGCCTTGGGCACCAGGGCGGCGACGGAGTCGACCACGACGGCGTCGAGAGCGCCCGAGCGGATCAGGATCTCGGTGATCTCCAGCGCCTGCTCGCCCGAATCGGGCTGCGAGACCATCAGATTGTCGACGTCCACGCCCAGCTTGCCGGCGTACTCGGGATCGAGGGCGTGCTCGGCGTCCACGAAGGCCGCCAGGCCGCCCTTGCGCTGGGCCTCGGCCACGATGTGCAGGGCCAGGGTCGTCTTACCGGACGACTCCGGTCCGAAGACCTCGATCACGCGGCCCCGCGGCACGCCGCCCACGCCCAGGGCGTAGTCCACCGACAGCGACGAGGTCGAGATGGCCGGGATATCGTGGCCCTGCCGGTCCCCGAGCTTCATGATCGATCCCTTGCCGAACTGGCGCTCGATCTGGGTAATTGCGAGATCCGCGGCCTTGAGCTTGTCTTTCGATTCGGGCTGCATCGACGTCTCCTGGTTGGGCTGAGGGGAGAAAACCTCCCCGGGACCGGCGACCTGCAGGTTAGGCGAAAGTAGGCGAAACGTCAACCGTTTCCCGGGAAACCTACGGTTGACACCGCTTCACCCCCAATCCTATATTTGCCCTTGCTTCGGGCTTCGGCCCGCGGCCACGGGTCTACTTTAGCTCAGGGTTTGGGGGGAAAGGATCCACTATGGTTGGCTGCGGCCGTTTCCGGCCCAGAACGCTTCTTTTTCCGGGCCTACTGGCCGTCGTTCTCGTCCTGACCAGCGGGTGCTCGCTCTTTCGGCGTGACGAACCCGCCGAGCCGGCGGACGTCGTCGCGGCGGTCGACGCGCCCGGCGCGCCCGGCGCCGCGCAGGCCGCTCCCGTCGAGCCCGAGGTTTCTCCCGAGGCCGAGTCGGGCCGGCTCCTGGTGCAGCTGGTGCCAGACGAGGAGGCGACACCGAACGCCCACGAGCGGCGCGAGGCCGAGGGCTTCACCGACCTCGAGGAGTTCCCGTTCGAAGCCGTCTATCCCGGCGAGGCGTTCTCCGAGTCGCCGCTGGACGACCTGGCCAGCGTCACGCCCGAGATCACTCCCGAGCAGGCCGAGGCCGCCCGGGTGCAGGTACAAGATGCGGCGCCGACCTTCGACATTCCGATGGTGGTCAACGACAAGGTGACCGCCTTCGTCGACTACTACACCAACCGGCAGCAGACTTGGTTCAAGTCCTCGCTGGAGCGTTCCGGGCGCTACCTGCCGATGTTCCGCGAGATCTACACCGAGGCCGGCCTGCCGCTGGACCTGATCTACATGGCGCACGTCGAGAGCGGCTACAAGACGACCGCCTATTCGCGCGCCCGCGCCCGCGGCATCTTCCAGTTCATGGCCTCGACCGCGCGCGTTTACGGCCTGCGCGTCGACTACTGGGTCGACGAGCGCGCCGATCCGGAAAAATCCGCACGCGCCTCGGCGGCCTACCTGAACAAGCTGTATCGAGACTTCGGCGACTGGTACCTCGTGCTGGCCGCTTACAACGCGGGCGAGGGCAAGATCCGCCGCGCGCTCCGGCGCAGCGGCAAGAACGACTTCTGGGGCATCGCCAAGACGCGTTACATCCGGCGCGAGACGAAGAACCACGTGCCGGCGATCCTGGCCACGATCCTGATCTCCAAGCAGCCGGAGAAGTACGGCTTCGACTACGAGCCGGAACCGCTGCAGCGCTACGAGTCGGTCGAGGTCGAGGGGCCGGTCGACCTGCGCGTGCTGGCCAAGTGCGCCGGTACCGACACCGCCACGCTGAAGCAGCTGAACCCCGCGCTGCGCCGCATGCAGACGCCGCCGAACGGGAAGACGGACGTGCGCGTGCCGCTCGGCGCCGGCGAGCAGACGCTCGCGGAGTTGAAGAAGGTGCCGCGCAGCGAGCGCGTGCTGTACGCGCGCCATCGCGTCGAGGGCGGCGACACGTTGTACGAGATCTCGCGCGCCTACGGCGTCTCCGTGCGCGCGATCCAGGACTCGAACAGCATGGGGCGCCGCACGCTGATCCGTCCGGGCCAGCTGCTGGTCATCCCGACCGCGGCGTCATCGGACTACGCCAGCTACGCGGCCGCGGCCGAGACGGCCAACGCCGTCGCGGGAGACCCGTTCACCTATCGCGTTCGTCGCGGCGACAACCTGTGGAGTATCTCGCGGCGCTACCGCACGACGCCGGCCGCCATCGCGGCGGCCAGCGGCATTCACGTCAACTCGACGCTCAGCATCGGCAAGCGGCTGACGGTCGTGCCGGGCGTGCGCTCGACCAACCAGGCGCGGCGCATCGCCACGGGCGAGCGGTCGACCAGGACCGCGTCCAACCGGCCGGCGACGCACACCGTGCGCCGCGGCGACAGCCTGTGGCGCATCGCGTCGCGCTACAACACGACGGTGGACCAACTCTGCGAGTTGAACAGCATCTCGCGCAACACGACGCTGTATCCCGGCAAACGCCTGCGTATCGCGGCGGCCGACTGATTCTCCAGGTCCCGGCGCCTCCCGGAAGGGAAACGCCATGCTCGGTCGCACGACCGGTGCGCAACTGTTCGGTGTCGAGGCTCGCCTGATCGACGTCGAGGTGGATCTGGCCGGAGGTCTGCCGACGATCGCCGCGGTCGGCCTGCCCGACTCGGCGGTGCGTGAGGGCATCGACCGCATCCGCTCCGCGTTGAAGAACGCGGGCTTCCGCCTGCCTCCGAATCGCGTCGTCATCAACCTCGCGCCGGCGGACGTGCGCAAGCAGGGCGCGTCGCTCGACCTGCCGATCGCGGTGGCGTTGCTCAACGCGGACGAACAGCTGCCGCCGGTGAAGGGCGCCGTCGCCATGGTCGGGGAACTGGCGCTCGACGGCTCGGTCCGCGCGGTGCGCGGCGTTGTGTCGATCGCGCTCGCCGCGCGTGAGGCCGGACGACGATTGCTGCTCGTGCCGCCGGCCAACTTCGAGGAGGCGTCGCTGGTCGACGGGATCGAGGTGGCTCCCGTGGGGACGCTGGCGGACGTCGCCGCGTTCGGCGCCCCCGGTGAGCGCCCGGCGCCGCGCCGCGGCACGGACCTGTCACGACGCCTGAACGAGGTCGCGCAGGGGACGCATGGCCCCGACCTGCGCGAGGTGCGCGGCCAGCCGAGCGCGCGCCGCGCGCTGGAGATCGCGGCGGCCGGCGGCCACCATCTGTTGCTGTGCGGGGCGCCGGGCTCGGGCAAGACGATGCTGGCGCGTCGCATGCCGGGCATCCTGCCGCCGATGAGCGTCGACGAGTCGCTGGACGCGACGCGGGTCTGGAGCGCGGCCGGGCTGTCCAGCGGACCCGTGCTGGCTCGTCCGTTTCGCGCGCCGCATCACGGCGTGTCGCTCGCGGGCATGACCGGAGGCGGAAGACAGTTGCGCCCCGGCGAGGTCTCGCTGGCGACCCACGGCGTGCTGTACCTCGACGAGCTGATCGAGTTCCGACGGGACGTGCTCGAGGCGCTGCGCCAACCGATCGAGGACGGGGTGATCCTCGTCTCGCGCGTTCACGGTAGCGCGGCGTTCCCGGCTCGCTTCACGCTGGTCGCCTCGATGAACCCCTGCCC
>JAAELQ010000319.1 GCA_024226515.1 bacterium
GAGCCCGGGGCCGACCTGCGAGCGCTGGTTCGCTGGATGGCGGTGTCGCTGGTCGTCCCCGCGCTGGTCTGGTTCCTCGCCGCGGGGCGTTGGCCGGTCGGCGAGCGGCCGCATCGAGTGGGGCCGGACGGATCGGCCTAGGCGTCATCGAGGTTGCGGGTCCGGAACCCACCTGCAAGAAACGGACTGCCGGTCCGGCCGTTCCGGGAGTAGACTCGAATCACGATGGGGCGGTCGATTGACTCGAGGCTCGGGGATTGGGTGCGTCTGGTCGGGGTCTGCCTGGCGCTGGGCGTGGGGTACTCCACGTTTGCCGACGCGCGGAGGCCCGAGGTCTCTCCGCGGCTCGTCGGACTGCAGATCCTGGACCTGATCGGCGACGAGCGGATCGAATGCCCCGCCGAGTTCGAGCGCTACGGCCTCGCCTCGAGGGGCCTCTGCTCGGCGACCTCCGCGGTCAATCCGAAGGCGTTCAACAAGCAACTTCGCAGCTACGTCCGTCCGGTGGCGCACGAGCCGGGCGCCATTCGACGGCTCGGCCCTTGGATGAGGACCGGGGACGTGCGAGTGCAGAAGCTGCTCGTGGGGGACCACCTCCGTTTGCTGGTCTTCGACGCCGCCGGGGGAGTGCTGGCCTACCTGCCGCCGCACCCCTGCCTGGCGGTCGACGGGGTGGTGGACCTGCACCGGATCGGAGACGAGGGGTTGGTTCCGCCCAGGGCGCTCGACAAGCCCTCGCCGTCCTACCCTCGGCAGGCGGCCCAGGTGAGGGCTTCCGGGCTGGTGGTCGTGCAAGCGCTGATCACACCGGAGGGGAACGTCGTCGACGCCTGCGTGGCCCACGTCAACCCAGCCGGCCTCGGGTTCGAGGAGAGTGCGTTGCAGGCCATTCGAAACCGCCGCTTCGTACCCGGGATGATCGACGACATTCCGGTGGCCACCCTGTTCGGCTGGACCGTCGAGTGGAGCGTGTCCACGCCTGGTCCCTGAGTAGGGCCGACCAGAGTGTCGGCGCACTTTGACTGCCGACAACTCGGTCGGCACACCCCGATCGATTTTCTGGCCCCGCGGCGTTCGAGTACCGTCGCATTACCCGACCGACTACCCGACCCAGGTTGATTCGTGCCTCTTCGTGGACGACCTCGGCCGGACCTGTGGGGCGCCCCCGAGCCGACGACGAGTCGGTCGGAGTCCGCTCCCGTGACCAGGTGAGTGTCCGGCAGGGACGGAGCTCGGCCGTGCCGGGGGACCCGTCCTCGAGTCCGTCCCAGGTTGATTCGGGGACGTCGCTCCGGTGAGGACCGGTGGGCCACCTTGGTGCGTGGGACCGTCATCGGTAGCCGGATGCGTGAGCCCGTGGTCGAGCCAGGCGGAGGTGGCGCATTCGGTTTCGGACGGGGAAAACCCATTCAGCGTGCCGACAGAAGTGTCGGCCCAAGACGTGGCGCCGACTGCATTGTCGGCGGGCGTCTTTGCGCTCCGCGTGGTGCGCAGCTTGTCGCCGGGCGCGCTCGCGTCGGGGTTTCGCGGTGTTGCTGAGAGGAGCCCCCGGGTGGCGGCCCCCCGGACCCCCCGCTACCGCACTCCACGACGGCCGCAGACGGCCATCGTTCCGTTTGGTCTTGACTCTCTCAGATCGGAGAACCGGACAGGTCCGCTCGTATCGCAGATTCGCGGCCCGGGGATCGAACGAGCAGTATCGACCCCATCTCGTTCCGAGAGAACCAAGAGCAAACGGAGCGACGTCGGTCTGCCGGCGTCGTGCAGTGCGGTAGCGGGGGGTCCGGGGGGCCGCCACCCGGGGGCTCCTCTCAGAAACACCGCGAAACCTCGACTCGAGCGTGCCCGTGGCCGGCATATGCCGAAACTGCGTCGCCGACGGAAACGTCGGCGCAAGAGTATGGGCCGACACGAACGTCGGCCGCCGACATTGCAGTCGGCCAGTCGATCTAGGCGCGCGCCCCGGAAACCATGATCTGGAACACGCGGTCCAGCTCTTCCTCGCTGTAGTAATGGACCTCGACCCGCCCACCCCGGCGCCCGGGAAGGATGCGCACCTTGGTGCCCAGGCTCTGCTCCAGCCGCTCCTCGGCAGCCACGACGTTGGGGTCGCGGGCCGGGGCCTGCTGCTTGGCTGTGGCCGCCTTGGCGGCCCGGCCGGCCTGGGCTTCGAGGTCGCGAACCGAGAGCCCATCATCGACCGCACGCTTGGCCAACGCGACCTGCCGCTCGGTGTTCGTGATGGCGGCGATCGCCTTGGCGTGGCCGGACGTGAGCAGACCGTCGCGGACGAGATCCTGAACAGCGAGGGGGAGGTTCAGCAGACGGAGCGCGTTCGTGATCGTCGTGCGTCGCTTGCCCACGCGGTCGGCCAGCTCCTGCTGCGTCAGTCCGTGGTCGTCGATCAGCGTCTGGTAGGCTCGAGCTTCCTCGATCGCGTTGAGTTCCTCGCGCTGGATGTTCTCGATCAGCGCGATCTCCAGCAACTGCTCGTCGGGGGTCTCACGAACGATCGCCGGTACCTTCAAGAGCCCGGCGAGCTGCGCCGCGCGCCAGCGTCGTTCGCCGGCGATCAACTCATACTCGTCGCCGCCCAGCGGACGCACCAGGACGGGCTGGAGCACGCCGTCCCGCTTGAGGGAGCCCGCGAGCTCCTCGAGCGCCTCCTGATCGAAGTCCTGCCGGGGCTGGCCCCGGTTGGGCCGGATCTTGTCCGTGTCGAGTCGCAGGATGCCGTCGCCGACGCCGGGCGTCTTCTTCGTCGGTGAGGGTTTCGTCCGCGGGGGAGCCTGGGGGATCAGACTGCTAAGCCCCTTGCCCAACGCCTTTCTCTTCATGCTCCAGGAACTCCTTGGCCAGCTCGAAGTACGCGTCTGCTCCCTTCGAGCGAATGTCGTAGAGGAAGATCGCCTGTCCGTGGCTCGGAGCCTCGCCGAGCCGGATGTTGCGCGGAATCACGGTCTCGTAGACCTGGTCCTTGAATACCCCGCGGACCTCGTCGATGACTTGCCGCGACAGGTTGGTCCTCTCGTCGTGCATCGTCAGCAGCACTCCGCCAATGGCGAGGTCGGGGTTGAGAGCACCTCGTACGCGCTCGATGGTGTCCATCAACTGCGTGATCCCCTCGAGCGCCAGGTATTCGCACTGTACGGGGATCAGCACGGCGTCCGCCGCCGCCAGGGAGTTCAGCGTCAACATGCCGAGGGACGGGGGACAGTCGATGAAGGTGTGGTCGTAGCGCTCGCGCACCGGCTCGAGCAGCTTGCGCAGGCGGTACTCGCGCTCTTCCTGGCTGACCAGCTCGACCTCGGCGCCCACGAGGTTGCGGTCCGAAGGGACCAGGCGCAGGTGGGGCAACTCCTCACAGGTCAGCGTCAGGTCGTCCAGCGTGACCCCGTCCACCAACGCGTCGTACAGCGAGGCCCGCTCCGGATCTTCCGGGAATCCCAGCGCTCGGGTCGAGTTCGCCTGCGGGTCCGAATCGACGAGCAACGTGGTTCGTTCGGCAATGGCCAGTGCGGCGGTCAGGTTGACGGCGGTCGTGGTCTTCCCCACGCCCCCTTTTTGGTTGACGATCGCGATCACGCGGCCCACTCGCGTACCCTCCAGAACGAGTCACAGTACTTGTTTTTCTGGGCTTTTTTGCCAGTCCGTGCACACGGCAGCGAGTCGGACTCGATTCGCTCCCCTTCGGCACGGCGTAACTTATCACACGTGCCGCGAACTCCGAAGGCCGAGGCTCGTTTGATGTTCCACGTGGAACACGACGGCAAGTCTCTTGTTTTCAGTGATTTGCATATGTGCCGACATATTGGTCGGCGCGAGGGTTAGAAGATCGCGCACGATCCGGCGACGACCGGCTGCGCGAGGAACTCGAACGACGCCCCGTCTTTCACGCGGGTGCCGCCCACCTCTCCGCCGAGAGACAACGGACGCACCTCGGAACGAAGTGGACGCGTCCCGCGTCGACCCATTCCTCGGTACCGGCGCGGCAGCACCGAAAGCGGGACCGTCTCCGTCTCCTCCGGCTTGATGAACTCCTCGACGTTGAGCGGCTCGACGACCGACTCCGTGTCGCCGACCTCGAGATCGAGTCCGAGGTAGATCTTCCCGCGCGCGATGCTGGGTCGCGGTTCCGGTTCACGAATAGACCGAGAAACACCGAACGAAAGAGACTTCGACGCCGACTCGGACACCGAGCCCTCGTCAACCTCGGATGCGAGGATCGGCGAAAGAACAGCGGCAAGTGCGAGGATCAACGGCAGCCAGTTCGTTCGGCGCATGACGATTCTCCCGACGGATCTTGCCGTCCAGCGTACGACGATCAGTCACCGAGAATCAACCTGGGTCGGGTCGGAGGACGCGGAGGACGCGCGTTTCATCAACCTGGGAGGGGTCGGGGGTGAGGCGAGTTTTGGGAGATTGGTCGCTAGTTTCGGCGGAAATGCCAGATCCAGGAGCTGTTTCGGCCCGGGATCGGTCGCTTTCCTTCGATCTTCAGCGTCTTCCAGGCGGCCCGGCCTGCTACCTCCGGGACGGAGGCTCCGGCCCAGAGGAGGATGTCGCCGTCCGGCGAGAGGGCGCGGGCCAGCTTCGGGACGAGTCGTTCCCAGCCTCCCATCGCGCGATTGAGCAGCACACGAACGGGACCGAACTCCTCGAGGTCGAGCGCGCGCTGCACGTGACGCTCGACGGCCTCCGCGTCGGGAAACGATCGCGCAACGACCGTCTGCAGGAACTCGGACTTGCGCGCGGACGCGTCGAGCAGAACGGGGCGCAGTCCCGGACGAGCCGCAGACAGGGGCAGGCCGGGGTAACCGTTGCCGCTGCCGAGATCGATCAGCACGCCCTCGACGTCGGGGTCGATCATCGCCGCGCCCTCGAACGACTCGCCGATGTGCCGCTCGAGAAACTCGTCGGGATCGGTGATCGAGGTCAGGTGCAGCAGCGGGTTCTCACTCAACACGGCGCGAGCGTGCGACGCGATCGCATCAACCTGGGAAGGGTGCAGCGTCAGCGAGCAACGCGACGCGCGCTCGACGATGCGTCGCTCGAGCTCGAAGCCGGAGAAAGGATCGGCGCCCGCGCTCACGCGCGTCGACCTTCGGCGTGACGCTCGAGGTACACGGCCAGCAACGCCAGCGCCGCCGGCGTCATTCCACAGATGCGCGACGCGCGCCCGAGGCTCTCGGGACGCACCGCCTCGAGCTTCTCGGCCAGTTCGTTCGACAGTCCCGCGAGGCCGGAATAGCTGAAGCTGTCGGGGATTCTGCGCGACCCTGCGCGCGACATTCGCTCGGCCTCGCGGCGTTGACGCTCGACGTATCCGGAGTACTTGATGGTCTCAGCAACCAGGCGAAGGTCATCCCCCTTCACGGTCCCCAGCACGTCGCTCAACCCGGCCAGCAGATCCGGTGCGACCTCGGGGCGACGCAACAGGTCCGCACTCGAGAGCGGCACCTCGATCGAGATGCCGACGGCGGCGAAGCGCTCGCGCGTCGAGTTGTCCGGCGCGAAGCGTTCGCGCTCGAGGCGATCGATGGTGTGGCTAATCCCGCGCCAACGATCGCGCGCGCGGTTCGCGCGGTCCTCGCTCAGCAAACCGACGCGCCGCCCGTGCTCGGCCAGTCGCAAGGAAGCGGTATCGACGCCCAACAACAAGCGGTACTCGGCGCGCGAGGTGAACAGGCGGTACGGCTCGCTCGTTCCGCGAGTGACGAGGTCGTCGACCAGCACGCCGAGGTACGCCTCCTCGCGCCCCAGCACCAGCGCCTCGCGCCCCTGCGCGGCAAGCGCTGCGTTCAGCCCGGCCATCAGGCCCAGCCCCGCGGCCTCCTCGTAGCCCGTCGTGCCGTTGATCTGCCCCGCGAGATACAGACCGGATACGCGGCGCGTCTCCAGCGTCGGCAACAGCTCGGTCGGGTCGACGTAGTCGTACTCGACCGCATATCCCGGACGAACCATCTCGCAGTCCTGCAATCCCTCGATCGCGTGCAGCATCTCCAGCTGCACCTCGGGCGGCAGCGAGGTCGACAGACCGTTGACGTACAACAGGTCGCTCGCCAGCCCCTCGGGCTCGACGTACAGCGTGTGCCGGTCGCGGTCCGCGAAACGCACGACCTTGTCCTCGATCGAGGGGCAGTAGCGCGGCCCCTTTGCGTCGATCGCACCGGTGAACATCGGGGAGCGATCGAGGTTGTCCGTGATCTTCCGGTGCACGTCGGGATTGGTGTACGCCATGTGACACGAGATCTGCGGCAGCCGAGTCTCGGTCGTCGTGTCGGAGAAGAACGTCGGCCGCTCGTCCCCCGGCTGCTCCTCGAAACGCGAGACGTCGACGCTGTCGCGAGCGAGGCGCGGCGGCGTCCCGGTCTTGAAGCGGCCCATGCGAAAACCGCACCCGCGCAGCGCGTCGGACAGCGAGTTCGACGGCGCCTCACCGACCCGGCCGCCGGGCGTCTGCTCGAGGCCGACGTGCAGCAGCCCGCGCAGGAACGTCCCGGTCGTCATCACGACCCGTGTCCCGGCGACCTCGCTACCGTCGCCCAGTCGGACGCCGACCACGCGCCCGCCCTCGACGACGAGATCCGTCGCCTCGCCCTCGACCAGGGTCAGACCGGGGCAGGCCGACACCTCGGCCAGCATCGCCTCGTGATACAGCGCCTTGTCCTGCTGCGCCCGGGGTCCGCGCACCGCCGGTCCGCGACTGCGGTTGAGCAACCGGAACTGGATCCCGCACGCGTCGGCCAGCCGGCCCATCGCCCCGCCGAGCGCATCGATCTCGCGCACGAGGTGACCCTTGGCCAGGCCGCCGATCGCCGGGTTACACGACATGCGCGCCACGGCGTCGCGCTTCAGCGTGATCATTGCGGTCGAGACCCCGGCGCGCGCGGCGGCGAGCGCCGCCTCGCAACCCGCGTGGCCCGCGCCGATGACGACGACGTCGAATGGCTTCCCGCTCATCATCACTTTCCGATGCAGAACTTCGAGAATATACGGTCGTACAGCTGCTCGGCGTCGAACTCCCCGGTGATCGTTCCCAGCTCGTGGATCGCCTGCCGCAGGTCCTCCAGCACCAGCTCCTCGGTCAGCCCCGCGTCGTTGGCCCGCACCGCGCCCTCCAGCGACCCGACCGTGCGCTCCAGCGCTCGCGCGTGTCGCGCGTCGGTGATGATCGGGTCTTCGACGACCGCGCCCCCGGTCAGCCGCCCACGCAGCTCCGCCTTCAACTCGGCGATGCCCGCACCGCTCTTGGCGGAGACGCGCAGTGCCCGCGGGTGCGGAAGATCGCGCCCGGCGGCAAGCTCCAGGTCGCACTTGTTGACGACGACGACGGTGCGCGGGTCCGCCTCCGCGGCCTCCGTCGCGGCCGCGAGGTCTTCGGGATCCGCTTCGTGGGAACCGTCGAGGACCAGCAGCACCAGGTCGGCCTCCTCGCGCGCCTGCCGCGCGCGGCGAACGCCCTCGAGCTCGATGCGATCCGCGCGGTCGCGCAAACCGGCGGTGTCGACCAGCCTCGCCGGGATGCCGTCGAGGTCGATCGACTCCTCCAGCGTGTCGCGCGTCGTGCCCTCGATCTCGGTCACGATCGCGCGCTCGCGCGCCAGCAGACGGTTGAACAACGACGACTTGCCGGCGTTCGGGCGGCCCACGATGGCCAGCGTCGCGCCGTCGCGCACGACGCGGCCGGTGCGAAAGCCCTCGAGCAGCTCGCGGCACAGCGCCAGCGCCCGATCGATCGCGGCACGAAACGCGGCGGGAGGGAGGTGCGTCTCGGACTCGTCGACGAACTCGACCGCGGCCTCGGCGCGCGCGATCCACTCCTCCAGACTCTCGCGCAGCGGGGCCAACCGCTCGGCGACCGCGCCCTCGGCCTGCGCGAACGCCACGCGCGCCTGGAACAGCGTGCGCGCCGCGACGAGGTCGCGAACCGCCTCGGCACGCGCCAGGTCCAGCCGCCCGTTGCGCAACGCGCGATACGTGAATTCGCCCGGCTCGGCGGGCCGCGCCCCGGCCTCGATCGCCGCCGAGACCAGCTCGGCCAGCACGACCGGCGCGCCGTGAGGCCACAGCTCGGCCGTGGCCTCGCCGGTGAACGACCCACCGGCGGGGAACAACACGAGGTAGCCGTGGTCGAGGTTCTGGCCGGCGCGATCGACGAAGCAACCGAAAGTCGGGGGTCCCGCCGGCGCGGGTTCGCGATGCGCGGGCCGGAACAGGCGCGCGGCGATACTCGGCGCCTGCTCGCCGCTCAGGCGCACGCAGCCCACGCCTCCCCGCCCCGGAGGCGTCGCCACCGCAACCACCGTCGCACTCAGATCGTTCAAAGGAGTCTGTCCGAGCCTACGAGTCTGCCTGTCCGGCCTGTTCTTCCTGCCTGAAGATGCGCACGGTCTTCTTCGACCCGCGCCCCTCCGATCGCGAATCCACGCCGTCGATCTCACGCGCCGTCAGGTGCACCAGCCGCCGCTCGTAGGCGTTCATCGGATGCAGGCGCTTGGATTTGCCGGTCTGCGTCACCTGCTGCGCGACCTCACGCGTCAGCTCGACCAGATCCGCGTCGCGCCGCTTGCGCCGACTGCCCGACACGCGGATGCGCTCGACGCCGTCCCACGAGCGGCGCGCCATGCGGTTCAGCAGGAACTGCAGCGCCGCCATTCCGTCGGCGTTCTTGTTCGTCAGGCGCTTCACGTCGTCGCCTTCCAGCTCGATGGAGATCTCGCCGCCCTCGACCGCGGTCTTGGTCTCGATCTCGAGTTGCATCAACTCGAGGATGCGCGTCAGCTTCTCCTCGAGGTTCTGCAGCTGCTCGGCGGGCACGGTGCCGGCGGCGGCGCGCGGCGCGTTCTCTTCTCGCGCCGGCCGCTCCGCCTCGCGAGGCGCGGCCTCGGGCTGGATCGCGGCGGGCGAACCCGCCCCCGAACGCGTGCGGCGACCCGAGCGACGGCCGCGACGGCGATTGCGCGATCGTCCCGACGGCTTGGACTCCGCTCCGACCTCGGTCCGAGCCTGCGCATCGCCCTCCGCCTTCGCAGCCCGGGCCGGGGCCGCCGACTTGCGGCGCCGCGGTTCCTGTGGCGGAGGCGCTTGCGGCGCTTGCAGCGCTTGCGGCGGCTGCGGCGGCTGCGGCAACTCCTCGTGCAGGGGAGGCATGATCCGGATGCGCACGCTCCTGGCCCCGATGCCGAAGATGCCTCGGCGACCGGTGTCCATCATCTTGTAGTCCAGATCGTCCTCGGGAATGCCCAGCTTCTGCGCAGCGGCGGCCAGCGCCTGCTCGAGGTCCTTCCCTTCGAAGATCGGCTCGTCGGTCATCGCTTCATGCCTTCTGGGCCGCGGCCTCCAGCCGGCCCGTCGTTCGATTCACCAGCCACTGCTGACCGATGCCCAGGATGTTGTTCATGAACCAGTACAGCACCATGCCTGCCGGCATCTGGATGCAGATGAAGGTGAACATGATCGGCATGAACATCATCATCCGCTGTTGCTGCAACTGTTGCGGATCCTTGACCTTGTTCATCGCCATCTTCTGCTGGACGAACATCGTCACACCCATCAGCAGTGGCGTAATGTACAGCGGATCCTGCCGCGAGAGGTCCTGGATCCAGCCGAAGAACGGCTCGCCGCGAATCTCGATGGCGACCGTCAGCATGTTGTAGAAGCCGATCAGGATCGGGAACTGCGCCAGCATCGGAAGGCAACCCGTGATGCCGCCCATCGGGTTGACGCCCTCGCTCTTGTACAGCTCCATCGTCTCCTGGTTGACCTTGGCCCGCGTCTGCGAGTCCTTCTTCTTGTACTTGGCCTTGATCGCCTTGATCTTCGGCTGCAGCCGCTGCATCTGCAGCTGCGCGCGTTTCATGCTGACCATCGAGTACTGGTTCACCGGGAACAGCAGCACGCGCAGGATCAGCGTGGCCAGGATGATCGCCAGGCCCCAGTTGGCGGCGATGTGATCGTGAATCCACAGCAACCCGAAGAACAGGTACTTCGTGATCTGGTACAGGAAGCCGTTGGACGAGAACCAGACGACGCCCTCGAGCTCGTGCCCCACACGCGCCAGCATGCGGTAGTCTTTCGGCCCGACGTAGAGTTGAGCGCCGCTGTCGGTCACGCTGACCGAGAAGACCGACTGCTTCAGCTCGTCCGGCTCGTCCTCGCCGGGGGCGACGATCGGCAACACCTCGACGCCGCGCCAGCGCGCGGTCACCAGCGGCTGCTCGTTCGGCACGACGAGCGCCGCGAAGTACTGATCTTCCAGGCCGGCCCAGCGGACGTCGCCGGTCGCCTCGGCACCCTTGACCGTGGCGCCGCGCTTCTTCAGGTGCGTGACGAGCCCGTCGCGATTCCACACGCCGCTGCCGCTGTAGTAGTGCGTGCCCTTTTCCTTGGTTCCGCCGCGCGCCGAGAAGCCCGGACCCCACGACAGTCGCGCGGGCAGCAGCCGGCCGCGATCGTTGACCTCGACCTCGACGTCGACGAGCCACTCGCGATCCCAGAAGGTGAACGACTTGCGCACCTCGAGACCGCGTCCGTCGGCCCATTCGAAGTTGACCTTCTGACCCTCGGCTCCGTCGTCGCCGTAGACCGTCTCGAGCTCGTGGCGGAAGAGCGCGGCGTTGATCTCCTCGGCCAGCGACGGCGGGTCGATCTCGATCGCCAGCGGGCGCAGCCGGTTGTCGACGAACTCCGGAATCAGGTTCAGCCGGTTGCCGTCCTCGCCGGTGTAGTTGGCCAGCGTCCACGCCAGCACCGAGCCGCCCTCGTTCGTGAACACGACCTCGGCGATCCCGTTGTCGAGTCGGATCTGCTCCTGCATCTCCGCGCCGACCGGCTGCGCCGGTTCGGGCTCCGCGCCGGGATCCTGGGTGACCTCCGCCGGGCGTTCGGCGCGGTCCGCGGGCTCACGCTCGGGCTGCGCGACCTCCTCACCGGTCTGCGGCGGGACGGGCTTCGGCTCGGGCTTGGGCGGCGGAAAGATCGCCCACCAGCCGATCATCACCGCGGCGGACAGAACAATGGCGAGAATCAGTCGTTTTTCCATGGGATGTCTTCAGGGAACCGGGTCGAAGCCACCCTTGGTAAACGGGTGGCATCGCGCCAGTCGGCACACGGCCAGGTACGAACCCCGCAGCACACCGTGGACCTCGATGGCCTCCATGGCGTACTCCGAGCAACTGGGTTGATAGCGGCACGCCGGCGGGAGGTACGGCGAGATGTACCGCTTGTAGAAACGGATGATGCCGATCAGGATCGATCGCGTCGCCACTGTTCGATCCTCCGCGTCAAGCGACGCATGGCACTCGTGAACTCACGCTTGAGTTCTTCGGGTTCACGCTCGAGCAACGAGCGACGAGCGTTGACGACGACGTCGATTCCCGGCGCAGCGTCCCACGAGTTGCGGCGGAACACGTCACGCAAGCGGCGCTTGATCCGGTTGCGCACGACCGCGCCTCCGACCTTGCGGGTCGCCGTGATTCCCAGGCGACAAGCGCCGACGTCGTTCGGCATGCCGAACAGCGTAAACGACGCACTGCTCACCCGTCTTCCCTCGGCGTAGACCGTGAGGTATTGGCGGCGAGCCGTGAGTCGATGAGAACGAGGAAACCGCTGATCGGTCTTAGACGGCGATGCGCTTGCGACCCTTCCGGCGGCGGCGGGCAAGGACAAGTCGCCCTCCCTTGGTCCGCATGCGCGCGCGAAACCCGTGCTTCTTGCACCTCTTGCGATTGTTGGGCTGAAACGTGCGTTTCATTGATCTCTTCTTCTTTTGTGTTGTCCTGACCGGCCGTTGAGAGCCGGTATGGTAGGAGAGGGCCCCCGGAGTGTCAAGAATCGGAGAAAGAGGCCCGCCGAACTGTTGCCTCCCTTCGACCGCTCATGGTAACCTCGCCCGGCCTTTCGCACGGGGGCCAGTTCATCAAAACTTTCCGGTAGGCGTTCGCCTTTCGAGGCTGAGGATTCGTGTCGATTCATCGTCGACCCCATCGTTTCTATCCACCTCAAAAAAAACGACTTACCGAGCAAGGCGAACGCAGTTTACATAATCTTTTTGCCCCTGTTTCAGCCAGCCCGCCCAACTCCTCACAGATCGGATACTTAGCTCGTCCACGTGTTATCCACAGGTGTGGAAAACCTGTGTACGAATAGGCATGGTGTGCGATCTTTAAATAGGTTTACGACGATTAAGCCATTAATTCCTTCAGTCCGGGGGTAGGAATTGGAATCTGTGGTCACGGACAACACCTGGGTCAAGGTCCTCGGGAGGATCGAGCCCAAGGTCAGCTCGCACTCGTTCAGCACCTGGTTCAAACCCACCTGCTACGTCGGCGAGGACGCGGCCAGCGTCAGCGTGCGCGTTCCGAACGCCTGGTTCGCCGAGTGGCTCAAGACCAACTATTCCGCCCTGATCCAGGACGCCCTGCGCGAGCTGCAGCGCCCGGGCGTCGCCGTGGAGTTTCTGCCGGAAGAGCAGCCCGACCCGGCTGCAGCCGGTCCGGTCGCCCAGCCGACTCCGGGGGACGTCGCCGGAGCCAAGCTCAATCCCAAGTACAGGTTCGACTCCTTCGTGGTTTCGTCCTGTAATCAGTTCGCTCACGCCGCCGCGACCGCCGTCGCCGAGCAGCCCGCGCGCGCCTACAACCCGCTCTACATCTATGGCGGTGTCGGGCTGGGCAAGACGCACCTGATGCAGGCGATCGGTAACCTGATCGCGTCGCAGGGCCGGCTGCGCATGCAGTACCTGTCCAGCGAGACGTTCATGAACGAGCTGATCAACTCGATTCGCTTCGAGAAGACGTTCGAGTTCAAGCAGCGCTATCGCAACGTCGACGTGCTGCTGATCGACGACATCCAGTTCCTCGCCGGCAAGGAACGAACCCAGGAGGAGTTCTTCCACACGTTCAACGCGCTACACGATGCCGAGAAGCAGATCGTCATCACCAGCGACGTGCCGCCGCGCGAGATTCCCACGCTGGAAGAGCGCCTTCGCTCCCGCTTCGAATGGGGTCTGATCGCCGACATGCAGCCGCCGGATCTCGAGACCAAGGTCGCGATCCTGCGCAAGAAGATCGAGACCTCGCCCGTCTCCGTGCCCGACGACGTATCGCTGTTCATCGCCTCGAACTGCGGCTCCAACGTCCGAGAGCTCGAGGGGGCCTTCAACAAGGTCGTGGCCTATGCATCGATGTCGGGGCGCACGATCGATCTCGAGCTGGCCAAGGAGACGCTGCACGACTTCATGCCGACCATTTCGCCGGCCGCGACCGTGGACAGCATCATGAAGCTGGTCAGCAACTACTACAACCTGACCGTCAGCGACCTCAAGTCGAAGAACAACAGTCCACAGATCGCGTTCCCGCGGCAGGTGGCGATGTACCTCTCGAAGAAGTTGACGAGTTGTTCGCTGCCGGAGATCGGACGACGGTTCGCCGGCAAGCACCACTCGACCGTGATTCACGCCGTGCAGAAGATCGACAAGAAGCGAGACGACGAGAAAGATTTCGACAGGCTGCTCGATAGCTTCATTCAATCGCTCAACTAGTTAGCGGATTTCCACAGGTGTCCGCAGTGGAAAGGATGTGGATGGTTTCCGATCGGCGACGCACGGGATTCACCCACCGTTTCTCCGCGAATCCCTGTCGGGATATCCTCAACTCAGAGAGAAGCTAAACCATAGAATTCACGCGATGTTACGGAGTTTTCCCCACCGTCTACATCTCTTCTACTTCGGCTGTTAATTACCTATTCATCTGATATCTTGAGCAGATCTAAGGCACGAGGAAGTCATGGAATTCGTCATCAAGAAACAGGATCTGGTTCGTGAGCTCCAGACGGTCACAGGTGTGGTCGAGAAGCGAGCCACCATTCCGATCCTGGCCAACCTGCTGCTCGAGACGAAGAACGACGGCCTGCAGGTCGGCGCCAGCGATCTCGAGATCACGATTCGCGGAACCGCGCCGGCGAAGGTGAAGAAGGAAGGCAGCGTCACGCTTCCGGCGGCGAAGCTGCACGAGATCGCTCGCTCGCTGCCCGATGCCGACGTGACGTTCAAGCTGATGGACCGCTTCCAGGTCGCTATTCAGTGCGAGCGCACGCGCTACCGCATCGCCGGCCAGGCGCGCGACGACTTCCCGAACTTCCCCGAGGTCGACTTCGACAAGGGGATCAAGCTACCGGGTCGCCTGTTGCACGGGATGATCGAGCGTGTGGCCTTCGCCATCACGACCGAGGACCCGCGCTACTCGCTCAACGGGGCGCTGGTCCTGCTCGAGAAGGGCAAGCTGACGCTCGTGGCAACCGACGGTCACCGTCTGGCCTACATCTCGCAGCCGGTCGACGTCGAGGCGCCGGGCGGAGAGCTCAAGGCGATCGTCCCGCGCAAGGCGCTGGCCGAGGTGGCCAAGCTGACCGCGGACCTCGACGAGAAGGACGAGCTGACCTTCGGCAAGAGCGACAATCAGATCTTCTTCGGCGTAGGACGCCACGTGCTGACCTCCAGCCTGCTCGAGGGCAACTTCCCGCGCTACGAGAACGTCATGCCGGAGTCCTGCGGAACCTCGATCTCGGTTCCGACCGACGATCTGACGCACGCCGTGAAGCGCGTCTCGCTGCTGGCCAGCGACCGCTACGGACGCGCCGTCAGCCTGAAGCTGTCGTCCGGAAAGCTGGATCTCTCGAGCAAGACCGAGATGGGCGACGCCGAGGAGAGCCTCGAGGTCACCTACGACGGTCAGGAGATGGCGATCGGGTTCAACGCCCGCTATCTGCTGGACTACCTGGCGGTCGTCGGAAGCTCCACCGTGCAGCTCGACCTCAATCCCGTGAAGAAGGGCGAGGACGAGTCCAAGAAGGTCGACCCCGGCGACAAGCCCGGGCAACTGCGCCCCGAGCCGTCCGGCAATCTCGACTATCGCTACATCGTCATGCCGATGCACCTGTAGTTCTCTTCCGGTGTGGCTCTCCGAGCTAGAAGCCGACAGGCTACGCAACCTCAAGGCCGTCAGCCTTGGTCTCTCGGCGGGGCTGACCCTGGTCGTCGGACGTAACGGTCAGGGCAAGACCAGCCTGCTGGAGTCGATCTACCTGCTGGCCACGGGCAGCTCGTTCCGTACCCGTCGCCTCGACGACCTGATCAACTGGAACGACGGTCCGCTGAGGATCGGCGGCAAGGTCGAGGGTCTCCACGGCAACCGGCGCCTGGGAGTCGTGCTGGACGGTGACGCGCGGCGGCTGCTGGTCGACGGCGCCGAGCGAGACCTGGATGATTTCCTCGGCCGACTGGACGTGGTGGACCTGAACGGCGAACGGATGAAGGTCCTCCGCGGCGGGCCGGACGAGCGGCGCCGTTTCCTCGATCGGGGCATCGTGGGCCTGAAGCCGTCGTTCCTGAAGAGCCTGGGCGAGTACCGGCGCGTAGTCCAGCAACGAAACGCCCTGCTGCGTGAGGGGGCGTACTCGGGGCGAGCGACGCTCGGTGCGGAACTGGACGTGTGGGACGAGCGCCTCGTCCTGGCCGCGACCGAGGTGCACCGGCGTCGCCGGGAGTACGCTGTGGGCCTGTCCGGAGAGCTGGGAGAGATCTGCCGCGCGCTGGTCCCCGATCGAGGCGAGCTGTTGCTGCGCTACCAGCCCTCGCCGGCCGCAGCAGCGACGGACGACCCCGCCGAATTTCCAAGGATCTACGCCGAGGCCGTCGCGCGGGGCCGGGGGAAGGATCGCGCTGTGCGACATACGTGCTGCGGTCCGCACCGCGACGATCTGACCGTAGAGCTGAACGGCGTCGACCTGAGACGGTTCGGCTCCGCGGGGCAGGTCCGGGCGGGGATGATTGCGCTCAAATTTGGTAAACTAATGATGCTTCAGAAGGACCGAGGGGAGGCCCCCCTGTTCCTCATGGACGACTTCGACTCGGACCTCGACGAGGTCCGGGCCTCCGCCCTGGCCGGCTTCCTCCAAGAGGGAGGGTTCCAGGCCCTGGTGGCGACGTCGAAGGAGAACATGGCCAGCCGATTGGGCGTCTCATGCACGAGGATCCGCATGGACGACGGGGTGGCTTCGGCCGCCTGAATCGGACGGTTGTTGTCCGTCCACGTTAGGTGACGAGTACCGGTGAGCGATCTCCGCGGTGGGCTCGAAGGAGTCGCCGATGGAACGGTCCCGGGGAGAGAACGAATGCAAGACAAGACCCCGCCCGAAGTCTCCGAACCGATCACCGGAGGCGCGACCACCGCTGACGCCGTCGAGGCCGCAGACTACGACGCCAGTAAGATCAAGGTCCTCGAGGGACTCGAGGCGGTGCGCAAGCGGCCGGCGATGTACATCGGCTCGACCGGTGAGATGGGCCTGCACCACCTGGTGTACGAGGTCGTCGACAACTCGGTCGACGAGGCCCAGGCCGGCTACTGCGACTCCGTCGAGGTCGTGATCCACATCGACAATTCGGTCACGGTCGTCGACAACGGCCGCGGCATCCCGGTGGACGAGCACCCGATCGAGAAGATCTCCGCCGCCGAGGTCGTGCTGACCAAGCTGCACGCCGGAGGCAAGTTCGAGAACGACGCCTACAAGGTGTCGGGCGGACTGCACGGAGTCGGTGTCTCGGTCGTCAACGCGCTGTCGGAGAAGCTGCTCGTCGAGATCTGGCGCGACGGCAAGACCTACGAGCAAGAATACGGCCGCGGCGCGCGGCAGAACGAGTTCAAGCAGACCGGCGTCACGCAGCGGCGCGGGACCAAGATCACGTTCCAACCCGACAGCCAGATCTTCGAAGAGCTCGTCTTCTCCTACGACACGCTGGCGCAGCGCTTCCGCGAGCTGGCGTTCCTCAACCGCGGCGTCCGGATCAAGCTGACCGACGAGCGCGGCGAGAAGGTGCGCGAATCGGACTTCCACTACGAGGGTGGGATCGTCGAGTTCGTCCAGCACCTCAACCGCGCGCGCCAGCAATACCACGATCCGGTGTTCATCACGGGCGAGACCGGCGGCGTGACGGTCGAGATCGCGATGCAGTGGAACGACTCGTACAGCGAGCAGATCTACTCCTTCGCCAACTCGATCAACACCGTCGAGGGCGGGACGCACCTCGCCGGATTCAAGGCCGCGTTGACCCGCACGATCAACGCCTACGTGACGTCCGCGAACATCAAGAAGGACTCCAAGGGTCTGTCGATCTCCGGCGAGGACTGCCGCGAGGGGTTGACCTCGGTGATCTCGATCAAGATCGGCAAGCCGCAGTTCGAGGGCCAGACGAAGACCAAGCTGGGCAACTCCGAGGTCAAGGGGCTGGTCGAGCAGATCGTCAACGATCGACTCGGCGCCTATCTCGAGCAGAACCCCAAGACGGCCAAGCGCATCGTGATGAAGTGCGTGGACGCCGCCCGCGCCCGCGACGCGGCGCGCAAGGCGCGCGAGCTGACGCGCCGCAAGGGTGCGCTCGAGTCGGGATCGCTGCCCGGCAAGCTCGCCGACTGCCAGGAGCGCGATCCGGAGAAGTGCGAGCTGTACCTGGTCGAGGGCGACTCGGCGGGCGGCTCGGCAAAGCAGGGACGCGACCGGCGCTACCAGGCGATCCTCCCGCTGCGCGGCAAGATCCTCAACGTGGAGAAGGCGCGCTTCGACAAGATGCTGGGTCACGAGGAGATCCGCACGATCATCGCGGCGCTCGGCACCGGCATCGGCGAGGACGAGTTCGACCTGAGCAAGCTGCGCTACGGCAGGATCCTGATCATGACCGATGCCGACGTCGACGGGTCGCACATCCGCACGCTGTTGCTGACCTTCTTCTACCGTCAGATGCGACCGCTGGTCGAGAAGGGCCACGTCTTCATCGCGCAGCCGCCGCTGTACAAGGTGTCGCGCGGCAAGGAAGAGATCTACCTGGCGAACGACGCCGAGCTCTCGTCCTACGTGATCAAGAAGGCCACCGAAGAGAAGTCGGTCCACGTGCCGTCGACCAAGGCGGAGTACTCCGGGACCGAGTTGAACAACTTGTTGCACGCGCTGATCGACTACGATTCCCTGATGCTGTCGATCGGCCGCATGGGCGTCGACAAGGACGTCGTCGAGCTGCTGTTGACCAGCGACCTGCGCGACCGCGAGCAGTTCGAAACAGAGGAGATGCTCGAGGCGCTGACCCCGAAGCTCGAGGCACTGGGCCATCAGATCGTCTCCACCGTGCGCGACGAAGAGCACGGCCTGTTCGAGACGATCATCCGCTCGGGCCACCGCGGCCAGCGCGAATACCGCGTCAACTTCCAGCTGGTGCAGACGGTCGAGTTCCGCAAGCTGGTGCGCCTGCAACCCAGCATCGAACGCCTGTCCGCCGCCCCGCTGGTCGTCGCCGAGAACGGTCGCAAGACCGAGCTGGACTCGAAAGAGGCGTTGCTCGAACACCTGATGGAAGCCGGCAAGAAGGGCCGCATGATCCAGCGCTACAAGGGTCTGGGTGAGATGAACCCGGGCCAGCTGTGGGAAACGACGATGGACCCCGATCGCCGTAAGGTGCTCGAAGTCCGCGTCGAGGACGCCGCCGAGGCCGACATGCTGTTCTCGGTGCTGATGGGCGACGCGGTCGAACCGCGGCGGCAGTTCATCGAAGAAAACGCGCTCGACGCGCAGAACCTGGATATCTAGGGCCCAAAGAAGATGGAACACAAAGAGAACATCACACCGATCAACATCGAAGAGGAGATGCGGCGGTCGTACCTCGACTACGCGATGAGCGTGATCGTGGGCCGCGCCCTCCCCGACGTCCGCGACGGCCTCAAGCCGGTGCACCGCCGCGTGCTGTACGCCATGCACGCGACGGGCAACACGTCCGACAAGGCGTACCGTAAGTCGGCGCGCACCGTCGGTACCGTGATCGGCCGCTACCATCCGCACGGCGACTCGGCGGTCTACGACACGATCGTCCGTCTGGCCCAGGACTTCTCGATGCGTTACCCGCTGGTCGACGGCCAGGGTAACTTCGGCTCCGTCGACGGCGACCCGCCGGCGGCGATGCGTTATACCGAGATCCGGCTCGAAAAGGTCGCGGCCGAGATGCTGCGCGACATCGACAAGGAGACGGTCGAGTTCATCCCGAACTACGACGGTTCCGAGCACGAGCCGGTCGTCCTGCCCGCCGCGATCCCGAACCTGCTGGCCAACGGCTCGTCGGGCATCGCCGTCGGTATGACGACGAATATTCCGCCGCACAACCTCAACGAGCTGTGCGAGGCGATCAAGATGTTGATCGCCGATCCCGCGGTCAGCATCGGCCAGCTGATGGAAGTGGTGCCCGGGCCGGACTTTCCCACCGCGGGACTGATCCACGGCCTGACCGGGATCCAGCAGGCGTACACGACCGGCCGCGGCCGCATCCGCATGCGCGGCCGCGCCGAGATCGAAGAGCACCCGACGCGCAAGGACCGCCAGGCGATCATCGTCCGCGAGCTGCCGTACCAGGTCAACAAGGCGCAGCTGATCGAGGACATCGCCGATCTCGTGCGCGACAAGCGGCTCGAGGGCATCAGCGACATCCGCGACGAGTCCGACCGCGACGGCATCCGCATGGTGATCGAGCTGAAGCGAGCCGAGAACGCCCAGGTCATCCTGAACAAGTTGTACAAGCTGACCAAGCTGCAGACGACGTTCGGCGTGATCAACCTGGCGCTGGTCAACGGACGGCCGCAGCTGCTGAACCTGAAGGAGATGCTGCGGCACTTCGTCGATTTCCGCCGCGAGGTCGTCGTGCTGCGCACGACCTACGACCTGCGCAAGGCGGAAGAGAAGGCCCACATCCTCGAAGGCCTCAAGATCGCGATCGACAACCTGGACGAGGTCGTCGCGCTGATCCGCGCGGCGAAGAACCCGCCCGAGGCCAAGCAGTCGTTGATCGACCGCTTCCAGTTCTCCGAGCGCCAGGCGCAGGCCATCCTCGACATGCGCCTGCAGCGCCTGACCGGACTCGAGCGCCAGAAGATCGTCGACGAGTACGATCAGACGCTGAAGCTGATCGAACGCTTCAGGCAGATCCTCGGCAGCGAGCAGCTGCAGTT
The DNA here is from genome assembly GCA_024226515.1 of bacterium. Classification (GTDB taxonomy): domain Bacteria; phylum Acidobacteriota; class Polarisedimenticolia; order Polarisedimenticolales; family Polarisedimenticolaceae; genus JAAELQ01. The sequence continues at coordinate 20,040 of JAAELQ010000319.1, forward strand.
CAACATAGTGGTCGAAGAGCTCGACGAAGTGCAGAACAAGTACGGCGACGAGCGACGCACCGAGATCATCCCGGTCGACGACGAGCTGTCGATCGAGGACCTGATCGAGGAAGAAGACGTCGTCATCACCGTCTCGCACACGGGCTACATCAAACGCACGAAGCTGGTGACCTACGAGTCCCAGCGGCGTGGCGGCAAGGGCCGCATCGGGATGAAGACTCGCGAAGAGGATGCGGTTCGCCATCTGTTCGTGGCGTCGACGCACGATTACATCCTCGTCTTCACCTCCGCCGGCCGTATGCACTGGCTGAAGGTGCACCACATCCCCGACGTCGGTTCGTCCGGCAAGGGCAAGGCGGTGGTCAACCTGATCCAGCTGCAGGCCGACGAGAAGGTCGCGGCGATGATGTCGGTACGTGAGTTCGACGAAGACAGCTTCGTCGTCCTGGCGACCAAGCGTGGCTTCATCAAGAAGACGCCGCTGTCGGCGTTCTCGCGGCCGCGCGCCGCGGGCATCATCGCGGTGACGATCGAGGAGGACGACGACCTGCTGTCCGCCTGCCTGTCGAAGGGCGAGGACGAGATCTTCATGGCGACTGCCGACGGCAAGTCGATCCGCTTCAAGGAGAGCGACGTCCGGCCCATGGGCAGGAACGCCCGCGGCGTGATCGGCATCCGACTGAGCAAGGGCGACCACGTCGTGCAGACCGAGGTGCTCTCGGGCGAGAAGCCCGACATCCTGACCGTGACCGAGAACGGCTACGGCAAGCGCACCATCGTGTCGGACTATCGCCTGCAGGGCCGTGGCGGCTCGGGGATCATCAACATGCGCACGTCCGATCGCAACGGCAAGGTCGTGGGCTGCATGGAGGTCGACGACAAGGACCAGCTGATGATGATCACCGCCAGCGGCAAGCTGATCCGCATGAACGTCGACGGCATCAGCCAGTACGGTCGCGCGACGCAGGGCGTGCGCGTGATCCAGCTCAGCGACGAGGACGTGGTCGTGTCGGCGACGCGCACGGCCGAACAGGAAGAAGCAACGGATGCGGCCCCCGAGACCCCGGCCCCGGCGGACGAGTCGCAGGAGCCGCCGCCCGAGACGGACGCGTAACCCGCAACCCCGAGGTGACTCATGAAGTTCTTCATCGACACGGCGAACGTTGACGAGATCCGCGAGGCGGCCAGCCTGGGCGTCCTCGACGGCGTGACGACGAACCCCAGCCTCGTGGCCAAGGAGGGGCGGGAGTTCTACGACGTGCTGCGCGAGATCGTCAGCATCGTCAACGGTCCGATCTCCGCCGAGGTGACCGCGACCGATCGCGACGGCATGCTCGAAGAGGGCCGCAAGCTGGCCGAGATCCACCCCAACATCGTGATCAAGGTGCCGCTGACCAAGGACGGACTGCAGGCCTGCAAGCAGTTCCGCAGCGAGGACACCCGCGTCAACGTGACGCTGTGCTTCTCGCCGTCGCAGGCGCTGCTGGCGGCCAAGGCGGGCGCGACCTACATCAGCCCGTTCGTCGGGCGCCTCGACGACATCTCGCACGAGGGCATGGAGCTGATCCAGCAGATCCGCGTGATCTACGACAACTACGACTACGACACGCAGATCCTCGCGGCCTCGATCCGCAGCCCGACGCACGTCGTCGAGTCCGCGATGGCGGGCGCCGACGTGGCGACGATCCCGTACAAGGTCGTGATGCAGCTGATCAAGCACCCGCTGACCGACATCGGCCTGGAGAAGTTCCTCGCCGATTGGCGCAAGCAAAACGCCTGACATGTCGGAAAAACCCCTGGAAGAAATGCGGCAGCGCTACGCCGAGGCGCGCAAGGGCGGCGGTGAAGAGCGCATCGCCAAGCAGCACGCTGCGGGCAAGCTCTCGGCGCGCGAGCGCGTCGAGGCACTGCTCGACCCCGGCTCGTTCCAGGAGTACGACGCGCTCGTAGTCCACCGGAACCACGACTTCGGCATGAGCGACAAGAAGATCCCCGGCGACGGCGTGATCACGGGCCACGGCCGCGTCGACGGCCGCCCGATCTTCGTCTTCGCCCAGGACTTCACCGTCTTCGGCGGCTCGCTCTCCGAGACCTTCGCGGCCAAGATCTGCAAGGTGATGGACCAGGCGATGAAGGCCGGGGCACCGGTCATCGGGCTGAACGACTCCGGCGGCGCGCGGATCCAGGAGGGCGTCGTCTCGCTCGCGGGTTACGCCGACATCTTCCTGCGTAACACGCTGACGTCGGGCGTCGTGCCGCAGATCTCCGCCATCATGGGCCCCTGCGCCGGCGGCGCGGTCTACTCGCCCGCGATCACCGACTTCACCGTGATGGTGCGCGACTCGTCGTACATGTTCATCACCGGCCCCGACGTGATCAAGGAGGTCACGCACGAGGAGGTGACCAAGGAGGCGCTCGGCGGCGCGATGACGCACAACTCGCAGTCCGGCGTGGCGCACTTCGCGGCCGATGACGACCGCGACGCGCTGCTGCTGATCCGCGAGCTGCTCTCTTTCCTTCCCTCGAACAACATGGAAGATCCTCCGCTGCGTCCGACGGACGACCCCGAGGATCGCGCCGACGAAGAGTTGAACTCGATCGTCCCCGACAACCCGAACCAGCCGTACGACATCACGCGCGTGATCCACTCGATCGCGGACGACGGCGGGTTTCTCGAGGTGCACGAGCACTACGCGAAGAACATCGTCGTCGGCTTCGCGCGCCTCGGCGGACGACCCGTGGGCATCGTCGCCAACCAGCCCGCCGTGCTGGCCGGCGTGCTGGACATCGACGCCTCGGTCAAGGGCGCGCGCTTCGTCCGTTTCTGCGACTGCTTCAACATCCCGCTGATCACGTTCGAGGACGTCCCGGGATTCCTGCCGGGCACCGACCAGGAGTACGGCGGGATCATTCGCCACGGCGCGAAGCTGCTCTACGCCTTCGCCGAGGCGACGGTGCCCAAGCTGACCGTCATCACGCGCAAGGCTTACGGCGGCGCGTACTGCGTCATGGCCAGCAAGCACATCCGCACCGATCTCAACCTGGCCTGGCCCTCGGCCGAGATCGCCGTGATGGGATCCGAGGGCGCGGTGCAGATCGTCTACCGCCGTGACCTGAACGAGGCGGGCGACAAGGCGGACGAGCTGCGCCGGGAGAAGGTCGACGAGTACCGCGAGAAGTTCGCCAACCCGTACGTTGCCGCCGAGCGTGGCTACATCGAGGGCGTCGTCGAGCCGGCGCAGACGCGTACCAGGTTGATCGCCGCGCTGCGCCTGCTGAAGAACAAACGCGACGAGAACCCGCCGCGCAAGCACGGGAACATCCCGCTGTGAACCGGCGAAGGAGCAGGCGCCCCGCGGGGTCCGCGACCGGTAAGCCGCCTTTCACGAAGATCCTGATCGCCAACCGCGGCGAGATCGCGGTGCGCGTCATCCGCTCGTGCCACGAGATGGGCATCCGCACGGCGACGGTTTACTCCGACGCCGACCGGACGGCGCTCCACGTGCGTTTCGCGCACGAGGCGTACCCCATCGGCCCGCCGTCTCCGACCGAGTCGTACCTCAACATCGAACGTATCGTCGACGCGGCGAAGAGCTGCGGCGCCGAGGCGGTGCACCCGGGCTACGGCTTCCTGTCCGAGAACGCGGCGTTCGCGAGCGCCTGCCGCGACGCGGGACTGGTCTTCATCGGCCCGCCCCCCGAGGCGATGGAGGCGCTGGGCGACAAGGTACGCGCGCGCAAGCTGATGCTCGAGGCCGGCGTGCCGGTCGTGCCGGGGACGCCCCCGCTGTCGTCCGACCCCGCCGAGGTCGCGCGGCAGGCCGAGGAGATCGGTTACCCGGTGCTGCTCAAGGCTGCGGCCGGCGGCGGCGGCAAGGGCATGCGCGTCGTGCGCAGCTCGGACGAGATCCCGTCTCTGCTGGCGCAGGCGAAGGGCGAGGCCGCGTCCGCCTTCGGCGACGACACCGTGTTCCTCGAGAAGTTCGTCGAGCGCCCGCGGCACATCGAGTTCCAGATCATCGCCGACACGCAGGGCCACTGCATCTCGCTCGGCGAGCGCGAGTGCTCGATCCAGCGCCGGCACCAGAAGCTGATCGAGGAGTCGCCGTCGCCCGTGATGGACGACGAGACTCGACGCGAGGTCGGCGACCTGGCGGTCAAGGCCGCGCGCGCCGCGGGCTATGTCAACGCCGGCACCGTCGAGTTCCTGCGCGGCGAAGACGGACAGTTCTACTTCATGGAGGTCAACGCGCGGCTTCAGGTCGAGCACCCGGTCACCGAGATGGTGACCGGCGTCGACCTGGTGAAGTCGATGATCGAGATCGCGGCGGGCGGCAAGCTGCCCTTCGCACAGTCCGACATCGGCCTCCGCGGACACGCGATCGAGTGCCGCATCATCGCGGAGGACCCGACGCGCAACTTCGCGCCGTCGCCGGGGACCATCCGCGGACTGCGCACACCCAGCGGTCCCGGCGTGCGCTACGACGACGGGACCTACGCCGGCTACACCGTGCCGGTGTACTACGACCCGATGATCGCCAAGCTGATCACCTGGGGTCGTGACCGGCGCGAGGCGATCGGCCGCATGGCCCGCGCGCTCGACGAGCTGCGCATCGACGGGTTGACCACGTCGGTCAGCTTCCACCGCAAGGTGATGGACCACCCCGCATTCATCGAGGGCGAGCTGCACACCGGCTTCCTCGACGAGCACCCGGAGCTGCTGCAGTCGCACAGCGACCCGTGGCTCGACGAGATCGCCGTCGTCGCCGCCGCGGTCGCGCACCTGAGGCGGCTCGAGGCGCAGTCGGCGCACGGCACCGACGACGCACCCGCGGGCGGCTCGGCATGGCGTGACGGCGCGCGCCGGGGGTGGGGCCGATGCTGAAGATCAGCGCCAAGACCGGCGATCGCGTGCTCGAGGTTGAAGTCGAGCGGCAGAACGGCCACTACGTGGTGGTCGTCGACGACCATCGGATGGAGGTCGACGTCCACAAGCTCGAGGGCGACTTCTACTCCATCCTGACCGAGGGCCGCAGCTACGAGGTCTCGGTCGAGAAGCGTGGCGACGGCTACGACGTGCGCCACGGCGCCGCGTCGAAGTCGGTCAGCTTCTCCGACCCCAGCCGCCGCGCGCGCGAGGCCGCCGAGGCCGCGGACGGCCCCGAGCGCGTCGCCTCGCAGATGCCGGGCAAGGTCGTGCGCATCCTGGTCGAGCAGGACCAGGAGGTCGAGGCCGGCCAGGGGGTCGCCGTGATCGAGGCGATGAAGATGGAGAACGAGATCACCGTGACCAAGGCCGGTCGCGTGTCCAAGATCGAGGTCTCGACCGGCGACACCGTCGAGTCCGGCGCGGTGCTGCTCGTCGTCGAGTAGCCGGTGGCCCGCTAGACCGCCGGCGTCAGGTCCGTGCGGGAGAAGTCATCTCCCTTGTACAGCAGCGGCTGCGTCAGCGCGTGAGCCAGCGCGTAGGCGAAGCAGTCGCCGAAGTTCAACGAGGCCGCGTGGCGCCCCTTTCCGTAGCGGCTGAATGCTTCGCGAGCGAGTTTGCCTTGCTCGGTGTCGACGGCGATCAGTTCGATTCCCGCGCGATCGACAAATCGATCCAGCTCCCGTAAGCCCTCGGCCCCGTAGCGTGCCTCGATCACGATCGAAGCCTCGACGTGGCTGGCCACCGACATGCAGCGCGACTCGGCGGCCTCGATCGTCTCGTTGAAGACCCGTCGCTCCGGTTCGTCCTGCAGGATGGCAAGCAACGCCGAGGTGTCGATCACCATCAGCCGGGCAGTCCGTTCTCGTCGTAGCCCAGGATCTCGTCGGCCGACCGGTCGTCACGCACGGGAAGTCGCGCGCAGTGTTGGGCGATTCGGTCCAGCTCGTCGACCAGGCTGCGGCCCGTGCGATCGCGGCGCAGGCGGGCCAGTCGGTCGAGCAGGGCGCGACGAACGGCCTCCGTCTTCGTCTCCCCCGTCAGCCTGGACAGCTCGTCGGCGAGCTTCTCGGTCTCCGGATTCCTTATATTGAGTGCCATTTCGTGATCCTGTGTAGCTGTGTATATATGTATGTAACATACTACACAGGAATCGCGAAGACAACTGCGTTCAGGTCACGGGCACGCCATCGGCGGGTCCCCGGACTCGTTGCTGTTCCCGTCGACGGTGATGATCCGGTAGAAGTGGGTCATGCCGTCGCTCAGATCGCCGGGGGCGACGTACGGTGGCGTCGGAATGATGATCCCCGTATCGGTCAAAGCACTCCCCGGCGCCGGACCCTCTTTCAGCTTGTAGTTCATCACGCCGCCGCCGGCCACGACCTCGGTCCAGTCCAGCTCGACGTCGTCCGCTCCGCTCTTGTCGACCGTGAGGTCTACGACCGGCGTGACGAACGACGAGCACGGCGTCGCACCCACCGGGGGATCCGAATCGAAGCCCGGGTTGTCGATCGAGTCGACCGGCCGGGCGACGTAGTAGTAGGGCGTACCGTCCACCAGGTTGTCGGTGTCGACGTACATGGTGCCGGAGACGCCCGTGGCGATCTGGTTCCCCGGGTTGGGGATGAACGTCGGCGTCGTGGCGCGGAACAGATCGTATCCCTGCAGGGTTGGCTCCGACGGGGACTGCTGGATCGAGAGCTGCACCGTCTCGCTGTAGGCCAGGGCCGAGATCGTCGGCGCCGGTAGCTTGACGCTGACCTTGCGCACGCCCCAGGTCTCCTCCGTATCCGGCGGGTCGGCGAACAGCGTGTTGTCGAAGGTCAGCACGTTGGTCGTGGAGTCGTTGACCTGCGCATCGGACATCACGATCTGTTGCAGGCTGCCCGACCAGTCCGAGCTGGCGGTCATGGCCGCCTGGCCGAGCACCTGACCATTCCCCTGGATGTCGACCTCGCTCGCGGAGTCGACATCGTAGGCCTCGTAGTTGAGCGTCACCTCACCCGCGCGGGCGGGGAAGCGGTACGTGACCACGTCGGGGTGCGTCGTGTCGTTACCCGGGTCGGTCATGAAGCCGTAGTCCGGAAGCTGCGGCAGCAGGAGGCCGCCGCTGGTCGACTTCGCCGTGCTCTCATTGCTGTTCGGGCTGGCCTGCGCGCTGATCTCGGCCTTCAACACGAAGTAGTACCGCGTGTTGTTGGTGAACCCGGGCTGGACCGCCCCGCTGCCGACGGGCAGTGCGGTGTCGCCATCGCTGTACGGGCCTCCCGCGGCAGAACCCCAGAGCAACCGGTAGCCGGTGATGTCCGAGGACGGATTCGGCGACCAGTTGAAGCCGAGCTGACTGCCGGACCCGGTGTCGTAGGCCGAGAGGCTCGTCGGCTGGCAGACCCCGTTGGTGGTTACCGCGACGGATTCGCTCGTGCCCGTGCCGCAGTCGTTCGTCACCGCGACCTCGTAGTTCGCCACGTCCGCGAATTCGAGCGGGGTGAGATCCAGCGAGTCCGACGTCGCGCCCGGGACGTCGACGGTGTCCTTCTTCCATTGGTAGGTCGTCGTGCCGGGGCCCGTGGCCGAGACGCTGAGATTGGCCGTGCCGCCGTTGCACGTCGACACCGCAACGGGTCCGGTGATCAACGAGGCCTGGAGCGTCCCCGGCGTTTCCATCCCGTCGGCGCGCGACACGGCCCCCCGCGTCGCCACGATGGACGGCGCCAGCGGCAACAACACGTCGCCCCCGGGATCGCTCGTGATCGTGAATCGCAGCTCCACGATCGGGCCGTCCGGCACGAGCATGTTCGACGGCGAGTGCAGCACCAGGCGCAGCAATCCCGGCGAGACCACCTGCTGGCCGTCGAGCACGTGATCGGAGGCTCCGATGTGCACCGAGGACCCCGCACCGACAGCCCCGGCATCGAGAATGCCGGGGTCGTACGTCACCTCGAACTGCAGCGCGGTCACCGTGCCGTCGTTGGTGAAGTTCACCGGGACCGACGCCACGCTGCCCTGAAAGCCGCATCCCGTATCGCCGGTCAGCATGGTTTGCGCCGACGCCGGCAGCGCGCCGCCCAGCACCAGCAGAACGACCGTCAGCGGAACCGTCAAGTTCTTCGTGTTCACGTCGTCCTCCTAGTTCCGCGAGAGGGTGCGATGACCGAACTGCACGACGATGTCTTCGATCTCGTCGATCCGTGTGTCGTCGAGCACCGCCTCGAACTTCCAGCCCGTGGCTGCGACGCTGCGTTGCTGGAAGTCGCGCACTGCGCCGTTCGGTGGGTTCTCGGGATCTTGCAGGTCGCAGTCCGGAGCGACCGGATCCGGCAGCATGTTGCCGATCTGCAACGTCGAAGATTGGTCGTCGGTGAACGCCCAGTCGTCCAACTGCACGTCGAAGTACCAGAAGCGGCTCGAGTAGACCCGGGCCTCGTTCTGGAGCAACGACGGATTCTGCGGATCGGGTGTACCGGCATGCTCGTTGCGCACGAACACGCTACCGCCGTAGGAGAGCTGGCCGGTCAAGGCGACGGAGAGGCCCGGCATGATGACCTTGGTCCAGTTGATCTTGTCGTTCCAGGTCGTCTCGGCGTAGAACACGTGCTGCGGCGGCGGTGGTGTGTTCAGGTTGCGCGCCGTCGTGAAGTGCAGCACGACGTTGTCCGATCCGTCTCGGTTGTCGCGCAGCACCTGCCGGAACGCCGCCAGATCCTCCGCGTCGTCCCCGAGGTTGAGGAAGTCGTGACGCAACGAGTACGGCGAGCAGCGATGGGTCGAAGGGTGCGTCGTAGCGGTCGTGTTGTAGTCCTGCAGCGCCGAGACGATCTTCCGAAGATCCTCGGCGTTGCGCGCCTCGTAGACCGAGTTGACCGAGTAGTGATCGTTCGGGGGAGCCATCGGCCACTCGTGCCCGCCTCCGGGCAAATCCGAGAGCACGATGTTCCACTTGTACTCCAACGCCCGCGCCAGGAAGAAGACCCATTTCTGCGCGTCCGCGAAGACCAGCTCGGCCTCGGCCATCGCGTGGTCGAGGCGGACCCGGTGGATCGGGTCGGCAAAGTAGCGCGAAGCCAGCACGATCGTGTCCTGCTCCTGCCTGCGCTCGAGGTCGTGCCATTCGCGGTACAGCGCGGCCAGGCGAGCCTGCTCCTGTTTGACCGTCAGGTGAGCCTCGGCCGAATCGACCGCGATCTCGTTCATCTGCAGCAGCATCTTCTTGATCGTCGCCTTCTCGTTGACGTCGAGAACGCTGACTCCGACCTCGATGATCTCCGCCTCCTCGTCGGCCGCGAGCTGCTCTTTCTGTCCCATCAGGCGGCCCTTGTCACGCTCGTAGTCAGCCTGCACCGCGCCGTTCGCCGCGCTCATCGCCGCCGAGGCGAGGCCGGTCCCGACCCCCAGCGCGATCGACGCCGGGTTGAACATGCTGATCGACGAGAGGCCTCCCATCAGACCATTGACCGCGTCCGTCGCGGCCTGCATCTCGGCCTGTTTGGCGTTGATCTCCCCGATGCGCTCCGAGAGGTCCTTCTGCTTGTTGCCGTACTTGACCTTGACGTTGGCCATGTGGTGCTGCAGCCCGACCTCTTTCGCGTGGCGCTCGGTCTCGATCTGGATTTCCTTGTTGAGGTTCTCGAGGCGAACGGTGTTGCGTTGCACGCCCTGGTTGGCGATGTCGATGCTGACCCGTTGCTGGTAGATCTCGCCGCTCGTGTTGTCGAGCGGTGTGTAGTACGCCGAGGTGTGGACGAGCGGATCGCACGCACTGTCCGCACACGGATCGCAGCCGACGATGATCGCGATCCGGTCGCAGAAGTCGTCCTGCTGAGCCGAGAACTGCTGAGCGAGCTGGTCCTGATCCGAGCGGTATCCGTCGTACGCTTCCTGGGCGGTCGTTGCCGTTGTTTCGGCCTGTTCCAATCGGCCGCTCGACTGCATCGTCAGCTCTTCTTCCAGCACCTCGAACGTCGTGCGGTCCGGGTTTGGAGGCTGATGCGTCGCGTTGACCAGCATGACGAAGTCGTCGGAGAAGCCGAGCGGGTTCGACCCGCCCTGGATCACGTTGCGCTGCTCCGCCATGTCGTTCAACGCGCTGCGCCAGCGGTTCACGGCGGCGTCGAGACCCGAACCCGTGGGTTCGGTGGCGGGCGCCGCGCCCAGCAGCAACATCCCGTCGAGGTACAGCCGCTGCTGCGTTTCCTTCACCATCTGCAATGCGAGTTGTTCGTCGCCGGGGTTGTCACCGCGGGCGACGTAGCGTCGCGCGAGCTCTCCCGTCACCTCGGCGTACTCGGCCAGCAGGTCGAAGACGAGCACCAGATCCTTGTAGCCGCCGTAGAGCGAGCCGCCCGGGAAGTCGGTCGTCACCGGCGTCGGCGAACCGTTGTCCTGGAACATCGCGACCGCGTGCGCGCGCCCCAGCGCCTCTTCCTTCCACACGTAGTGGCCGTAGAGGTCGCCGGCGTTGCTCGAGTCGAACGAGCCGACGTCGATCCCCATCGGATCGTTGAGCAGCTCGAAGTAGCCGGCCAGAGCGAAGCGGAAACCGCCGGGCTCGGCGACCGTCGCCGGGTCGAAGCCCATCGGACAGTCCGGCACGGCGTCGCCGTTCTGCCCGCACGGCACGTCCAGCGTGCGGCACGGGGTGAACGCGCCGCTGCTCGAACAGCCGTACAGAGCGGCCTCGTAGCCCTGGATCTCCTTGGCCAGGATCTCGCCGGGTAGTGCGGCCGGATCGAGCAGCCGTTGACGTACCGCATCGATGCGAAGCGCCTTGGCGAACGACAGCTCGGCCACGACCCGGTCGTAGTACAGGTCGAGTAGGGCGTTGCGCAACTCGGTCGAGGTCGGCAGGTACTTCAGGGCGTTTCGCAGCGTGCGCTCGGCCTTCTGCGTCCGCTCGCGCTCGGTGTCGGTGTAAAAGCTGCCCATCGTGCGCAGATCGTTGCCGATACGCGCCTCGAGCCGGTTGACGACGCGGAACGAAGTCGCGCCGCAGGTCTCCCCGGTGCCGGGGCAGTCCGCGTCCTGCGTGCAGCCGACGGGGTGCTCGCCCGTGCAGACGCCGAGCATTTCCTTGCCGTACATCAGGTCCTTGTAGCGGAACGCCGCGTTGTCCCTGCAGTACGGCCCCGTCGCGGCGTCGTCCGTGCATCCGGGATCCTGGTCGGCGTCCTGGTAATACAGCAGCCCCTTGGCGCGATTGAGCGCCTCGCTCTGCAGTGCCGCGAAGGGCTGTCCCGTGCTGATCGGCTGTCCGGAGCTCGAATGGATCATGTAGTACTGCCCGTCGTTCGGCGTGCCCGCGCCGGGCGTCGATCCGACGGCGCCGGTGTTCGTTCCGCTCAGGAAGGTGGATCCCGACGAGGCGCCGCTGGGCGCGGGGTTCTCCTCGCTGATCGGGTTGCGGTAGTCGCCGTGGGCAGCCTGCGTCTCGTCCTGCTCGTCTTGCGGCACGAATGCGCCGATCGCTGCGGGGAAGGCGAGGAGAACGAGCAAGAGCCCGGTGCGTGGAACGATTCGCTTGGTCATGGCGCCACGTCCTCCAGCGTTGCTTCGTGGTCGTTCGGTTCGGCGTTCTCCCGCATCAGCGTGAACTCGGTGTTGATCGTGCGGTTCAACCCGGCCCGACCGTCGACGGTCAGCTCCTCCTCGGCGACGCCGTGGATCAGCATCTCGCCGACGTCCTGAAAACTGTCGGACGATTCCGCGTCGAGCCGGATCGTCCGCCGGACGGTGTTGCCGAACGACGTCGCGCCGCTGAGCGGGATCGCGTCGACGTCGGCGCTGAACGTTCCGGCCCCGGGGTCGAACGCCACGCCGGTCGCCGCGTGTTCGCCGGGCGGCAGGAAGCCGTTGCCGTCCGGGTCGCCGACGAACGCCGCGGTGACACCGCCCGCGGTCGACTGGATCAGGTTGAGGTTGAAGTGAACCGTCGCGCCGTCCTCGTGCATCGTCCCGTGCCACACCGCGTCGTTGTCGTGGATGTGCAGGCGATGCACCAGCACGCTGCCGAGGCCGTAGTCCGGCCCCGCCGTGAGGGTGAGCACGATCGTCCCCGTTCCCTCGCTGATCACCGCGTCGTCGATGATGTCGATCGGGATGTCGACCGAGGTGCCGGCGACCGCGACCGTACCGGACGGCGCGGTGTAGTCGTCGCCCTCGACGGCCCCATCGCCCTGGCCCACCGCGGTGTAGCTCAGCGTGCCGTTGACGGGTTGCTTGAACTTGACCGTGACCATCGCTGTGCCGACGCCCTCGTCGACGGTGGTCGACGCCAGGTCGAAGTCGGCTTCGAGGTGACAGCGGAACTGCAGGCAGACGATGTCGGCCACGTCGACCTGTGCGTCGCCGTTGAGGTCGTACGTCGGATTGGTGTCACCGGTGTGGATCGCGTCCAGCAGGTCCTGCAGTGTCTGCGCGCTCGCGGGCGCCGCCAGCAGGACGAGGCTGACGAGCAGCACCTGACCGAGGCGAGAATGGACTCTCTTTCGCATCGTCATCTCCCCCCCGTGGCCTGCAGGTCCGTAGGCTGTCCGGCGTCGGTGGTTGCCGGAGACGATGGTTGGCCGCCGTATCGCGCGTAATAGTCAGCGTCCGAGACGACCGGCCGGTGGTCGGCGTGGTCGCGTCGTGTGGCCTGAATCATGAACGAGATCTCGTACGAGCCCTCGCCGTCGAACAGTTCGGCCACCTCGATTCTGTCCTCGGCGATCGATTCGACGCCGAGGCCACGGGACTCGAACGAATGCGGCGTCACGTCGACGGTGATCGTCTCGGGGATCGACAGCACGTGAAAGTGCTCGGGAAGCTCGAGCGTCGCGCGCCCGTCGACGAGCTGTGCCCGGCCGCGCCAGAACATCGCCCCTTCAGGCCCCTCGCGGCTGACGTAGACGATGCGATGCCCGGGTCGAGTCGGGTGCTCGACGACGAACTGCTTCGTGTCGCCGAAGACACTCCCCATGTTGGCGTTGTCAACGCTGAGCCTGGCCTTGCCCACGGCGGCGGAGTCATACACTTCCAGATAGCCGACGTTGGCGTTGGCGCCGCGCTGAGATACGACGTTCACCATTCCGTTCGGCCCGTAGACGTACAGCGCTCCTTCCAGCGTGCTCAGGACGCTCATTCGGGCTCGAGTGACGCCGCCAGCGTCCCGAACTTCCACCTTGCCGCCGGTAGAGTTCGTGTCCATGACGACGTTGAGCATGCCGTTCGGTCCAAGGGCGTTCAAGAACCCCGAGTCCGATGAGACAGCGAGCTCCGCTCGAATCACCTCGGAGGCGTCTAGGACGTTCACGGTCCCCCGATCGGCGTTCCCGCCGTGGCCCGCCATGACGACGTTGAGCATGCCGTTCGGCCCGCGAAGCCTGAGGACTCCCTGGCTGTCTGCCGGCTCGACATAGATCGTGCCTCGCGCGTTGTTCTGATTGTTGAGCAGTCGCAACTGTCCGAAGTCTTCGGAGAGCGCTCTCAACTCCATGTTGAAGTTCGTGGCCGCAAGGAGCTCGAGCTTCGGCGCGTTGGCACCGGAGGTCGCCGTTCGAACCTGTTCGTGCAGCCTCGCCGCCGAGTCGGACTGCCTGGAGAACGGCGCCGAGAGCAGCTGCTGTCGCGGCAGGATCTCCCCCCCGACGGGGCCCCCAGGTGGGCCGGTCTTGATCCCTAGGTACAGGTGTTCCTTGGTGATCACCCCGTTCAGCGTACCGGCGCCGCCTCCCAGAACGACGCTGGCGTACCCATCCGTGACCGTGACAGGGTCGTGGCTCTCGGTCCACGGGCATGCCGCGCCGTCGTTCGGCCCCTCGCAGATCGAGAACTCGATACGATAGTCGCCGCTGGCCAGCTGCTGTCCGCCGGCGTCTGTGATCTTGCCCTGGAAGCTGATGTTGCCCGGCGCTCCGGCCGGCACGGGCTGCCCGAGAGCGGCGCCGAGCAGGGCGGCGAGCACGAGAATCCGAATTCTGCGCTTCATGGCTCATCCTCCTGCAGGCCGTAGTGATCTCGATAGGCTTCCTCGCTCATCACCGGCTCGTGACCGGCGTGCCTGCGGCGCGTCGCCAGGACCTCGTACGAGACCTCGTAGGATCCGCGGCCGCCGTGCAGCTCGCCGAGCTTGATCCGCTCCCCCTCGATCCCGCCGACCGCGACGCCCTTCGACTCGTAGGAGTGCGGTGTGAGTCGCACGGTCAGCGAGCCCGGAAGGGCCAGCGCCGCAAAGTGCTCCGGTAGCGTCAGCGTCGCCCGCCCTTGCTCGAGGCGCACCCTCCCGCGCCAGAACATCGCCGCCTCCGGCCCCTCGACGCTGACATAAATGATGCGATGGCCCGGGCGATCCGGGTGATCGACGACGAAGTTCTTCGAGTCGGCGTGGAAGTTGCCCATGCCCAGCTTGTCGATCGTGATCCACGCCTTGGTCTGGCCGCTCGAGTCCTTGACCGCCACCTGTCCGGAGTTGTCGTTTCCGGAGTTGCCCATGTAGAGGTTCTGGCTGTTGTTTTCACCGTTGAGGATGATTCGCCCCGAGTTGTTGTCGGACTCGGCACGCATTTCGCCCTTGACCTCTCCGGTCGCCCGGAGGACGCGCAGCCGGCCCATGTCGTTGTTGTTGTCGTGGCGATCGACGGTCACGATGGGATTGTTGCTCGTGTGCCTCAGGCGGATGTAGCCGACACCCGCAGAGTCGACCCCCATGGCGGCGCGTTCGCCGAAGGACTCGTTGAGCAGCTGAATCCGACCGTAGTCGTGATTCGACGGGTCGGACCCCACGATGACGTTGGGGCTGCCGTTGGGTCCCGTGAGCTCCAGGAGTCCGCTGTTGTCGTTCGGCACGCTTGCCAGCCGGACTCGTTTGGTTCCACCGGCATCGTGCAGCGTCAGCGCCCCGTGCCAGTGGTCCGACGGGTCGGACGTCAGCTCGAAGTTGCGATTGCCGTTGACGCCGTCGCCGAGCAGCCGTCCCGTGCCGTCCGGATCGTTGTCGGTTCGCACCGCACCGACAAGCTTGTCGGTGTTCTGACTGGACATCGAGTACGGCACCGAGACCATCTGCTGACGAGGAACCAGCTCCGCGCCCACGGATCCGCCCGACGGTCCGACGCTGATCGAGAGATAGCGGCTCTCCTCACCGAACACTCCGCTCAACGAATCCGCCGCGCCCAGCACGACGGCAAACCGGCCATCGAACACCGGAACCGGATCGTGGACCTCGGGGCCCCACTGAAGGCTCCCCCCCGTCGCCGCGTCGAAGATCCTCAACTCGAGGAGATAGTTGCCGTCGGCGAACGGCTGGCCGGACGTCTGGGCGATGTGGCCCTGATAATGGATCTCCGTCGGTGCCCCCGCCGGTGCCGGCGCCGCCGCGAGGCCGCACGCGAGTAGAACGATGCAGCCGTGAATCGTCCGCAGTCTCATCGGGCACCTCCCAGCGTTCTGTGCGATCGCTGAGAAATGCCGTACTGCGTCCGGTATTCCTCCTCGCTGATCACGGGGCGATGGTCGGCGTGTTCTTTACGGGTCGCCTGAACCTCGAACGCAACGTCGTAGCTTCCGCGACCCCCGAAGAGCTCGCCGATCTCGATCCGGTTCCCCGAGATCGGTCCCACCGCGACGCCCTTCGACGCCGTGTCGCGTGCCGTAAGCTGAACAGTGATCGTCTCGGCGGCCGCCAGCACCGCGAAGTGCTCGGGCAGCTCGATCGATGCCCGTCCTCGCTCGAGACGCGCGACCCCACGCCAGAACATCGCCGCTTCCGGCCCCTCCAGGCTGACGTAGACGATGCGGTGCCCGGGCCGGGTGGGATGATCGACGACGAACGACTTCATATCCCCCCACACGATTCCATCGCCGCTCGCATCGACTCGAATCCCCGCCTTGGCGTCTCCCGCACTGTCGCGCACGCTGACGGCGCCGTTATCGGGATGAGCCGCGTTGAGCCCATCCCACGTGACGTTCTGATTCCCGTTTGGACCCAACAGCTCGACGAAACCGTAGCCTGTAGGCGATGCCCCGATATTTGCCCTTGCGTCACCCGCGAAGTTGGCCAGGCTGATTTCGCCGAGATTGGGATCGCTGCTGCTGAGATAGCCGATGTCCGCGTTCAGGTTGCCGTTCGGGCCGTACAACCGCACGCGGCCCTCGTTGCCGGAATCCACGCCCATCCTCGCTCGGGTACTACCGCCGGCGTCCCCGAACCTGATTTCTCCACGGTCGGCGCTACCACCACTGGACGCGACGACGTTGACTCCGTTCGGGCCGCGCAGCTCGAGGAACCCACGGTCAAGACTGGGGGATACTCCGATCTCGGCCCGCGTGCCTCCGTTGTGATCGTGCAGAGTGACATACCCGTAGTTGTCCGACAGCGCGGTCAGCTCGAAGTTCCGACTGCCGTTGGCGCCGTCGCCGAACAGTTGTCCCTTGGCGGTGTCGATCAACGTGTGGACCGGGCCGACCAGGTTCGTGCTCTCCGCGGTCGACAGCGCGAACGGAGTCGACAGCAGCCGGGTTCGAGGCGCCAGCTCGTTGCCCACCGCGCCGCCCGCTGGTCCGATACGAATCGCGAGGTAACGCTCCTCGAAGCGAAGCTTCTCGTCGAGGGTAGTCTTGGTTCCGAGCAACACGCTGAACCGGCCGTCCACCACCGGCACGGGATCGTGAGTCTCCGTCCCCCAGTTCATGTTACCGGTCCCCGTACCGGCTCCGTCCCAGATGGAGAACTCGATGCGGTAGTCCCCCGAGGCCAGCGGCGTACCGCTGGAGTCGGTGATCAAACCCTCGTAGTTGATCGCGGAAGGAGCCTGCGCATGCAGCGCCGGCGGCGACAGCCCGCAGATCAAAACGACGCACAAACCGGTGCAGCGAAGCAAACGGGTCACGATCCACCCCCTCGTCGTTCTCGACGGGTTCAACGCGGTCGATTCGTCCGCAAGTGGGGACTCGGTCGGCGCAGACGCCACGGGCCACGGCACGAATGCGGGATCATCGCGCGCCGACGCAACTCGACACAATCGGAAAGAAGCGAATTCGACGCGCCAAAAAACCTACGCGCGTAGGGCTATGCGTCGAGCGAGGTGAGCCCTTCGCGGATCGCGAACTTGGTCAGGCCGGCAACCGTGCGGATGTCGAGCTTGCGCATGATGCGCTCGCGGTGTGTTGAAACCGTCTTCACGCTGACCTCGAGGCGCGCAGCGATCTCCTTGGTGCTCTCGCCCCCGGCGATGGCGCGCACGATCTCCCTCTCGCGCGGGGTCAGCACCGACTGCGGGTCCGCGCTCCGTTCATGCTTGCCGTTGCGGTAGACGTGAAGCACGTGGCCCAGGGTCCGTGGGCTGAGATAGGCCTGGTCCGCTGCGACGGACCGAATCGCCAGCAGCAGCTCCGCTGCGGAACAGTCCTTGACAACGTAACCCGATGCACCGGCTTCGAGGGCATCCTCTACGCAGTGCCGCTCGGCGCGGTTCGACAGGAAGAGGATGCCGACCGACGGCAGCTCCTCGAGGATCCGTCGCGCCGTCTCGAGTCCGCTCATGCCCGGGAACGACAGGCCCAGCACGACGACCGAGGGTCGTGTCGTGCGGGCCGCCTCGATGGCCTCCGCTCCGCTGCGGCACGTTGCGACGATGTCGATGTCGGTTTCTTGCTCGGTCAGGGCGTCGACGCCCGCCATCATGAGCTCGTGACGATCGGCGAGCACGACGCGGATGCGCGCGCTGGATTCCGGTCGGGTCGCGACCCGACCGGCGAAACCGGCTTCCCGGGCCGGCTCGACCCTCGGTCCGGAACGTCCGCGCGCCTCGGCCGATTGCCGGTCCTCGTGCTTCACTTGACGATGCCCCTTCGCCGATATCCCGAGCGCCGGCCGCAACGGTTCTTGATCTGATTCTAACCCGATTGTCACCCAAAAGGATGGCCAAACTCCGGCTTCTCGAATCTGGGCTAATAAAGGAATTGTCGTAGCGGTTATGCAACGATCGCGTTGCTGTAAAGGCTATTCGCGGTCGTACATCTCGAACCACTTCAGGATGTGCGCCACCTTCGAGATGAGATTGCTCGGCCGCGCCGTGATGCCGTGTGACGCGTCGGGGATGCGCACCAGCGCCGTGTCGACCCGCATCAGCTTCAGCGCCTGGTAGTACTGCTCGGACTCGGACATCGGCGTGCGGTAGTCGGCCTCGCCGGTCAGCAGCATCGTCGGCGTCTCGACGTTGCCCGCCAGCGACAGCGGCGAGCGCTTCATGTAGTGCTCGGTGTGGTCCCACGGCAGCCCCGGGAACCAGTACTTGTAGAAGAAGCCCGGCAGGTCGGCCGTCAGCACGAAGCTGTACCAGTTGATCACCGGCTTGGCGACGACTGCGGCGCGGAAGCGATCGGTCTTGCCGACGATCCACGCCGTCAGTACTCCGCCGCCGCTGCCGCCGGTGACGAACATGCGCTCCGGGTCGACGTAGCCCTGCGCCAGCACCGCGTCGATGCCGGACATCAAGTCGTCGTAGTCCTCGCCGGGGTAGTTGTGGTGGATCAGGTTGCCGAACTCCTGCCCGTAGCTGGTGCTGCCGCGTGGGTTGATGTAAACGACGACGTAGCCCGCCGCCGCGAATAGCTGCACCTCGGCGGCGAAGCGCGGGCCGTAGTTGGCGAAGGGGCCGCCGTGGATCTCGAGGATCAGTGGGTACTTCCTCTGCGGGTCGAAGCCCGGCGGTTTCGCGATCCAGCCCTGGATCGAGCGGCCGTCGTGGGACGAGTCGAAGACGATCTCCTCGACCGTGGCCAGCTCCTTGTGGCCGAACAGATCCTCGTTGAGCCGCGTCAGCGTCTTGGGTTCGTCCTTGCCCTTCAGCAACACGGCAACGTCGCCGGGCCGCGTGCCGCTCACGGTGTTGAACGCGATCGAGCCGTCATCCGAGACACTGAAAGAACCGCCGGCGTACGGCCGGCCGATCGACGTGCCGCCCATGCCCGCGACGAGCGGCTTCGCCTTGCCGCCCGGCTCGACGTAGCCCACGTGCGACGTGCCGCGGTCGTCGTAGCGGAAGTAGAGGCCCTTCCCGTCGCGGCTCCACACCGGACTACGCACCGAGCGGTCGAGAGCCTCGGTGACCGCGCGCGCCCCGCTGCCGTCGCGGTTCATCACGTACAGGCGCATCACCTGGTAGCCCTGGTAGCGATCGTCGTAACCGAGGTAGGCGATGCGCTTGCCGTCCGGCGAGACGACCGGGTCGCGGTCGGGGCCGAAGCGTTCGGTCAGCGCGCGGATCTTGCCGTCGGCCAGCGCCACCTCGTAGATCTCGCTGTTGGACGGCTCGTGCTCGAAGTTCTCGTGGCGGTTGGCCGAGAAGACGAGGTGTTCTGCGTCGGGAGTCCACGACGGTGTGCCGTCGTGGTTGAACTCGCCGCTCGTCAGCTGTCGCGGAGTCCCGCCGTCGGCCGGCATCACGAACAGATGCCGGTGCCCGGGCTCGACGTAGCCCGAGCCGTCCCTGCGGTAGGTCATGCTGCGGATCACGCGCGCGGCCTCGGCCCACTCGGCGCCCTCGGGGGCGGAGGGCAGCGTGACGAAGGGCTCGGCCCGCGCCGGAACGCGCATCGTGAACGCGATCGACCGGCCGTCCGGAGACCAGCGAATCCCGCCCGGACCTTCGGTCAGCCGCGTCAGGCGCGTGCTGCGCCCCGTTTCCATGTCGCGCGAGTAAAGCTGTGACGAGCCGTCGTCGCTCGAGACGTACAGCAGCCGCTTGCCGTCGGGGGACCAGCGCGGCGATCCCGCGTCGCCGCTGTCCGTCACCGGCCAGTGCTTGCCGCCGTCCGTGTGGACGAGCCACACGTCCGTGCGCCGCCGGTCGGTCATCACGTCCATGTAGTTGCGCACGTAGGCGACATACCCGCCGTCCGGGGCGATCTGCGGGTCGGCGGCGTACTCCAGCTCGAACACGTCCATCGGCGTCATCCGCCGGTCGGCAACGTACTCGGCCGCGGACGGCGCGATAGCGAGAACGGCGACCAGCAGAACCAGCAGACTCGACAGTGATTTCTTCATGCGCGCGATTGTAAGACAGTCCGCAAACGGATCGTAGGCGGGGCCGGATTTTCGTGGTACGTTCCCCTCAGCGTCTGAAAACTAGAGGGGCATACGACCTTGCGCGAGGGGCACGAGGTTGCAGGGGGCCGTGTCGATCCGGTCGCCGCGAGACGTTTGTTCGCGGCGTCGTTTCTGGCACTGTTCTTCGAA
The DNA here is from genome assembly GCA_024226515.1 of bacterium. Taxonomy (GTDB): domain Bacteria; phylum Acidobacteriota; class Polarisedimenticolia; order Polarisedimenticolales; family Polarisedimenticolaceae; genus JAAELQ01. The sequence goes on from JAAELQ010000319.1 coordinate 40,181, forward strand.
CTACTGTTGATTCGGTGGGTTCCCACCGAGGTGTACTACCTCGGCTACTTCAAGAACTGCATCCTGCTCGCGACCTTCCTCGGCTTCGGTGTCGGCTGCGCCACGCGCTTCTCGGTCGACCGGCTGCTGCCGTTCTACGGTCTCGGCGTCGCCGCGTTCGTGATCCTCGTCGGCCGCATCGAGGATCTCGTCAAGATCCAGGCCTTCCGCACGGGCGAGGTGCTGTTCCCGCAGCCGACCGCCACCGGGGTCGAGGTGCCGATCCTGGGGCTGCTGGTGGTGATGTTCGTCCTGTGCGCGCTGCTGATGCTGCCGCTGGGGCGCCTGGTCGGCCGACTGTTCTCCGAGTTCGCTCCCCTGCGCGCCTACACGATCAACGTGCTGGCCAGCCTGCTGGGCATCGTGACGCTGATCGCGCTGAGCTTCTTCGAGACCAGTCCGACATGGTGGTTTCTGCTCTTCTTCTTGCCGCTGTTCTGGCTCCTGCGCCGCGATCCGCGCGGGGTGATCGTCACGCTCGTGTCGTTCGTGATGGTCGTCGTCGCGCTGCAGGCGACGCGCGATCCGCTCGAGTTCTGGTCGCCGTACCACAAGATCACGCTGGACGAGCAGCCGCACGAACTGATCAACTCGCGCATGCTGATGACCAACAACAACGGTCATCAGGTACTGTACGACCTCGGAGCGGAGCGCACGCGGGAGCGCGTCGGTCGAACCGAGCGCGCCTGGGCCGCCTTCGACAAGCACGAAGCTTTCTACAACGCGGCCTACCGCATCGTCCGACCGAAGTCGGTGCTGATCATCGGCGGGGGCACGGGCAACGAGGCCGCGGCCGCGCTGCGCAACGGTGCCGAGCGGATCGACGTGGTCGAGATCGACCCCGTGATCCTCGACATCGGGCGCGAGTACCACCCCGAGCGGCCGTACGACGCGACGAACGTGCGCGTCATCAACGATGACGCGCGGCACTACCTGTCGACGACGAACGAGACGTACGATCTGATCGTCTTCGGCTTCCTCGACTCGACGAGTCGACTGTCGAGCATGGCCAACATCCGCCTCGACAACTATGTCTACACGTACGAGTGCCTCGAACGTGCGCGCACGCGGCTCAACGACGACGGCCTGCTGCAGCTTGGCTATTACGTCGTGCAGAACTTCATCAAGATCCGGCTGTACCAGATGCTGACCGACGTCTTCGATCAGAAGCCGCTGGCCTACGCCAACGTCATCTTCTTCACCGGCCCGGCCGTCGAGGGCCGAACGCACCTCGCGCTGCCCGGGATGAAGCAGAGTCTTCCGCCGGACGATCTCGAGGCCGTGCGGTACGCCACGGACGACTGGCCGTATCTCAGCCTGGCGAAGCCGTCGATCTCGCGCGACTACGTGATCTCGCTGGCGCTGATGCTGGTCCTCTCGATCGTCATGATCGGCATCTTCCTCGGGCGCTCCGCGGGCGAGCGCTTCCGCTCCGAGGCGTCGGCGTTGTTCCTGCTGCAGGGCATCGCGTTCATGTTGCTCGAGACGAACTGCATCAACCGCATGGCCCTGGTGCTGGGCTCGACGTGGATCGTGACCTCGGTCGCCATCGTCTTCGTCTTGATCTCCTCGCTGCTCAGCATCGCGATCGTGCGCCGCGGTCCGTGGCCCGGCGTGCCGACGATTCTCGGCTTCCTCGCGGCGAGTCTCGTGCTGAACTTCTTCGTCGACGTCAACTCGTTCTTCGGTCTTCCGCGCGCGGCGCAGATCGTCATCCCGTCGTTGATCGTCTATCTGCCGATCCTCGGCTCGAGCCTGCTGTTCTGCCGCATGTTTCAGGGGCAGCAAACCGGCGCGTTCTACTTCGGTATCAACTTGCTCGGCGCGATGCTGGGCGGCTTCCTCGAGTACCTGACGCTGGTGATCGGCATCCGCAACCTGTACCTGGTGGGCCTGGCCGTCGTTGCGGCGCTGGCGATCGTCTACGTCCGATCCCGAACGACGCAGGAGCACGCGGCACCGCAGCTGGCGACGGCGGCCGGTGTGAGTTCTAGGCGGTCGCCGTGATGCGGTTGTAGATCCAGGCCAGCAGCGCCCCGCCGAAGGCGCCGTCCAGCAGGCCCCAGGCGAATCCGATCAGGCTCCCCGCCGGGGTGACCGAGTAGCCGCGATAGACCTTGGACACGAAGGTCGGGTCGCTCGAAGGACCGTCCAGCAGGATGATCCACCACGTGCCGAAGAGCAGCGCGCAGCCCCAGAGCAGAGCGCACGTGATCGCGAGAGCCTTCACATCGAGTTTCATGATCGCCTCCATACCCGATATTCCTGGACGATGTGTACCATATAATAGTACAATCTGATCATGAGACTCTGCCCCGAACAGGTGCGCCGGTTGGCGAAGTCGAGAGGCCGGTCTCTCAGCGAACTCCTCCGGGCGGCGGGTATCAGCCGCACGGCCTACTACTCTCTGACCCGTCGTCCGTCGGTGTTGCCGAAGACGGTTCGCGAGCTGGCCCGGGTACTGGGGGTTTCGCCGATGGAGATCCTCGACGCTGCCTCATCCGACGAGGCGACCCACCAGGGTCGTCTGCGCGAAGCCCAACGCATTCTCGCCGCGGACCCCAGCACGTCGTTCGAGAACGTGTGGCACACGCTGTGTCTGCTGGAACTCGATCCGATCGAACGCCTCAACCGGAGCCTGATCCGTGGCCGCGCCAGCGCCATTCACCGATAAAGAGCTGGCATTCCTGCAAGCCCTCGAGGACGAGGGCGTGGAATACCTGGTGGTCGGATTGGCGGCTGCTGCGCTGCAGGGCGCACCTGCGGTTACCCAGGACATCGATCTGTGGTTCCGCGATCTCTCGGATCCCGGCGTACAGTCAGCGTTGCGTAGCGTCGGCGCCACCTACATTCCGCCGGGCTCGAACAACCCGCCGCTGATCGTCGGAGGCGGCGCCGATCTGTTCGACCTGGTCGTGCACATGCGTGGCCTGCGGTCGTTCTCCGAAGAGCGCAGCCAAGCCGTGCGAATACGACTCGGTTCGACGACCGTCCCGGTCCTGCCACTCGACCGCATCATCGCCAGCAAGAAGGCAACCGACCGTCCCAAGGATCGCGCAATCCTGCCCGTGCTCGAGGATTGCCTCAAAGTCCAGAGGAAGCGCAAGACCTGACTCGTGCTAGTCTCGCCGCGGGAGCACCCCGCGCGGTGCGAGGAAGCCTGTGGCCAGGACCAAGCGCACGAAGCTCGACGATGCGACGCGGCTGCTGCAGAACGCGAAGCGGGACCTGATCCGCGCGCGCCGCGCGCTGGCCAGGGAGTCGAAGCCCGGCGACGCGGCGATCGAGGTCGCGCCGAGCTGGAAATGGGCCGCGCGGCTGCTCGAGAAGCGCCGCCCGCAGTTGATGAAGATCCCCGGCGTCGTCGGCTGCGGCCTCGGCTTTCGTTACAAGGACGACGAGGAGACCGGCGAACCGTGCATCACCGTCTTCGTGCGGCGCAAGTGGTCGCGAAAGACGATCGAGAAGCGCAAGCTGAAGCGCATCCCGCACTACTTCCGCGAGGGCAAGCGGCGCATCGACGTCGACGTGGTCGCGGCGGGGCGGTTGAAGCGGCAGCTGGACGTCGGAAGGAGCCTCGGCCCGGTCAACTTGCACCAGAGGGGAACGCTGGGCGCCTACGCCGAAGAGCTCGCCTCCTCCGCGGCGCTGGCGCTGACGGCGATGCACGTCAGCGGCATCCCCGAGTTCCCTGCACCCGGGGCACCGCCGGTCACGTTCCGTCACCCGAGCGTGCTCGACCCGGGCGCGGGAGCCCAGCTCGGGCAGATGACCGAGGGCACGATGCAGGGCGTCGACGCGTGCAAGATCGCGCTCGACGACCCGTCGATCGTCCGCCCGGTGATCCCCGGGATCGGCAAGATCATGGGTTGGCGCCCGGTCACGTATCCTGGGGATCGCGGCACGCCGGTGCGACTCCACGGTGCGGTCAGCGGCTTTCGCATGGGGACGATCATCAATCCGTTCGTGCCGCTGCCGGACGAAGACCTCGATGCGGCCATCGTGGTCGGCATCGACACCCAGTGGGGCGACTCGGGCTGCGCGCTGGTCGACCCCGCGAACCTGATTCTGGGCTTCCTCGTCGGCGAGATGGCCGGCGGTCTGCGAGTGTTCACCCCGGCCAGCCTCGTGCTGGGACGGCTTACGTGTGACATCACCGTTTTCTAGGAGAGTTCCGATGCGTCGAACGATTGCATGGTGCGTCCCGGCCCTGGTCCTGATCGCGCTGTCCGGCTCACCCGCGCCGGCGCAGAGCTGGACGATCGAGTTGAAGAACACGGCGGACGGACCCGAGGTCGCCCGCAGCGGAATGGACGACGCGGGCTTCAACACGGTGCGCGCGGAGCACGCCGGCCTGAAGGTCGCCTGCGGTCCGGACGTCGACTGCGCCAGGGTCGCGGTCAAGATCCTGACCGGCAGCGGCAGCGTCCTGCTCGATCTCGGCACGGGCAGCGGGGCTCTCTCCGTGTTCACGATCCCGAAATCCGCCGCGACCGACAGCGAGCTGGCGCTGTTCTACGACGGGGCGAGCACGCCGCTGACGAAATACCTGCTGGCGGCAGGAGCTTCGAGCGTGATTCCGGTCGAACCGTCCCCCTCGGGCGACGGCGGCGGCGGCACGGTCACCCGCCCGCTGGCCGAGCTGCTGAAGGCCGAGTGCCGCGCGCGGGGCAGCGCGCGCTACAGCACGAAGCGAAACCGCGGCGCGATCGTCGTCTCGCCCACGGGCCAGGTGAGCGAAGGACGGGGCGTCGAGAAATTCGACGAGAACGACACGCTGGAGGTCACGGTGTTCGGCCACAAGGCCTTGCTCGACCAGCTGAAGGTGCGTCGCAAGTCGCCGTTCGGCACGGGCGAGCTGCGCATCGTCGGCGAGGGGCTGAAGATCCCCGTCGCCTCGGGCCTCTCGCGTCAGTCCGGTTCGGACGTCTGCGGCACGCGCACGTTCACGCTGAACAACTTCGCGCCGGGGCGCGGCGAGGTCGAGATCGCCGTGCACGACGGCAGCGGCGACACCGTCCTCGGTACGTTCGAGTTCAAGGTCAATCCGCTGTACTTCGGCATCTTCTCGCTGGGCGGTGTGTGGACCGACATGGTCGACCCCGAGTTCAAGCTCGTCTCGGACGGCGCCGACTCGATCCTCTCGGCCGGCAACCAGGGCGACAACGAGTTCCTGTACTCGGTGATGTTCACCCCGTACATCTGGGGCAAGCGCGACCTGGAGAAGAAGACCGGGTGGCTGCGCCGCATCAATCCGACCGTCGGTCTCGTGCTGGACGACGTGGAAGACCACGGCCTGGTCGGCCTGACCTTCGACCTGCCGCGCGGCTTTCTCGTCACGGCCGGCAAGCACTACCGCAAGATCAGCGTGATCGACGAGAACTCCGGCCTGTCGGAGGGCGACGTGTTCACGGGGCCCGTGGATCAGCTTCCGATCTCGGACTCCTGGGAGGACGACTCGTTCGTTTCGGTCTCGATCGATCTGCGTGTGGCGGTGAAGATGTTCGCGTCGGCGTTTCGCGGGGCGGGCGGCGGGAAGTAGCCGCGGCGCCGGCGCCACCTAGGGCAGTTCGACCCTGGCCTCGACGCCACGGGTCCGCTTCAATCGCGCGTCGCAAGTGATCAGCGTCGCCTCGAGACTCTCGGCGAGCGCGAGGTAGGCGGCGTCGTAGGCGGTCGCGTTGTGTCGCAACTGCCAGATCCTGCCGAGCAGCATGTCGTGCGGGTAACGCCGGATGGAGAACGCCGCGAAGTCGTCCAGCGCCTCGGCCGCACGCTCCGCCGAGAGTGCGCCACATGTGCTACACATGTCCATTGTTCTCGCGACCACGTTCAGATGACGCGTGGGAAGCGTTGGTATGATCCACGTGCAAGGACGCGACTCGATTCCCTGTAACGCACGAGGACAAGCATGCGCGCAGCGAACGCCGGACTCGCTTTCGTTCTCACTCTCGCCCTCTCGGTGGTTTGCGCCGGCTGCGCGTCGGAGGCTCCGAAGAACGCGGCCGAGGAGCTGCTGGCGCGCTCGATCGCGTTCCACGACCCCGGTCGCGTGTGGGGCGAGCGCACGATCGAGCTGCGCTGGACCGGCTCGAACCCCGACGGCGAAGAGCGGCTGCAGTTCGACTTCGTGATGGCGCCGGGGCGTGACGCGTTCGAGATGCAGGGCCACTACAAGGGCACGCGGATCGAGTACCAGCTCGAGGGCGATCAGGTCAGCGTCACGGTCGACGGCGAGGCCGAGATCGACCAGGAGACGCGCGACAACCTCGTGCTCGACCGCGAGGACGGCAGATTCTGGCGCAACTACTTCGGCTACCTCGCCGCGCTTCCGATGAACCTCGCGGCACCGGGCACGCACCTGGACGCCACACCGATCGCCACCGAGTTCCGGGGACAGGACGTGCAGTCGTTGCGCGTGACGTACGACGCGGAGGTCGGGACCGACACCTGGACGTTCTACTTCCGTACCGAGACCGCCGAGCTGGTGGGCTGCCGTTTCACCAAGGCGGACCCGTCGAAGCCCGGCGAATACATCGCCTTCGACGGTCTGGTCGAGGCCGGCGGGCTCCGGCTGCCCAAGCGCCGCAGCTGGTACATGAACGACGACGACCGGCACCTGGGCGACGACACCCTATCGCGGCTCGCCGTTCGCGAGTGAGATTCGGTCGCTCGCGCGAGGAAGTCAGACCTGGACGAATCGGTCGCCCATCTCTTGCTCGAAGAAGCGCAAGTAATCTTCGTGGTCGCGGGTCAGTTCGGCAGGCTTGTCAACGAACAGCCAGGTTCGTTCCCAGTCAGGCTTGACGTCGATTCGTGAGCCGACCGGGATCCGACGCAGCTTGGTCATGTCTGCCAGGATCACGACCTCAACACCGAGCTCTATGAACGACCGGCGAAACTCCTCCATGTCATCGCTACAGAACAGTTCTCCAGTCTTGCTGATCGCCGATACGGAGAGCACGGCCAAGTCGCACTGAACAGGACCAAGCCACGGGTTAACTCGCGGACCTCGATGGTCACCTTGTTGATCGGCGCTGCCCATCTCTCCCTGAGGTCTGATAGCGCCGGAGTCCCGGTCGGGCCGACCCCCCAGCACGGTTAGGCCAACGCTGCCGTATTCCAGCAAGTCGAAGACACCGCGAAGGCTGTTGGTCACCACGTGTTGCGGAAGCTGGTCGGGAGACGCAAGCCGGATGGCGCCGAACAGGGGCTCGGTCGTCGTGCCGGGAGAGATGAAACAGAATCGACCTGCGAGAAGGTAGGTGCCACCCGCTCGCTTGTGGGACAGGCACGCTTCCGCGACCCTCTTCTTGGCGGTCTTGTTGAACTGCCGCCGATTCCGGTAGCTGCTACTGAAAATGCGATCGGAGATCGATCGAGGCATGGTGTACCGGTCTCGCTGGGCTTTCTCGATCAAGCCCAGATCCGCCAACTTCTTGAGATCAGCCTGAAGCAGCGAATCGCCTACACCTGTCGGTCCGATCTCTTTGATGTCCCCGAAACTGACCACCGGACGTTTCGTGGCCAACTCGGCTATCGCTTCCAGAATGCCGAATCGACGGGCCGCAGCCTCTTCGCTCTTGTTCAACTCGTCTTCACCTGATCGTCCGCACTACGTGGCATGAGCCACGCGTTGCAGGGGACTTGTAAGAATTAAAGAACCGCTGCCCATTCACCCGAACATCGTCTCAGATTGGCACAAGATGGTCAATATTCACGTCGTCTTCAGTATTGGAGATAGGCAAGGGATCATGATATACACCCCGAAATCACGGAGGTGTGCTGTGGGGCGGAAGAGCGATCTCATTCGTGTGATTGAAACTCGGGACTTCATCTCGGGCGACTGGACACGGGACCTGACCCGGGATGCGGGCGTGTTCTACGAGTCGATTCTGGAATCTCCAGACGAATTCGACGGGAGCGACAGTCTCCGGTGCCGGTCGCTCCGACAGGTCGAGCTATTCCTCGGTCGCCTCGGTATTCCCGAGGCGCACGCAACGGCGATCGTGGCACGCGCCCAGGTGCGCATCATCCGCTGCGCTCTCAGGCTGAGGTCCAAGACTGTCGGCGTCGAGATGGCGACGGAGGTGATTCATGCCAAGGCAGTCGACGCCATCCTGACCGAGCTGCAGAACTGCTTGGCCCGAAACCCGTGGAGGCCATGGTGCGAGCCGCTGCGAGACGGTCTGCGGAAGCTGGTGAGGTTGTTGTGGTGGCTCGTTTTCCGTGTCGCACGATCGATCGGCGTGGCCTCGCGAGCACTCTCACACGCTGCGGCTCGTGTCTGCGCAATGTTGGTGACGCTCGCCAAGTCGGGTGCATTCCTGCGGGCATCCCGATCCCGCTCCGCCTTGGGGGATCAGTTGCCGTAGGCGCGCACCGGGCCCTCTGCGCTTGTCACGCCGATTTCCGTGATCAAGAAGCGAGATGGGGCCGTGTTGGATACCTCGGTTGTCGGCGGCATGATCCAGCGGCGTGCACCCCGTCGGCCGGTGGCGCCGCGCTTTGCATCATGTCGGACCGGTCCGGGAGCGCGCTCGGATCAGGCCGGGTACTTCCCCACGGGCATCTCGACGCCGCGCCGACTGAGGTAGTCGGCCAGCACGCCCTTGGCCGATCCATCAACCTGGGTGAAGAACAGCCCCAGCTCGAACTGCTTCTTGCCGGCGATCGGAGCCATCTCGCGGCAGCGTACGACGACGGCCTCGAGTCCGACGGGGACGGGCTCGCCGTTGCCGTTCGGGATCTTCAGATCGACCGCAAGGCGGGTCATTTCCGGGATCTCGGCGGCGGAGGTACAGTAGAGACCGCCCATGGAGAGGTTGCTGGCGACCATGTCGGCGGCGACGCCCCCGGGGACGGCGATGGCTTGCAGGTTCAGAATGGTCGCGTAGCGTGGATGTTCGCGGCGATCTTCGGGTCGGTTGCTCAAAGGTTGCCCTCCAGGAAGTAGGCAATCGTAGGGATCCCCCGAGGTACGGTCAAGAGGACGGGACAGTGGATCGCAGTCGATTCGAGAGCTTGCTGAAGCAGGTGCGTAAGGGAAAGGTAGGTGTCACCGACGCAGTCGAGCAACTGCGCGCGGACGCCTTCGACGATCTGGGCTTCGCCAAGGTCGATCTGCAGCGATCGCTGCGGCGGGGATTCCCGGAGGTGATTTACGGCCCCGGCAAGACGCCCGGACAGATCGCGGAGCTGGCACAGAGCCTGTCGCGCCACGAGCAGACCGTCCTGGTGACACGCGTCGACCGCGAGGTCTACGAGGCGGTGCGCGGCGCCGTGCCGAAGGCGGAGTACCACGAGACGGCGCAGGCGATCGTGCTCCGTCGCGGCAAGAGCAAGGCCGGACGCAGGGGAGTCGTCGTCGTCAGCGCGGGAACGGCCGACCAACGCGTGGCCGAGGAGGCCGCCCTGACGGCAGAGCTGATGGGCAACGCGGTCGAGCGCATCCGGGACGTGGGAGTGGCCGGATTGCACCGGTTGAAGCCGCACCGTGACACCCTGCTCGGAGCCCGGGTGATCGTGGTCGTGGCCGGCATGGAGGGGGCCCTGCCGTCGGTGATCGCGGGCCTGACGGACTGCCCGGTGATCGGGGTGCCCACCAGTACGGGATACGGGGCCGGAGGCAGGGGCGAGGCGGCCCTTCTGGCCATGCTCAACTCCTGCGCCTCGGGCCTGACCGTGGTCAACATCGACAACGGTTACGGTGGGGGATGTGCCGCGGCTCTGATCAACCGCCCGAAGAAATCCTCAAAGCGCTGAACCACAATGACTTAAGGCGGCGTCGCGTGTCCTCGCGATGAAGATGACCGCTGTTCATGCATAAGGTTGGCCACCGCTGGTTGTTGGGACCTGACAACCCCGAAACATAAGAAACCGTTGACAGAATACCGTTCGCCTTCTATATATTTAGCGCAATAAGACGGGCTAGGGCGGACGAGTCGCCGGCGATCGATGAGGCGAGGCAGAAAAGCGGACTGCCTCTTTCTTGACGCTCGTTCATCGAGTGTCTAGGATCCCTCGGTTGTAAAGGGTCGGCTCGGACAGCGTCCAGCCAAATTCCGGCTATGAAAGTGGGGTGATGGGTTAATGCCGCTGATCAAGGTGCGCGAGGACGAATCCCTCGAAAATGCCTTGAAGCGCTTCAAACGTAAATGCGAGAAGTCGGGGATCTTGACGGAGATCAAGAAACGACAGCACTACGAGAAGCCCAGCGTTAAGAAGAAACGCAAGATGATCGCCGCGCGTAAGAAGCTTCTGAAGCGTCTGGCGCAAGAGCGAAAGATGAACGGTTAACCCGAACTCATCCCCGGCCGGGCCGTACTAATAATGTACAGCCCGGCCGGATTAGCCAATCAGGGAAGTCATTGGGCGGACCCTACCCGCAGGACTTCATCGAAACCGTGCGGAGCGCAGGAGACATCGTCCGCGTTGTCTCGGACTATGTGCCGCTCAAACAAGCCGGTTCTCGGATGAAGGGCTTATGTCCTTTCCATCAGGAAAAGACACCGTCCTTCTCGGTCGATCCCACCAATCAACTCTTCTATTGCTTCGGCTGCCAGACCGGCGGCGACCTGTTCAAGTTCGTGCAGCTGTACGAGAAGGTCGGCTTCGGCGAGGCGATCGAGATTCTGGCCAAGCGCTTCGCGGTCCCGCTGCCGAAGGCGGCGCGCGTCGCCGAGGGGCCGAGCGATCGCGCCCGCGCGATCTGCTCCACGGCCGAGACGTTCTTCGCCAAGCTGCTCGCCGATCCCGAGGCCGGCAAGAAGTGCCGTGCCTACCTCGAGCAGCGCGGCCTGTCGGACGAAGTCCGGGAGCGCCTGCGCATCGGCTACTCGCCCGACGGCTGGGAGGGACTGCATCGTCATTTGCAGTCCAAGGGCTACAAGTCCGACGACATCCAGACCGCGGGGCTGATCCTGTCGCGCAAGTCGGGCCAGGGGCACTACGACCGGTTCCGCGACCGGCTGATCTTCCCCATCCGCGACATCCAGGGCCGCACGATCGCGTTCGGCGGCCGCACGCTGGCCGACGACGACGCCAAGTACATCAACTCTCCGGAGACTCCCGCGTATACCAAGGGGGAGCACCTCTACGGTTTGGATCAGGCCAGGGAGTCAATCCGTCGCGAAGGATTCGCCGTCGTCGTCGAGGGTTACCTCGACCTGGCGGCGGTGGTGGGCGCCGGCTGCGAGAACGTCGTCGCCTCGCTGGGCACGGCGTTCACACCGGCGCAGGCGCGGTTGCTGGCACGCTACACCGAGCGCGTCGTGGTCTCGTACGACGGCGACTCCGCCGGAGCCAAGGCGGCCGCACGCTCGCTGGACCTGCTGCTGCACCAGGGGTTCGACGTGCGCGTCGTCGAGCTGCCCGAGGGCCAGGATCCCGACGACTTCATCCGCGACGCGGGCGCGGCGGCCTACGGCCGGTGTCTGCGCGAGGCGCCGGAGTACATCGAGTTTCTGGTACATCGCGAGGTCCGCTCGCGCGACATGAGCCGGGCGGACGAGAAGGTCGCCGCGGTCAACGCGGTGCTGCCTCACATTGCAAAGTTGAACAACGCCATCGAACGCGCGAGCTGGGCCACACGCTTGGCCGACGCGCTGCAGATCGAGGACGGGCTGGTCATGCAAGAGCTGCGCAACGCACTCCGTGCGGCGCAGACGGAGATTCGCCAGCGCCCCCAATCTTCGATCGCAGTGTCCGAGGCCGAGACGCGGCTCGTTTCGTTGCTGCTGGGCTCAGAGCAGCTAAGGCGTCGATGGGCGGATGAGCTCGACCCCCAGACCCTCGAAGGGACGCGTGTGCGTCCGATCGTGTTGCGCATCCTCGAACTGACCCGAGACGGAAAAGCGGTCGATGCGCCGCTGTTGATGTCGGAGCTCGAGGACGAGACGGATCGGCAACTGCTCACGCAGATCGCCTTCGAAGATCAACCGGAGGTCGGTCCGAACGTGGAGGACTGCCTATGGGCCTTCCAGCGAGAACAGATGCAACGCCAGGAGCGCGAGCTGCTCCGCGAAATCAGCAAGACCGGCCGGGCCGGCGATGTGACAGGTGACGCGGACGACGTCGACAAACGTCTGATGCAGCTGCAGCATCTCGCGCGACAGCGTGATGCTCTTCAATGACCCCACGGATGGCAAACCGAGGAGCGATGAGCAAGAAGAAGAAAGACACCTCGAGCGTTGAGGAGAAGTACGAGGATGTCCGGCAACTGATCTCCCAGGGGAAAGAGCGTGGCTATCTTTCCCTCGAAGAGGTCACCGAGGCCCTGCCGGACGACCTGCGGAACTCCCCCGAAGAGATCGAAGAGATTCTCTCTTTGCTCGAGTCAAACGGAATCGAGCTGGTCGACGCGGAGACCCGCGAGCAGCTCGCTCGGCCCGAAGGCCCCGGCAAAAACAAGACGGGCAAAAACCAGGAGCCGACCGAGAATCTGCTCGAGAAGACCAACGATCCGGTCCGAATGTATCTGCGGGAAATGGGCACCGTGCCGCTGCTCACCCGTCAGGGCGAAGTCTCCATCGCCCGGCGGATCGAGCGTGGCGAACGCCGTGTGTTGAATGCACTGTCCCGAAGCGACTACGTGCTCGACGAGATTCGGATTCTCGGCGAGCGCCTGCGCAAGGGTGAGGTCTCGCCGAACCTGTTCACGGACGGCGAATCCACCAGCAGCGAAGAGAAAGACCCGAAGCTCCGACTGACCCACGCCAGGCGCACGTTGACGCGCATGAACAAGCAGCTGGGTGGGATCGAGACCGAGGACAAGCGCGCCGGTCGCCTGAAGCCCGGCGGTAAAGCGCATCGCAGGTCGCGGTGGAAGATCGCCCGCATGCGAGTCCTGGTGGCACGCGAGTTCCGCAACCTCCGACTGGCCGCGAACCAGGTCGAGATGCTTGCGGTGCAGCTGCGCGAGGCGGACTGGAAGATCAAGCGTCAAGAGCGCAGCATCCGTGATCTCAACCGCAAGATGAAAACGCACCGCGAATCGCACATCAAGCGCGAGCTGCGGCGGCGCGTGGATCAGCTTCGCACCGAGATCCGCATGCTGGAAGAGCAGATGGGCGTCGGTCGGAGAGACCTGAACGGTGTGGCGTCGCTCGTCCGCCGCGGCGACAACGAGGCCAAGCGGGCCAAGAGCGAGCTGGTCGAGGCCAACCTGCGTCTGGTGGTGTCGATTGCCAAGAAGTACACCAACCGCGGCCTGCAGTTCCTGGATCTGATCCAGGAGGGCAACATCGGGTTGATGAAGGCCGTGGACAAGTTCGAGTACCGCCGCGGCTACAAGTTCTCGACGTACGCCACGTGGTGGATTCGCCAGGCGATCACCCGGGCGATCGCCGACCAGGCACGCACGATCCGCATTCCGGTGCACATGATCGAGACGATCAACAAGCTGGTGCGCACGCAGCGCAGCCTGGTGCAAGAGCTCGGTCGCGAGCCGACGCCGGACGAGATCGCCGAGAAGATGACGATCCCGGTCAGCAAGGTGCGCAAGGTGCTGAAGATCGCGCAAGAGCCGATCTCGCTCGAGACGCCGATCGGCGAGGAAGAGGACAGTCATCTCAAGGACTTCATCGAGGATCGCCGTGCCGTGGCTCCGGTCGAGGCCGTGATCCACACGAACCTGCGCGAGCAGACGCAGTCCGTGCTGAAGAGCCTCACCCCGCGTGAGGAGAAGGTGCTGAAGATGCGCTTCGGCGTGGGCGGAGGCAGCGAGCACACCCTGGAAGAGGTTGGCCAGTCGTTCACGGTAACCCGCGAGCGCATCCGTCAGATCGAATCCAAGGCCCTGCGCAAGCTGCGCCATCCGTCACGCAGCAAGCAGCTCCGCATCTTCATGAGCGAGTAAGTCTTTCCGGGCCGGGTCACCTCGCGTGGCCCGGCCCACCTCGAGATCCCATGTACATTGCAATGAACCACTTCCGCGTCGCGGCCGGACGCGGATCCGACTTCGAGGACCAGTGGCGCCGCCGCGAGAGCTATCTCGACCAGGTGCCGGGGTTCGTCCAGTTCCATCTCGTCCGCGGCAAGGACGAGGAGGACGGCACGCACCGCTACGCGTCGCACACGACGTGGAACAGCCGGCAAGCGTTCCTCGACTGGACGCACTCCGAGGCGTTCCGCAAGGCGCACGGCAACACCGGCGGCACGAAGAGCGTGGTGCTGCAGCATCCCGAGTTCAAGGGTTGGGAAGCGGTCGAGCTGTAGGCCGCCAGGCTCCTAGCCGCGCAGCGCCGCCAGCGCCAGCGCGGCCCAGCCCAGGATGAACGCCAGGCCGCCGATGGGCGTAATCGCACCGAGCCAGCGTGCCCCGGTAAACGTCATCAGATACAGGCTGCCCGAGAAGACGACGATGCCGATGACGAACAGCCAACCGGCGGCCTGGGTCCAGCTCGACCCCTGACGCGTCGCCGCCAGACCCAGCGCCAGCAGCGCCAGCGCGTGGTACATCTGGTAGCGCACTCCGGTCTCGAACACGGTCAGCATCTCGGGGCTGACCCGCGTCTTCAGCCCGTGCGCCCCGAACGCCCCCAGCGCGACGCCGATCCCCGCGGCAACCGCACCGACCGCAAACCAACCCGAGCTCATCGCCGCCTCCTCCAGATGGGGTCAGACTGTGCATTGTGCAGAATGTGATAATGCACAGTCTGACCCCTATATTGTACTTGGGCGCTCCCGCGATACGAGGTCGACCCCCATGTCACGACGTTTCAACATGTGTTTGACGGCTCTGTTTCTGATCGCCCTGCTCGGCACGGTCGCCGGCGCCAACCAGGAGGCCACGTTCGACGAGTGGCTGGCCGGCGTCCGCGAAGAGGCGCTGGGCCAGGACATCCGCGCCGAGACGCTGAACGCGGCGTTCGCGGGCGTCGAGCCGATCGAGCGTGTCGTCGAGCTCGATCGCAAGCAGCCCGAGTTCACGATGACCTTCAAGCGCTACCTCGAGGTCGTCGCGCCGGATCGGCGCGTCGAGCGCGGGCGCGAGCTGCTCGCCCGGCACGGCGACCTGTTGAACGCGATCGGCGAGAAGTACGGCGTGCAGCCGCGGTTCATCGTCGCCCTGTGGGGCGTCGAGTCCGACTTCGGCCGCAAGACAGGTTCGTTCTCGGTCATCGCCGCGCTGGCCACGCTGGCTTACGACGGCCGCCGCGCCGAGTTCTTCCGCGGCGAGCTGCTCGACGCGCTGCACATCCTCGATGAGCGCCACGTCGCGCCGGCGGACATGAAGGGGTCGTGGGCCGGAGCGATGGGCCAGCCGCAGTTCATGCCGTCGAGCTTCCGCGGTTACGCCGTCGACTTCAACGGCGACGAGCGGCGCGACATCTGGGGCACGCTGGACGACGTGCTGGCCTCGGCCGCCAACTACCTGTCGCGCCACGGCTGGAAAGACGACCAGACGTGGGGCCGCCGAGTCCGGTTGCCTAAGGGGTTCGACGGCAAGCTGGCCAGGGGCAAGACGATCAAGACGATCGCCGAGTGGCAGAAGCTCGGTGTGCGACGCACCGACGGCAGCGCGCTGCCGGCGCGTCGGCTCGACGCGGCGATCGTGCAGATGGACGACGGCAAGGGCGCTGCGTATATCGTGTACGACAACTGGCGCACGCTGAAGAAGTGGAACCGCTCGGACTACTTCGCGACGGGCGTCGGAGTCCTCGCCGACCGCATCGCCGGCCGCTGAGCACCCTTCGACGCACATTTTTTTTGCCTCCGATTGCAATTCGGAGAGTGCGTTACTTACAAACCCCCGCGAACCGGCATGAAGCCTTGACGGCTTCATAAGATAGAGAACAATTCCGGATTTGATCCGCGCCGCGGCGCGCCTAAGTTTCGACCGTGGTGGTGCGGCCGGCCGGCTCGGATTTCCCCCTTGTCACACGACCCTGTTCGGGCCCCGTCGCGCCACCCTTCGCCCTCCTCCCCCCCCTCGACTCCACGAGACGGCACTTGCGGTACCATGCGCGGGAGCGAACCGAGGGTGAAGGAGCGCAGGTGGCCCAGCAGTCCGGAGGCGGCGGACGATTCGCGACGACGCGCTGGAGCATCGTCCTCGCGGCCAAGGATCAGCAGAGCCCGGACTGCACCGCGGCGCTCTCGACGCTGTGCGGCACGTACTGGTATCCGCTGTACGCCTTCGCCCGCCGCAAGGGCATGAGCGCCGAGCTGGCCCAGGACCGCACACAGGGGTTCTTCGCCCGCCTGCTCGAGAAGCACTCGCTGCAACACGTCAACCCCGACCGCGGCCGTTTCCGCTCGTTCCTGCTCGTAGCGTTCAAGAACTACCTCGAGGACGAGCGTATCCGCGACAGCGCCAAGAAGCGCGGAGGCGGCGCCGTACCGATCTCGATCGACGTCGATCAGGCCGAGCAGCGCTATTCGATCGAGCCCGTCGAGGACACGACCCCGGAGAAGATCTTCGAGCGGCGCTGGGCGTTGACCCTGCTCGAGCGAGCCCTCGAGCGGCTGGGGGCAGAGTACGAGTCCGCCGGTCGCGCGCGCCTGTTCGAGCACCTGCGCGCCCACCTCCCCGGTGAATCGGGCGCGATCCCGTACTCCGAGGCGGCGAAGGAGCTGGGCATGGCCGAGGTCTCGATCCGGGTCGCGGCGCACCGCATGCGCAAGCGCTTTCGCGACCTGCTGGTCGAGGAGATCTCCCAGACGCTGACCGACAACGAGGACCTCGACCACGAGATCCAGCACCTGTTCTCGGCGGTGGAGTAAGCTCCCGGGTCCCGCATGTAACGTCGAACCGCCGATGCCGTAGTTCCACAGTGGCAACGCCGGCAAACGAGAAGGACACATGTCGGAACGCAAGATCTGTCCCCAGTGCAATAACGAGATCCCGGCCGACGCGCCGACCGGGGGGCTCTGCCCGAGGTGCCTGATGCAGCAGGGGCTGCAGGGGCCGGGGGCGCCGACTCGAACCAACCTGGGGTCGGGACCCGGCCGCAAGGCGCCGGCGCCGGAGGAGATCGCCGCGGCGTTCCCGCAGCTCGAGATCATCGAGCTGATCGGCCAGGGTGGCATGGGCGCGGTGTACAAGGCGCGCCAGACGAAGCTGGACCGCATCGTCGCGCTGAAGATCGTCACGGCGGAAGTCACTCACTCGGAGGTCTTCGCCGAGCGTTTCACCCGCGAGGCGCGCACGCTGGCGCGCGTCAGCCACCCCAACATCGTCACGGTGCACGACTTCGGCGAGGTCGAGGGGCTGTATTACTTCGTCATGGAGTACGTCGACGGCGCCAACCTGCGCGACGTGCTCAACGCGGGCAAGCTGTCGGCGAAGGACACGCTGGCGATCGTGCCCCAGATCTGCGAGGCGCTGCAATACGCCCACGAAGAGGGCGTCGTGCACCGCGACATCAAGCCCGAGAACATCCTGATTGATCGCCGCGGCACGGTGAAGATCGCGGACTTCGGCCTGGCCAAGATGCTGCTGCGCGAGCGGGTCGACTTCACTCTGACCGTCCCGGGCCAGGTGATGGGCACGCCGGCCTACATGGCGCCGGAGCAGATCGAGACGCCGAGCGACGTCGATCACCGTGCCGACATCTACTCGCTCGGCGTCGTGTTCTACGAGATGCTGACCGGCGAACTTCCGCTCGGGCGCTTCTCCGCGCCCTCGCAGCGCGTGCAGCTCGACGTGCGCATCGACGACGTCGTGCTGCGGTCGCTGGAGAAGGAGCGCGAGCGGCGCTACCAGCAGGCGGACGAGTTCAAGACCGACGTCGAGGTCGTCAGTTCGGGCGGAACGGCCACGCCGCCTCCCGAGCGCGCGCCGCGCAGGGCCGCCACGCCGCCGCCCGCGCCGGTACCCGAGAAGATCGACGCTCCTCCGCCACCGGCGCCGCCTCCGCAACAGGCGGTCGCGGCGGCCGTGCCGCCCGCTCCGCCCCGGCCACCGGAACCGCCCGCCGCCGGCAAGGCCGCCACGCCGCCGGGCCCGACCGGCCCCACGCGCAAGATCGAGATCCGCCGCCCGTCGGGGATCACCTGGGTCGTGGTGTATCTCGTCGTGATGTTGCTGATGGGCGCGGGCGCGTGGAGCGTGAACCGGCTGGGCTCGTTCTCGCCCGGGATCAACATTGCGCTGGACCGGCACTATCTCGGCCTGCCGTCGATCGGTTCTCTGCTCGGCATGGGACGCGGGGCCTGGGTCGGTGCGCCGCGCATCTCATGGATCATGACCGCGTGGTACGTGTTGACGATGGTCGGCCTCGTGCGGCTGAAGACGTGGGGCCGCGTCAGCGCGATCGTGCTGACGGTGCTGGGGCTGTTCGCGTACGTGCCGGTCGGCACGGTCCTGTCGATCCTCGCGCTGATCTACCTGCTGCGCAAGGACGTCGTGCGCGTTTTCGAGCTGGGTGAGGGACCGGCCGAGCTCGACGTCGAGGAAGCGGACCGAATCGAGCGCATGATGGGCCGCGCCAGGGCTTGACGCCGGGCCGCGTCCCGTCGCACAGTGACGGTGATGACGACGACACCGGCGCCCCCCGTAGAGAAGAAGGGCATGCAGCCCGGGCTGAAGCTGCTGCTCGGCTGCGGACTGGGTTGCGCCGGGATCGCGCTGATCCTGTTCATCATCGGCGCGCTCCTCGTCTACTGGGTCGTCACGCCCGGAGCGCAACAGCCCACGACGCTGCTGGTCGGCGAACAGACGCGCGACGTTGCCTACTTCGACGGCAGCGACCCGGACGGCGGACTGGACGCGATGATCGCCGGCATCCTGCTCGAGTTCGATCATGCGCAGCGCGAGGCGATGGCGCGTAACCCCGACGTCCCGACGTGGGCGCGCAAACTGCAATCGCTCGGCAACCAGCGCAACACGGGTTCGCTGAAGATGTACATCCCGAGCGAGGTCACGATCGTCCAGGAGCAGTTTCCGGACGCCGAGCCGGAGATGGTCGTCGCCGGCAACCCGCGCTACTTCGCACGCTTCGCCGGGCGCATCTTCGGCTGGATCGCCGACGAGAACGAGGACCTCGAGCTGCGCGAGTATCGCGGCCGGGAATACCAGATCATCGACGGCGAGAGCGCCCTGGCGTTTCTGGGCGGCACCGTCATCTGGTCCGAGGGCGAACGATCGATGGAGCGCGCCATCGAACGCTTCACCGGAGGGCGCGCCACACCGGCACAACAGCAGATCCGCGAGAACCCGGACGGCTGGCTGCTGAGCATGCAGATTCAGAACGAGGGCGACCGGATCCTCGAGCTGCTCGACACCTGGCGTGAGGTCGTCACGGACGAAGAAGCGTTGCCCGACCTCGAGCCGCACCGCGAGCTGCTGTCGCGCGCGTCCGAGCTGCAGGCCGGCCTGCGCATCGTCAACGACGACGCGATCGAGGCCCGCCTGAGCATCTTCACCGACGACCCCGTCGACGCGCGACGGATCGCCGACGTGTTGACCGAGGTGTTCTCGGCGTGGCAGACCGAGGCGGAGGCCGTGGAGATGCGCCTGCAGCACACGGTCGACCCCGGGGCCGACGAGGCCCGCGTCGAGTTGCGCCTGAGCGGCGTCCGCGGCGCCGTCGCCCGCGTGATGACCGAGGGGATGCCGGATGACGCGCTTCCGTGATCTGCCGCAGCTCGAGACGCCGCGGCTGACACTGCGCGTGCCGACGGCCCGCGACGCGCGGGCGATGGTGCGCTTCGTCGTCGACAATCGCGAGCACCTCGGCCGCTGGGAGCCGGGTCGCACGGCGACCTACTACACCGACTCGTACTGGAAGCGCGAGCTGAACGCGGCGCTGATGCTGCAGCGTCAGGGGCTGATGCTGCGCTTCGTACTCGAGCTGCGCGAGCGGCCCGAGGCGGGCATCCAGGGACACGCCACGTTCACGCACGTCGTGCGCGGACCGCTCCAGGGGGCCTACCTGGGCTACGCTCTCGACCGCAACGCGGTGGGCCAGGGGCTGATGTTCGAGGCGCTGACCGCAGCTCTGACCCACGCCTTCGAGGAACTGAACCTGCACCGCGTCATGGCCAACTACATGCCCGACAACGAGCGCAGTGGCCGCCTACTCGAGCGTCTTGGTTTCGAGCGCGAGGGGTTGGCGAAGGACTACCTGTTGATCGACGGCGCCTGGCGCGACCACGTTCTCACGTCCAGAGTCAATACTGCATGGCGACCCGACTCCTAAGGGGCACAAAGGGAGATAGGCAAGTGTCCGCAACACTCGCTCGGTTTCGAGGCGTGGTGGCTCTGGCCGTGGTTCTCTGCACCACGGCTTGCCTGATCGGGCGTGTGTCGTTAGTCGACTACAAGTACGACACCTCCGCACTGCGGATGACTGCCGGCATCGATGCGCCACTCCAGACAACAGCGGATGGCACCGAGACGGATCTTATCGTCGAGGACGGCGCAACAAAGTTCCTGTTTCGGGTCTTTCCCGGGCGGATCTACGTGACGATCGTGAACAACGACGAACGAGCCCTACGACTCGACATCGCCGACGCCACGCACGTCGACTCCGACGGACACCGTCGCCGGCTCTTCGTCTTTGGTCAAGAGTCAGAAAAGCAGGAGACGCTGGTCATCAGCCCAGGCTCAACGGTCGACCTGTCCCTGTGGCCCGAAGACTGGGTTCGGCGTTACAAAGGCCGCCCTATCACCGGGAAAGCCGATTCTCCTATGGGTGGCAAAACGATGGTGGAGGCGTCACGAGAGGAAGCCCTGGAGGCGAAGAAAGACGACGTCGGCAAGAGCTTCGAAGTCCATCTTCCTTTCAGACGTGATGACGCCTCCGTGGATTACGTGTTTCGTTTCGAGGTGTCCAGCCTGTTCGCGACACGCATCTGGTGGGCCTAGCGCCTCGAAGCCCAGCGCAGTCGCCTACAACCAGCCCTTGTACCGCGCGATGCGCGCAGCCTCGACGCGATTGCTCGCACCCAGCTTGTACATCGCCTCTGAGAGATAGTTGCACACGAATAGGGGTCAGACTATGCAATATCACATATGCGATGCTGCATAGTCTGACTCCATCGTCTTACAAACAGTCGATCGTGTCCTGGACGTAGCACGCGCCGCCGTTCTGGGTGCGCGGGGTGCCGTCGCCGTCCTTGCCGTACGAACCTTCGTCGGAACCGTTGTGCGGCACGATGAGGTAGTACGACGAAGCAGCCGCGGGCGTCATCGTGTGACTCTGCGCTCCGGCCGTCGTGCAGGTCGCCGGGATGTGTGACGTGTAGTCGCCGAGCGTCCCCTCGTAGACCGCATAGTCGTCGTCGTTGAGCACGCAGGACGAGCCCCAGCTCAGCTCGATCTGCCCGCCACCGGAGAGGTTCACGGTCAACTGCGCGGGGTCGAAGCCGGTGCCGTCCGGCACCTCGCCCGCCCCGCCGGAGCCCGAGCCGGCCGGGTTGGGCGTCATCGCGCGCGCGTCGGTCGTGTTGGGGAAGCCCGGCTTGAACATGCCGAGCGTGGCGCGGTTGACCGAGGGCCCGATGTCCGCCTGGAAGCGGAAGTTGTACATCGTGCCCCAGCGGATCGCGTTGGCATCTGCGTTGTCCGCGTGGTCTTCGGTCGACCACGTGATCGACGTGCCGCTGTAGTCCATGTCCCAGTCGGTGCCGTCGTACGGCTCGCCGCTGTGGTAGTCGACGTCGTGGAACCCGACGTTGCTGACGATCGTCCCGGCCGGAAGCGGCACCGAGAACGAACCGACCGCACGGTCCGACGTGACGTTCTGCACGGCGTACTCGTAATGCCACTGGCCGCCGCCGAGGTCGTAGGCGCGCGAGGCGACCCAGATCTGCCCGTCGTTGGTCAACACGATCTCGCTGAGATAGACGTCGTTGTCGATCGCATCCCAACCCTGGACCGCGGCCGTCTGCTGCGACGTCGTACCGAACAGCGTGAGGTTATAGCTACCGCCACTGGGGAAGACCGTCGCCGAACGGAAGCCCGAGTTGTTGTGGTTGTTGCCCGCCGCGGCGTCGTCCTCGGTCACGTACTGGGCCTCGACGTAGTACTGCGCGCCCGCGTTCATCGTCGGGTCGAGGTCGTCGTGGTGCACCTGCAGTCGCTTGTAGATGCTGTCGCCGGTCTGGCCCTGGAACGTATACGGGTGCGCGTGGCTGCCGTCCGACGGGTTGACCTCGAAGCGCGGTCCGAGGCTGGACTGGCTACCGTTCAATCCCGCGCCGTAGGGGTCCGAGCAGTTGACGCCGAGGTGCTGGCCGTCGGAGGCGACGCAGCTTCCGCACAGCCCACCGTTGAGCGTCGCGAAGCCGTGCTTGAGCCAGCTCTGCCCGATCTGTTCGAAGCGCCCGTCCTTCAACCGGAACATGTTCTGCCCGATCACCGGATGGTACGGAGTGCCTGAAAGCCACTCGGCCCAGCAAGTGCCGATGTTGCACGACACGGTCCCGATGGAAAAGCCTGCGATGTCGCCGACCGAGCCGTAGCTGTTGGCGTCGGAGATGCTGCCGACGATGATGTCCGGCTCTTCGCCGGGTTCGTCGCACTCGTTCGCCGGGCCGCCGGTGCCGGCCATCGTCGTGCCCGCGACCAGCAGAACGAGCAGCGCCATCAGACCCACGAACCCCTGCCATCGGTGCGTCATGCCTTCCCCTTCCTTGTTACTGCCCCAATCCCCGCCATGTACCTACCGTGGTCCCCCGCCCGAGTCAAGACGAAGCGCAGCGAGCCTGGCTCTCAAAATGTGGAATGTGCGAGTTGAGGGGAAATCAGAAGCGGCGAAAGTGGCGCGAGTCCTCGTCCCACATGGTGTTGAACATCGCCGCCACGCACTCGCGCAGCGTCGGCACCGTCACCGCGCGCCACATCCCGGCGGGGGCGTCGCGGTGGCAGCGCGCCAGTCGGTAGCTCGGCACGCGCGTGTTGACGTGGTGGATGTGGTGGTACTCGATGCCCAGCGTGAACCACGACAGCGGCCACGGCACGCGCACGTACGTCGAGCCGAGCAGGGCGCCGTGGTAGTAGTTCCACCCCTCGTCGTGCTCGCGGTAGCCGCGATCGACGGCGTGTTGCAGATGGAACAGGATCAGGCCGGACAGCGCTCCGAGGTACAACGCCAGCATGTGCCACCAGCCGAACTGCCAGGCGACCAGCAGGTGCACCGCGTGGCCGAGGAACAGGATCGGGTTGCCGTACCTGACCGGATACTGGATCCACCACTGCGCCACCGGGGCCAGCACGAAGAACAGGATCGGTTGACGCAGCACGCGGATCAGCAACCGCTTGCCCTTGCCCCAGCTCTCGAACTGCTTCCGCGTGAACATGATCGTGTCGGCGGGGTCGGGCACGTCGAGGTTGCCGAAGCTGGCGTGGTGATCGAGGTGGTTCCTGCGCCACAGGCCGACCGGCGTCACGATCCAGATCTGCATCCAGCGCGCCAGCAACGCGTTGCCCTTCCGGTTGGAGAAGAACGATCGGTGAATGCCGTCGTGATAGATGATGAAGGCGCGCAGCATCACGCCCGCGTCCAGCACGATCGCCGCCAGCGTCCAGCCCATCGTGTAGAGCCAGATCGCCACCACCTGCGCGATCGCGGTCAACCCCAGCACCAGCCACGCGCGCCGGTCGTCGGCGTTCGTGTAGCTGCGGATGTGCGCCCGGACGTCGCCGATGTCGGACTTGGGCAGCTCGCTCGCGGCGGCCGCTGCGCCGTTGGAAACCGTTCCCGGGTGGTGCGTGTTCAGTCGGATGGTACCGTCCCTTCGGTGGACAGTGATGATAGCCTAGAATGCGGATCCGGACCTACTCGAAGAGGACGCATCGTGATCGAGTTGATCTGCACCAGAACCTGAAGCACGTGTCGCAAGGCGGTCGCCTTGCTCGAAGACAACGGTATCGAGTACACGTACCGCGAGTACAGGCAGGATCCCCTGAGCGCCGCGGAGATCCGCGACGTCCTGGCCAAGCTGGGTGTCGAGCCGCGCGACGTGCTGCGCAAGAACGACAAGGCCTACAAGGAGCAGGGGCTGACCGGAGACGAGTCGGCGAAGAAGCTGATCGCCCTGATGGCCCAGCACCCGACGCTGTTGCAGCGCCCGATCGGAGTGCGCGGCAAGCAGGCTCGCATCGGCCGCCCGCCGGAGACCCTGCTGGAGCTGGCCTGATCCGGACGGATCGCGAAAGGACCCGACCCATGACCTCTCGACCCAAGACGGTTGCCGCCCTGCTCGTTTCCCTGTCGCTCCTCGCCGCGCCGGCGCTCGCGCAGCACCACGACCAGCACGACAGGCGCGCGCTGGAAGAGGATCCGCGCCTGGCGCCGGGACAGCTCGCCCCGGTGCTGGAGGGGCGGGGCGACAACCACTTCGACGTGACGACCGTTTCCGATCGCGCGCAGCTCTTCTTCGACCAGGGGCTGAGCCTGACCTACGGTTTCAACCACCAGGAGGCGCTGCGCGCGTTCAAGGAGGCCGCGCGCCTCGATCCGAGCTGCGCGATGGCCTACTGGGGCTGGGCGCTGGTGCTGGGACCCAACCTCAACCTGCCGATGATGGACGACGTCGTGGCGCAGGCGTACGAGGCGATCCGGTCCGCCGTCGACATGAAGGAAGACGTCACGCCGATCGAGCGCGACCTGATCGAGGCGCTGGCGCGGCGCTACAGCGAGGATCCCGCGGCGGATCGCGCCGCGCTGAACCAGGCCTACGCCGACGCGATGTCGGAGGTGTTCATGGCGTACCGTGACAACGCGGACGTCGCGACGCTGTACGCGGCATCGCTGATGAACACCACGCCGTGGGACTACTGGACCCAGGACGGACAGCCGAAGTACGGGCATATCCCGAACGTGATCGAGGCCCTTGAGCACGCGATCGAACTCGACGAGCAGCACGAGGGCGCGCTGCACTACTACATCCACATCATCGAGCCGGTCGACGCGAAACGCGGCGAGCGCGCGGCGGACCTGCTGACTGGGCTGGCCCCGGGCGCGGGTCACCTCGTGCACATGCCGTCGCACATCTACATGCAGCTCGGCCGTTACGAGGACTCCTACGTCGCCAATGCCAACGCGTCGAAGGCCGACGAGGGCTACATCACGCAGTGCCGAGCGCAGGGTCTGTATCCGTTGAGCTACTACCCGCACAACGTGCACTTCCTGGCCTGGGCGGCGACGATGCAGGGTCGCAGTGCCGACGCCCTGGCGGCCTCGCGTAAGGTGGCGTCGAAGGTCCCGCAAGACATGCACGGCAACGTCTGGGCGCTGTACCAGTCCTTCCTCTCGATGCCGGTGTACGTCATGGTGCGCTTCGGCATGTGGGACGAGATGCTGGCCGAGCCGCAGCCGCCCGAGGGCACCGTACTGTGGACCGGCATGTGGCACTTCGGCCGCGGCATGGCGTACGCGCACGTCGGCCCGGCGAAGAAGGCGAAGAAGGAGCTGGCGGCGCTGAACGCGCTGGTGATGGACGAGGAGACGCACGCCGTGCCGATCGGCTTCAGCAGCGCGGGTACTCTGCTGACCATCGCGCAGTCGGTCCTGACCGCGGAGTTGGCGCTGCAGAAGGGCAAGGTCGAGACCGGCCTGGCGCACCTCGAGCGAGCGGTGCGGCTCGAGGACAGCCTGATGTACAACGAGCCGCCCGACTGGTTCACGCCGACGCGGCACTATCTGGGCGCGGCGCTGCTGCACGCCGACCGGCCGGTCGAGGCGGAGGTCGTCTACTGGCGCGACCTGGCCAAGAACAAGAACAACGGCTTCGCGCTGTTCGGCCTGGCCCAGGCGCTGGAGGCGCAGGACAAGACCGAGCAGGCGGCCGACGTGCGCCGGCGGCTGGAGGAGAGCTGGTCCGCGGCGGACGTGAAGCTACTCAGCTCCGCCTTCTGACGTCTGCGGAAGCAACAGGTCCTTCGCGCGGTCCATTCCCGCGGCGAGGTACGCCGGGTTGGCGGCGCGGTAGAAGTAGACGTAGTTGTCGCGGATCTCCTTCAGCGAGGGTTGGAACACACCCTTCGCGTCGAAGAACAGGGTCCGCGGGACGTAGTCGCCGTCGGGCGCGTACTGCACGCTGAGCCCGCTGTGATCGTCTCGGTTCAGCCGGATCATCACGAACGACTTCGCGCGCTCGACGATCGCCTCGTGGTGGAACACGCCGGAGTACGTCTCGCAGTGCGGGCACCACTCCGTGTAGAACACCAGGCACAGAGGTTTGCCGGTCTTACCCGCCTCGGCGAGACCGTCCTCGTAACCCTTCCAGTCGATCTCCGCGTCGTTCCAGTCGTGCTTCGATGTCTCCTGCGCAGCCAGGGGCAGCGCGAGTAGACAGAACAACACCAGGCCGGCGACCGCCGGCCCGGATTTCCCGTTTGTCATGGACGACCCTCCCACGGCCCAATATACGGCCAACTCGTCGCCGTTTCCCGAGAAACCCGGTAGGATGCCGCTCATGAGCGACGAGAACAGCCAAGCACAGCCCGAGACCACAGCGCAACCCGACGGCAAGGCCGCCGTGGCCGTGGCCACGGAAAAGGCGGATACCCGGCCCTGGGCTCCGAGCGCGGCCCAGGTGCTGCGCTTCGCCGACGC
This sequence comes from bacterium, assembly GCA_024226515.1. Lineage (GTDB taxonomy): Bacteria > Acidobacteriota > Polarisedimenticolia > Polarisedimenticolales > Polarisedimenticolaceae > JAAELQ01. Next base: position 66,730 of record JAAELQ010000319.1, read on the forward strand.
CGAGGAGGTTGCCGAGGCCGCGGCGAAGAAGGTCGCCGAGACGGTAAAGAAGGCGGTGGAGAAGAACGAGCGCTGCATCGTGGCGCTGGCCGGGGGCAACACTCCGCGGCGGCTGTACGAGAAGCTGGCTGCCGAGCCGTACCGCGACGAGGTGCCGTGGACCAAGACCTACTTCGTCTTCGGTGACGAGCGTTGCGTCGCGCCGGACGACGAGGCCAGCAACCACCGCATGGCGCAAGAGCTGCTGTTTACCCCGCTCGAGATCCCGGCGCACCGCGTGCTGCGCATGAAGGGCGAGCAGGTGCCGGCCGACGCCGCGCGACGCTACGAGGTGCGGCTGAAGGACCTGTTCCTCAACCAGCCGAAGCGTCACTTCGACCTCGTGCTGCTGGGCGTCGGCGCCGACGGCCACACCGCATCGTTGTTCCCGGGTACGGCCGCGCTGGCCGAAGAAGAGAAGTGGGTCGCCGCCAACGAGGTGCCGCAGCTCGAGGCCTGGCGGCTGACGCTGACGCTGCCCGCGCTGAACTCCGCGCGGCGCGTGATCCTCCTCGCGACCGGTGAGGAGAAGGCGCGCGTGATCGCCGAGGCGTTCTGCGGCGTCAAGCACGACGAACCCTACCCCTGCGAGCGCGTCGCGCCGTACCACGCCAAGCGCGAGGTGCTGGTCGACGCCGCCGCGGCGTCGCAGATCCCACCCAAGAAATGAACCCTCAGCGGTTCTTCTTCTTCTTGGAAGCCTGGACCGACTTGTAGAACTGCCCCTGCTTGCGCTCCATGCGCCGCCGCACCGGATCGTCGCGCCGCAGCTCGAGGTAGCGGTGCTCTTTGTTCAGCGTGCGCATGTTCTCCAGGCGCGCCTCGGTCAGCTCGCCGGCGGCGATCGCCGCTCGCACGGCGCAGCCCGGCTCGTTCTCGTGGGTGCAGTCGCGGAAGCGGCAGTCCGCCGCGAGGGCGTCGATGTCCTCGAACGCGTCCTCGATCGCGGCCGCGTCCTCGGTCCACAGTTGCAGCTCGCGGATGCCCGGATTATCGATCAGTAGACCGCCGCCCGGCATGCGCACCAGTTCGCGATGCGTCGTCGTGTGCCGCCCGCGGTCGTCCGCGTCGCGCACCGCGCCCGTGCGCATCACCTCCGAGCCGTGCAGCCGATTGAGCAGCGTCGACTTTCCTGCGCCGGACGAGCCGACCATCACGACCGTGTGCCCGGGCTCGAAGTACATCTGCAGCGGCTCCATCCCCGTGTTCTCGACCGCGCTGACCGCGACGACCGTGACGCCGGGGGTGACGTCCGCCACCTCGGCCTTCATCGCCGCCGGGTCCTCGCACAGGTCGGTCTTGGTCAGCACGACCACAGGTTCGGCGCCGGACTGCGCGGCCATGACGCAGAAGCGCTCGACGCGCCGCGTGTTGAAATCGCCGTCGAGGCCCATCACGACGAACACGGTATCGACGTTGGCTGCGACGACCTGCTCGGTCGCGCGGTCGCCCGGGACCTTGCGCGACAGCTTCGTCTTGCGCGCCAGCGTGTGCACCACGCGCGGCTCGGAGCCCTCGGCGGCCACCTTCTCGACGACGACCCAGTCGCCGACCACGGGCACGTCGGTGGCTTGCCGGAATCGCCCGGCGAGGCGCGCCATGACCTCGCCGTCCTCCGTCTCCACACGAAAGAAATCGCGCGTGTGGAACGTGACACGCCCCGGCACGGCGGCGTCCGCGTCCAGCGAGGACTGCCGCGTGTACTCCTCGAAGCTCTGCGCGAAATGCGAGGTCCAGCCGAGATCCGCAAGTTCCATACCGCAAACACTACGGCTTCCGCGACGAGATGTAAATCGACGTAACGTCACACGTGCCGAGGCGCTATCATCGGAGCCTCGTTTCAGGCAGGAGACTCCGACATGCTGCGAACCCTGGTCCCGTTTGCCCTTCTCGTCCTGTGCCTCGCCCCGGCGTCCGCCGACTGGCCGCACCTGCGCGGCCCCGCGTTCGACGGTCGCCTCGACGCGCCGGGCACCTTCGACGCCGAGGGGTTCGGCCTGCAGGTCGCCTGGAGCGTCCCGATCGGCTCGTCCTACGCCGGTGTCGTCGTCTCCGGCGACCGGGCGGTGACGCTGTTCGCCGACGGCGACTCGGACTGGGTCGCGGCGCTCGACGTCGAGGACGGCAAGGAGCTGTGGCGCCGCAAGCTGGGCGTGATCACCAAGGGCCACGACGGCTCGGACGACGGCCCGCTGAGCTCTCCCGTGATCGGCGATGGCCGTGTCTATGCACTGGCGCCGGGGGGACGGCTGGTCGCGGTGAAGCTGTCGGACGGCAAGGTCGTCTGGGAGAAGAACCTCGCCGAGCAGTTCGGCGGCGTGCCTCCCGATTTCGGCTTCACCACGACGCCGCTGTTCGACGGGCGGCGGCTGATCGTTCAGGCCGGCGGCACCGGCGGCCACTCGATCGTCGCCCTCGACGCACGCAGCGGACGCACCGTGTGGACGCACGGCGACGCCAAGGTGGACTACCAGTCGCCGTCGTTGATGACGCTCGCGGATCGGCAGCAGGTGGTCGCCGTCGCGAAGGGAACGATCTTCGCTCTGGCGTCGGACAGCGGCGACGTGCTGTGGACTCATGACCTGGGCGAGGAGGCCTGGGTCGGGTCGGCCAGTCCGGTGTTCGTCGGCGACGATCGCTTCCTGGTGCGGATCGGCCGCATGGCCGCCGTGTTCTCCGTCACGCGCGGCGACGGCAAGCTACAGGTCGCCCAGTTGTACCGATCCGACGTGCTCGGCGGACGTGGCTACGCCAGCCCCGTGTATCACGACGGTCACGTCTACGGTTTTCGCGGGGGCGTGCTGAGCTGCATGCGGGCGAGCGACGGCGAGCGCGTCTGGCGCTCGCGTCCGCCCGGGGGCGACGGGTTGATCGTGGTCGACGGGCACCTCGTCGTCTTCGGCGCGAAGGGTGTGGTCGCCGTGGCGCGGGCCACGCCGGAGGGATACGAAGAGCGGGCTCGGGTGCAGGCGCTGGAGGGGAGTAGCCTGACTTGGCCCAGCTTCGACGACGGGCGAATCTTCGTGCGGAACCTCGAGGCTTTGACTGCGATTGAGATTAGCGGGCCGCCCTCCTTCGCGGCCGCCGGCGCGGCCGCTTCGGAGGGTGAACATGCTTTCGGTCGTTGGTTGAAGAGCGTCGAGGCGTCGGACAATCCGCAGGAGATGGTCGAGGAGTTTCTGCGCGACAAGCGCGGCCCGGTCGTCGAGGGCAGGTACCTGCACTTCGTCCTGCGGAGCGAGGCGTCGGACGTCGGCATCGCGGGCTCGATGAACGACGCCGAAGGCGCCGAGCCGATGGAGCATCTCGACCGGACCGACCTGTATTACAGGACATACGAGGTCGAGCCCGGCGGTCGCTGGGAGTACCGCTTCCACGTCGGCTTCGAGGAATGGAGCACGGACCCGAAGAACTCGCACAGCGTGGCCTCGGTCGACGGCGACGATCGGCTGTCCGAACTGGTGACGCCCGGCTACGAGAAGAGCTCCTACGGCGGTGTTCGACATCCCGGTACCGTCGAGGAGCTGAAGCTGGACAGCAAGATCCTCGGCTACGAGAAGAACGTCACCGTCTGGCTGCCGCCCGAATACAAGAAGGCGCACGCGCACTACGGCCTGCTGATCGTCAACGACGGCAAGAACTGGATCGAGCGCGGCAACATGGTCAACGTGCTGAACACCGTCGCGGGCAGCACGCGCTGCCAGCCGATCGTCGTGGCGTTCGTCGATGCGTACGACGAGTGGTGGACCGAGGCCGGCGGCAGCCGCGTCGCCGACTATGCCCGCATGCAGGCCGAAGAGCTGGTGCCGATGCTGACCGAGAAGTACCGCCTGATGGAGGACCCCTCCTTTCGCGCCGTCCTCGGCAACCGCTACTTCGCGATCAGCGCCGCCTACGCCGCGCTGGCTCACCCCGACGTCTTCGGCGGGGTGGCGATGCAGAGCGCCTTCCTCGGGCTGGGCGCCGAGCGGGACGTGGCCCGCCTGCTGCAGCGCGGCGCGCCGAAGTCGCTGCGCGTCTACCTCGACTGGAGCCGCTACGACGAGCGCAACATCGACCGCGGCTGGGACGCCCGCGAGGACAGCGAGACGCTGGCCGGCTGGCTCCGCGACGCCGGGGCGGCGCTCTCCGGGGGCGAGGCGCTCGACAGCTACGGCTGGGGCGGCTGGTCCAACCGCGCCGGCGACGCGCTGGCGGCGCTGTTTCCCCGGTAGACCGGCGGTTCCGGGAAAATCGAAGGAAATCCAAGGCGCTCGCCGTACGTTATTGTAAGACGATGGCTCCAGACCTGGAAAACGACGACTGCAGATTACCCCGCTGGTCGCAGCTGACCCGCATGTGGATCCGTGCGCGCAACCGCGCGCTGGGCCTCGAACGCTACGCCGATGCCATGTCCTACTTCGGCCCCGGCGGGCTGGAAGAGGCCGTGGCCGAGTGCGAGGTGGCCAATCGCGATCTGCTGGCATACGTCCGGCCGCCCGAAGCGGTCCACACCGACGCCATCCGGCGCGACTTCACCGAGCGCCGTGGCGACGGCGTCCTGGAAGAGCACTACAGCTTCGATTCGCCTCTGCCTTCGGGCGACGCCGAGAACGACCGGGTGCGGTTGCGGCTGTTTCGCCCGCCCGGAAACGTGGTCCACGATCGCGCCATCCTGTTCCACCACGCCGTCTACGGCCGGCGCTGGTCGCTGTGGACCCGGTTTCTCGAGCCGCTGATGCGGCGCGTGCCCGTCGCGCTGATGGCCGCTCCCTATCATTATGAGAGAAGAGGCGCCGGACGCTTTCCCGGCGAGGGGATGCTGAACGCCAACCCTGCGCGCGTGTTTCAGGGCATACGCCAGTGGTGCTGGGATCATCAGGCCTCCGTCGACGTCCTCGAGCGCATGGCGAAGCTGCGGGTGACCGCCGAGATCGGCTACAGCCTCGGCGCGTTCCAGTCGACGCTGCTCTCCGCCGCCGGACGGATCCACGTGCCGCTGGTCTCGCTGGCCTCGACCAACCGCTACGCGTGGGGCGTGACGAACGGCGTGATCGGGCACGGCCTGCTGGGGGTCACGAGCCGCGCCGGCATCGATCGCGCGCGGCTGGCCGAGCTGACCGATTCGCTGCAGCTCGAGCGCTACGCGCCGATGCTGCGCGGGCGGCCCGTGCTGTACGTCCGCGGGGCGCGCGATTTCGTCGATCCTCCACCCTCACTGGAGCGTCTGCAGGCGGCGTTGCAGCCGATGCGCGCGATCGTCCTGCCCGTCGGACACGCCGGTGTGGTGCTGTTCCGCGCTCGGGTGATGCGCGAGGTGCTCCGGTTCTTCGGCGAGGTCGGCGCGCTGGAGCGCGCAGCCGTCCCCGATATGTCGCAGCACGCCCAGCAGGGCTGAATCCCTCCGCGCCTCGAGTTGTCCACAAAAAAGGGTTTCTTTGGTCGGGCTCCGCTGCCGCCCTGGTGCCACACTGAACCAAGAGTGGGCCGTCGGGTCCCGACACGCGGATCTCGTTGCCGGGCATCGAGATCGTGGGGGTGTGCCGACCCACCGCAGGAGGCACTGATGAACTTCCCGCTCTACGCATTCCTATCCGGTGCATCGCTCTGGGCGGTCGTGCCGGGAGCCGTGGTGCTGGTCTGCATCCTCGGCTTCACCGGCGCACCCTTCTGGCTCTGGACCCTGGCCGTGGCGGTCGGTCTGTACGGGCTCGGCGCTCCGACCTGGCTGTGGATCGCGTTCGCCGTCATCGCCGCGGTGTTCAATCTGCCCCCGCTCCGCCGCGTGCTGAGCGGCGTGATCCTGAAGGTGCTCGGTGCGCTGAACTTCCTTCCGACGATCTCGCAGACGGAGAAGGAAGCGATCGACGCCGGTACGGTGTGGGTCGACGGCGAGCTGTTCTCCGGCAAGCCGGATTTCCGCCGCATCCTCGAGGAGCCCTACCCCGGTCTGACCCCCGAGGAGCAAGCGTTCCTGGACGGCCCGGTCGAGAAGGCCTGCGCCATGACCGACGACTGGGAGGTCTTTCAACGCAAGGACCTGCCGCTCAAGACGTGGGACTACCTCAAGCAGCAACGTTTCTTCGGCATGATCATCCCGACGGAGTACGGCGGCCTCGGCTTCAGCCCGTCGGCCAACAGCGCCGTCGTCGGCAAGCTGAGCTCGGCCAACGCGGTGCTGGGCATCTCGGTCATGGTGCCGAACTCACTCGGCCCGGCCGAGCTGCTGGTGCACTACGGCACCGACGCCCAGAAGCAGCACTACCTCCCGCGCCTCGCGCGGGGAGAGGACATCCCCGCATTCGCACTCACCGAGCCCGGCGCCGGCTCGGACGCCGGCGCGATCACCTCCCGCGGCAAGGTCTTCAAGGGCGCAGACGGCCGGTTGATGATCCGCCTCAACTGGGACAAGCGTTACATCACGCTGGCCGCGATCTCGACCGTGCTCGGCATGGCGTTCAAGCTGGACGACCCCGACAACCTCCTCGGCAAGGGCGAGAAGCTGGGGATCACCTGTGCGCTCGTGCCGACCAAGACGCCCGGCGTGACGCTCGGCATGCGCCACGATCCACTCGGCATTCCGTTCTACAACTGCCCGACCCGGGGTGAGGACGTGGTGCTTCCGTTCGAAGACGCCGTGATCGGTGGTGTCGAAGGCGCCGGGAAGGGCTGGCGCATGCTGATGGAGAGCCTCGCCGCAGGCCGCGGCATCTCGCTGCCGGCGACCTCGAACGGGGGAGCCAAGCGCGTCGCGCGCGTGGCCGGCGCCCACTCGGTGATCCGCAAGCAGTTCGGAGTCTCGATCGGCAAGTTCGAGGGCATCGCCGAGCCGCTGGCGCGCATCGGCGGGTTCACCTACATCCTCGAGGCCGCGCGGCGCTTCACGTGCGGCGGGCTCGATTCCGGCGCCAAACCGGCCGTGGTCACCGCGCTGGCCAAGTACAGCTTCACGGAGCTGTTCCGCAAGGTGATCAACGACGGCATGGACATCCTCGGCGGAAACGCGATCTCACTCGGGCCGCGCAACACGCTGGGCTACGGCTACGTCAACACGCCGATCAGCATCACCGTCGAGGGCGCCAACATCCTGACGCGTACGCTGGTCATCTTCGGCCAGGGCGCGATCCGCTGTCACCCGTACACGCTGGATCAGATCCGGGCCGCGGAGACCGGCGACGTGAAGCTGTTCGACCGCGCGTTCTGGTCGCACGTCGGACACGTCGTGCGCAACGGATTCCGCTCGGTGCTGCTCAGCCTGTCGCGCGGCCGGCTGGCCGGAGCGCCGGTCGGTGGCCCGACGGCGAAGTACTACCGCAAGCTCTCCTGGGCCTCGGCCAGCTTCGCCGTGCTGGCGGATCTGGCGATGGGAACGCTGGGCGGCGAGCTGAAGCGCAAGGAGTCGGTCACGGGACGCTTCGCCGACATCCTGACCTGGCTCTACCTCGGTTCGACCGTGCTGCGACGCTTCGAGGCCGAAGGCCGCCGCAAGGAGGATCTGCCGTTCGTCGACTGGTCGATGCGCTACGCGCTGACCGAGATCCAGGCGGCCTTCGACGGGTTGTACGAGAACCTCGATCCGCCCGCGATGGGCTGGCTGTTCCGCGGCCCGATCGCCGCCTGGTCGCGGTTCAACCCGCTGGCCACGGCGCCGACCGACCACATGGGCACGCGCGTCGCCCGCGCGCTGCAGCGGCCGGGTGAACTGCGCGACCGCCACACCGCCGGCGTCTACCTGCCCACCGATCCGGAGACCGCGATCGGCCGCCTCGACCGGGCGATGGCGTTGTGCGCCGAGGCGGAGGGCGTCGAGCGCAAGCTCAAGCAGGCGATCCGCGCACGCAAGCTGGCCAAGGCGCCGCCGGCCACGCTGATCACGGAGGCGCTCGAGAAGAGCATCATCACGGTGGAAGAGGCCTCGTTGTTGCGCGCGGCGGAAGAAGCCCGCGACGACGCGATCCAGGTCGACTCGTTCTCGCTGGAGGAGTACAAACGCGGCGCGTTCGAGCCGGAGACCGCGGCGACCGCCTGAGGATCGGGTCGGACCCTCCACCATCCCGCGGGATCGTGGAGGGTCCGCTTACTCTCAAGGAGCGCAGGCGGCGAAGTTCGTCCGCTCGGCGCACGTGCCCGCACCGAGCGTCCCCTCGGCGGTTCCGCTCTCCGCCGCGGTGACGAAGAAGAACCAGGCCGTCTGGGAGGCGGGCGAGGCCGTCACGGCGAAACTGGTCGCGGTGACGGTGCCGTCGTCCTGGCACTCGCCGAAGTAGTCGAAGCCCAGGCTCGAGGTGTCGCCGCGATAGATGCGGTAGCGGTTCGCACCCGTCTCGGCGTCCCACTGCAGTGTCCCCTTGTCCGGCCAGCGCACGTTGTCGATTTCGCCCGGCATCAGCGCCGGATCTTCCCGCTCGTACGGACCCATGTCCGCTTGGGCCTGACCGTCGCCGTCGTGGTCGCGCAGCCGCAGGTCGCCGTCGAGGTCCTTGCACGGGATGCCGTCGTAACCTGCCGGGTCCGGACCCTGATCGAGCGCTGGCGAGTCGGACATCAGTCGATAGTCGTCGGACGCGACGTCGGCGAACTTCGGATCCATCGACAGGTTGCCGTTGCCGCCGCCGCACGGCGAGGCCTCGATGTCGGTCCATGACACGGCGGTACACTGCGCGAGGTTGATCGGGCTGCCCCACAGGATGCTGCTCGCGATCGTCGAAACGCCGGTCGCGTTGTCCACGCCCTTCTCCGTGCAGTCCGCCACGGTCGAGTACGACAGACCGAGGACCGCACCGGCGTTGCCGAGCACGATGCCGTCCTTTGCCTCGTAGATCAGCGTGTTGACAACCCCGGCCGTGCCGTCGATGCTCAGGCCGGTCCCGCCGGGTGTCGACAGAACCGAACGTTCCAACTCGAGTTCCGCGCCGGCGGCGAGATCGATGCCGTTGGCCACGCCGTTGGTCATCGTGACGCGATCGACATGGTGCGTTCCGCCGTCGAGGTTCATCGCGACTCCGGTGATGTTCTGGAACTCCACATCGGCGGTCGACGTCGACACGATGGCCTTGATGCCGGTCTGGCCGCGGACGATCAGGTTCTCGAAGCGCGGCACCCCGGTGTTGGCCGTCGATCGCACGTCGATCGCTATCCCCGTCGCGCCTCCGTCGAACACGGTGCCCGAGCCCTCTCCGGTGAAGATGAAGGCGGCGTCGAAGTCGACGATCGTCGGGCCCCATGTTCCGGGACGGATCACGAAGCGTGTTCCGCTACCCTCGGCCGCCATGGCGGCCTCGAGCGTGAAGTAGTCCGGGTTGCTGCCGCCGACGGTCTTCTCAATGGTCCCACCGTCGCAGGCCTGGCCGATGCCGTCGGTGTCCGGATCGTACTGCGACGGGTTGAACTCCATCGGGCAGTTGTCGCAGTCGGGGGTCAGGGGGTTGCCGTTGCCGTCGCCGATGCCGTCCCCATCGCTGTCGAGCTGATCCGGGTTGGCGATGTCGATGCAGTTGTCCCGGTCGTCCGGGACCAGATCGTTGTCCATGTCGTCGATCAATGCGCCGTACGTGAACAGTCCCGCAACGACATCGATCAGATCAACGTCCACGACCTTGCGCCCGGAAACGTACTCGTTGTCGCGTACGGTTCCCGTCGCTGCCGTCGGCAGCGGGGTCCACATTCCCGTCGCGCCGCAGTACATTACCTCGAGCGCGTCGACGTCGACCACGAGAAACGGCTCCGCGTCGGCATCCGTCGGGATCTCGACCTCGACCGTTGCGCCATCGTCGAACACGTCCGAGTTACAGGTGGCCGGAGCCGGGTCGCAGTCTGCCTTGCTGAACTCGGCGACCCCGACGGCCGACTTGCCCGGGGAGGAGAAGCGTCCGCACGCATCGGAATCGGTAAGGCCCAACGCGAGGAAGGCGTGATTGTCGCCCCTGGGGATCGCGTCGGGGGGCACCTCGAGCTCGGCGCCCGTCGCGAGATGCGCCACCCGGCACCCCTTGTCGTCGCAGTCGGGTACCGAGTCGGTGACCTGGTGCAGGATTCCGGCGTCGGTTCCGCACGTGCCTTCGCCGCACGTCGTCTCGGTGTTGCACTCCTCGAAGAAGCCCGCGGTGCAGCGGTCCTGCCCCGGGGAGCCGACCGCGAAGTCCTGCGCGTTGTATTCGTTGTTGTCGATGCTGCCCGCGGCCGTCAGCGCCAGGCCCGCCTGTTCGTCCTCGTCGTCGCCGACGTAGAGGTATCCCGAGATGGTGATTCCGACGAAGCCGATATCGTTGATGCCGCCGAGGTCGTCCGCCGCGTCGAGACTAACGGCCTCCGCCTGGACGACGTAGATTCCGCCGACGTTCTCGTCCCCGGAGTTGTCGTAGTTGGGTGCACCGATCCCGATGTCGTCCAGCGTGTTGCCCGTGACGTCGCCCAGGTTCGAGACGGACCAGCCGAGGTTGCTGTTCGACTGCACACCACGCCAGATGACACCGTTGATTCCGTTGACCGCCGCGCCGACCTGCGAGGCGTTGATCGGGCTGGTAGTGAGCCGTCCGCTGGTGTGGATCGCGCGTCCTGCGTCCGGACACGAAGAGCAGGGCGCCGATGGTTGTGTGTCGTACCCGGGCGCACCGATCAACAGATCGGGTGCGTCCCCGGGCAGATCGGGCGGGTAGGAACGGTTGTTGCCCCCGCCTGCTACCGCGAAACCGAACTTCTCACCCGCCTGCTCTCCGTTGAACTGCACCGCGTACGAGGGCGTCGTCCCGTTGGTTAGCCCGCCGCCCTCGACCACGTACGCCTTGCCCGCCTCGGTCGGCAGCTCGCTGGGGGCTCCGATGACCAGCTCTTCGCCGGCGGAGCCGAAGATGTCGCCCGGGAGCGCCAGCGAGAAGCCGAGCTGCTCGTCCGTCGCGCCGTCGAAGCGCACGCCGAGCATGGCTCCACCTACCGTTCCGAGGTCCTTGTCGCGACCGCTGAGCGACGGGTTGCCGAAGATGACGTACGCCGATCCGTTCTCGCCGTTGGCGCCCGGCGCGCCGATGACGACGCCGTCGCCGCCGCCGCCGTCCAGCGACTTGCCGGCCGCCACCGCGAAGCCTGCCCTGTCCCCGACGGCGACGCCGTCGAAGACGATGCCGGGGATCTCTCCCTCGGTGTGCGACGGGTTGCCCACGCGCCCGAGCTTGACGAAGTCGGTCATCGAATCGCCGAGCGTGTAGTTCGCCGGGTTGAAGAAGATCACGTACACCTTGCCCGCACTGACGTCGGCCGGCGAGGCGCCGGTGCGGTCGATCTGCTCCGCGCCGATGGCGATGTCGGGAAGGTTATCGCCGTTGAAGTCGAAGCCGCCCGCGACCGAGACGCCGGCGCGATCGTGCGGCTGCTCACCCAGGTAGATGATGTCCGGCTTGCGCCGCTCGTCGTCGTTCTCGTGGCCGAGGAACACCGCGACCGCCCCGGCCCCCACGACCTCCAGCGCGTCGTAACCCGGCGCGCCGCCCAGCAGGTCCTGCAGGGTGTCGCCGTTCAGGTCTCCGGCAACCGAGCTCGAGACTCCCAGGTTGTCGAATGTGTCCTCCGAGCCCGCGGCCGAGCCTCCGCCCCCGGCCGGGGCGAACGGCGGCGCCGGCTGCGCGGGAGGGCTCGGGGGCAGGTAGCCCTGGCCGGAGACGTCCGAAATCAGGATCGGATCGGTGAAGTCCACCGTGCGGAAGCGGCTGGTGAACGGGATCACCGGGACGCCGAACAGGTCCGTGACCGAGTCCGTGACGTCGACCGTGTAGGTCGTCGAGGTCGACAGGCTGAGCGTCGGATCGATCGTCACCGTCCGCCCGTCCGGCGTCAGCCCTGCGACCACGGCGACGGGGGTGCCGCCCGGATCCAGCAGCCGCAGCGACAGCGACGTGATCGAGGCCGGGTCGATTTCCTCGGTGAACAACAGCGTGACGTTGCTGCCGATCGGGATCGCCAATGCGTCGTCGCGCGGGGCGACGAGGACGACCTGCGCCCGCTCGGCCGCCACCATCCGGCTGACGAAGTTTCCCTGCATCTGGAACGAAGCGCTGGCCAGCACCATCCCGGCCAGCCCCTCGCCGATCGAGGCCGGCGTCATGGCATAGCTCGACGATGTGGGCGACACGCCTCCCATCGGGGCGCCCCCCGCGTTGAAGCTGCTCTCGGTCAGCTCGTAGCTCGTGCTCTCCTGGGCGACGGTCGCCGACGCCAGGAGCAAGGCTGTAAAGATGCAGAGTGTGTTCTTCATCGCAGCATCACCAACACTTTCACCGTTCCGGTTCCCGTCTCCAGTGACTCCAGCGCCTTGCCGATGATCGTGCCGGGTCGCGGGGCGTCCGCGCGCATCGCGTGACCCGGCGTGGCCGAGCTGGTCAGCAGGTCGCCCTTGCGGATCGCGCCGTAGCCCGCGTCGACCTTGCAGTCGACCGTGCCCGACAGCGCCAGCGGCGCGTGCGTGCGCTCGAACCTCCGCTCGAGCTCGTGCCACAGCCGCGCCTCCTCTTGCAGGTCCCCGATTGCGCGCGCCTCGTCGAGCTGCCGCGCCAGTCGCGGGTCGGCGTCGGCGATGCGCGTCATGCCGGCGCCCAGCAGCAAGCCCGGCTCGGCCGAGACGATGCCGACCACGGTCGAGTCCGCCGGCTCGCGCCCCTTGCGCAGCAGCACGTCCGCGGAGTCCATGTCCAGCACCAGCACGTCGCCGATCTCGACCGGTTCGTTGACCGGGTGAAACTCGGCGAGATCCAGGGAAGACGGTCGTACCGCGCCCTTGACGTGCAGGTTGCCCTCCTCGTCGACGCGCAGCAGCTCGTTACCCAGGTCGCTCTCGCCGTTGCGGAACACCGAGAAGCGCGCGCGGTCGTCGGCGTCGCGGTCCAGCACCAGCTGCAGGTTGCCGGCTACCGATTGGATGCCGGTGGCCGGGTCCGCCGTTCGCTCTTCCAGTTGCTCGGCGATCTCGCGCTTCGCCGTCTCGATCGCGGCACCTGGCGTGTAGTGGCCGCGGTGGACGAAGGTCAGCACCTGCCCACGGCCGTCCTCCAGCGCCTCGAGCGCGGTGCCGACGATCGGCCCGGGACGAGTCGCCTTCATCGCCACGCCCGGCACCGGGCTGGACGTCAGGTAGTCACCGGGCATGATCGCGCCGAACGACGCGTCGACCTGCACCGGGACGCGGCCCGAGAGCGCGATGGGCGCGAAGCGCTTCTCGAAGAACAGCCGTATCGCGCCGTCGAGCATGTCCTGTGCGTAGGCGAACCGTGCGGCGTCGTACATCTCCGCCAGCTCCGAGCCCGCCTGTGGCTCCACCGCTTCGAGCTCCTCGGGGGGCTGCTGCGACGCGACGTGAGCCGAGTAGGCCTCCAGCGAATCCAGTCGCGAGTGCCGTGCCTGCAGCTCGCCGTCGCTCGCCAGAAGCTCGCGCTTCAGCTCGTCCTGCCGTTGCTCGAACTCTCGCGCGACGCCTTCGCCCCACACCTCGCGGATTGCCTCCACCGAGAAGGCGCTGCCGCCGAGGACGATTCCGGGGTTCGTGCTGACGACGCCCAGCGTCTCCCGGTCCTCCACGCCTCGCGTGAGCCGTACGGAGTCGGGCCGAGCCGGGTCGATCCGCACGAGCTGGCCGGGGTGCATCGTCTCGCCCTTGAGGAAGCCCTCGGCCACGTCGAAGCTCGTGTTCTCGAACAGCGTGCCCCCGATGAACAGGTCGCCATCGCTCTCGAGCTCCATGGCCCGATCGATCAAGTTCGTGGTGTCGTTGTTCCATCGCCACTGACAGTCGGCCTGGTCGTCATCGAAATCGGCGATGAAGACGAAGTCGTTCCCCTCCGCGCGCAGCTCGATCCCCGAATCGCCGAGGAACAATGCTCCGGCGCTGCTCGGTACGGCCCGCACCGTCAGCGCGCCCAGGACACTGAGCTGGTCGGAGAAATAGAATTGGTTGAGCGAATCGTTCCAGCGCAGATACTCTCCGGTCCGAGAGCCACCTTCGTAGAACCAGATGTTCTGGTCGCCGTCCGCTTCCACTCCGGAGGCATCCGCCTCCATGTACAGCGTGCGGTTGAGGTAGGTCGACGCGCCGACCTCGAGGTCCGAGCCGACGAACACGTCGGCCGCGGTCAGCATCGCGCCCGACTCGGGACTGAAGCCGCCGAACGCGTTGTATGCCACGCTCGACCCCGGCAAGACGCCGGTCTGGATCGGACCGACGGTGACGAGCGAGTTCGAGATCGCGAAGTTGTCGCCGGCCTCGTCCCAGCGGAACCACTCGTCCGATCTCGAGTTGTCGTCGTAGAACCAGATCGTCTGACTGCCGTCTGCCTCGCCCGAGGGGCTCGACTCCATGTAGAGGTGTCGGTTCACGAGGAGGTTCGTTCCGACCTCCAGATCGTTGTCGATGTAGAGATCCCGAGGCGTGTTCATCAGCGTCGACGATGGATCGTCGCCGCCGATGGCGTTGTACGCCGTGCCGGTCGGGGGCGGATTGCCGACCTGAAGCGGGCCCTCGAGCTGCAGGGCGTCGGTGAAGTGAAACGCCGACGTGAAGTCATTCCAGCGCAGGGACTCTCCCGTGCGCGAGTTGTTCTCGTAGAACCAGATGATCGAATCGCCGTCGGCCTCCCCCGAAACCGCGGACTCCATGTAGAGGAAGCGATCCAGGAATGCGCTCGAGTCCACCTGGAGGTCGCCGGTGATCGTGGCGCTGCTCGCGCTGACGCCTCCGAGCGAAGCGTGTGTGTGCAGCGCGTCGGCCACGCCTCCTCCGGTCAGGGTCGTCACGTCCGTGGCGGTCAGGTCGTCGTCGGCCCCCGCGCCGAGATCCAGATCGCCGCCGCTGACCGTCAGGTCCGACACGGTCAGGTCGCCGGACTTCGTCTGTGGCGCAGCCGACGTGTTAAGCAAACCCGTCGAGTCGATCCCGTCGAGCAGGTCCGCGTTCAGCGCGAAACCGGTCGCACCGACGCGGATACGCGGGCAGAGGTTCTCGCCCGCGACCTCGACCTCGAGCCAGACGCTCGACTGATCGCCGAACATCTCCGACACGGACGGCTCCGTCCCGGCCGTGACCGTGCCTGAGCCGAGCAGGACGCTGAACTGCCCGCCGCCGAGCACGACGGTGCCCGCGCCCGCCGCCTCGTGCGCGTCGGTCAACAGCAGCGTACCGACTGAGCACGTCGGTCCACCGTCCGCGTCGTAGAAGCGAAACACCATGTCGCGCGAGCCGTCGATGGGGAGTCCGGACGCATCACGCAGGACGCCCTGGTAGTTGACCAGGCCCGGCGGTTCCGCGGCCGTTGCCGAGAGAGCGGCGCCGAGCACCAGGAGAGTTGCGATCAGGGTGTTGCGTCTCATGACGGACTCCAATCTCTTCAGCGAAGCATCACCAGGACCTTGACCGTCCCGGTTCCCGTATCCAGCGGCTCCAGCGCCTTCCCGATGATCGTTCCCGGCCGTGGGTCGTCGGCGCGCATCGCGTGACCCGGCGTCGCCGAGCTGGTCAGCAGGTCACCCACGCGGATCGCGCCGTAGCCCGCGTCGACCTTGCAGTCGACCGTGCCCGACAGCGCCAGCGGTGCGTGCGAGCGCTCGAACTTCCGTTCCAGCTCGTGCCACAGGCGCGCTTCTTCTTCCAGGTCGCCGAACTCACGCGCCTGATCGAGCTTCCGCGCCAGCGCCGGATCCGCGTCCCCGATGCGCGTCATGCCCGCGCCGAGCAACAGACCCGGCTCGGCCGAGACGATGCCGACGACGGCGGGATCGGACGGCTCGCGCCCCAGGCGCATCACGCCGGGCGAGTTCACGTCGACGACCAGTACGTCGCCCATCGCGACCCGCTCGTTGACCGGGTGGTACTCCGCCAGGTCGAGTGACGACGGACGCACCGCGCCCTTGACGTGCAGGTTCCCTTCCTCGTCGACGCGCAGCAGCTCGTTGCGCAGGTCGCTCTCACCGTCGCGGAACACCGACAGGCGCGCGCGGTCGTTCGCGTCGCGGTCGAGCACCAGTTGCAGATTGCCTGCTACCGACTGGATTCCCGTGACCGGGTCGGCCGTGCGCTCGTCCAACTCCTCGGCGATCTCTTGCTTGATCGCCTCGACGCCCCCGCCGGGCGTGTAGTGTCCGCGATGGACGAAGGTCAGTACCTGACCCGGTCCTTCCGCAAGACCCTCGAGCGCCGTGCCGACGATCGGTCCGGGGCGCGTCGCCTTCATCGCGATGCCGGGCACGGGGCTGGGCGTCAGGTAGTCGCCGGGTGCGATCGCGCCGAACGACGCGTCAACCTGGACCGGCACGCGTCCGGACAGCGCGACCGGCGCAAAGGTCTTCTCGAAGAAGCGCTGGATCGACTTGTCGACCAGGTTGGTTTCGTGGTTCCCCAGCGCCTCTTGGTAGCGCTCCATCAGCTCTTCGTCGGACGGCGTCCGGCGCTGGGGCTGGGCGCGAGCGAGGTCATCGGCGACCGGATCGTCCTGGGACCCGACGGCGTAAGGTAGCGAGCGGTCCGCGAGATCTTCGGCGGCGAAGGCGGCGTAGCTGTCGAAGGACTGCAGCCGCGAGTCCTCTTGCCGCAGATCCTGGTGCAGCTCCAACACCTCGCCTCGCAGCGCGTCTCGCTGCTGCCGGAAGCGCTGCGCGACGTCGGCGCCCCAACTCTCCTCGATCGCCTCGACGGAGAACGCACTGCCGCCGAGGACGATCCCGGGGTCCGAGCTGACGACGCCCAGCACGGCGCCGTCACCCTCGCCCTCGGTCAGCCGCACCGCATCGGGGCGCTCCGCGTCGATGCGCACGAGATGTCCCGGCTGCATCGGCTCGGCCATGAGGAAGCTCTCGGCCAGGTCGAAGCTCGTATTCTGGTTGATGACGCCGCCGATGAACAGCCCGCCGTCACCCTCGAGCTGCATCAGGCGGTCTCCGGAGGCGAGCGTGTTGTTGTTCCAGCGCCACAGAGCGTTGACGGAGTCGTTGTCCGAGTCGACGAGGAAGTACATGTCCCCGCCCTCGGAGAAGATGTAACCCCACGACTCTCCGAGGATCTCGAACTTGGGCCCGGAGATCTGCAGCTCGTCGGAGAGCAGGAAGTCGCCGTCGAGCTCGAACCAGCGGAAGTACTCGTCCGTCCGACTGTTATCGTCGTAGAACCAGATGTTCTGATCGCCGTCGGTTTCCCCTCCGCCCGAATCGGCCTCCATGTAGATGGCCCGATTCAGGAACAGGAATGCCCCGATCTCGAGGTCCCATTGAACGTACAGATCACCGTCGTTGCTGATCGCGCTGGAGATGGGAGTGACATTCCCGAAGGCGTTGTAGCCATAGGACTGGTCGGGACTGATCCCCGCCTGGAACGCATTGCCGACCTGCAGCGAATCGGAGAGGAAGAACATGTCGGCGGAATCGTCCCAGAGGAAGTACTCCGCATCCCGGTCGTTGTCCTCGTAGAAGTAGATGGCCTGGTCGCCGTCACTCTCGCCCGAAGCTGACGATTCCATGTACAGCGTGCGATTCAAGAACGCACTGGCGCCGACCTCGAGATCGAAGTTCACGAACACGTCGCCGTCGTTGCCCATGGCCCCGGACAGGGGGTCGGTGTCCCCGAACGCGTTGTAACCAACGGGTGTACCGATCGACGTTCCGGCCTGAAACGGACCCGTGATCTGCAACGAGTCCGACATCGCGAAGGAGTCGGCGCTCTCGTCCCATCCGAGCAGCTCGCCGAGGTTCGAGCCGCCGTTGTAGAAGTAGATGTTCTGATCGCCGTCGGCCTCTCCGGAGGCCGACGACTCCATGAAGAGATGACGATCAAGGAACGCGCTGCCGCCCACCTCCAGGTTCTGGTTGACGAAGACGTCGCTCGTGGACACCATCGCCACCGAGTGGGGATCGTCGTCGCCGAACGCGTTGTAGCCGAGTGCGGTTCCGGCGGGCAGCCCGGCGTTGAGCGGACCGCCGGTTCTGAGCGTCCCGTCGATCGAGAAATCGTCGTTGGTCCTGAGCAGGCTTACGCCGTCGCGATACAGCCTCGTGTCGACAAAGTTCGTACCGTCGCCCCACTCCAGATCGCCGCCGCCCCGCAAAATCAGTCGCGCGTTGCTGTCGCTGAACATCCGCACGCTGTAACCGATGTCGTTGGCCGCGTTCGCGAACAGGGTCGGCTGCGCCAGGCCGTTGATCTGGAACACGTTGCTGTTGACCGTCGAGGTTATCTGCACCGCAGGTGCCGAGAGGTCGCTGTCGATCGACAGTTGACCGATAAGGGTCGTCGTCCCGATCCCGACCTTGTCCGCCGCCGCATTGACGAACAACGTGTCGGTATCCACGGTCAGGTTGCCCGTCACCGTTGCGTCCCCGAGACCGACACTGCCCAGCATGGAGTGCGTGTGCAGCGTGTCCGCGTTGCCGCCGCCCGTCAGCGTCGTCACGTCGGCCGCCGTCAGGTCGTCGTCCGATCCCGCACCGAGATCGAGATCGCCGCCGCTGACGGTCAGGTCCTGCACCGTCAGGTCGCCGGACTTCGACTGCGCCGAGGACGACGTGTCGAGATAGCCCGATGAGTCCACGCCGTCCAGGCTGTCGGCGTTCAGCGCGAAGCCGGAGGCGCCGACGCGGATGCGCGGGCACAGCGCCTCGCCGCCGACCTCGACCTCGAGCCATACTCCCGCGTTGTCGCGGAACGTCTCGGCCAGCGTCGCCTCGGTTCCGGCCGCGATCGACCCCGAGCCGAGCAGCACGTTGAATTGCCCGTTGGCCAGCGTGACCGCGCCGGCGCCGGTGTGCGAGTCGGTCAGCAACAGCGTTCCGACCGAGCACGACGGATCGCCACTCGCGTCGTAGAAGCGGAAGACCATCTCGCGCGAGCCGTCGATCGGGATGCCCGACGAGTCACGCAATACGCCCTGGTAGTTCATCAGGCCGGACGGTTCCGCGGCATGGGCGAACGTCGCAAGACAGAGAAGGACCTGGACAACGAGAAGACCGCTGCGTCTCATGACACTGCTCCTGGTTGAGTTTTCATGTCGGGCGGGATTCATCGCGCACCTTGCGCGGGGCTGGCTTGCCCCTTGTATAACACGAGCGGCTTTGCATTGTCTATCCAAATCGTCGAACCCTCTCCCTTCAGCGCAGCATCACAAGGACTTTCACGGTCCCCGTGCCGGCGTCGAGCGCCTCGATCGCCTTGCCGATGATCGTGCCCGGTTGCGGATCGTCGGCACGCATCGCATGACCCGGCGTGGCCGACGTGGTCAGCAGGTCGCCGACGCGAATCGCGCCGTAGCCCGCGTCGACCTTGCAGCGGACGGTGCCCGTCAGGGCGACCGGTGCGTGCGCTTGCTTGAACTTCCGTTGCAGCAACCGCCACAGGCGCGCCTCCTCGTCGTCGTTGCCGGCCGAGCGCGCCAGCTCGAGCTGCGCCGTAAGCTCTGCGTCGGCCGACGCAATGCGCTCGACGCCGCTGCCGAGCAGGACGCCGGGTTCGTCCGACACGACCCCGACGACCGCCGGATCGGATCCGCTTGCAGCGCGCCGGACGAGGCCGGGCGCAGCGCGATCCATGACCAGCACGTCGCCGACACCGACCGGCTCGCTGACGGCGAAGTACTCGGCGACGTCCATCGACGCCGGCTGGACGGCGCCCTTGCTGAACACGTTGCCGTCCTCGTCCACGCGGAACACCTCCGAGCCGATCCCGCCGTCTCCGTCGCGGAAGACCGAGAAGCGCGCATCGTCGTCGGTGTCGTCGTCGAGCACGACTTGAAGGTGGCCGGACAGCTCGAACACCCCGTCGTCCGCCACCGTCGCGGGCGTGCCCTGCCGTTCGATCGCGTCCTGCCCGGACGTTCCACCTCCCGCGCCGTCGCCCTCGGCGATGTAAGGACCGCGGTCGATGAAGGCCACGATCTTGCCCCTGGCCGTCGACGTCCACGCTTCCATCGCGATACCGATCGAGGGACCCGAGCGATCCATCGCCATGGCGTGTCCCGGCGTGGGGCTGGACGTCAGGTAGTCGCCCGGACGGATCGGACCGTACGCGCCGTCCACCTTCACCGGCACTCGTCCCGCGAGCGCGACGGGTCGCTGCTGCTCCTTGACCTTCTGCATCAGCTCCTTCGTGAGCTGTTTTTCCAGCGCGTGCTTGCCGTCGATGCGCGCCTGGACTCGCTGAGCCGCCTTGGCCGGATCGGCCTCGACCTCCGCGTCGAAGCTGCTGCCGGTGAGAAAGCCCGGCTGCTCCGAAACGACGCCCATGAGATGCGGCGAGTAGGCCTTCTCGGCGCGTTCGACATAACCGGGTGTGCCAGCCATCGAAAGCGAGACCACGTCGCCCGCCTCGAGGGTCCGATCGAGAACACGAAAAGCCTCGGCGTAGTCCAGGCCGTTGGCCATCACAAGCCCGTCGAATCGTGTATTGGCGTTGACGCCGTCCTCGATCCGCATCTGCTCGACCAAGAACCCGTCGGTGAAGATCCGGAACCACGAGTCGGCGTTGTCGTTGTCGGTGTCCTTGTTGATGTAGAGGTCGTAGGCGTGGGAGATGAACCTGAAAGTGTCCGCGAACTCCTCGAAGTGCAAGTCATCGCTCAGCCGGAACGCGTCGGACGAGTCGTCCCAGCCGATGGACTCACCGGTTCGGGTTCCGTCCTCGTAGAAGTAGATCGACTGATCGCTTTCCGGTTCGCCGGACGCTGTCGTCTCCATGAACAGCGTACGGTTGAAGGACGCATCTCCCGAAACCTCCAGATCGCTCCCCACATCCAGGATTCCGGAAACCGTGGCGTCGCCCGTAATGGGATCGCCGATGTCGGCGTGCACGTGCAGCGAGTCGGCCAGCCCGCCGTCGGTCAGCGTTTCGACGTCGACGGCACTCAGGTCGTCGTGGTTTCCCGGACCCAGGTCCAGGTCGCCGCCGTCGGCGACGATGTCGCCGTCGAGGAATAGCGTGCCGTTGAACAACAGCGAGGCGATATGTTCCGAGGTGGTCCCGTTGTAGAACTCGAACGTCCCATTGCCCGCGTACATTCGAAAGAAGCCGTCCCCGAACATCTCCAGCGCTCCGTCGTTGATATCGTTGCCGGCGTGGATGAACATATCGTCGGAGTTCTGGTTGCCGGCACGGATCGAGAAGAATGTGCTGTCGGCCCGGATCCGACTCTGGGTAGGAAAGAAGATATCGCCGCCGTCGACGATCAGATCCTCCACCTCCAGATCTCCCGCCTTGACCTGCGTCGCGTTCGACGTGTCGATGTAACCGGAAGAATCCCTGCCGTCCAGATGATCGGCGTTGAGCGCGTACGGCGCGGCGCCGACACGGATGCGCGGACACAGCGTCTCCGCCCCGCCGCCGGCATCGACGTCGACCTCCATGTACACCGCGTCATGGTCGCGAAACACCTCCTCGATGGTCGCGACCGATCCCGCCGCGATCGTGCCCGATCCCAGGTGGACGCTGAAGCCACCCTGGGCCAAGACGACATCTCCGCTGCCGGTCGCCTCGTGCGCGTCGGTCAGCAGCAGCGTGCCTCCGACACAGCCCGGCCCGCCGTCTGCGTCGTAAAAACGGAACACCATGTCGCGTGTTCCGTCGATCGGTATACCCGCCGAATCGCGCAGCACGCCCTGGTAGTTGATCAGGCCCGGCGGTTCGGCCGTCTCCGCGAAGGCGGAGATCAAGAAGAAAAGAGAGAGTCCGAGCAGGCAGTGACGTCTCATGACAGCCTCCTCTTTCGAGAGTCGTCAGCGCAGCATCACGAGCACCCGCACCTTCCCGGTGCCGGAATCGAGTGCCTCGAGAGCCTTGCCGATAATCGTCCCCGGTCGGGGATCGTCCGCTCGCATGGCGTGACCGGGGGTTGCCGACGTCGTCAGCAGGTCGCCGATGCGGATGGCGCCGTAGCCCGCGTCGACCTTGCAGTCGACCGTGCCGGACAGCGCGATGGGTGCGTGGGTGCGGTCGAATCGTCCCTGCAACAGGCGCCACAGCCGGGCTTCTTCCTCGTCGCGCCCGAAACGGCGCGCCTCGTCGAGCTGCGCCGCGAGGACGGGATCCGCGTCGGCGATGCGCGTCATGCCCGCGCCGAGCAGCAAGCCCGGCTCCGCGGACACGATCCCCACCACCGCAGGATCGGCAGGAGAGCGTCCCAGGCGCATGGCGCCCGGAGAAGCGAGGTCGACGACCAGTACGTCGCCCACTTCGGTCGGCTCGTTGACGGGATGGTACTCCGCGAGATCGAGCGACGAGGGTCGCACGGCGCCCTTGACGTGCAGGTTGCCCATCTCGTCGACGCGCAGCAGCTCGTGGTCGACGCCGTTTTCGCCCCCGCCGAATACCGAGAACCGCGCGCCCTCGTCGGGCCCACGGTCGAACACGACCTGCAGATGCCCCGGTACGGACTGGATGCCGGTCTCCGGGTCTGCGGTCCGCTGGTCGAGCTCCTCGGTCAACTCTGCGCTGACGACCTCGATGGCGTCACCCGGTGTGTAGTGCCCGCGGTGAATGAACGTCAGCACCTTTCCTCGTCCGCCCGAGAAGCTCTCGAGGGCCGTTCCCACGATCGGCCCGGGTCGCGTGGCCTTCATCGCCACGCCCGGCACGGGGCTTGGAGCCAGGTAGTCTCCTGCTCGGATCTCACCGAAAGCGGCGTCGACTTTGACCGGCACGCGCCCCGACAGGGCGATCGGGGCGATGCGCTTCTCGAAGAACAACTGCAGCGCTCGGTCGTTGACGTCTTGCCGGTGCATGTGTAGATCCGATTGGTACCGCTCGCGCAGCTCATCCTGTGTGACCCCCGGCTGCGGAGTTCGAGCCAAGGGGGCATTGCCCTCCTGGACCTCTACCGCACCGACATCCGGTCCATTGAAGTGGCTCGTCAGGTAATGAGCCGAGAAGCTCTCGAGGGAATCGAGCCGTTCTTCCGCGCGCTGCAGCGCCGGATTCAGCGCCACGACCTCGCGCGACAGATCGCCCTCTCGGGATTCGAACTCCCGAGCGACCTCATCACCCCACGCCTGGCGAATGGCCTCGACCGAGAAGGCTCCTCCTCCGAGAACGATTCCGGGTTCGGTGCTGACCACGCCGAGCACGGCACGATCGTCGGCTCCTTGCGTCAGCCGCACGGCCTCCTTGCGGGTCGCGTCTACGGCGACGAGATCCCCCGGCTCCATCTCCTCTGCCTTGAGGAAACCCTCTGCGATGTCGAACGTTTGGTTCTCGAAGATCGTGCCGCCAATGAACAGGTCGCCTCCGGCCTCCAGCTGCATCAGCCGGTCCGGATTGGCGGTCGTGTCGTCGAACCAGCGCCAGATCGGGTCGGCCGTCGTGTCGTTGTTGGAGTCCACGAGGAAGTACATGTGGCTGTTCTCGGAGTACAGTTCCAGAGCAGCGTTGTTCAGCGTCTCGATCGATCCATCGAACAACGCGATGTCGTCGGATAGCAAGAAGGCATCGAGCGAGTCGTCCCAGAGAATGAACTCGTTGTCGCGTGCGTTGTCGTCATAGAAATAAATATGCTGATCGCCGTCCGCGCTGCCTGTGCTGTTTGCATCCATGTACAGCGTGCGATTGAGAAACGCGCTCGCCCCAATCTCGAGGTCGAAGTTCACGAACAGATCGCCGCCGTTGGAGATCGCTCCCGACTCCGGGTCGACGGCACCGAACGCGTTGTAACCGACCGGCGTACCAAGGAACCCTGACTGGAGCACCCCATCGATCGCTAGATCCTCGCTCATTCTGAAAGTGTCCAGTGCGTCCTCCCACCGGATGAAGTCGCCGAGCTGGTTGTTGTTGTTGTAGAACCAGATCGACTGGGGACCATCCGGCTCTCCAGAAGCGCTCGACTCCATGATCAGGCTACGGTTCAGGTACGCGAGACCGCCGACCTCCAGATCCTCGTTGACGAAGACATCGTCGTTCGTGCCGATCCCGGGGGCGTCGGAGTCGATGTCTCCGAACGCATTGAACGCGACGCTGGGAGTGCTCATGCCGGTTTGGATATTGCCCAGCAACACGAGGCCCGTGTTGGTCGACAGGCGGCCGATGGAGTCGTGCCAACGCAGTTCCTTGCCCGTGCGCGAGCCGGCATCGTAGAAGTAGATCACCTGGTCGCCGTCCGGTTCGCCGGACGCGGTCGTCTCCATGAACAGCGTGCGGTTCAGGGACGCATCGCCGGAGACTTCAAGATGACTGCCGACGCCCATGATCCCGGAGACCGACGCGTCGCCGGTCGAGGGGTCGCCGATGGCGGCATGAACGTGTAGGGAGTCCGCAAGGCCACCGTCGGTCAGGGTCGTCACATCGGCGGCAGTCAGGTCGTCGTCGGCTCCCGGCCCCAGGTTGATGTCGCCACCGTCCACGAACAGGTCACCGTCGAGTTGCAGCGAGCCGGTGCTGAACAGCTCCGCGATTTCCACGAAGTCGAAGCCACGATAGAACTGGAAGTTGCCGGCGCCCGACCGCATCCGGAACACGCCGTCCCCGAAGATCTCCAGCGAGCCGTCGGACGGGTCGTTTCCGGCGTTGAGAAAGATGTCGTCGCCGTTGAAATCCCCGGCGTAGACGCGGAAGTATGTCGTACTGGTGTCGATTCGCGTGGAGGCGGGAAAAAAGATGTCGCCGCCGTTCACGGTCATGTCCTGCACGGAGAGGTTGCCGGACTTCGTTTGCGCCGTCGACGAAGTGTCGAGGTAACCGGACGAGTCCCGGCCGTCGAGATGATCGGCGTTCAACGCGTAGGGAGCTGCGACGACGCGGATGCGCGGGCACAGCGTCTCGAAGCTGCCTCCGTCGCCGACGTCGATCTCCATGTACACCGCGTCGTGGTCGCGGAAGATCTCGGCAATCGTACCGGCCGCACCTGCCGTGACGGTTCCCGATCCGAGCTGCACGTTGAACGACCCGTTGGCCAGCGCGACGCCCCCCGTGCCCACCGCCTGGTGCGCGTCGGTCAGCAGCAGCGTCCCGCTGACGCACCCCGCCCCGCCGTCGGTGTCGTAGAAGCGGAACACCATGTCGCGCGTGCCGTCGATGGGGACGCCCGACGAGTCACGCAGCACTCCCTGGTAGTTGACCAGTCCTGGTGGCTCCGCAGCGTCGATGGAAACAAACGTGCAGAAAAGAAGGAAGAAGCCTTGCAAGCAGCGGCGTCTCATGGACGGCCTCCTTTTCACGATCGAGTCGAGAACGACACCCAGTTCGGTGAGGGGGATTGCCGCGTTTATAACACGCTGCAAAACACGGTGTCTATCCCAAACAGTTCGGGATAGAATCAGGCAAGAGAAACGAGGCGATTCCGTGATTCGAACCGCGACCAGGACGATCCTGCTTCTGGGTCTGCTGGCGATTTGCGTTCCCGCCGAGGCCGTGGAGCTCTTCGGCCCCGCGGGCGTGGCGACGCGCGTCGGGCGGTCGCCGGACGATCTGGTCGCGGGAGACTTCGACGGCGACGGGATCTCCGATCTCGCTGTGACGCAACGAGGAGGAGTCGTCTGCGAGGATCTCGAGACAGCGTGCACCGACGACGACGATTGCGACGGACGCTGCCTCGGTTTGCTGCGCGTGCTGATCAGCGACGGCAGCGGAGGGTTCTCGCGGCAGTCGGAGTTGATCGCGGGCGCCGAGCCTGGTGCGATCGCGGCGGACGACCTGGACGCGGACGGCGACCTCGATCTGGTCGTCGCCAATCGCGGCGACGACACGTTGGTCTGGTTCGAAGCCGACGGCCGGGGCGGATTCGCGGCGGCGCAGTCGATTGCGGGTTCGTTCTCGCGTCCATCCGACGTCGAGCTGGCGCACTTCAACAACGACAGTCTGCCCGACCTCGTCGTGTGCAACGCGGATGCGGATTCGGTGGAGGTGCTGCTCGGTGTTGGCGGCGGCGGCTTCCTGCCGGTCATGGGCCCACTCTCGGGCGTGCCCGCGCCGTCTTCGGTGGCGGTGCTGGACGTCGACCGCAACGGCCTCCCCGACCTCGTGACCTCCAACCCGCAGCAAGATGCCTTGACGGTCATACCCGGCCTGGGCGGGGCCAACTTCTTGGCGCCACGATCCGTGCCCCTCTCCGACGGCGCGTTTCCGACGTTGGTGATCGCGGCGGACTTCTTGCCCGAGGAGGGGGACGAGTTGATCGCGGTGCAGGGCGGCAGCGACTTCGACTCCATCGCGCTGCTGGGCGCGTTCGACAAGAGCGGGCTCGAACTGCTGGGCCAGATCGAGGTCGGGCGCACGCCACGGTCCGCCGCAGCGACGGATCTCGACGGCGATGGCGTCACCGACATCGTCGTTGCGAACCGGAACGGCGACTCGTTGACGATTCTGCGGGGTGACGGTCTGGGTGGGTTCGTGAGGCGCTGCACTCCGATCGACGGCAGCGACACGTGCGGCGAGACGGGGACGCCCGCGCCGACGCGCATGGCGATCGCCGATGTCGACGTCGATGGTGCGGCGGACGTGGTCGTGATCAACGAAACGGCCGCAACCGTCAACACGCTACTGGGTGACGGCCTGGGCGGACTGATCGGTCCGCGCGATGTCGCGGTGGGGTCCGGCCCCGAGTCGGTGGCGACGGGCGACTTCGACGACGATGGACTCGATGACTTCGTCGTGGCGAACACGTCCGCCGGTACGCTGAGCGTACTGCTCAACGACGGGTTGAACGGTTTCGTTCCCGGGCCGGACGTCACCGGCTTCGTGGCTCCGACCTCCGTTGCAGCGGGAGACTTCGACTCGAACGGAACGATGGATCTGGCGGTAGCAGACATCGAGGGCGGAGTCGCCGACGTGAGAGTGCTGGAGGGCAAGGGCGACGGAACGTTCGAGACGCTGCAGAACCTCGACGTCGTCCAGGAAGCGGAGATCGTCTTCGCACACGACCTCGACGGAGACGACGTGCTCGACCTCGTCGTGGTGCATGCCATCGACGATTTCTTCCTGAATCCTCCCAATCGCGTCAGTCTGCTGCGCGGTCAGGGCGACGGCGCCTTCGTGCAGATCGATGACGGTACGCTCTTCGTGCGCCCCGGACCGGGCGCCGTCGATGTCTCCGACCTGAACGGCGATGGCCACGTCGATCTGGTCGTGACGAACCGCGACGCCGACCGGGTTCGCATCTTCATGGGGCTCGGCGACGGCGCGTTCGAGGATCTCGACATCGACATACGACTCGAAGGCAGTCCGTCGTCCATCGTGGCGCGCGACCTCGACGGGGACAGCCGGCCCGACCTCGTCGTCGCGCTGTCCGACCGATCGAGAACAAACGTGTTTCGCGGACGCGGTGACGGTACGTTCGAGCCCGTATTCGCGATCGACGTCGCCGAGGATCCACGTGCGCTTGCCGCGGGTGACGTCAACAACGACGGAGAGATCGACCTGGCCGTCGTGTCTTCGGGCGGAGATTCCGCCACGCTACTGCTCGGTGTAGGCGACGGCACGCTACGGCGCGGTCCCGAGATCGGAGTCGGCCAGAGGCCCCACGCCGTTGCCTTCGTCGACTTCAACGGCGACACGTTTCGGGATCTGATTGCGGTGAATCGTCGGGACGGCGACGTCAGCATCCTGCTCAACCAGCTTCGACGTCGCGCAGACCTCGACGGCTCGAACCGCATCGACGGCTTCGACATCGCTGCGCTCGGCCGCTCGGCCGGCCTCGACGACGCCTCGCCCGACTACCGCGGCAACCTCGACGTCGACCTGAACGGCACGATCGACTGCCACGATCTGGCCGCGACGGCCGCGCGCTTCGGCGAGGTCGACCGCGAGCTGTCGTCGCTGCGTGCCTCGCTCTCCGGCGTACGGCCCGGAGACAGCAACAGCGTGACGTTTCAGGATGACGGGGCCGAGGGAGATCGACTGCGCGTGCGCGTGATGGTCGACGTGCCCGACGACGCAGCGTCCATCGTCGACTTCGGCGTCACGTTCGAGCCCCCCGAAGGGGAGAGCCAGGTGCTGGAGTACGTCGGATACGACCACGGTGACTACCTCGGCGGCGGGATCGTGCAGTACCTGTTCGTAGATCCGACCGTCCCCGGACGCATCGACGTCTCCGGCGTGCGCATCCCGCTGCGCGACCTGGTGCGCGAGCCGCAGCCCTTACTGGACCTCGTGTTCCGCGCGCGCCGTATCGGCAGCGTCGATCTCGAGTTCACCGGCAACACCTTCGCGGCGCCGGTCGTGCTGGCGACCGAGCCTGATGGCTGCGAGGACGGCTGTCCCGTCGAGGGCGTGACCTTCGGCGCGGGCGTTCGCGTCGCGATCGGTGACTCCGGCGGTGACGCCCCACCGGCGAAGATCGGCTTCGCTCCCGCAACGCTGCAGTTCGGCGCCGTCTCGCTGAGCGAGTCGTCTCACCGGATTCTGCGCGTCTCCAACTTCGGCTTCGCCGATCTCGTCGTCTCGACGATCGAGCCCGACGACCCGGCCTTCGTCGCGCACTTCGACGGGCCCGTGACGATTCCCGCCTTCGGTTTCGTGCGGCTGTCGGTCGAGTTCACGCCTCCGGCGCCGGGTGTGTTCGATGCCGCACTGTCGATCTCGTACGATCCCGGGCAGCCGCCGGCCGTCGTGCCCCTGTCGGGCACCGGGGCGGGTTTCTAGCCCGGGCTATCCGTCGAAGCCGAGTCCCCTGGCGATTTCGGCCTGCCGTCGATCGAGGGTGAGGAACTGCAGACGCCGCAGTCTTCTTCTGGCGTACACCGCCGCCGCCAGGTGCCAGAGGTCGGCGCCCCGGGCGTGACCCACCGAGAGTACCTCTCGGAACTCGGGTGTCAGCGGGCGATCCGGGAAGATCCAGTTGATCCAGGACAGCAGGTCGGCGCAGTCCTCCTGTACGTGCTCTCTCGACAGCGCGGCGCGTAACTCGGCCTCGAGCAGATTGGACGACATGACGCGCGCGAATCCGCCCAGCTTCTTCTTCATACTGGGTGCCCGTGGTTCGTCGAACGCGATCGCGGCGAGGCAGGACGTGTCCACATACGCGAGCTTCATTCGCGGGAGTCCAGGAAACGCTTCAGCGCACCCTTCTTCTTGGCCAGGGCGGACAGTTCACCGGTCGGCGCCGTCGAACGGGAGAGGATGCCCTCGTCCTCCATCTCTTGCAGCGCGCGATCTTCGTCCCCCGTGGCGTAGACCGGCCGGATCTCTGCCACCGCCGTCCCGTGGTAGGAGATCGTGACGCTCTGACCGTCCCGAACGCGACGCAGGATCTCGCTGAATCGCGCCTTGGCCTCGTAGGTCGTGTAGATCTTGGACACCTGGTAACTCCGGTGAGTGTAATATACAGAAACTAGTCAGACTAGTCAATTTGGGAGCGGGGAAAATGCCGGTTGCCACGATGAGATCCAAGGGCCAGGTCACGATTCCCAAGGAAGTCCGCAGACTGCTGAATTTGAGAGCGGGGGATCGTCTCGAATTTCGCGTCGAGCCGGAAGGTACCGTGCGGCTCTTTCCGATCGCGCGACGGGTGTCCGAGGTCTACGGGATGCTGGCCGAGAAGGTAAAGCGGGGACGCTCGAGCGGCGAGATCGACGCAGCGTTAGCCGACTCGTTCAAGAAACCCACAGAGGGCTGAACGCTAATCGAATCGCGCCATCAGTTGCGGCGTCGAGTCGGGTGGGCAACCGTCGAAGACCAGCACGTTGCGCAAGGCTGCGTCGTCTGCGGGCGACAAAACGCTGTCCGTCTCGGATTCGCCGTCAAGCAATCGTTGCTGATGGAAGAACGCATCGGCCGGGCGCAGGTTCGCGACGCGAATGTCGGAAAGATCCGAGACGTCGAACTCGTAATGAACTGAGGGTCCTGCACCGATCTCGACCGACAAGAGTCCTTGTGGGTCGAGCCAGGCGTCGTTCACGCTGGGCTCAATCATCTTGCTCCGCAGTACGCGGGACGGGGGGAAGACGAGGTACGCGAGTTCCTGCGGTCCGTCGTTGCCGAAGAAGTCAGTTCGGCTCCCACCCGCCGAGAACGGCAACTTCAGAATCGACAGCACGCTGAGCCCGGCCGGTTGCTCCGGGTTGCGTACGCCGCCGAGTAGCAGTTCCGGACGGCTGTCACCGTCGAGATCCTGCACGAGAATCTCCAAGAGACTCCCCGGGTGGTAGTACGTGTCGATCTTGCGCCCCGCGAGCGGGTCGATCAGGGCGACTTCGCACGCGTAGCGAGGCTGGTGCGTTGCGACCGAGACGACGAGGGTCATGCCGTCGATCTCGACCAGCTCGATCTCCCGTGCGGCGAAGATCTCGAACACACCCCGCGGCTCGGTGCGCTCAAGGCGCCTACCGAAAGGGACGCTCCTGCCGCAGGAGGCGCCGTCGGCGCGAAAGCACTCCAGCGAGCCCGATTGCCCGCGCGCTTCGTCTCGCGTGTGATTGAACAGCACCTCCTCGACGCCGTCGCCGTCGAGGTCGACAATGCGCGCCAGCCAGGTCGCCCCCGGATCGTGGTCGCCGAGGTCCGGGAAGTCGCGCTGCCACAGAAGTCGGTCACCGTGGCCATAAACCTGCAGAATCGTTCCCTCGACCTCGGCGCGCATCGGCCGCGGGGTCGGCAGCCGGGACGAGACGAGGATCGCCGAGGTCAGCAGCAGCGTCACCGCCGCGGCGACGACGATGCGCAGCCGTGGACGTCCTGCCGGCGGCGGCGAGGTCCCATCCGGGCTCTGCCAACGTCGCAACTCGTCGTCGTAGGCGAAGACGCGCGGCTTCGCGAACCCCTCGAGGCGGTGCACCGGCAGGCGTCGTTCTTTCTCCCAGTACTGGACTGTGCGCACCGTGACATTGAAGAACGCCGCGATCTCCTTCCACGATTCCAGCTTCTTTCCCGGCTGTTCCACCGGCGCGCCTCGCTCGTTCTACCTCGATGCGGAAAGTGGCAGGATTGCGCATCTTTTCGCATTTGCGGCATCGCGTTCTGCGGTAGAACGTCCCTTGACGAGACGGATTATCGGCAGCCCCACGGCGGCGAGTCAATGTCCGCCGTGGACCGAGGAGGTGCTGGATGAGAACGCGGAATCGAATGCAAGGATGGATCCTGATCGTGGCGGTGACGGTACTCGCCGCGGTGCCCGCGCAGGCGGGATCGAGCTGGACCGACCGAAGCTCCACCGCCGATCCGCCGGCCAGGTCGGGGGCGCGGATGGCCTACGACGCCGCCAGAGGCGAGGTCGTGATGTTCGGAGGAGGGGTCGGGTCGGCGGCCTCGCAGCTGTTCGATGACACCTGGATCCGGAGCGGCGGATCCTGGACCGAGCTGTTTCCCGTCACCGCTCCCGCGGCGCGGTCGAACTTCCAGATGGCATATGACACGGGACGGCAGGAGATCTTGCTGTTCGGGGGATTCGACGGCACGTTCAACCAGTGGCGCGACGAGACCTGGGTCTGGAACGGCGTCGACTGGACGTTGTTGTCGCCCGCGGTCTCGCCCGTCGGCCGGGCCGACGGCGACATGGTGTACGACATCGCCCGCGAGGAAATCGTGCTGTTCGGCGGCTTCGTCAACGGCCCTTCGCCCACGCGCGCGGCCGACACCTGGGTCTGGGACGGCGTCGGTTGGATCGAGCGCAGCCCGGCGACCTCACCCTCGGGCCGAGTCGACCATGCGATGGCCTACGACATCTTGCGCGGCGAGATCGTCCTGTTCGGTGGTTCCGACGGAACGCAGATCCTCTCCGATACATGGATCTGGGACGGCGTCGATTGGTCGCAGCGCTTCGTCCCGGGGCCGCCGCCGCGTGCGGATCACCAGTTGGCGTTCGACGCGAGATCGGGACTCGTGATTCTCTTCGGCGGGCAGCAGACCGGCGGCAACGATCCGCAAGCCGGCACCTGGGCCTGGGACGGCACCGCCTGGGCCGAGCTGGCGCCGGAGCTCGTGCCGCCGTCGCGGCTGGAGCACGCGATGGCCGCGGACGCCGACAGCGGGACGGTCGTCGTTTTCGGTGGATTCCAGGCCGATCGATTGGGTGACACGTGGACGTGGGCGGCGACGATCGATGACGAGGACGAGGACGAAGACGACGAGCGCATCGACGATGTCGGTTTCGCCGCACAGGCGCGCGTGCTGGATGCTTCGGGACTGCTCGAGCTCGACCGGCGTTCCGACCCCTCGACCGCCGAACAGTCGACGCGCCGTTCGAACGGCAAGCAACTCCGCCGCCCGAGATGACGCTCGGGGTCGGACCATGCACTATCCCATAGGCGATGGTGCATGGCCGGACCCCGTTCGTTACTCACATGTCCGCGAGGTCTTGCAGGCAGTCGTGATAGCAGCGTAGGTAGCCGCGCTCGGTCGTATGAGGACTACAGGCCTCGCGACAGATGGCGATGTTCCCGGGTGGGGTCAGTTCCGACGTGTTCACCGTCATGTCGCCCAGCGGATCGCCGCCACACTCTTCGAGCTCGTCGAACAGCGCGGTGCTCGTCGCAGACGCCGGTGCGGCCGCGGGGGATTCGATCGACACCGTGGGCGCCGAGGTGCCAAGAGATGCCAGCGTGGTCGCCAGAAGCAGGATCATCGTCTTCATTTCGTTCTCCTCCCCGACTCGTCGGTGAATCGCGTTTGTTTCAAGCAGTCCGTCCGCTTGTAAACAGTTCGGCGCTGGCGAAATGGGAAGGTTCAAAGAAGATGCCGCGTCGGGTCGGAGAGCGCACCCTACGAGGCCGCGCGCCCGTTCTACGGACGCAGTCGGCGCAACGATTGCGTGAAGCGGCCGACCGGGTCGCGGAAGACGAACAGCTGCACCGCGATCGCGGGCGGGATCAGCGAGAGCAGCAGCATCAGCCCCGCCGCCTGCTCGACCGACAGCTCGATGCCGAGGTAGATGCGGAAGTCGAGCGAGATCAGCTCGAGGTCGTTCAGCATCGCGCCGCCCTTGCCTTCCTTGTACCAGGCCATGAAGGCAGCGTCGCGCGTCAGTCGTAGCGCGAACAGCATCGTCTGCAGCTGCACGAACACGGCGACGAAGGCGCCGAGCGGCCGCTCGATCTCCGGTCGGCGCCAGCCCGTGCCGGAGAGCGCCTTATAGAGGAAGGTCGCGGCGAGGATCAGTTCTCCGCCGTGGCCCATCGCGGAGATGACGAGCTCGCGGCGCCAGCCGGCGGAGACCGCGACGACCCACAGACCGGCGACCAGGCCGAGCACGGCCAGCGTCCTCGGGTTGCGACGGAAGATCCAGCCCAGCCAGACCCAGCCGCCGGCGAGCATCAGCGCCAGTGGAAGCTGGAAACTCTGGTGGTGCGTCACGCCGCCGCCGTAGACGAAGTCGAAGCTGGGGATCGCGGGGCAGCCGAGCAGCCAGGCTGCGGCGGCATGGCCGAACTCGTGCAGCAGCGTGACCAGCGGCGAGAGCAGGAAGCGGATCGGCGTCACGAAGTGCGCGAGCAGCGCGGCGACGGCTCCGATGCCGAGCAGCTTCCACGCGTTCTTCGCCGGGTCGTCCCTCTCTATGAAGATGATCGGCTGTGGGGCCTCCTGCGCGGCTTCCGCCGCTTCGGAGGCCGATTCGGAGGCTCGCTCGAACTTCGCGAAGACGATGCCGCAGCGCGCGCAGGTCTCCGTGCCCTCGTCCTGTTCGAACGAGCACGCCGGGCACGAGATGGCGCTGGCCGTGGTCACGCAGTCGAATATGAGGTTCCACGGCTCCGGAGGCCAATTCGTCGATTAGTGGGCGAAACGTCAGGAACCGTGCCCGTGTCCCTCGTGGCCGTGCTCGTCGTGACCGTCGCCGCCCTCACCACCCGGGCCGCCCATCATCGTCATCGGGTTCATGTCGGTGTTCCACATCTCGGCCTTGATCTTCAGCTTGCCCTTCTCGCGGACGTAGACCGTCATGTACTTGCCGGTGTCCTTCATGTTGTCGGGCATTCCGGGCATCGACATGTCGATCGTGAACGTGCCGATCTCGATCACGTGCTTGCCGCTCTCCCAAGCCTCGGTCGGATCGCTCTCGAAGGAGTGGATCTTGATCCCCGCGCCGGACATCATCTCGCGATGCTTGCGGAACGACTCGATGCCGTCCATGCGTACGCCGTAGTTGGGCAGCGAGATCGCGTCCTCGGTGTAGAGGCCGAGGATGAGCTCGAAGTCGTTCTCGACCATCGCCTTCGAGATCGTGTCGCCGATGGCTTCGACTTCTTGCAGCAGCTTCTTGCCGGCCGAGGCCGTGGTGCACAGACCGAGAACCAGAAAGACGATCAGCAGACCGCGTAACGTGCGCATGTTCCCCTCCTGCTTGCGTTGATTCGAAGCGATCGAATCGAAGCGTATCACGGAGTCGGAGCCGGCCTACGGGCAGATGCCGCTCAGCTCTTTCACCGTGGCGCCGCATTCGCCGCCGGCCAGGGCGCCGTGGCGCTCGCCGTAAGAGCTCTCGCCCCACGATCCCTCGACGCCCTGCACGTCTTCGCCGACGACCAGCAGCCATAGCGTGCCGGCGGGCGCGGGATCCCACGTGTAGGGCTGCGACACGCTGCAGACCGAACCGTCGAGAACGTGAGCGGGCAGCTGATCCAGCGATCCGTACAGGATGTTGGTCGAGGCGGCCGCGCAGGAATCGTCCCAGGTGATGGAAAGGCGCGTGCCCGAGCCGTCCAGGCGCTCGACCCGCAGCGGCGGGCCACCGATGCCGGAGGAGATCTCCGCGGGGCCCGCGCGATGGCGCTCGTACGGTCCCATGTCCGGTTCGTCTTCGTTGGCCAGGTCGCCGTCGACCTCGCGTGCCTTGCGGTCGAGGTCCAGCGGCAGTCGTTCCGCGGTGTCGCCGTCGCCGTCGAGATCGGTGGTGTCCTGCGGCAGGCTGATATCGCTGCCGGTGTCGATGCAGGGCGAATCGTCGCGCAGCCGGTAGTTGCCGCCGGCCGGGTCGACGAACTTCGGATCGGTGTCGATGTTGTCGTTGGTCAGCGGTCCGCCCTCGACGTTGGTGTTGACGATCAGGCTGAACGCCGCCGCGTCCGGCGTCGCGCCGTTGTGGCGGATGATGCTGTTGCGGAACCAGGGAAGCCCGCTGCTGGTCGAGGCCAGGAAGCCTCCCGACACTCCGGCGTCGTTGTCCATGATCAGCGCGTTGGTCACGAAGACGTTCTGCGCGCCGCGCATGTGTACCGCACCGCCCTGCTCGACGGCGTGGTTCAGGCGGACGATCGAGTTGGTCGCGACCACGAGGCCGGTGGCCGCCGCACCGATGCCCGCTCCGAAGTCGGCGCTGTTGTCGCGCACGATCAGGTTCAGCAGCGTGCCGTTCGAGCCGGAGAAATAGACTCCGCCGCCGTAGCGCTTGCCGTCGCCCTCGAGCGTGCCGCTGCCGCCGGTCACGGTGAACCCCTGCAGCGCGGCGCCCAGCGTCTCGCCGCTGACGAAGCTGACGGCGCTGCCGCCCAGGCCGCCGGCGTCGATCACCGTCGCCTCTGCGCCGTGGCTGCTGCGCACCAGCGAGTCGGTCCCCTGGAAGTCGACCCGTTCGCGGTAGATCCCCGGGCCGGCCTCGATCGTCTCGCCGGCCCCGGCGAACTCCAGCGCCAGGTTGATCGTGGCGTGGAACGTGCCGCGGTCGAGGTTGCGCACCCGCTCGCACTCGTCGGGGATCGTGTCGAGGTTCGCGTCTGCGCTGAAGCCGTCGGCGATGTCCAGCGAGTCGATCGTGGCGTTGCCGTTGCAGTCCTCGCACTCGTCGGCGACGTCGTTGCCGTCGGCGTCCTGGCTGGTGCCCATGTCGATGTCGCACTCGTCGGGCACCGCGTTCAGGTTGCAGTCGGCGCTGGTCTGCGCCGTCAGGTCGCAGTCGTCCGGCACGCCGTTGCTGTTGCAGTCGTTCGGCTCGCAGTCATCGGGGATCGAGTTGAGATTACAGTCGGGCGTTACACCGTCGGCGATCTCGCAGATGTCGGCCAGCGTGTTGCCGTTGCAGTCGAACAGGGCCCCGTCGACGTAGTCGCACTCGTCGGGCACGCCGTTCTGCTGGCAGTCCTCGCTGGTCATGTTCAGGATGTCGCACTCGTCCGGGATGTTGTTCGCGTTGCAGTCCGTCTCGCACTCGTCGGGCACGTCGTTGCCGTTGCAGTCGAGGCTGGTGCCCTGCGCCACGTCGACCGAGTCCTCGACGGTGTTGTTGTTGCAATCCCAGAAGCTGCAGCGCAGATTGGCGACGTTCAGCGCGGTCTCGTTGATCGACATCGCGCAGTGGGCCGAGTCGGGGTCGGTGATGTCGATGCCCGTCGGGATGCCCTGGTACAGCACGTCGGGGTTGGAGAAGTGCGTGATGCGCGGGACCGTGCCGTAGCTCATGATCGTGCGGAAGACACCTTGCGGCTCGTGGTAGCCGTGGGAGTAGTCGAACGCCCCGGGAGCGCTGTCGGTCGCGCGGTCGTGCCGGCAGCCCTGGTTGTGCCCCAGCTCGTGGGCGAACACCTGGCCGCCGCAGTGGCGCACGTTGAGGCTGAACCCCAGCTCGGGGAACGGCGTGTTGCCGTAGGCGATGGCGAAGTTGGCGATGCCGCACAGGCCCGGCGCGCTGTTGACGATCAGGCTGACCAGGTCGGCGTCCAGCGAGTCGCGCAGCGGATGCACGCCGTCCATGAATCCGTCGCTCGTCTCGCGCAGCCGCCTGAGGTCGGTCGCCCCGTTGCCCGACTCGACGTAGTTGACCTCGACCGTGCCGACCAGGTTGGCCGTGGTGTTGATCAGGCTGTTCTGGTACGCCGTGTTGCTGGTGGCCACCCGCGAGTTGATCAGCGCGACGATCGCGTTCGTGCCGCCGGCCGCCGACCTTGCCGCCGGCGTATAGGCCACCAGCAGATCGAACACCGAACCATCGTCCGTGCAGCCGTTCAGGTTGCGCTGCGTCACGGACGGTGAGGACGCCGGCGCGAACGACCGTACGTCGTGCTCGCCGTCCGCGGCGCACGGCGGCAGCAGCCCCGGGTCGACCTGGCGCACCAGCGCGCCGCCGCCTGGGCGCATGCGAATCTCGTACTGCTCGTCGGGCGTGGCGAGATCGACGACCATCGCGTCCTTCTCGATCGCCAGCAACACCGAGCTGCCGGGCAAACCCTCGAGCGTGCCGTACCAGATCGAGCCGTGGGCGCCGGCCGGATCGATACGGTGGAACCTGGCGACGTACGACTCGCCCGGGAAGAGCGTCAGACGCAGACGCTTCTCGTCGCGGACGTCCTGTCGCGTGAGCAGCGTCGCGTCGAGCTGCACCGAACGGCTGCGCAGCGCGCCGGGGTGATCGTCGGCCCAGCGGCGCTGGGGGTCCAGCCGAATCAGCTCCGGCGCGCCCACGTGGTCGGCCGCTGCGGCGGCGCAGGTCAGGAACACGGCAATCAAGATGATGGGGAATCGCATCGCCGGAAGATACGGCGAAGCGGCGCGACCTCAGCCCGGACCGGCGCAGATCACCGTAAGTATCCTCGAACTGCGGCGGCCCTCGACCTCAACAGTGGCGCGGGCGCAGGACTGGTTCTTCGGGCCCGCTGCGCCGGGGGGGTGGCACGGGCCGACATCGAGATCGCACGCAGACCGAGTGCAAGCGCGAGCCAGGCGACGCAGAGCGCGACGACCTGACTCGCGACGATCGCGACGCCCACCAGAATCCAGTCCATCGCGACGAGGTCAGCTGAGGAACTTGCTGAACATCTTCCTGCCGTGGCTCAGCACGTCCGACAGGTCCATGTCGTTGTCTCCGTCGGTATCCAGCAGGCGGGTGACGATTCCGGCGGCCTCCGGCCGGCTTCGCTCGAGCTCCTGCCGTTCGCCGGCCAGCATGCTCGCCA
>JAAELQ010000320.1 GCA_024226515.1 bacterium
GAATCTGCTACGGGAAACGAACGACAATTACGGCCGTGAGGTGTGGTGTCAATCGTCGTGGCGTCAACGCCTCCAGGAGCACGCCCGCTGCTTCCGCGATGGGTTCTCTATGTCGGCGTTCACGATGCGCCGCGAGGGCTCTAAGGTCGTTTACGATCGCATTCATTGGCTCGAGCCTTCAAGCGTCGACCCGATGGGCTGGGTTCTGGACGCATCGGACAACCTAGAGCGCATCGAGCGCACGTATAGCGACGCCCAGCGGTTCAGGATGAACTTCAAGTACCAGGAGCACCTACCGATCGAGCAGGTGATTCTGTTCGTTCACGAGATGGTAGGCGCCCGGTACGAAGGCCGGCCGCTCATCCGTTCGATGTACGGGGCGTGGCTACGGAAAGTCTTCATGCAGCGGCAGCAGGTTATCCGCGTCCAGAAGACGGGCGGGGGAGGGCCGCCGCTCGGGTCCTATCCGCCGTCATGGTCTGCCGAGATGATTGACGAATTCGAGGAGCACGTGAAGCTCCACCGCGGGCAGGCCCCGGCCGAGGCGTTCGGGATGTTCCCACAGGACGAGCAGGGCAACGGGCCAAAGATCGAATACCCGAGCACCGCGCCCGGTACAGCCGACGCAACGACCGCGCCAATCGCCTCCGAGAACCTCGAAATTGGCCACGGTGGCCAGTCGCTATCGGAGAGCACGACGGAGAACGGTGTCGGCTCGCACGCTAGCGCCAGTACGAAAGCGCACCGCGAAATGGATC
>JAAELQ010000321.1 GCA_024226515.1 bacterium
AGCGAGAGCGGGGTCGAGCTCGCCGCTCGGCCCTTGCGGGGCATCCCCGCTGCAAGACGCGGCGAGCAGGACAACGACCAGCGGGAGGATCGGGGTAGCGCTCGGAGCTTTCAGCGTGGCCATCGAGAACAGAGCCTAGCATCGAGCGAGCGGTCCCGATCACCAAAAAACGGCGCACCCGGCCGAGCGGCGGCCTGCTAGGATCGGCCCGTGAAGCTCGAGGGGACAGCGGCCGGAGCACGGCAAGGGGCTCGCGCCGGCCGCGGGACGAGTGACGCGGAGCTGTTGCGCGTGCTCGACCGGGAGTTCGCCGTCGCCGCGCAACGGGCAGGGGAGTGGTTGGTCTGCGCTCCGGGCTGCGCGGAGTGCTGCCACGGCCCGTTTCCGGTCACGCGCCTCGACCGGCTGCGACTCGAGAACGGCCTTGCCCGGATGCGCGCCGCCGACCCGCCGCGCGCCGCCGCGATCCGCGAGCGGGCGCGGGGGGCCGTGCGGCGGATGGAGCACGGATTCCCCGGCGACGTCACCAGGGGAAGACCGGCGGCCGACGAGTCGCGCCTCGATGCGTTCTTCGAGCGCCACGCGGCGCTGGCGTGTCCCGCGCTGGAGCCGCAGACCGGCCGCTGCGAGCTGTACGATTCGCGTCCGGTCGCCTGTCGCACCTACGGCCCCCCGCTGTCGTTCGGAGGCCGCGAGGCGCCGCACTGCCACCTGTGTTTCGACGGAGCGGACGAGGCCGAGGTCGCCCGCTGCCGGATCGAGCCCGATCGCGAGGGCCTGGAGTCGGAGCTGCTGGCCGGTCTCGGAGTCGAGCCGAGCGAGGAATGGGATACGCTGATCGCGTTCGTACTACGGGAGGAGTGACGCGATGTCGTATCGATCGGTGGTGGGGTGCCGCGCGGGGATCGTGGGTTGTCTGGCGCTGTTGCTGTTGTCGGGCGGCGCTTGCCGCAAGAGTCCGCCGCTGGGGCCGCCGAGCACCACGCCGATGGCCGAGAACGGCACGCCGGGTCGTGACGGACCGGAGGCCATCTCCTGGCTCGGGCGTCCGCTGTATCGTCCCGCGCTGCCGGCCGACGTGTCGCGCGACCGCACGGCGAAGCTGGATCGGGTGCGCGCCGATTACGAGGCGCGGCCGGACGACCCCGAGGCGGCGATCTGGTTCGGCCGGCGACTGGCTTACCTGGGTCGTTACCGGGAGGCGGTCGAGGTCTACGGTCGAGCGA
Source organism: bacterium (assembly GCA_024226515.1). GTDB lineage: Bacteria > Acidobacteriota > Polarisedimenticolia > Polarisedimenticolales > Polarisedimenticolaceae > JAAELQ01. The sequence goes on from JAAELQ010000321.1 coordinate 1,227, forward strand.
TCGAGGCGCATCCCGACGAGCGCCGACTGTACCGCCACCGCGGGCATCGCTTCGTCACGCTGCGCAGCCTGGACTGGGCGGTACGCGACCTGGAGCGTGCTGCGCAGCTCGCCGAGTCGTCGCCCGACGAGGTCGAACCCGACGGTTTGCCCAACGCCCGCAACCAGCCGACGAGTACGACGCACTCCAACATCTGGTATCACCTCGGCCTGGCCTACTACCTGCGCGGGGACCTCGACAATGCGTTGCGTTGTTATCGCGAGTGTCTGAGGTACTCGAAGAACCCCGACATGCTCTGCGCCACGACGCACTGGGCCTACATGACGCTGCGCCGCATGGGGCGCGACGACGAGGCGTCCGCGCTGCTGGAACCGATCCACGCGGACATGGACATCATCGAGAACAGGGCCTACCACTCGCTGCTGCTGATGTACAAGGGCGAGTTCGATGCCGAGCGTCTGCTGGACGACGCCCGCTCGGCCGACGGCATCCAGTCCGCGACCACGGCGTACGGCATCGCGAACTGGTTCTCGTACAACGGCGAGCGCGAGCGGGCCGAAACGCTGCTGCGCGAGATCCTCGCCGGCACGCAGTGGGCCGCGTTCGGCTACATCGCCGCGGAGAAGGATCTGGTGCGGATCGAGAACGAGGGGCCGTGACGGACGCGTGATAAGGTAGGCCGCCCATGCAACAAAAGAAGCTCCCGACGACCGCGTACCAGCTCGAGGAAGGGCAAGAGTACGTCCCGTTCACTCACGGCAGGCGCCTGACCGAGCTCAGCGTCAAGGCGGTCGTGTCCGGCATCCTGCTGGGCATCTTGTTCGGCGCCGCGAACACGTACCTGGGTTTGAAGGCCGGCCTCACGATCAGCACGTCGATCCCCGTCGCCGTGCTGACCGTCGTTACGTTCCGCTTGCTCTCGGCGTTCGGGGCCAAGCACAGCATCCTCGAAGCGAACATGTCGCAGACGATCGGCTCGGCGAGCTCGTCGGTCGCGTCAGGCGTGCTGTTCACGCTGCCGGCGCTGTTCATCTGGGGCATGACGCCGGCCTGGCGCCAGATGACGTTCCTGGCGATGGCGGGTGGACTGATCGGCGTCCTGGCAATGATCCCGCTGCGCCGCTACCTGATCAAGCAGGAGCACGGCAAGCTGCCCTACCCGGAGGGTCTGGCCTGCGCCGAGGTGCTCGTCGCGGCGGAGGGCGGAGGCAAACAGGCGGCCAACGTCTTCTGGGGCCTCGGGATCGGCATGCTGTTCAAGCTGATCACCGACGGCTTCAAGCTGGTGTCGTCCAAGTTCCAGCTCGCCCTGCCCGGAAAGGCGATGGTCTCGATCAGCGTCTCGCCGGCGCTGATCGGCGTGGGCTATATCCTGGGCATTCGCATCGCGACGGTCATGGTCGCGGGCGGCGCGCTGTCGGCGCTGGTCATCATTCCGCTCGTCAACTGGTGGGGCGCCGATTTACTCCAGCCGTTCTATCCCGAGACCGAACATCTGATCCGCGACATGACCGCGCGCCAGCTGCACGACCGCTACGTGCGCTACATCGGAGCCGGCGCGGTGGCCACCGGCGGCATCATCACGTTGATCAAGTCGATTCCGACGATGATCGAGTCGTTCCGCCTCGGGCTGGCGAAGATCCGCGAGGG